>JAVBLO010000076.1:0-37685 GCA_031553415.1 Bacteroidales bacterium | reverse complement strand
ATAATGGTGTATCGCCTAAGGATGGTATTCCAAAATAAAAATGACCCCACTTATCAAGATGCTTGGGGGGGCAAAATTAAATAATTTTCAGGGGTCAAACCTGTTTTGGTTTAAGCGGTCAACACACATTGGGTTTTCCAGTCCGTTTCGATGCAGGAAAAGACGGTTTTTCGGCGCATTGGGAAAACATGCATGTGAATTTTATCTCAAAAAAGACTATAACTGTAGACGGAAAATTAGACGATTGGCAAGGCGTGATCCCACAAACCATAGAGGGTTCGTCAAAAGCCAGTATTTCCCTTACCGAAGCAGCGTGGCATCCATATCAGAAGTTTGACCAGAATGCCGAAGGTCTGGCGCAAACATATATGGCTTATGATGATAAATATTTCTACTTTGCCGCAAGGGTGGCCGACAATACACCCAACGAAGGAATAATAAGATTCGAGACCCGTGATGACGATGAATATTTTTATCCCGACACTGCATATATGCAGACAATTTACGCAATGAAATCGACAACAGTGACTTCAACAGCCGCCGATTCCAATCAGGGAGCATTGCAATTACCATCCGGGAAAGGGCGCATGATGAACTATATAGAGAATATATCCACCACACAATCCATAGGTATGGATATCGATCTACCCAAAGACAGATATACCCGAACGTCCCTCTATTTCCCCAATGTTCATCAAAACGGAGTATCCGTAACTGTTTATGACAAAGAAAGCGGAAAAGAACTGCTCACAACAAAAATAGATAAACTTTGGAACGGTACACACCTGACATTGGATTTATCAGGTAGTGTTCGCATACGTTGTTCTGCGTATGGCTGGTGGTATACAACCAAATTATCAGGTATTTTTTTCGATTCGTCAGACAATGTAGTAAACACAGCAAAAACCGAGGCTTCAGTGATTCTTATCGGTAAAGATTTTGACACCGCCGGAAACTGGGTAGGCAAATACGGCAAATCAGGCTATTACCTTGTAGGCTCAGACTCTTCCCTGCCTCAAAATGTGACATGCAACATTGTTTCGCAAGACGATCTGATCACACTGGCATGGCCTGAACATGTACGTCGTTTTACCTACCGCAAAAGGCCCGTTCTTCCAGATGGAACAAATGGCATATCCACAGATAACATCCTGATTGCATTCAATGTATTGCCCATCGGTGAAGACGGAATGGAAGCATATCCGAAAGGAACCATGCCCCGCTACATCGGATATAAGTGTACTGATTATGAATATGCCCTGAACACAGTAGCACCCGAACATGGAGGAGGATTTGAAATCTGGAGAATGCTGGCTCCCGGCATGCCGCGCAAACATTTTTATCCCCGTCAGCCGAAATCGCCATACGATGGAGCAGTGAAGGATGGTAAATTGATTACGGTTCGTGAAGGAAATACTTTGTACTACGAATGTGCTATCCCCTGGAGCGAAATACCCGACGTAAAAAAAGCCATTAACAAAGGGGATAAAATAAAATTCTCCGCCCGAATCAATAACGATACAGCAGGTGGCGCCTGTATGGAAATAGCCCGGGAAAGAAGCGTTTCGAAAAAGAATTCAAGGGCATTTCATCCCGATTGGAAAGAACATTGGGCCAATGAAGTAGAATTTGGTGTCGAAAAATAAATAATCCAACCCAACAACATTTAGAAACAAAAATGAAAAAGCAATTAATAATAACATTCTTTTTATACTCGGTTGTCTATGGATTTTCTCAGGAAGAGCTGCTTCCTCTTCCCACAAACGGGAGTCCAAGTTACGATACTCCGTCTATTGGATTCGGACAAAGTGAATTTGAAAATCCATTAATAAACAGCTTTAACAGGGAACCGTATGCTGCCACATCGATTTCTTTTCCTACAGAGAAAGAAGCGTTACAAGTTGAGCGTTCAACGTCTTCCCGTTACAAATCATTGAATGGGCTATGGAAGTTCAAGTTTATAACAGATTGGGGAAATTTACCTTCCGATTTTATGAAAGCCGGAATAAACGAATCATCATGGGATAATATACCAGTTCCTTCTACCTGGGAAATGCATGGATACGGAGAACAGGTCTATTGCGGGCAAGGTTATGACTTCCGCCCCATTAATCCACCTTTTGTTCACCGTAAAGACAATCACATTGCCTTATACAGAAAAACGTTTGAAGTTTCCTCTTCTTGGGATGGACAGAATGTTCTGATTCATTTTGCAGGAGTAAGAGGAGCTTTCTACTTATATGTGAATGGGGAAAAGATAGGTTATAATGAAGACGGCGGCACTTTGCCTGCTGTATTTAATATTACATCTTACCTGAAGAAAGGAGAAAACCAACTGGCTGTTCAGGTTTTGAGATGGAGCGATGGTTCTTATCTTGAAGACCAGGATCAATGGCGTTTTCATGGAATATGCAGGGATGTTTATATAGAATCCCGTCCGGCTGTCTCCATTCAGGATTTCGTTGTGATTACAGAACTGGACAAAGATTGTAAAGATGCCAAACTACGCATACGTCCATTTATTTCCGGTAAAAAGACGATCGACACATCAAACTGGATACTTGAAGCCAAATTGTATACCAAGGATGGAGCTCCTGCTCTTGGAATAGATTTATCTATGCCAGCTAAAACAATTATGGATGAAAAATATCAGAAGAATTACTGGTTAGCTAAATATCTGGAAGCTGATGTCAAAGCTCCGTTATTATGGTCATCCGAAACTCCGAACCTATATACTGTTGTCCTGACATTGAAAGACGGTAAAGAAAATGTAATAGAATCAAGAAGCTCCCATATCGGTTTCCGTAAGGTAGAGACCAAAAACGGAGAACTGTTTGTAAACGGGAAACGGGAATATGTATATGGAGTAAACAGGCACGAACATGACGCATGGCAAGGAAAAACCGTTCCATACGAAAGAATGGTGCAAGATGTGAAACTATTAAAGCAAAATGGTTTCAATTCCGTAAGAACTTCACATTATCCTAACGACCCTGCATTTTATGACTTATGCGATGAATATGGAATATACGTAATGGATGAAGCAAATGTAGAAACATGCGGTGCCGACGCCGAATTGTCGAACAATGAGCTTTGGCTTTTCGCCCAGTTGGAACGTGTTTCCGGCATGGTAAAAAGGGACATAAATCATCCGTCCATCATTTTTTGGTCGTTAGGTAACGAATCGGGCGTAGGCTATAATAATGCGGCACGTGCCGCATGGATAAAAGATTACGATCCTACCCGCCTGATACATTTTGAAGCCTATTTGCATAATGGGGGCTCAAGACAATATGGTTACGGCCTTGACTTTATGAAAACAAATCGCCCGCCTGCAAATCCTCATGAACCTTATGCGGTGGATGTGGTAAGCACAATGTATCCTTCGGTAGAGGGCATTATTAAATTAGCAACGGAAAAAGACGAAACACGTCCGGTACTGATTTGCGAATATGCACACGCCAAAGGAAACGCTTTAGGCAATCATAAGGAATATTGGAATGCAATAAAGAAATATCCCCGTCTGATAGGCGGATATATCTGGGATTGGGTAGATCAAAGCATAATGCAAAAAGACAAAGCATCTGGCAAAGCGTATTTTTCTTCCATGAATGGCACAAACGGTTTGGTATTTCCCGACAGGAAAGCAAAACCTGCCTTGTATGAGTGTAAGAAAATATATCAGCAAATCAATTTTGAGTATGCAAACAATGAATTACTCATAAAGAATGAATATAACTACCTGCCTCTTTCTTCTTTCGACTTTTCATGGAAACTGATGAATGATGGCAAAACTGTAAAAGAAGGAATATTGAATGGCATTGACGCTCTTCCGGGTTCTACATCCAAGGCCAGGATTGATGCGAACTACTCTGACTTGAAAGGAGAGGTCATATTGGAAGTGAATGCGTTTTTGAAAGAAAACACTCTATGGGCATCCAAAGGATTCGAAATCGCATGGGAACAATTCATTTTACAAGAAGCACAGGTTCAACCTAATGTAAATATTCCTGAAAGAAACAGCAAATTAAATGTTGAGAAAAAAGGAAACGAGATAAGAATCCACAATGAGGTTCTGGATCTTACTTTTGACAAAAAAACGGGATTGATTAAGAGTTGGGTAGTTGCAGGAAAAGAATTTCTGGAAAAAGGACCCCAGCTCAATTTATGGCGTGCCCCAACACATAACGATGGTGGCTATAAACCTGAAGCAAACGAAATTTCCCGCCAATGGGTAGAAGCCGGTCTGGATAGCCTCCAACATCAATTGAAGTCTTTTAAGGAAACTGAAAATAAAGACGGTTCTGTTCTTATTACTTCCAGCTATCGTGCTCAGAAAAATGGGAATAAAGCTTATATTGATTATACAACAAAATATACAATCCATCCATCCGGCAAAGTGCAGATTGATACGGAATTGACTCCTTATGGAGATATTGTAAGCTTCCCCCGTGTAGGATATACGATGACCGTAAAAGCAGGTAATGAGAACTTTTCCTGGTATGGATACGGACCTTTAGATTCATATAACGACAGACATTCGGGCGAACGTTTAGGTATATTCTCCGGAAGTGTGGATGAACAGTTTACACACCATGCTTACCCTCAGGAAAACGGAAATAAGTACCGGTGTTCATGGGTATCATTATCAGGAAACGATGGAACAGGACTTATCGCGGAAGGCATGCCTTATATTGAATCAAGTGTTATGCATTATTTACTCGAAAATCTGTCGGAAGCTGAGAATGAAAGTCAATTGAAATATACAGATAATATTACTTGGAATATTGATTACAAGACCTACCCCATCGGAAACCGGAGTTGCGGGCCTCCTCCTTTGGAAAAGTATGTTCTTTTGGCTAAACCTATGTCTTTCTCCTATTGCATTTATCCTGTTAAGAAATAAAACGAAAGCAAGAGGCAAAGTTGTAACTTGGAGATAGAAGTGTCCAATTGATAAGGGAGCAAAGTCACTGCCTTTAGTAACCCAAAGGTGCCGCCTTACTAAAGGTAGACATCCTGGGTTACTAAAGGCAATGACGCTGGGTTACTAAAGGCAGGAACTTTGCTCCCTCGTTGAAGTTTTCTTCATATACCAATTCGCCACCAGGTTTAGATACTTTCACATAGTCGACGGCTCCACATCCCTTGAAACGTAAAATCATCTCATTAGCAAATCCGAGAGATTTTTCGTAATTCATATAAAGAACCTGCTCCCCATCTACATAGAACGTTGTTTTTTTGTCTATCACTTTTATTGTCATTACATGCCATTGTGCGGGATTGAAATTGAATTGTTTCAAACTATGCTGATCTCCCTTGATCTCGGTTTCACCACTAATAAACTTTATATATGCATAACAATTCTCATTCATAGCAAAACCATGTACACCTTTATCGGAATTCATATACATCATTATATCAGCACAAGGAATTGCATACTCTTCCGGTGAATTACGCAGTTTCGCCTCAAAAATAAAATTATCGCAATCAACCAAATCTTTCTGATAATATATATAACTGACAAACAAATGGTTAGATTGCCCATGTAGCGGAATACTGTCAAAAGGGATACTTACATATCCATGTTCATTGAAAGCCATGCCTATGGGAAAAGTCTTAAAAATACCTTTCCGCTCTTCCTTTACAGAAACAGACCATCCGGATTTACGGCTTTCTAATTGTATTTTTCTTATTTCCAGGCCTTTATATTTTAAATAACAAAATGCTTCTCCTTCATAAATATACGTTGCATTGACCGTATTTGTATTTTTATTCAATTTTTTTTCTAATACATCGCCATTTGCTTCTACATACTCAATTGTTATGTCATCAAAGATAAATGAAGGTATGTCATACGAAAATGTTACAGTTAAAGGACACTGTCCTCTCGTCTGTGATGCGGAAAACTCAACCTTTGAGATAAGATAGTTGATGTAGAAGTCTTTCAATTGAAATGTATAAAGCAAATATGCGGCAACAATGACTAAAAAAGATATAATTAAATAGAAATAACGTTTATTTGTCCGTCTGATTTTCGCATACCGTTCTATTTTTGTTTCCTTTACCGGAGTTTGAGTTTGGGCTTCACCAGCCTCCTCATTGTCTTCATTTTTATTTTCTTCCGGAAATACTCTATTGGGATCTTTCTTTGTTTTTTTCATTACAAAGTCTGTATACCCCTTATACCCAAGAAAAAGACAAAGCGCTTCTTTTGTTGCTAACTGAGGATTTCCTGTATGTTGTTGAAAAAAGCGCTTTAACGTATTGGCATTTATATCTATCTTAGTGACTTCAAGAATCATGCTTTCCAATGTTTTAAATTGGTCGCGAGTCCATGTGTCAGAGTGTCCCCATGACTTTAAGAGGACATTGTATTCCTCTATAATTTCTTTGATGTAATTCTGCCCTGTTGCCTTACTCATTGCATTAGGTAATTAAATTTTTATCGAAGGTAATAACTTTCAAGTTTACAAACAAATTGCTTTTACATTTTAATCTACCCAACCTGCAAATTCTACTGATAACTAAGCTATTTATATGGCTGATATATTATTCTTTCAAAAAAATATTGAGTTCTGTATTGGCTTTATTATAATTATCTTCGAAATAAATCAAATGCTCATAAAACTTCTCCGGCTCGTATTGTATTTTTAAATTTGTAGACTCACAAGCGCCTATAACATCTGAAATTTCCCATCTGGCATTTTTGTATTTCATCTTTGTTACAAGTTTTGTCAATTCCCTGAATTGCCTGACATAACCTTTGTTTACATCCATTTCTTTATTCCGGTTATAAGAAATTTCTATTTGCTGCTGACTACTGCAATTTGTTTCAGGCAAATAAATTTCAACAGATAAATCGCTTCCTACATACGTCCAAGTATTTTCTTCACAATTATTTGAATAAGTAATTTCTGACCCATTGATAGAAACTTTTTCCGGCATCTCAACTCCATAAAGTTTAATTGTGTATTGCTTATTATCCGGCATACCGGTATATCTTCCTGTACGGGGATGAATTGTAACAACCTGTTTTCTATTTTTATAACTTGAGCTAACCCGCGTCTTGGAATAAGATTTGTCATAATCTTTACTATTGCCCGCATCTTCATAAATAAAACAGTCATCATTTGATTGAGCAAAGACACCTAACATCATGGATTCCGGTTCTTTGGATAAGTTTTTAGCATTGACATACATCGGAAGGATAGCGCCAACTTTGATATAAATGGGATATTCTTCTATCGCAAATTCACGGTTTATTTCCTGTCCTCCGGAAAGCATGGTTCCGGTATTCCATTCAAACCAATTGTCTCCTTCCGGCAACCAAACCTTGACAGTAGATTTACCATCCTTCATTGGTTCGCCAATAGGAGCCACTAAAATATCATCACCAAACATATATTGAGTTTTATACTCATAAGATTTCTCATTCCGGGGATAGTCATAATACATCGGACGGCACAGGGATACACCCTCATCATGAGTCTTTCTGGCCATCGTATAAATATAAGGAGCCAGTTGATATCTGAGATTAATTGCCGCCAGCAATGCATCAAAATATTCTCCGCAAAAGTTCCACAATTCTTTGTTCAGAACAGAATTTTTGGTTGAATGTGTTCTAAAAATCGGACTTAAGGTTCCATATTGCATCCAACGGGTAAAGAGTTCCGGCTCTAAATAATTTTCATCTCCTTCTTTAAATGTATGTCCTCCTATATCATGGCTCCAATAACCATACAGGACATTGGAAGCACAATTTGTGAAATATGGCTGGTAAGCAAGCGATTTCCATGAAATAATAGCATCTCCTGAGAATCCAATTTGATAACGGTGATTGCCTAACCCACCCCAACGATGATATAGCATCGGACGTTGTTGTGAATTCCGTTCCATATCAGAGAAAAACACATAATTAAGCCACCATGTATTATTTAATGTTTCGATTTTTTTGTCATAAATCCATTGTTGCCAGTCAAGCCACCAAAAATCTACACCTTGTTTTTCCATGGGACGTAACACTACATCAAACAAGTTTTTCATAAATTTCTTATTCGAGCCTTCATAAGGTATATTTCTTTTCGAAGATAAATTAAATCCCATCTTTTTTGCAAACTCCAGGTATGGTTCTTCATAAAATGCAATACCGGATGCCGGATGAAGATTAAGGGTTATATGTAAATTTTTACTCTTCACCCAAGATAAAAATTTATCTGGATTGGGAAACAAACGCCTATTCCATGTCCAACCTGTCCAATGTGCCCTCTCTCCAAATTCATCTTTAGGAGCAATGTACAGGCTATCTGTATAATGCCAGTTCATATCCAAAACCAATACATCCAACGGAATATTATATTTTTCAAAATTATTCACCAATCCCCGCAATTCATTGTCGGAATAACTCCAGAAACGCGACCACCAGTAGCCAAAAGCATACCGGGGCGGAAGCGGCACTTTACCTGCAATAAGGCTATAATCATACAAAACAGATTTATAATTCCTGCCATAAGCAAAAAAATACCAGTCCTGACTGTTGCTTTGAGAACGTTCTTCCACCCAAGGCCAATCGCTGTTATCAAACAACAATGATTTCGAATCATCTATAAAAGTCCAGCCATCAGTCGATAGCAATCCATCTTCCAGTTCCAGTTTATTTTTGCCTTCGGGAGAATGCACATGAATATCGCCGTCGTGCGCATCGAGTGTGCGAGAAGTTCCTTTCAAATTGTTTTGCTGTTTCATTCCCGGATACCAGGTAAACGCATCAGTTTTATCCAAATATTTAACCTGCAGGTTTTTATTCGTAAACTTTCCGGAATTAATTTTATATCTCAATTCCAATTTGTCTGTAGTGATAGTAAGCCATCCGCTTTTTTCCTTTCGCGTATAATGAGGAACAGGTAGATTCCTGTTTGTAAAAATGAAAGAAGCATTATCATTGAAAAGAGACTGGCTATCCCATTCTATACGGATTGTACCTGATGTCAATACACTAAATCTTGCATTACCCGAAATTACAATAGATTCGGGATTTGATAATGTTGATTGTTGTGCATATACATTATTAACTAAAAGCACCAAAAAAGCACCCAATATTATCTTCACTAAAAAAAACTTATTCATGATATATTATTTGTAGTTATTTTTGACGTAACGAGGGAAACAGAAAGCTACGATATGTAGGTAGTTAGCTTTGTTTTGCAAATGTATAGAATATTTTTCTTAATCTGAAAATATAAGCCTAATCACAAAAATCAGGATAATACACTAAATACCAAACACATACGACTGTTTGTTTGTGTTTTATTTCTATTTTGTTCACGTTTTGTTTTTACTTTTGTTTGTTATGGAAACCATTTAGCATGTAAATTTGTAATAGAATCCTTTTTACTCTTAGAAATAATATTGAATAGTCATAAATAAAATACGATGAAACACTTTTTTTCCATCACTTTCTTTCTATCACTTTTTTTATCATCCAACATTACCGGCAGCAATACTATCTTGTTTAAAGATGGAAAAGCTACAATTGTAGTTGAAGACCATATCCGGCATCCTTTGTATTGGTGGCCAAAAACATTATTATCCTATGAAATTATGTTTGATGACAATATTCAGGAAACAGAATTGTCCTTAATAAATAAGGAAACCAATAGCCAAATTCCTTTTCAGATATCAGGCATTGAATCTCTCAAAACCGGAGGAAAAAAAGCTTCGTTAAATATCATGACTGACTTACCATCGGGTAAAAAATATATTTTTTTGCTACAAGAGGGAAATGTCGCAAAGAGTAATGACATAACTGTTGATAAAGAAGAAAACTATTATAAAGTCACTACCAACAAATTTTCTGTATTGATTCCCGCCTCACAAACAGGAGAAAATATTGCTGGCCCTGTTTCCGGAATATCTAAGGACAATGAAAAAAAGATTGGTAAATCCCACTTCAATATTAATCAAAAGGGAACCATAAAACTGGAAACCAAGTTGATTTCTTCGGGTCCGTTGTTTGCAGCATTTGAACTTCATTATACATTTTTTTCGGGCGAAGAATATAAAGTTTTTGTAACGTGTGTGCAAGATTATGACTTCGTAGAAATAAAAGAAGAAATGAAGGGTTTTTCCGACAAAGATAAATGTTCGTTAGATATAGAATGGAATAACTTTTACCCAACCCACCGGCAAGCTCCAAATCATCCTTATGGAAATCCGAAAGCGGATGCACGTGGATTCGAAAGATATGACTGGGAGAAAATCGATCTTACAATGTTAAATTCCCATCATGGAATAATAAAATCGACTTCCGATGATGGTAAAATACCTTATGAAGTAGGCATCTTCGGAAACTGGCCTGCCGAAAACAATGTTACATCATCCGTATTCTGGGATGAAAAAAGCAATCAGTCCATAGGAGTATTTGTAAAAGATCTTGAAGGATGGAACAGTTATAAATATCCTATATGGATAGACACACAAGAATTAAGCATTAAATTCTATTATAAAGATTCTCTTTTGAGATGGTCTTATCCTCTGATAAACGGCACACGAACATCAGCAATAAGCTTCTATCCACACCAAAAAGACATAGACCATATGAACGCTTTGGAAAAGCTTACACAACCTGTATCAAATCCGGATGGAACATCTTATAAAGTGACAATGGGGCAACAATCATACAACTCATTTTTACAAAACAGGCACAGTACATTAGACCTGAACAGGGTAAAAGACTGGTGTCTGGTATATTCTGATTCGTTACCAACTCCGGAAATCATTTTTGAGAACAATAAGAAAATGACGGTTAAAGAATTCGAACAGAGATTCTTTTATGGACATTTTTCTAACGAATTAGCCATGAGTGGTACTTGCCAGAACAGTGGTTACGGGCCTACTTCGTCACGTTTATTTTATGAAGAATATGTGTGTATGATGAATGCCCTCATGCCACAAATGACCAAAGATCAAAGAGAACGCATGACTGCCATATTTCTTGTCCACGCTTACATTGCAGCCGGCGAAGAGTACATGCCGATGAAACACATGTTGAGTGGACATCCGAATTTCCTTAGCGATGTGAAATCCGTTCCGGCATTTGCGTCATTCTTATTCCCCAAGCACCCAAAGGCCATGGAGTGGGCAGACCTGTTCGAGAAATATCTTGAACTGAATACTCAATACCATGTGCGTCCGAATGTAAAAACCTGGGACGCGATGGGAGGAAGATGGACGGAAAATATCGGCACATACTTCTGGGCAAACCTGCGACCTTCCATACGTGCCAATTACCTTATGCAATATTATCTGGATGGCAAAAACCGGATGGCAAGCGAAAACATGGCAATGGAGGGTGCAGTCATATTAAATTCTTTATCTGCCCCTTTCAATGGAGAATCGTTGGATTTCTACAAAAATGAACAAGGAAAACTGGATGGTATGCTCTACTGGGGTATTTCAACTCCCGAAATGGGCCCGTCCAGGGTGTTTCCACCACAAGGCGCACACGCTGTAAGGCGACGGTCACCAAGCGGTTTTTGGCGATTTGGGAAAGACTTGGAAAACTACGATCCTTTATTATCTGAAAACATACGTTATGTTTCCCGTCCCGAAAACGAAGATTCAGAATTTTACAGCCGGGAATCCAACTCTTTCCGCATTATGTATCCACTTGAAACAAAGGACACAGGCACTCCTCCCATGCTGGAAAGCGCCAAGATAACCGGATACGGGATTATTTTACGCACGGCGGTTGGCACAGATGAAGAATTATCCATTCATCTCGGGCAAATAGACAACGGGCCTAATTATCGTTGGGGTATCGTTGGCGAAGGAGGCTGTGGAACCATATACTTTTATGCAAATGGCAAATCGTACAGCAACAATGATAAGGAAGATATAGGCGATCGCCGTTTACAGGATACAGATTTATCAACCGGATTCGGAGTTTTCAAAGACGGGCGTTTCAAGGCAATTGGCAGGAATGATCTATCACGTCCGATGTACAATTTAGGTCTCGGACAATTTGCCGAAATAACAGCATCTAAAGAAAGCAAGTATTCTTGGCCTGAATATCAAAGCCGTAGCATCATGCTGGTCGGCAGTGATTATTTCCTTATTTATGATGATGTTTACAATCAAAATATGGCAAGCCGTTTTAGCTGGTTTACTCATTCCCAGGACGATTTTCCTGAATTGCAAAACATTAAAGGCGGAGGACCGGGATATACATTTTGGGATACGAAGCCCGATGTCATAAGCCATACAGCTATCAGGACAAAAGGGATTTGGTTTGATGGTACAGGCAATTTCCTGACCTTTGTTTCTCATAAAAAAGGATTTAAGAATAAAGCTACTCCTTATGGTTGTATCATAACTTCTCCCGAAGGGAATGAAGATTATATATTCAGGAATGATAATCCTGTGAATATAGTTGAAAACGACATTGTATTTTCAGGCACCTCTGGTTTTATACGGAATAATCCGAAACATCAGGAAATGGCAATTTTCCACGGCACCAAAATAGGCAATAATGAATTTGAAATAAAACCACAAAACGCAGATGCAGGACTTAGCGCCATATTTATCAGCAAAGAAAATATCAAGGGTGAATTTTATTCGATGCAAGATACGGAAGTTACTTTCTCATGGACATCCAAACCGGCTTCAATCACTTTCTACATAAATGGAGTCAAGCAAAATAACACTGTAGAAAATAACCGGATAACCGTTCATTTTCCGAAAGGCAAACATCTTTGGAATTTGACTTCGGGACTGCCGGATTTGGTTCAGCCTCAGGTGGTATATACATCAAATGTAAAAGGGCAGGTCAGGTTTTCTGTAAATCCGGTTCCGGGAGTGCAAAAATATCGTTATGAATACAGTATAAATCAAGGTAAAACATGGGAAATATATAAAGAACAAAAGGAAAATTCCATCACAATAAAACCAACAAGAAATGAAAAGAAAGGATATGTTCGTGTTTATGCATTGAACAAAGAAAACACCAGTAATCCATCGGTTATATACCCAGTATATTTTACTGCTGAAAAACCAAATTTTCCAGACGGGTTAAAATTGGAAAAAGAAAATAATCTTTATATCCTCAATTGGGGAAAAGTATTGGGTTGTAATGAATATAGACTATATAAAAGAAGCGGAAACAGTCCATTTAAATTAATTTATAAAGGAGACGGGAATCTATTTACAGATACCAATACCGGAATCGATATTTATGAATATGCAGTTACTGCAATTAATGGAAATGGTGAAAGTGAATTATCAAATCCCGTAACTACCGACCCCAAAAGTTGGTTGAACTTTGTTCCGGTAAAAGAAAAGCAATTCAGAAGAAGTATAACTATCAATGGAGGAGTAGATATGGATGGAAACAAAGTGCCAACCTACTATCCTGAATAATAAAATATCACAACAGTATGAAAAAATATGCTTTAATTTTATTTGCAGTCATCTTTGCAATAAGTTGCAGTCCTTCTAAAGATAAAAATAAAGGCGCAACCCATAATAACATCTTGAGTTATGTCAATCCTTTTATCGGCACTTCCGGACATGGACATACATTTCCCGGAGCGGCATTTCCTTTTGGAATGGTTCAACTGAGTCCCGATACAGGATTAGAAGGATGGGACTGGTGTTCGGGTTATCATTATTCCGATAATTCTATTATAGGCTTCTCACATACACACTTGTCCGGCACTGGACGTTCCGATCTGATGGATGTAATGTTGATGCCAACTGTCGGTGAAATTAAATTGCAACCGGGAACAAAAGAAAATCCTGATGCTGGTTACCGTTCGCATTTCTTACATGATGAAGAATGGGCTTCTCCCGGATATTATAAGGTTAATCTGAAGGATTATAATATAATGGCTGAACTGACAGTATCACCTCGTTGTGGTTTTCATAAATACACATTTCCTGAAAGTGGCAACTCTCATATAATTTTAGATTTATCACATCATTTCGCTACTGATTCTATTATTTCTACATCCTTAAAACTGGTTAATGATAGTACAATTACCGGATATAGGAATACAAAAGGTTGGGGAGAACCGGGAGAAAAATATTGGAGCAACCAACAAATCTATTTCGCTATCAGCTTTTCCAAACCCGGTGAGCCATTACTTTATGAAGATGGTAAATCGATGTATCCGGAAACAGGTAAAACCATTACAGGAAAAAATGTGAAAGCTGTTGTCAGTTACAAAACAACGAAAGACGAAACTATTTATGTAAAAGTAGGTATATCGGCAGTTAGTGTGGATAACGCCCTTGAAAACCTGACACAAGAAATTCCGGATTGGGATTTTAGCGCAGTATTGAATAAAACACAAACAGCCTGGAAAAATGAATTGTCGAAAATAAAGGTAGAAGCCCCGGAAAAGACAAAAACCACATTTTATACAGCGCTATATCATTCACTCCTGGCTCCATATCTTTATAATGATGTAAATGGTGAATATCTGGGAGCTGATAAAAAAATACATACTGCAAAAAATTTCACCAATTATACAGTCATGTCTTTGTGGGATACTTTCCGCGCTGAAAACCCATTGCTAACGCTTATCGCACCAAACAAAACAAATGACATTATCAATTCCATGCTGGCACAATATGATGAGTATGGTTTATTACCTGTATGGTCATTATGGTCGAGTGAAACAAACTGTATGATAGGATATCACTCTATCCCCGTAATTGTTGATGCCAATTTCAAAGGAATCAGAGATTATGATGTAGAAAAGGCATACAATGCAATGAAAACATCGGCCATGCAAGATGATTTTGGTGTGAAAGAACTAAAACAATACGGATATATTCCTTACGATAAGTACAATAAATCAGTATCTACTGCATTGGAATATTGTTTCGATGATTGGTGCATTGCTCAAATGGCAAAAAATCTGGGAAAAGAAGATGACTATACTTATTTCATGAAACGCGCGGAATCTTATAAAACTTATTTCGATAAAGAATACAGGTTAATGAACGGTTTTTCATCTGAAGGAAAATTCCGCCGTCCATTCGATCCGTTCTATTCTTCATACGGCGAATGTGACTGGGTGGAAGGGAACTCCTGGCAGTATTCATTCTTCGCTCCACATGATGTGGAAGGATTAATCGAATTATATGGCAGTAAGGATGCTCTTGCAGCAATGTTAGATACCCTGTTTACAATGCCAAAGGAAATGTCCGGTCATGATGTACCTATAGATATAACAGGATTGATAGGGCAATATGCCCACGGAAACGAACCCAGCCATCATGTTGCTTATTTATATAACTACACTGGGCAGTCTCATAAAGCTCAGGAGAAATTACACGAAATAATGTCGACTTTATACACCGATCTGCCGGACGGACTTTGTGGAAATGAAGATTGCGGACAAATGTCAGCCTGGTATGTATTCAGTGCAATGGGCTTCTATCCGGTGAATCCTGCAGGTGGAGTATATGTTTTCGGAAAACCTATGCTGGATAAAGTTGATTTGAAAATTGGGGATAAAACATTTACTGTAGAGGCACATAATCTGAACAATAAGAATATCTATATTCAATCAATAAAACTTAATGGCAAGAACTATAACAACTTATATATTACACATCAGGAGATAGTAAAAGGTGGAAGACTTGAGTTTGAGATGGGCGAAACACCTTCTGCCTGTAAATTCGCACCTACGATACCAAACAGAAGCGATGAAGGCGAATAATATCAAATATGTTGCCGCTTTATGGACTTTTATGCTGATTATATCAACAAATGGTTATAGCCGGACTATAAGCTGTAATGGCAATGTTTACACTTTATCGTCAGGAGATTTATCATTCAGTGTATCATCCGAAGCCGGAGGCCGCATCATTTCTTTCCGAAAAGGAGATGTTGAATTGTTAACATCAGATACGGTAAATCCTGTTTATTATGGTGCTACTTTCTGGCTTTCTCCCCAAGCTAACTATTGGCCTGTCTATCCAACTGTGGACAAATTACCATATAAAGCATCCGTAGAAGAAAACAGACTTCTCATGGTAAGCCAAACTGATGAAAATAATATCCGAATAACAAAAGAATTTTCCATCTCGGAACCCGATACTGCCATATACATTAATTATAAAATAGAAAACACATCGGAACACATACGGAAACTCGCCCCCTGGGATGTTTCGAGAGTATATGGCGGATTAACTTTTTTCCCGGTGGGAGAAGAAAATAAAAAAATAAATAAATCACATATTCAGGATGCTTACATAGAAGATGATATTTTATGGTATCCTTTTGCACAAAAAAGAAGCATGCCGGCACAAAAACTTTTTAATACTGCAAAAGACGGATGGATGGCTCACTATTACAAAAACCTGCTCTTTGTGAAATGTTTTCCTGATATTTTACCACAAGATATACCATCAGGTCAGGGTGAAGTCGAAATTTTTGTTGCCCCGGAAGGGAAATATCTTGAACTGGAAAATCATGGAAAGTATGTGGAACTGCAACCCGGGCAAACTATCCTGTATAAACAAAAATGGTTCTTACTAATCATGCAATCAGAAGACCGGGTAAACAAAGATATCTTATTAAAAACGGTAGGAAAACTAAATAAAAGCATATAACAATAAATAAACTTATGAGAAACACAGGCTTAATACTCACAATCTTTTCCTTACTGCTAGTAAGCTGTAATCAAAAACAACAGGCGCCGGAAAAAACATTCTTCCGGGTCAGTGGGTATGATATCATTGCTCCAAACGGGGAAAAATTCTTTATCAAAGGAACAAACCTTGGTAATTGGCTTAATCCTGAAGGATATATGTTCAAGTTCGGGACAAAAATAAATTCTGCCGGCAGGATGAACCAGGCCATGTGTGAAATGGTCGGACCGGATTTCATGTCCGAATTCTGGAAAACATTCAAAGACGTTTATGTTACTAAGGAAGATATATTATACCTGAAATCAACCGGTTGTAACACACTCCGGCTGCCTTTCCATTATAAGTTATTTACAGATGAAGATTATATGGGATTGACTGTGGCACAAGATGGATTTGAACGCATAGATTCATTGGTTTCGTGGTGTAAAGAAGCAAAAATATCCATAATACTCGACATGCACGATGCTCCCGGTGGACAAACCGGCGACAATATTGACGATAGTTATGGTTATCCGTGGTTATATGAAAGTGAAGTTTTCCAGCAGAAATTCCTGGATATCTGGACTAAAATAGCCAATCGTTACAAAGATGAACCAATCATATTGGGTTATGACCTATTGAATGAACCTATTCCTCCCCATTTTCCTAACATGGATGAATTGAACACGAAACTCGAACCATTGTACAAACGTGCGGTAACAGCCATACGGACTGTTGACAAAAACCATATCATTATGTTGGGTGGCGCACAATGGAACACCAAATTTTTCGGGATATTTTCTACAGATGCATCATTCGACGATAATGTAATGTACACCTGCCATCTCTACGGCTCAGAACCTACGGCAGAAACCATTCATGAATATATCGCCTTCAGGGACAGTGTAAACCGGCCGATGTACATGGGAGAAACCGGCCACAACACCAACGAATGGATATCTTCCTTATGCAAAGTCATGAAAGAAAACAATATCGGATGGACTTTCTGGCCATATAAGATAATGGATAATACCGCTTTTGTGAATATCAAAGAACCGGAAAACTGGGATATTGTGACAAAATTTGTCGGCACGCCTCATGGCTCTTATACCGAAATCCGGGAAGCCCGTCCCGATCAGGCAACAGCACGTAAAGCGCTGACAGATTACCTGGAAAACTGTAAGTTCAAAAACTGCATGGTAAATAAAAGTTATATTCAAGCATTAGGCTTAATTCCATAAGGGAATGATTTGAACCAAATGAAAAATGAAAAATTAACAATGGGGCTTACGCCTAATAACAAATAATTTACGCCATATAATTTTTCATTGTTAATTTTTAATTCGATTCGGGCCCAATTTGAAATATTTCCAATCATATAAAACATGAAAACAAACAAAATTCAGAAAATCTACATCCTCTTACTTTTAGTATCAATTCTATGTTCTTATACTGTAAGTGCTCAGAAAAAAGTATATGATATTCGTAAATATGGAGCAAAAGGAGACGGAAAAACTATCAATACAAAAGCCATTAATGCTGCAATTGAAGATTGTTTCAATAACGGAGGAGGTACAGTATTGATACCTAAAGGGATATACATAAGCGGAACTATCTGCCTGAAAAGTAATATTTCACTGCATCTGGATGAAGCAGCTACATTGAAAGGCACTGATATTGTAAGCGAATATCAATCTTACATTCCATCTAAAGACCTAAGTCTATATGATAGTGGAGAAGGCAGTGACAATGCGAATAGTTCCAAGGATGCCAATTGGAATAAAACACTGGTAATGGCAGCCGGAATCAGTAACTTTTCAATAGAAGGTAACGGGATAATTGACGGCAGCCATGTATTTGATCCCAATGGAGAAGAGAATATGCGGGGACCACATACCATTATTATAGGCGAATCGAAAAACTTTTCAATCAATGGCATAACCGTAAATTGTGCAGCTAATTACGCACTTATGGCATACGAGATACAAAATGCCGTTTTCCATAATCTTGAAATGAATGAAGGATGGGATGGAATACACATCAGAGGCGGCAAAAATATTATCATCCGGAATTGTAAATTCCAAACCGGAGACGATGCTATTGCCGGAGGTTTCTGGGAAAATATGGTTATTACAGACTGTCAGATAAATACTTCTTGCAACGGCATTCGTATGATTATGCCTGCTACAGACCTAACCATATCTGATTGTACATTCCAAGGTCCCGGAAAATACCCGCACCGGACATCAAAAGAACTGAGAAGAACAAATATGCTTTCAGCTATTTTATTACAGCCCGGAGGTTGGGGTAAAGCAGCCGGAAAAGTGCAAGGCGTACATATCCATGATATAACAATCGACGATGTAAACAATCCTTTTATGTTCATACTCAACGAAGGAAACGAGGCAAACAATATTGTTACAGAACGGGTAAAAGCAACAAGAATAAATAAGTATGCTTCTTCTATAGAAAGTTGGAGAGGTGGTATGTTCGATAACGTAATATTCCGTGACATTTCCATTGAATATATAGGCAGCAATGATCCTTCTCTGAAAAATATGGAAATAAAACAGCCGGAAGTTGATGCAAGGGCACTGCCTTGCTGGGGATGGTTTATCAATAATGTACGCAACATCACTTTTGAAAATATAGATTTAAAATACCAAGGCGAAGAAATCCGTCCTGCATTCTGGTTTGACAACGTAGCGAATCCGGAATTTATAAACGTAAAATATACAGGAGGTCGTAACGAAGACTCTATAATATTGGCCAAGAGTGGAAGAATTATCAGAAAATAAACATATATTTCCATCATAATCACCATAATAATAAATACATCCTGATATGTTAAGATTTATTGCATTAAGCCTATTCCTGGCATTCACTATAGCAACTGGTTTTAGCCAGAATTATTACGGAAGTAGCCGCAAGCAATGGCTTCAGAAAGCGGAACAATACAAACCTGAACTTAAAATCACAGAAAAAAAACCATTACAGGTAGTTGATATTATACCCGATGAAAATGCATTTCAAAAGTGGAAAGCTGTGAGCATTAATCCTATCGACTCCTTATATAATACACCTTTCAGGCTAAAAAAAGAAGTTATTATTGATTTCGGAGAACACATGACCGGACACTTTAGTTTTTCTGTCAGATCTACAGGATTGGCTGCCGATGGTCCGTTAAGATTTAAACTCACATTCGGGGAAGTTCCATCGGAAGTCTCTGTACCTTTCGATCCTTATACCGGTTTACTGAGTAGAGCATGGCTTCAGGATGAAATTGTTTCCGTGATGTATGTACCGGAAACCGTTACCCTATCTCGAAGATTGGCTTTCCGTTATGTAAAAATTGAATTATTGGGAAGTTCTCCTTATTATGATTTCAATATTTATGATATAAAATGTATGGCCGGTACTTCTGCAAAGGAAATGCCGGAAGAATTACCCGCTACAGTTGATCCTGTGATAAGGAAGATAGAACAAGTCAGCCTGAATACATTGAAAGAATGTATGCAAACCGTCTATGAAGACGGACCAAAAAGAGACCAACGTCTTTGGATCGGCGACTTATATCTTGAAGCCCTTGGAAATAATTATTCATTTAAACAACATGATTTAACCAAACGGTGCTTGTATCTGTTAGCCGGTTTGAGCGACATGAACGGATATTTATTAGCTACTGTAATAGAAAATCCGGTTCCCCGGGCCCAGGATAAACAATTTCTTTACGAATATGCTTTGCTTTATAATGTATCTCTAAAAGATTACCTGGAAGCAACGGGAGATACCGAAACTGCTGAGGACTTATGGCCTGTTGCAAAAAGACAATTAGACATTGTCCGCACACAAGTTAAACCGGATGGTTTAATGGATTTTGAAAAAATTAATAAAGACTGGTGGGTATTTTTCGATTGGAAAGAAGACCTATATAAAGAAGTTTCTTTACAAGGCTTATCTGTTTTTGCTCTCAAGGAATCATATAAATTAGCAAAATTGCTCGGAAAAGAAAAAGAAGTTGCCGATTTACCTGCTTTGGCAGATAAGATGACAAAAGCGGCCTATAAAAACTATTACGATAAAAAATCAAGCTTATTTGTAGGAATTGGCAATAAACAGGTTTCTTACGCCTCTCAGATATGGATGATATTAAGCGGAATTGCCACAAAAGCAGAAGGAAAAAAAGCTCTCACAGCACTAAAAGCGGCTCAAAACGTTTGTTATCCGGGAACTCCTTATTTATATCATTACTATATACAATCACTGGTAGATTGTGACATGCACAATGAAGCTAAAAAAGCTATGATTGATTATTGGGGAGGTATGATAAACAAAGGTGCGGATACCTTCTGGGAAGCATACGATCCGAACAATGATTTCATATCGCCATACAATTTCTATCCCAGCAATAGCTATTGCCATGCGTGGAGCTGTACACCGGTTTATTTTATAAGAAAATATCCCGGGATATTTCAAAAATAATGCAGTATATTTTTTCAATTCAGGGGAAAAATCACAAAAAAAATCCATCGACTCCGAAAAAATATGTAACTTCGGGGATCAAACAATTCATAATTTGTGATATGAAAAAGTTATTATTAAGCTTAGCCACAATGTTTGCATCGTTCAATCTATTCTCGCAACAATATCAGGAAATTGCGCTTTGGCCGCAAACATACGAAGATAACCCTGTTATCAAAGTTTTTTTACCGGAAAAGCCTAACGGCAAAGCAATTATTGCTTGTCCCGGAGGAGGTTACCAACATCTGGCGATGGAGCATGAAGGTACTCAATTCGCCCCGTGGCTCAACGAACAAGGTATTGCCCTGATTGTGCTGAAGTACAGAATGCCAAAAGGTAATCATGAAATTCCTTTATCCGATGCCAAACAAGCTATGAAAATAGTACGCCAACATGCCAAAGATTGGAACATAGATACCAATAAAATAGGTATTATGGGATTCTCGGCCGGAGGGCACCTGGCCTCTACCCTTGCAACCCACTTTGATTCAGAAACCCGCCCTGATTTCCAGATCCTGTTTTATCCGGTTATCACTATGGATAAAACGTATACCCATGGAGGCTCCCGTAAAAACTTATTAGGAGAAAACCCTTTGGAAGAACTGGTTAAGTTCTATTCCAATGAATTGCAGGTAACTCCCGAAACACCTAAAGCATTCATTCTCTTTAGTAACAATGATAAAACAGTACCTTCTCTTAATGGCGTAAACTATTATTTGGCATTACAAAAAAACGGAGTGTCTGCTGAATTACACATCTACCCTACCGGAGGACATGGCTGGGGATTCAAGGATGACTTCATCTATAAACCCCAATGGATTGCTGCGTTGGTGCAATGGCTCTCTTTAATTTTTTGAAACACATAGGCACATAGGATTTATGAATCCTTCACCGGGTTACTGGCTTCTTATAAATACAAAGGAACTGAATATATATTGAATGCTTACGGCCTGCGTCCGGCTTTCTGGCGCGCTCCCATTGATAATGACTATGGATATAAATGATGGGATTGGGAGGAGATAATTCATGGGGGTTCAGGCCTCACAAACAATACCGGATCAATCCTGAGGATCTTCCTGTCAGCTATGGTTTCAGCCTGGTTCCTTTTGATAAGAAACAAAACCCGGAAACTTTAGCTTTATGGTAAATACTTTTTTGTTTTCAATTAATTATCTGTATATTTGTCAGTCAAAAATACACACTAATACACTGAATAACAATAAAAAAAATATTATGGAAGCAAAAATTCGTGTTCACGGAAAATCACAAAGCAGAACTGCATTAGGAATCATTAATGCATATTTGAAATTGTATCCCAACTCCAGTTTGTTCGACCTGCAACAGGCATTTCCTCATTCTCTAAACCCTAAAAGCTTTGCAGATCAAATCATTGTACCTCATGCTGAAGCAAAAAAGCATGGAGAATTATTTTTTGAAAAGGAAGATGAATTGATTACCCTGAGAAACGGAAAGAAACTTTCACTGGTAGAACTTTGGACCAAAGAAAACTTTGAAGCAATTACCGAGCATGCCAAACAATATGGCATTGAAGTAGCTGAAATGGAAGGAACTAAACCTTTTGAGAGGGGAAGTTTTGAATTGGAATATTTGAACGGGTTTATTCCGGTAAAAGTAGAAGATCTACCTATAGAAGAAAGTGCTGACGACGAAAAATGTAGTTGGTGGTGGTGGCTGTTAGGGCTATTATTATTGTTGTTAATCTGTATCTTCTGTTTCAGGAACTGTTGCTGCGAATGCTGTGGTAAACAAGATGATGTTATAATGGCAACTCCTATTATTGAAAACGAAGTTGACTCTACAAACATTTTCAGCAATATCAAAGGAAAATTAGATACGATTGCCAACAATTTCATCTATGATACAGGCGATACTATCAATATCCAATTCCCTGATGGAAAAGAATTAAAAGTTGGAAACAACAGTTCCGAATATAAATTATACCAATTCTTAAAATCAGACGCAGAAGTTGACACACTCGATAAATCCAAAAATTGGATCACATTAGACAGGTTGTATTTCGAAACCGGAAAAGCAAACCTGACTCCTGACTCTGAAAAGCAATTGCAAAATATTGCAACAATCCTGAGTTATTTCCCGAATGCTCATATCAAAATGGGAGGTTATACAGATAACACAGGAACAGAAGAAATCAATATGAAACTTTCTGTGGAAAGGGCAAAAGTAGCAGCAGACAACCTTATTGCCAATGGAGTTGATGCCGGTCGCGTGAAATATGAAGGTTATGGACAAAACCATCCGTTGTGTCCTCCTAATGACACCGACGAGTGCCGGGCTATCAACCGCCGTATTGATGTAAGAATAACAAAGAAGTAAAAATCGATCACAAAATTTATTGAAGAGGCTGATACATTTGAAAGTGTGGCAGCCTCTTTACTTTTATAGCATGCGACATATAGCTCATATCTTTATTGGGAGTCGATAATGATGAATTGATTTACAATTTGTCTGACCCGCCTATTTCTTCCATTGTCCTTGAAGTGAAAAAAGGAGGTTATGCAGCAGGAAGGCTTATTCATCAATTAATATGGGTTACGGATTGACTATTTGTGTTATTTTGTCTTCGAAAAACGAAAAAGAAAAGACTTCCAGAATTGGATAATGAAAGTATTGCGGTAAAAATTTACATTAGTTAATTAACATTTTCATATAAACATTCTCTCTTATCTTTCTGTTTAACTTTTAAGATAAAATAGTATAAACCGCCTTGTATTATTGTTTTAACAGTTAAAACTACCTGACTATCAAACGATCAAAGCAAGCTTAAACCAAACTTCTATGTCATTACACTTTAAAAAAAACAACGAAGATGATCTGATTTTCGATGCTTATTCGCTCCCTGAAGCGAACCAAAGTATTCCAAAGTACGAAATGCCCCAACAATCTAACGATTCAAAAGAAATCGCAAATTTAATCCTCGATGAATTATTGCTTGATGGTAACGCAAAACAAAATCTTGCGACTTTCTGCCAAACCTATGTGGATGAAGAAATCCATGGGATAATGGATACTTGTATCAATAAAAATATGATTGATAAGGATGAATACCCACAAACAGCCGAAATAGAAAACCGTTGTGTTCATATTTTAGCCAAACTTTGGAACTCCCCTGAAAGCGCAACCACCATAGGCTGCTCTACTACAGGCTCAAGCGAAGCTTGTATGTTGGGAGGACTTGCACTAAAATGGAAGTGGCGTGAAAAAAGACAAAAAGAAAACAAACCTTGTGATAAACCCAATATCATAACTGGTCCTGTACAAGTTTGCTGGGAAAAATTTGCCCGTTATTTCGATGTGGAATTAAGGGAAATTCCAATGGAACACGACCGGCTTTTAATGACTCCGGAAGAAGTTATCAAACGGATAGATGAAAATACAATCGGTGTGGTTCCTACTTTTGGTGTGACATTCACCTTGCAATACGAAGATGTAGAAACAATAAGTAAAGCATTGGATATATACGAAAAACAAACAGGGCTGGATATTCCGATTCACGTTGATGCTGCCAGCGGTGGTTTCATAGCCCCTTTCCTGCAACCTTATATCGCATGGGATTTCAGACTGCCACGTGTCAAATCAATCAATGCATCCGGACACAAATTCGGACTTTCTCCACTTGGCGTTGGTTGGGTTATATGGCGCGAACAACATGATTTACCCGAAGAACTGATTTTCAAAGTAAATTACCTGGGAGGTGATATGCCCACATTCGCACTCAACTTCTCCCGCCCGGGCGGGCAAATTATTGCACAATATTACAACCTGCTCCGTAATGGATTTGAAGGCTATCGCCGGATACAACAATCATGTCTGAATCATGGCATTTATCTCGCCTATGAAATCGAAAAAATGGGATTATTCGATCTGCTGTATGATGGGAAAGAAGCTTTACCCGGAGCTGCATGGATGTTAAAAAAAGGAATAAATCCAGGGTTCAATCTTTATGATTTATCTGATATTCTCAGAGCAAGAGGATGGCAAATAGCATCTTACTCTCTACCCGCCAACTGCCAGGATATGGTAATACAAAGAGTAGTAGTCAGGCATGGATTCAGCCATGATTTCGCTCAATTACTTATCAAAGACATCAAACGTGGCATAGAACATCTGCGAAAAAATCCCGTAAAGGAAAGCCTTACGGAAAAAGAAGCCGGAGGATTCAAACATTAATTTATAAAAACACAACTATGGCTAAACCAAAATATATCAGCACATGGCAACTGGCTTTAATGACAGCCGCTGCCGTAATTAGTCTTCGGGGGCTGCCTATGATGGCCAAGGAAGAATTCACTATGTTTTTCTATATCTTTTTTGCCACATTTCTTTTCCTTATACCCGCAGCCCTTGTCGGAGCTGAATTGGGAAGTGCTTTTGCAGAAAAAGGAGGAGGTGTGTACACTTGGGTAAAAGAAGCGTTCAGTGAACGTCTGGGCTTTGTCGCTATCTTTCTCCAATGGATACAAAATGTAGTTTGGTATCCAACCGTACTTTCATTCGCCGCAGCTGCAATTGCATACCTCATAGGAGGTCCGGAGCTTGCCCAGGATGGCCTTTATGTTGGAATATTCTCCATTGTAATGTATTGGTTTGCTACATGGATAACATTAAAAGGTACCAATACTATTTCCCGGATTACGAGCCGGGGATTCCTGTTAGGGACAGTCCTGCCGGGAGTAATTATTATTATCATGGCTGCAAACTGGATAATCAGTGGTCATCCTGTAGCATTAGAGCATTTACCTTCAACCGAAGCCTTATTGGTAAACTCTGAAGCAGGGCATGTGCACCCAAGGCTATTTCCACACATATCCAACATAAGTAATATTGCATTCCTGGCAGGTATATTGCTCCTTTTTGCCGGAGTCGAAGTTCATGCTGTACATGCCACTGAGATGAAAAATCCGAAAAAACAGTTTCCTGCATCCGTTTTTCTGGCAGCACTGATTTCATTTGCACTTTTCACATTAGGTGCATTGGCAGTTGCTACTGTAATGCCCTATGAGGAAATTAACCTGCAAGATGGATTGATGCTTACTTTCAAGCATTTGTTCGATACTTATAAAATAGGTTGGATGACGAATATATTAGGCGCCTTGGTTGCTTTTGGCGTACTGGCAAGTGTATTGTCTTGGATTTCAGGCCCAAGCCGTGGATTACTATGGACAGCCCGCGATGGACAACTTCCTATAATGATGACAAAAACAAACAAAAATGGCGTGCAAATTAATATTTTGATTATTCAAGGTATTATCGTAACCATTTTGTCTTCGCTCTATTTTATCATCAAGGATGTAAGTGTCGCCTTTTTCCTTTTGAGCGCACTCACTATTGGCTTATACCTTACCATGTATATGTTAATGTATGCGGCAGCCATTAAGTTACGAAAATCGCAACCAGATTTACCAAGAGTATATAAAGTACCAGGAGGGAAGGCCGGAATGTGGCTCACAGCAGGAATAGGATTCCTTGCTGTTTTATTTTCATTTATAGTATCATTCTTTCCTCCCTCCCAGCTACCTGTCGGCAGTCCGACTACGTATGTGGCATTGGTATTTGCAGGAAATGTCATATTCTTAAGCCTGCCATTCATTATCAGCATTATACAAAAAAGGAAAAGAGACAAACAGAATAATCAATAAAATCAAAACACTATGAATATCAACACACTAACAGTATGTCTAATTGCATTAACAATCAATTTTCATGTTTCAGCCCAAAGCGAACAAATACAAAGAAAACATTATCCCCTGGCACGTAATGACATAGAAAACCAGAAACATGGCCTTGTCATTACAGACATCAACAATATTTCTCTCAAAATAGGGGGATATGTGCAAGCCGACTTCATGTACGATACAAAAGACATGGAAAACCGGGACGCTTTTCAACCATCATCTATTATAGTGCCTACTTATGATAACGGAGCAACTAATTTCAGCATCCGTCAATCACGATTAAGTTTTTCGGCTACAGGTCCATTGTCATCCGGGAAAGAATTCAATGCAATCCTTGAATTTGATTTATATGGACCGGATGGCACTTCCAACCCACGTATCCGTCACGCCTGGATAAGTATTGGTAAATGGGGATTCGGACAATGTTACATCCAATCAGTTATCGCACAACTACAAACAATGCGGTCAATTTAATTGGAGGAGCTTTTAATTTTTCCGGAAATATCCGTACTATAGGTAATGATGCTATCAAATTCCAGGCATCTTACGGAACTGGGTATGCACGTTACAGTGAAGACATCAGCGGATTAGGTTATGACGCATTGCCCAATCCTCAAAATGATTTCAAATTGGAAACTTCTACACAACTTTATCTTTGGGCATTTTATGATCGTTGGTGGAGTAGCAAATGGAGTTCAACAATTGGCTGGGGGCATATCAAAGTTAACACTCAGGATTACCAGCCGCCAACCACCATTTCTTATACAAACTATGGTGCTGTAAATTTACTTTGGTATCCCAACAAATATTTCAAAACAGGAGTTGAAGTTTTATACGGTAACCGTAAAAACCTGAATGGAGAAAAGGGAGAAAACTGCCGCATTCAATTAAGTGCATTTATAACCATGTAAAATATTTTATTTTTAATTTGTAAATAACATGAAAACAGCAATCAAAAAAACGACTATCGCATTATTAGTAAACATATTATTGTTTACAACTTTCATCATTAACGAAAGCCATGCACAGAAAAAAGAAGTATCGATCCAGCAAGTGATAGAAGAAGCGCACCGCCAGTTTATGAACAATAAGGAAGGGAAGAATGCCAATTACATTCCTTTCCTGGCCAATGTTCCTTCACAGCTTTTCGGAATAGCAGTAATCACAAATGATGGAAAAATCTACAAAACAGGAGATAGCCAATATGAATTTGGTATTGAATCCATCTCGAAAGCATTTGTACTGGCACAAGCCATGCAAATAGTCGGTCCCGATTACATTGAAAAAAATATCGGGGTAGGCGCGACCGGTTTACCTTTCAATTCGGTTATGGCTATCGAATTAGAAGGTTATAAACCTGTAAGCCCGATAGTAAATGCCGGCGCCATGGCCACCAACAGTCTAATCAAAGGAAACACAAAAGATGAACAGTTTGGTAAAATACTAAACTTTATGAGTGACCTGGCCAACCGCAAGTTGCGTGTAATTGATGAGTTATATAAATCTGAGGCTGCCACCAACCAGCACAATCGCGCTATTGCCATGCTACTACAAGCATACGGGCACATGTGGGCAGATCCGATTGATGCCTGCGATAGCTACACAAAACAATGTTCTGTAGGTGTCACTGCAGAAGATCTGGCGAACATGGCTGCTGTATTGGCCAATGGTGGTGTACATCCGGTTACAAAAAAACAGCTGATAAATAAAGAAAATGTACCTAAAATATTAGCAGTAATGGGCATGGAAGGTTTATACGAAGCAACCGGAAGCTGGATGTATCATACAGGACTTCCAGGTAAAAGCGGTGTTGGCGGTGGAGTTATAGTTGTAGTTCCAGGCAAAATGGCGATTGCAGCATTTGCCCCGTCTCTTGATGCTGCCGGAAACAGTGTTAAAGCTCAAAAAGCAATAAAATATATTACAAAACAACTTGAACTTAATCTTTATAAAAATTAATTATCGGCACACAGTTTACACAGATTTCACATATTATTTAATCTATTGTAGTCATTGGGTTTACCAAATATAACCAACTGGTCATCAGCTTCAAATACGGTGTTTTCATCTATATTTTCCAACACTTCCAGGCGTTTATCTTCCTGTCCGATAAGATTTTTTTTACCGGAAGGCCTGAGGACTGCAACCAACTCCAGGTTAAACGACTCTTTAAAGTCTACGCTCCGGATGATATTCCCGACCAATGATGATAATATTTTTATCCTGATAAGATGATGAGTAGAAGTAACCTTATACCATTGTTGTATATTATTTTCCAACTGCTTCCTGACAATATACTCCTGCGAATAATCATACTCCGGAGTTAAAATTTCATTTATTCCGATAGCCCTTAATATGGTTTCGTGCAAAGGAGAGATTGCCCTGACTATTATTCGTTTGGTATTCTGTTGCTTTAATATGGCGGAAACACTTACAGATGAACCAAAATCTTCACCAAAAGTAACATAAACAGCATCTGCATCTTTCAGGGGAAGTGTTTTGACAGCGTTCTCGTCTTCCATGTCCATACAAACTGTTTCTGAAACCATATCCTTTGCGGCTTCAACCAATTTCATGTCTTTATCAACACCAATAACTTCATGGCCGACAGAAGTCAACGAAGTGGCTAAAACCTTACCCAATTTACCCAATCCAATTACTATGTATTTCATATAACCTGAATTTTAATTAAGAATGATTTAAAGTATTAACTCCTTTTTCTCTTCTTCGAAATCAACACAAACAATGCAGGTACCACAAAAATAGCCAATGCAGTTGCCGCAATCATACCACCTAAAACCGTCCAACCAATTGTTCGCCGGGAAACAGCGCCGGCACCGGTTGCAAAAGCCAAAGGCATTACTCCCAGAATAAAGGCAATAGAAGTCATCAAAATAGGACGCAACCTGACTCTGACTGCATTTATTGTCGCATCAACCAACGGCATACCCTTCTCATACCGGTCTTTAGCATATTCGACAATCAGGATAGCATTTTTGGCAGCCAACCCGATAAGCGTAATCAAACCGATTTGCGCATAAATGTTATTGGTTAATGGTGGAATCAGATTCAATGTAAGAATCGCACCAAAAGCTCCTAACGGAACGGCGAATAATACAGAAAAAGGCAAAGTCCAGCTTTCATATAATGCTGCAAGCAAAAGGAATACAAAAACCAACGACAAGCCGAATATAATTGTGGAACTCGATCCGGCAGCAATTTCCTGGGCTGTCAATCCCGAAAAATCATATCCGTAACCATTTGGCAACACCTTATCGGCAGTCTCACGCAAAGCTCTGATGGCATCTCCACTACTGTAACCGGGAGCTGCATTACCATCAATTTCGGCAGTCCTGAATAAATTATAATGTGTTATTACTGCAGGATTTTCAACCACATTATAATTTATCAGCGAACCGAGCGGAAGCATTTCTCCGGATTGATTCCTTATGTAATACTGGTCTAAATTAGAAATATCACGGCGAAACATGGTATCCGCTTGTGCCATTACTTTAAAGCTACGCCCGTAAATCGTAAAGTCATTCACATACTGGCTTCCCAGGAACGTTTGTATCGTTGTGAATGCATCAGCCAACGGCACACCCATCCGCTCGGCTTTTTCCCTGTCGACCGTCACATTATATCCCGGCGTTTTTGCAGTAAAGAAGCTATAGGCCGAACCAATTTCCGGACGTTTATTCAATTCTGCAATAAAGTCATTCAGGTTCTTTTCAAAAGTTTTGATATCATCCGTACTTTCCCGTTGGTTAAACATAAATGTGAAACCACCGGTTTGTCCTAATCCCGATATGGCAGGAGGCGGGATAACCAATATATCAGCACCTTTTATGGCAGACAATTTCTGTTGCATTTCAGTTACCAAAGCACCTAATTGTGAAGAAGCGGCTTTGCGTTCATCCCAGGGTTTCAGTTGGCAGAATATGGTTCCTGCACTCGATTTAGTCGCCAAAGATATGACATTGAATCCGGCAATTCCCGAAACATGCCCGACTTCGGGTATTCCCCGCAAGACACCGGTTATGCTATCCAAAACTTCCAAACTGCGTGCGGTGGAAGAAGATTCCGGCAATTGGTAGGTAACATACAAACGGCCGTTATCTTCGGTAGGGATAAATCCTGTCGATTTATTTTTAAATAAGAATAAAGTGGCTACACATATACATATAAGGAAAATTACAACCAAAGGTATACGTTTCAAAAGTTTCTGCACACCTAAACCATAACTATTGGTCATTTTCTCGAAACGGCTGTTGAATGCATTAAAAAACCTATCCAACAAGTTCCGTTTTTCCTTTTCATCTTTAGGTTTCAATAAAATACTACACAACGCCGGAGTAAGAGTTAATGCAACAAACGCTGAAATAATCACCGAAATTGCAATCGTTATGGCAAATTGTTGGTATAGTTTCCCTACAATTCCGGGCATAAAACCTACAGGTATAAAAACAGAAGCCAAAATCAAAGCTATAGCTATTACCGGGCTCGAAATGTCACCCATAGCTTTAAGAGTCGCTTCTTTAGCCGGTATTTTTTCCGTTTCAATATAATGTTGAACAGCTTCGACCACCACAATAGCATCATCTACGACAATACCGATTGCCAATACAAAGCCAAACAGTGTAAGCACATTAACCGTAAACCCAAGCGGTATAAATGCAATAAAAGCTCCGATGATTGACACTGGTATTGCAAGAACAGGAATCAATGTCGCCCGCCAATTCTGTAAAAAGAGGAACACCACCAAAGTAACGAGCAACAAAGCAATCAACAAGGTCTTGACAACTTCAGCAATAGAAACACGCACCACACTGACAGTTTCGAACGGAACAATATAATCAATATCTTCCGGGAAACTCTGTTTCAGATTTGCCAATGCGGCATAAACACCATCGGCAGTTTCCAGTGCATTACTTCCCGGAGACTGATAAATCATAAGGTATGAAGCAACTTTCCCATCTACAAAAGAGTGTCCGCCATAATCATCTTTTCCCAATTCGACCCGGGCAACGTCTTTCACATAAATCATAGCGCCGGTAGATAGGTTCGTCCTCACTACAATATCTTCAAAATCGGCCACCTGATTCAGTCGGCTGTTGACAGTAACCGTATACTCAAAAGCTTGATTGGCATCCTGCGGCGGGGCGCCCACTGCACCCGAGGCAACCTGGATGTTTTGAGTCTGCAAAGCTGCTACGACATCCTGCGAGGTAACTCCCAGATTTTTCATTTTCGCAGGATTCAGCCAGATACGCATACTGAAATCATCCGCACGCACATTGATATCCCCTACTCCAGGCACACGCGACAAAGCCTCCTTGACAAATATATTCGTATAATTATCTATAAAAGATATATTATGCGTTCCTTTCGGGGAATAGATAGCTGCTATCATCAACATACTCGGATTCCTTTTCCTGACGGTTAATCCAAGTTTTTGTACTGCCGCCGGCAAAACAGGAACCGCAAGGTTGGCGCGGTTTTGTACATCAACAGCAGCCAGGTCGATATTGGTTCCTACATTATAATATACGGTTATCAATGAAGTTCCGTCGTTACTACTGTTACTTTGCATATACATCATTCCCGGAGAACCGTTTACCTGAACTTCAATCGGGGTTGTAACGGTTTGTTCAACCGTTTGGGCATCCGCACCGGTAAAGTTTCCCACAATGGCAACTACCGGCGGTGTAATATCCGGATATTGGGAAATAGGCAGGTTAATCAGAGATAAAACGCCTCCCAATACAATGACCAATGAAACAACAATAGCCGTAACCGGTCTTTTTATAAATGTTGCTGAAATCATAATGACACTTTTTCTCCCGACCTGAGTTTCTGGACCCCATCGACAACAATAGTTTCATCACCGGAAAGGCCTTCTTCCACAATGGTATTATCACCCACATTTTTTCCCAGTGTAATTTTTTGTTGTTTAACCGTATTATCAGACGTATTCAATACAAACACAAAATATTCTCCCATCTGTTCCACAATAGCTTTTGCCGGAACCAGGGCTTTCAACCCGTCTGACTGAATTTTCACCCTGACCACGCAACTCATTCCTTCTTTGAGGATATCTTGCGGGTTGGGAAATGACAATCGTATTTTCAATGTTCCCGTTTGAGGATTAACCGCCCTGTCAAATGCATAAACCGTCCCCGTTTCAGGATATATGGATTTATCGGGAATCATGATTGAAAAAATAGAATCTTTATCAACACTATCCCTGAGTCGTTCAAATTCAGGAACCTGTTTTTCATTGATTTCAAAATCAACAGCAATAGGATTTTTGGAAGAAATCGTATTCAATATAGTGCTACCGGCTGTGACCAACGCACCTTTCTTTACCTGCGAAAAACCGACAACCCCATTAACAGGAGACTCTATTAACGAATAACGCAAATTGGCACCCAGATTATTAACCTGTTGACGGGCAGCTTCAACCTGCATTTTTGCAGCATCATAATCGGCCTGGGCATAATCAACTTTCTGCCTGGCTATGGCATCCTTCTTCCATAAATCATTGTACCTGTCCAGGTCTTTCCTTGTTTTCTCCAATTCAGCCTGAGTAACGGCTAAATTGGCTCTTGCCTGATTATATTGAGCCTTGAACTGCTGGTTATCCAACGAATAAAGTTTCTGACCTTTTTTCACATCCTGGCCATCCGTAAAAAAGATTTCAGTGACAAAGCCTGTAACCTGTGAACGGATTTCAACTTCTTCCAAAGCATTGATTATGCCAGGTATTTCGTCAAAGTAAACTGTTTCCTTTTTCTCGACCTTAGCCACGGAAACTTTTGCATCAGGCGCTTGCCCGGTTTTATTTGTTTTTTTACAAGCAGTAAAAACAATGCAAAACGACAGTAAAATTATCAGTTGTTTCATCTTCAATATCATTTAATCGCCCCAATTGATTTTTGCACATCAATCCTGCTCGACAAGACCTGAAACAGTGCATTATAAAAAGAAATCTGGGCTGTCAATAAATCCGTCTGAGCAGTTGTCACATCCAAATAAGTTTTAACACCTTCATTATATTGTAACTTTATCACATTATACACCTCTTCCGCTTCATCCTTATTTATTTTAAGGAAACGCAGATTTTCCAGGTTAGATTTATAAATACTCATTGCCTGCACATACTCTGCATTCACATTATTCTCCAAATCAAGGAAATCCCATTCGGTACGTTTCAGGTTCAGTTTCGCCAGATTGGTTTGTCTCTTCCTTTTCAATCCGTCAAAAATTGGGACTGACAAGGTTACTCCAATCAATGAATTGGGATAATATTCCTTATATAAGTCGCTGAAATCCTGACTCAAAAATGTAGGATTATAACTTGCAAAGAGAGAAATACTCGGCACATACCATAACCTTTCATAAGCCAGGTTAGATTTTTCCAATTCCTGCCGGACTTTTAGCATTTGATATTCAACCCTGTTTTCCATTTGAGGCAAAGGCATAACCGTATCTGCCAGGAAATCAGTTCTGGATTCATATTGAGCCAGCACAGCAGTATCCACATGTATTTGTAATTCAACAGGTTCATTATATCCTATAACCGCTTTCAAGTTAGCATAAGAAGCATTCAGAAGTTGCCTGGACTGTTGCAACGCAGCCAAAGAATTATTCAGGGAAATTCCAGCTCGTTTCACATCAGTTTTATCCACAACTCCCGATTCATACTGGCTTTGTGAATCTTTCAATCCTTGTTTCAAACGTTCCACATCTGCTTGGTATACTTCAATTTGTTTACGATTAAGCAACACGGCATAAAAACTTTTTGTTGTAGCAACAACCATATTGATATACTGATTAACATATTCAAGTTCCGCTTGTTTCCTGTATTTCCCTGCCGTATTGGAAGCCAGCCATGCATCAGGATTAAACAAAACCTGATTCAATTGCAATGAATATGGATTGTTATCAACTGCGCCGCTTCTCATTGCCTGTCCGGTGTTAAGCAAAAATACCGGTGTCTGGAAATAATGCTGCAAAGTCGCATTGGCATTGATTTGCGGAAACCACTGTGAAACTCTTGATTTAACTGTCTGGTCGGTAATATCTTTATCAATTCTGGATTGTTGCAACATCGGACTATACGTTAAAGCATAATTCAGGCAATCCTGTAAATCAAAAGAATTCATTCCTGAAGATTTAGCAGATTGTGAATTACTACCCAAAACTGCAAAGACAGAGAAAACGGCAATTATCAATATAATTTTCTGGATACACTTCATTTTTATACTTTATTCTATGAATATCGTTGTATGTTTTGTTTTATATAGAACAATTAAGTTAAAATATAGTTCTCAAAAAGAAAAAGTCTATTCATTTTAATTTTTTCTCCTCAATTTTGTTTTCCTAAACCGTACATATTAAATAGTATTATTTTATGAAAACAACAGTAAAATTGAAATTACGGGCATCATTGCGCATGCCTGGCAGCGGGACGTTAGCAATCCACATCACCCGCCACAGGAAAACAAGGACGACCACCACTTCTTATGTATTGCATGGTGATGAGTGGGACGAAAAACGCCAAAGTATTATATTTCCGGAAAGTATATCTTCTAAGCGCAAAAAAGAACTCTCGTTTATCTGTAGCAAGCTGAAAAAAGAATTGCAGGTATTGCAGGAAACCATCGGCATATTGGAATCCCGGGGCGATTATTCCGCCCTGGAACTTGTGCGCCGCTTCCGCGAACGCCGCCGGGGACAGTTCTTCTGTGCATACGTCAGTAAGAAAGCCGAAAACCTGCTTCTGGAAAAACGCTTCGGCACTGCACATGTCTATCAATATGCCTCGGTCAGTTTCCTTAAATTCCTTGGCGGCAGGGATGTTCCTATCCATAAAGTCAATGCCGTTTTGATGGAAGACTACCAGCATTACCTGCTCTCAGGAGGTAAAAGCCGCAACACGGTATCCTCCTACATGCGTTCGCTGCGTGCAGCCTACCATTCCGCCATCCGGGAAAAAATATTTATTGCAGGCCGGCAGGACAACCCGTTTTCAGGCGTATTCACAGGTAATGCCAAAACCCGCAAACGAGCCATTGATAAGGAATCCATAACAAAAATAATGAAAGTCAAAGAGAGTTACAGGGAGTTAAAAGAAGTTACAGGAATAGAATTTTCGCACGACCTGTTCCTGTTTTGTTTATACGCCCAAGGCATGCCGTTTGTCGATATGATAAACCTGAAAACGGAAAACATCAGGGGTAACACCATCCGATACTACCGAAAAAAAACAGGACAATTAATGATTATAGAAATAGAACCCTGTATACGCGAATTCATCGACAAATACCGGACAAGGGATTCGGAATATATTTTCCCTGTCCTGAGGGGAATATCCGGCAGTTTATTGAAATGGAAGAAGACACAGGCTACTTTGTCCGCCTACAACCGGCGGTTGAAGAAATTAGCCGCATTGGCCGGAATCGAAGATAAACTAACAAGCTATGTGGCACGCCATACGTGGGCTTCAATAGCTTCCCGGGAAGGTATTCCGGTATCTGTTATCAGCAGGGGAATGGGACATGAATCGGAAAGGACAACCAGCATTTATATTTCGAAATTAGATTATTCGGATGTGGGACGCGCCAACCGGAAGATACTCTCACTCTTTGTCGGGAAAAACACTGCAAACGAAACAGGCTCGTTGAAAGGTTAAATACCGGGAATGATTTTCATTTCCTAACCGGACTAAAAAAGAACAGGCCGGACAGGCTCATTTAAAACAAAAACGGTTACTTACAGAAGTAACCGCATACCATGAATTATGATGGACAAAAGTAGTGTAATATTTATCAAACAACTATTTTTGTTTAGTTAAAAAATATTAATCACAATTATTACTGACACACACTCACACTTCCACATACAGGTTTTAACCCCTATTTCCTGACATCCGTATACCTTGCGGAATATCCCGTTTCACCAAATCCTGTCAAATAACTGATACGGAGCGTAATAGTCATGTCCGCTTATTAATCATTAAAATACATTCCTTCCCCGTCCACCTATCTGGCTAACAGGCAGATAACTAAACCGCATCCTAAAATCCCAACCAACTTCTATTTCCATGCCCCCAAAGCACCGGTTAACGGGAAAAAAGGTAAAATATTTTGTTAATTTCATTAACAACCGCCAATCCTTTTTTGCTTTTTCCGCAACTCCTGTTTCTTTATTTTCCAAGAGCGCTACCGGCGCTTTTTGGAGGTACTTTCCAACCGGATATTTTCCCCAACTATTTTATTACCCATTGGTAATTAGAATCTTATCAGTAGTGCACCTTTGTATTGTTATGTATAAACAGCCTGTTTCTACAATTCAAGGTATTTGTCATCCGGGATATAGAGGCAATTTCCGTGCCTTTTTCCATCTCTTGCATTTCCCGAATGTTACCCATGTTGCATCGCAAACTGTAAATGCTTTTCTTCTTATCCCTTCCTATCTCTTTAATTATCAATGTAAAAAAACAGGCTTTCAATGAACGAAGTTACTTCTGTAAGTAACTGTGGTTTCAAAGGTCATGAACAACAGACAAACACACACAAGCGAAAAGTAAAAAATGGCACGCACTGTAAGATTAATAAATAAAGAAGTTCAAGAAAAAAACATTTTCCTTACGGGTTCTTCCCTGTCTTTAATGATTTTGACGTTTGGTTGTGTTTGTGAAAATACATCAGGACGGCTTTTTGAGAAAAAAGTGGATTGGTACGGGACATTGTCCTGTCCGCAGTATATAAAAGACGTGTTGTGTGTCAGGGGCAGGGAAAACCC
>JAVBLO010000047.1:0-7398 GCA_031553415.1 Bacteroidales bacterium | reverse complement strand
ATAAATCTATTGTTTTATTCAAACGAGTATCTGTTAATGTGAGTGATTCACAATTTATATTCCCCAAATTTGAGAATGAAAACTTTATTGTATCCGGGCTTTCACACTGAATGCCGATTGGAACTTCAATTTGAGCGCCTTGTTCATATTGGACAACATTCTTTTTCTTTCCGGAATTGAGTGTATAAATCTGCGGAACATTTTTAGAATCTGGAGTAGTGATAAACAATTGCGGAACATCTGGATTTTGAGTGTCATTATTTACAACAACCGTTGTCCAACTATTTCCCGATTTATTTGACGCACAGACATGAAGTTCATTGCTGTTTAATTGAGCTGCCGCTCTGAGTTGATGAGCCGTTGAGGGCAACCTTGTGACAGATGCCGACATCGGGAATCGTAAAGTTACAGTTCCTGAAGTTCCTTTGGTTTTGATAAAGAAACCTTGGAAAGAAGCAATATCAGGACTTAGTCCATCCGGATTGGTTTGTGTAAGAAGGCTGTAAGTCTGGAATACATTTTTCACAAACAAACGATAATAATCCTCTATTACACTGCTGTTCCTGTTATAAAAGTCCCGGAAGTTCAATGAAGAGATAAACGGATTTCCAATCATGATTTCCGTTCCGGCCGGAACATTTACTGCAAAATCGTCCATCGGCTTATTATTATTGTCCTCAAATACGAAACGATAGGATTGGCATCCTCTATTGAAATCATTATAAACCGTATTTGCTACAGGCAATCCGACTCTGTCGTAATAATAATAATAAAACCGGCTGGTTGAATCGGCAGCAATATATTCATGTATTCTGTGTTTTGAACTTATATTGTTATTCTCAAAATAAGGCATTTGTAATATTCCGCCAAGTGCATTCAGATTTTGATGATTGTCTTCTCCCAATACACCGGGAAGATATTCTCCTGCCCAAACGCTGATTGCATAATTTTGTCTGGCGCCGATTTCCAATGCAGCTGTATTTTCAGGCGTATACCAATCACCATTTAATGTGCCGGTGCGATCCAAAGACGATTTGAATCCCTGTTGCCAAAAATTGGGAAAGCCTCCAACAGAAAAATCTGATGAAACTATGTTTTTAAGGGGAGCAGCCAAAGCATACCAATGTCCCCGTTCCACCGGTGTGGCAGAATGAGAATCTCCGTTGATTATAGAAGCACTCTCATTATAATATCCGAAATTGTACTGGACATAAGCCTTGCGGTAATCCAAATAATGAGGCTTGGCAACTTCTGAACCAAAATGGTAAGTAATGTCCCGGCACTTGGGCTCATTATAATATTCGGTCCTGAATGTGTGGGTATCATCCAATGCCGGATAATACCGAGCATTTCCCGGAATATGAACATCCGTACATTTACTTGGAACAGCATTTAAAGGAACATCATTTTCATCCACCCAGTTATCCGGATTATTCCAGTCATTATCTGCAGCGTCTCTTTTCCAATACATAAGGTCGGGAGTGAACATTACGGGCGTCGGGTCAGACATACTGCAGCAATTGAATAATTTTTCGTCAATTGCGGTAGGATGTCCGACAACTGCTCGCAGGTATCCGGATTTTTGAAATGGCATATCCAAATGTGTCGATGTAAAATCAGGGATAGTATCCCATTTCGCATCAGTTCCCATACTTCCATCTTCACTAAATAACCAATTCACTTTTATATCACCACCCAAAGGTGATTTATCCGTATTTTTCACGGTCAGGTTTAATGGGTCTCCAAAACAATAAAAAGAGGGCCCCTCAACTATTACCGGAGGAATATTCCCGTAAACTTCAATATCATCAAGCATTAAGTCATTTCCGTTGCCTCCGGGGCCATTATTGTACAGTGTAAGGATAACTGATGAAGACGAGCCTGTAGTAAAATTAAAACCATACGGGCGCCAATTAGTTGCAGGGTCTGTTACTTTCGGAATGCTTCCTGTGCTATATTGCGCCAATACAGTGCCGTCTACACCGTCTGTAAGTTCAAAACGTATGCTAGGATCATTAAAATTGGTCACACCATAAAAAGTCGTATTGGGAGCATTAGGATTCATCAGGTTAAATACCCAAGCAGAGAAATACAGATGCGTCCCGGGACATAGGTTATTTATTTTAAGAGTGTAGAATTTACCGGGCTCAAAATCCGCATCCACGATAAGCGAACGTCCCATTCCCGGATTTGTATGATCGTATGTCGCTGCACCGCTGTACCAATAGTCTTCATAATAGCTGCTCAATTGAGAACAAATATTATAATTACCATTTATTTTTAAATCGCCACCAAATGTATAACTGGTAATATTACTCCCCAAAGGTGTGTTGGAGCAACCATTTCCCGACCCGAAATCTTCTTTGAACAGAAGGCTGCCTATTTGTTTTACCTGAAATGATTTAATTTCACTCCGGCAGCCAAATTTGTTCGTAGCCCGGGCATAAATGGTTTGAACACCATCGACAGCATAAGTTGCCGGAGAAGGAATAATTTCTGTATCGAATGCCGCACCACTTGCCCGGCTAAACTGAATATCATTTATATCCGTGTTTTGCAGGTTTTTGATACAGGTTTTCAGATTTAATGCCGAGGTATATGTTACACCATCAATCACTCCAAATGTCAGGGGAAGAGCGCATACGGTACGAACGACCGGGTAAGACGGCCAAGCTTTTCCCGATTCATGAGAAAAAATGTATAACGAACCGTTCATGGCAAGAGCCGGGCTACTATATGCCCAGGTATGACCGGCATTATTTACGTTTGCAGTCCCAAGGCGAATAAAAGAAGATCCGTTTTTTACATATACTGAAACACTGTCCATAGCCACATCAGGACGGAATGCTCCCTGCAAGTTTGTCCCCAAAATAGATACATTATTTACCGGCGAACTTTGTGTTTGCAGATAAGGCAAATTAACATTCTCCCAAATGTTCCATTTTTTAGTATTATCATTAACATTACCGATGTTCCATGAAACAGTAGTATTATAAAACGCCTTGGTTTTTAATACAGAAGCATCTTGTGTCCCCGCATCCAAACCGTTAATGTTGGAGGTAATCGTTTTTTGTACATTATTTTTAAGTACTTTCATATCGCTTACAGCATAGTTGTTGCTGATAATTTCCGGATTGTTATATACAGTGGAGCCGACAGCTCTTCCGATTGACCCACCATCACTGCTGATGGACATGTTAAGCGCAATACTATTCATAAGCCTGGATGAAGTTTGAGTAATAAAGCCTGTCAATCCACCGAGTCTGGTAGAAGAAACCGCAGTTGCGTGTCCTGTAGCATAACAGGTATTTACAACTCCATTCGTACTTATAGCGCCACTCAATCCTCCCACAGAACCGGCTCCTGTAACATCACTCCAAGCATATGAATCACTCAGGTTACCACGTACTACACCAACCAAACCTCCCGACCCGTTAAGCCCCGTACCTCCAGTAACATCAGTAATGGCAAAACATTGTTTAATAGTGGGTGTACCTCCCGGTTGATCACCAACCATACCTCCGGTTACATCATTTCCGGCAACAGTTCCTATCACGTAGCAATTTGTAATGCTCCCGCCATTTTGACTTCCTGACAGAATCCCCACATTGTTTCCGCCCTTAACACCTTCTGGAGCAGTAGATATTCCTAAATTTGAAATAGTTGCCGCATTCAGATACCCAAATAATCCAATGTCATTTTTTGCCGGTTGATTGATGTATAACCCGGTAATTTTTTTTCCGTTACCATCAAAATTACCTTTGAATGGGGTGGATGATGTTCCGATGGGAGTCCATTCTCCCTTGGATAAATCCAGGTTTGCCGTAAGTTTGAAATATTTACCACTATAATTGGTTCCTCCATTAACGTTTGTTTGTAACGACGTCAATTGAATCACATTGGCAATTAGATACGGATCACCCGAAGTTCCGGTTCCTCCCCATTGGGCAAAAGCGCCAGGCCCCACGGCAAAAGATAAGTACAGAAAAAAGCAAAAAAAGATTTTTTTTAGTGAAAGATTTTTTTTTAGTTTCATGAAATGTGATTTTTTAATTGTTTACTCATCATTGAATCATTATTATTAATACTGAAATTTTTTCAATGCTTCATTTTGAAGCATTGGTGGAAAGAGACAAAAAAATAAGTTGTTCATTCTCCATGTAATAACACACATGTGTGATTGTGTTACTAATGGAGAATGAACAGAAAATCAATTGTATTATAAAATTATCATCATCCCCATTGTTTTATCAATGCTTCGAAATGAAGCACAGAAATTTGAAAACAAAAATACTGCCAGTTATTTGAAAAGCAATTCAAAAACTGTCGTTTTTATAATTTATTAAGAGCTTGTTTTAATTTTTTATAAAAAATTAAAACAAGCTCTAACTCCAAAGCAATCATTAATTTGCAGAACTCCCTAATTGACAAAAGATTACAACCAAGGCATATAAAATCCTTTTATTTCCGCCTCATTGTATTTTTCGTCATTAAATGAAAACAGATTTGGAGATTTGTATGCAACACCTTTGCGGCGTTCATTTAATTTCTCGACATAATCATAGGAGAGTATTTTTCGCTCAAAATTCCGGCGATTGAGGGTTCTGTCTAATAAAGTTTCATATAATATGCGTAATTCGGTCATCGTAAATTTTTCGGGTAATAATTCTCTTCCGATGGGTATCCGGTTTAATTGAAACCGGATAGTCTCCATCGCTTTTTCCACAATGGTGCGGTGGTCTGCATATTCAGGGAGTCTCGAATCATAATCTTTCCATTCAACCCTTTCATTTGCAGTTAAAGGTGTTATCTTAACTTTCGTATAGTCCACTAAAGCATAATATCCCATGGTAATAAATCGGTTAGCAAACCAATGGTGCTTATCGATTTCAACATTGTATTCTTTTCTGAAAATTTCCGGAGTATCTGCCCGCATACTTAATCTGCGATTAGTGCTTCCGAATAAATGAAACTGACTCAGATATATATTATCCAATCCTGTCAGCTCCTTTAAAATACGGTTTGCTGCTACATCTACATCTTCATTTTTTAATACAAAACTGCCTGGTAATTGCCAGAAATCAAATCCTTTGTATTGAGTTAATAAAACTTTCAGGGTATTTTCATGAAAACCAAAAACAACACAATCTATGGAGAAACCCGGATGGAAAAAATTCTCATCTTCTAAAAGAGCTGCGACTCCGGAAGTCGTTTTTTTAAGATTCATATTCGTCGTTTTTATTAAAAATGAAAAAATAATTATCTCAAAATTACTAATTTATTTATATTAATTGATACAAAACAATAAATAATTTAAGTTACTAGTCATAAATGATAAATTTTATTGAACATATAAGCCCAAATGAAAGCAATGAGTTTAATTAAAAACCAGTACCCTGTAAATAATAATTGAAAAGTATACCACTTGATAATTGAAAAGTATACCACCATCGGAGTAGAAAGAGTCCGTCTTTAGAGATAAAGGGGATTATTTTATCAACAACTATTAACGTTACCCTCAAGATATACTCCGAAAAGATTGTCATACTCCATGGGAGCGACAAAGTGGCGGTACATGAGCGCATCTATAGCCCTGGCGGGTGGAGTGTCAAACTCGAACACGACCTGACCACGCTCACACGCAAGCCCGGAGCATTGGATAGCTCGCTGGCATTAAAACAGATGCCCGAAAAGATACAGAGATTATTTAACAAACACTTTGCCGGAAAGGCTAAGGACTTTGTCTTTTTACTGCAGTATGCCCGCAACAATAACTTTACAGACAATGATATTGTTGAAGCCTGCCAAACTTTGAGCGGTCGAGGGATACGCCATATATCGGCCGACCAGATTAAAGCTATGATGCATGCCAATAACGACCCCCAGGAAACACTTACTCCATCTCTATCCCTACCGGGCATACAACAGGAAGGATCTTCCCTGGTAGAAGGTGGTGCTATGAAGATACTTCTTGACCTATCCCAAATGATGGATGGGAAGGATTATGCAAAAGACTATATTTTAATCAATTAATCGACTCTAAGTACGTGATATAAATTAGTTTTCATTAAAATGGCAAAAATTGATTTTCAGATTGTTTCCCACATTGTACAGGCATCTGTTTGTTGCATAAAAGAGAATGTCCTTGTTTATATAATCTTCGGGATTCAGCCATTCCTTTTTCAATTTTCTCCAAAGAGTCTCCGCAATATTCAAATGTGGGGAATAAGGAGACAGAAAGAAAAGGAACAATCCCCTTTTTTGCCAGTAGGGAACTCTCTCTTGAATACTTTTAGTCTTGTGCAAGCGGGCATTATCCAACACAATGAATGTGTCCTTATGAATTTGAAAAGAAAATTCTTCCAAATATTCCAATACAAACTGCCCATCGATGTTTGCTTCGGTAGCTTTCCAATAACATTGGTTTCGCCTTGTAACCATGCCAAAGCAGTTTATCTTATACGCTTTTTCACTCAAAATGCAAACCTGTTCTTCCGGGAATTGCCAACCATAGGTACATAGCCTTCACTGCACACATGAGATTCGTCCCCATAATAAAGGTCTATTTTGCCAAGTTGACTCAATCTTTCAAGTTCTCCAAGGAGTTCAACCCTATCTCTGTAATACTCCGGCATCGGGCTTCCTTTACATCGAAGCCTTATCCGTTTATATCGTCCGCCAATCTTTTTAAAAAATTGCGGAATGTATCCCGGCTTACTGATTTGCCACTTGCTGCTTACCATTCCGCTTTGGTGGTTTGCAAACGTTGGAGGTTAGCTTTGATGGCTTCTAAAATAGCCGACTTATCTTCCGATTCATTGATGATCGGCTTTCGACCACGACCAGGTTTGATGGACAATCCAGAGATACCCTCTGATTTGAACCGTTTGAGCCAACTGTTTACACTCACATTACACATCCCTCTAATGCGACCGACCTCCTCGGATGTGAGACCTTCTGATTTGAGCAGTATACCCTGGCAACGCATACGAAAACAGTGGCTTGCGCCTTGTTTTAATCCCAATTCCAACGCTTGGAGCTGTTCTGATGCTAGAATCGGGGTATTAACTCGTCCCATAATGCGGGCAAAGTTAATAAATAATAGAAACTAATTTATATCATATACTTACCTTTATATACTTGTACGTATGGCAACCCCATTAACTTGATAAATTGCGCCTCTGTTAAAGCTCGTTTTTGGCTCAATGGAGTTTCTGGCACTTTGAATTTCTTAAAGGGAGAGTTTGATATTTTAATTCAATGTCGTTTAGTTAAGCTATAACTTCTTCTTATTCATATAATAAACTTTTTTTGGCCTGTGATTTCTGGGATTAGCTCTTCCTGGTCTTATGTTTTCGCAGGTTTTCGTCATCAGTTCATCAAAAGCCTTCAATGCAT
>JAVBLO010000087.1:0-45504 GCA_031553415.1 Bacteroidales bacterium | reverse complement strand
TTTTTCGAACAATTCGGTTTGGATAAAGCGGCAAAAGAAATCGCCGCATACAGTTTTGGTTTGGAATTGCGGGATGGAGAACACAATGCCATAGCATCCCGGTTGTTGGTTACAGCCAGAATCATGCAACAACAGGCTCCTTCCATTGCCAATCCCACTTCCCATTAAATCCAGCGAGACTAAACAGGTTGTGCAAATAGCTTTTTCTGAATATCTTATTGGGTTGTTCCAAAAGGAAGGATTCTCTGTAATCAATGATTTATTCGAAAAAGCAACGCAAGAGTTTATTTTTCAGGGACATATAGCTTTACTTCATTGATGATGCCGTCATCGTTTTTGTCATATCCGACATCCTGTCATGTTTTGAGAGTTACACCCATGTTGGTAGCTCCTCCCAAGTCGAGGGAATCGTTTACAAATCCCCCTTCCCACTTCAGGAGAAAGGGTGTGAATTTATCTATAGTTGCCATAAATTAGTTAAAAATTAAGAGTTAAGATTGAGATGATTGTTTTGATTAGGGCCCTACACTATTGCTTTGAGGCTTTCAGCCTCTTCTAAAAAACATTCATTGATTTCAACTCACATTAATTTAGACATTAATACTTTCTTTAAGTTCTCCTTTTAGAATATGATTCCCGTTCCGGGACATAGCTTTAACCAGAATCGTAGATTTCTACAAAAGGATTATCGGCTGCGGCAAAGAATACTCCCTGTAAAGAATCGGCCGGGTCGAACTTCAGTAAAATACCTTTCAATACACCGATGCCACCCGGACTGGCCGAAAGATTCATTTCCTGACTGCTGCCATCGATAAACAACTGTGGGTCGGGAGACTGTTGGGCAACTGCGACTTTTTCCAACTTAATTTTAGAAGGAAGTTCTTTTAACCGCAATCCTGCTGTAGCACGGATATTAATCCGGTGACGGGAAGAATCAAAAGTATCCTTCTTGTCTTTAAAGGTTCCGGTGATGGTTGGACAAACCTTTATCAAAGGTGTCTTTACACGGTGTCCTTGCCCGACAAAATACTCAACGGTTTGAATCAGTTTTTCGAAATAAGCCAGGGCTTGAGGACGGGTCAGACCGGTACCCTCGGCAATCATAAAATTAATCACATCGTTAAGGTCCTTAACTTCAGGACTGGAAACCACAGCAACACAATTGTTAGGTACTGTCGCCATTGCACTCTCTACTAATGCATACTTCAACATAAAATTCAAATTTAAGATGTGGATAAATAAATAGAATAACAATATCATCTGGCCAAATAATTATTGATTACGGCCGCAAAAGTAGAAGGGATAATTTAGATTGTATTACGAGGTTTTGAAAAATCGTTAAGGGATTTTGATTATAAAAGAAAGTAGTATTTCAAACGGTCTTTGAAATATTGGTTTACACTTAGAAGTTATCTTGACTTTTATTTAAGCTACATTCGGGAACGATTTGAATGTTTTTGCCCGCATTTGAATAAGGAGTACAACAATCGTTTGAAAATTGTTTTACGATTTTTCATTTGACTGGAAGAAGGAAATTTTGCCAAAAATAAGTATCTTTGGCCTCATAAAAAATAATTCAAGGACTTAGTAAGTAGATTATTATTGATATGAGCATTGAAGATATCAACGAAGAAGAAACACCGGAAATTCCTGCTGGTGATACGAATGATGAACAACTGAATGAAGAAAACGAATTGTCATCTTCGGCAACCCATTCCGAATATAAAGTTCCGGGAGGTGGTGATGGTACGATAAAACACCATCTGTCGGGAATGTACCAGAACTGGTTTTTGGATTATGCTTCTTATGTTATCCTGGAACGTGCGGTTCCGCATATCAACGACGGATTGAAACCCGTACAACGACGGATTCTCCACACTATGCGCCGTTTGGAAGACGGCCGTTATAACAAGGTCGCGAACATCGTGGGAGAAACCATGAAATTCCACCCGCACGGAGATGCTTCTATCGGGGATGCGCTTGTGCAGCTCGGACAAAAAGACATGCTGGTCGATTGCCAGGGAAACTGGGGAAATATCCTGACGGGCGATGGTGCTGCAGCGCCCCGTTATATCGAAGCCAGGCTCACTAAATTCGCCCTCGAAGTTGTTTTTAATCCGAAAACTACCGATTGGAAGTTATCTTACGATGGCCGTAACAAAGAACCCATAACGCTTCCTATTAAATTTCCTTTGTTGTTGGCGCAGGGAGTAGAAGGTATTGCCGTAGGACTTTCATCCAAAATATTACCACACAATTTCAATGAATTGCTGGATGCTTCTATTACTCACCTTAAAAACGAAAGTTTTACCTTATATCCCGATTTTCAAACCGGAGGATATATTGATGTAGGCAAGTATAATGATGGAGAAAGGGGCGGCTCTGTAAAAGTGCGCGCCAAAATCAATAAAGTCGATAACAAAACGCTTTCGGTCACTGAAATTCCTTTCGGGAAAACAACTTCTACTTTAACGGAATCTATCTTGAAAGCCAATGATAAAGGCAAGATCAAAATCCGGAAAGTAGATGATATGACAGCGAAAAATGCTGAAATTGTTATTCATCTGGCTCCGGGAGTTTCATCCGATAAAACAATTGATGCGCTTTATGCTTTTACCGATTGCGAAATCAGTATTTCCCCGAACTGTTGTATTATCGAAAATAACAAACCGCATTTCTTGTGTGTTTCGGATGTATTGAGGCATTGCGCGGATAATACGCTGCGTTTACTTCAATTGGAATTGGAAATTCAAAAAGGAGAATTGTTAGAAAGCTTGCTCTTCGCTTCTTTGGAAAAAATATTTATCGAAGAACGGATTTACAAAGACAAAGAATTTGAGAATGCCAAAACAATGGATGAGGCCATCGGACACATTGATGCAAGGCTGACTCCTTTCAAACCTTTGTTTATCCGTGAAATTAACCGTGATGATATTTTGCGCCTCATGGAAATCAAGATGGGACGCATCCTGAAATTCAACAAAGATAAAGCTGATGAATTGATTGCCGGTTACAAAACACAAGTAGAAGAAATCAATTATCATCTTGCGCATATTGTTGAATATACTATCAACTGGTTCTCCACGCTGAAAGAAAAATACGGGAAAAATTATCCCCGCAGAACAGAAATCCGCAGTTTCGATACAATTGAGGCAACCAAAGTGGTAGAAGCCAACGAAAAACTGTATATCAACCGTGAAGAAGGATTTATCGGTTATGGATTGAAAAAAGACGAGTATGTTTGCAACTGTTCTGATATTGACGATATTATTATCTTCTTCCGTGATGGAAAATATAAAGTGGTGAAAATCGCCGAAAAATTGTTTGTCGGAAAAAACATACTTTATATCAATGTATTCAAAAAGAACGATAACCGTACCATATATAATGTGATTTATCGCGACGGAAAAATTGCTCCGTATTATATCAAACGCTTTGCAGTAACAGGCGTTACTCGTGATAAGGAATATGATGTGACGCAGGGAACGGCAGGAAGCCGTATTGTTTATTTTTCTCCCAATCCAAATGGAGAAGCTGAAACTATCAAGGTGATACTGAAGCCAAAGCCCCGTCAGAAGTTGCTTGTTTTTGATAAGAATTTCAGCGATATTGCAATCAAGGGACGCCAATCGATGGGTAATATCCTGACTAAAGCTGAAGTACATAAAATTACGTTGAAGCAAAAAGGTGGTTCCACATTGGGAGGGCGTGAAGTTTGGTTCGATCGCGATGTGCTTCGTTTGAATTATGATGGAAGAGGAGAGTTGCTTGGCGAATTCTTTGCTAATGATTTGATTCTGGTAGTACGGCAAAACGGTGAATTCTATACAAGCAATTTTGATGTAAGCAATCATTACGAAGATAACATTCTTGTTATCGAGAAGTTTAATCCCAATAAAGTTTGGTCTGCCGCTTTATATGATGCCGATCAGGAAGGAAAACCATACTTAAAAAGGTTTACATTCGAGGAAACTACGAAAAAGATGAACTTCTTAGGCGATAATAACAATTCGAGTCTTATTTTGCTTACGGATGAAGTTTATCCACGTATGGAAATTGTCTTCGGGGGTCACGACAATTTCCGTGAGCCGATGGTGATAGATGCTGAAGAATTTATTGCAGTAAAAAGTTATAAAGCCAAAGGAAAGCGCCTTACCACTTATGAAATCAGTACAGTCAATGAACTGGAACCAACCCGTTTCCCGGAACCGGAACAACAGCCGGAGGTAACGGAAATCGACCTGAATCCGGAAGAAGACGAAAAATCGCCATCTGATATTCTGGACGAAATCATTGGACAAAGGAAATTGTTTGATTGAATGAACAATTAACAATGAAAAATTACCCTTCATTGTTAATTGTTCATTTTTACTTTTTCATTAACATGCGAAAATATTTGATCATTGTAATTGCGTTATTTTCCGGGTTATTTTCCTGTTTTTCGCAGGAAGAACAACCCGTAAACCTGAGTTACAGATCAAGCATGATTGGTATAGGAGGAGTCAGTGTCTACGACACATACCTTTCTCCATTGGAATACACCGGCACATCATTCGGTTTCATGCAGGAAAATATGAAGATGACAGGATTGCTCAAAGGAAATGTAGCCGGGCAACAATTGTTTAATATCGATTTCTCATCGATCGAAAACCCTTCGAAAAATTCTACCGAATATACTGGTTTCTTGGAATACAGTTATGGATTGTTTTGCCGATTTGCTCCGGTATCCAACCTGAAAATTTATACAGGAAGCCAGATTAACGGGATTGCCGGGTTTATTTACAATACAAGGAATTCCAATAACCCGGCAACTGGTAAAGCACATATAAACCTGGCATTATCCGGTGCGGCTTCTTACGATTTCAATATAAAATTCCAGCCATTCAGGGTGCGCTATCAAATCAGTTCTCCCTTTGTGGGAATCATGTTTTCTCCGCATTACGGACAATCTTATTACGAAATTTCGCTGGGCGATGACGACCATTTGGTGCACTTTGCGTCCTATCATAATCAGGTTATCCTGCGGAATAGCCTTTCGCTCGAAATTCCTTTAGATTTTATAACTTTAAGGTTGATGTATGTAAATTCGATTTATGAAACCCGGGTGAATGAGATAGATACCCGCATTCATAACAATAGTTTTATGATAGGATTTTCGAAAGAAGTTTTTACCGTTTCGGGGAAAAAACAGGCTAAAGGGAAATATAAACGGGTTTTTGAGTAAAGGATATATGGAAGTTATCAGAAGTCATCAGAAGTCATCGGGAGTTATCGGAATATTTTTGTTTTTTTTCATCTTTTCTTCCTGCGTAAAAGTTGACGAATACGACGATTCCCCGCGTGGCAATTTCGAAGCTCTTTGGAAAATCATGGATGAAAAATACTGTTTCTTTTCTTATAAAGACATTGATTGGGACGAAATACACGCTGATTATTCCAAACGTGTTAATGAACAAATGACTGATGAAGAGCTGTTTAAATTATTAAACGAAATGTTGCAGGAATTGAAAGACGGTCATGTTAATTTGGTAACTACGTTTGATTACGGAAGATATTGGAAATGGTTTGAAGATTATCCCGAAAATTTCGACCAAAAATTGATAGACAAATATTTAGGTACTGATTATTCCATTACTTCCGGAGTGCGTTACAAGATTTTGAACAATAACACAGGATACATCTGTTACGGAGATTTTTCTGTGGGTGTAAGTTTGAGTTCTTTGGATTATATTTTGAATAAATTCGCTATTTGTGATGGAATTATTATTGATGTAAGGAATAATGGGGGAGGAACATTAACGAATGCGACCGAATTTGCATCCCGTTTTACGAATGAGAAAATCCTTATAGGATATGTTCAGCACAAGACAGGCAAAGGACATGATGATTTTTCTGACCCTTTCTCCAAATATATAGAGCCTTCTACAAGAATACGTTATCAAAAACCGGTTGTAGTGTTGACTAACAGGAAATGTTACAGCGCCACCAATGAATTTGTCAGCGCCATGCGATTATTTCCTTTGGTAACGATTATGGGAGACCGGACGGGAGGAGGAGGAGGTCTCCCGATGTCATCAGAATTGCCTAACGGTTGGTCGGTAAGATATTCGGCTTGTCCTAATTTAGACGAAAATAAGCAACAAATTGAATTTGGAATAGATCCTGATGAATTTGTAGAATGGAATGATAAAGGTGGAACTATAGACCCGTTTATTGAAGCCGCCCGGGATTATTTGAAATCACCAGCCGCCCCTCGCTCCGCCACCACCAGTGCTACCGCCACCCCATGAGCCGCCGCTGTTCCCGGAACCACTTCCCCAACTACTTCCACCATGGTCACTGCTTGAGGTGACAACAATTCTGGGTATTTTATATCTTCTTTTGTAGCTTTTCCCGCAATTTTTGCAACTAAAAGTTTGTTCTCCCGCACCGGAAGAGAGGGTTGTCGCCCTTGAAATAACAATATCGCTGGCAAGATAATATGTCACTGCATTGCAAAACGGACAAGGAGTATATTTTGACCTTTTCTTATAGGGAAGTATTTCCAGATAATTACAATTATCACATTTCCAAACATCATAATCTATCGAACCGATTTTTTCTTCTGTCAACTGAGGTCTGTTCAAATAAGGAACTTCTTCCGTTTGACTCAGCTTCTGCATTTTGGTTTTACATTTCGGACATTTAATGGGTTTGTTGCGTAACCTTCCCTTCAAGAAGAAATAGATGATGCAAAAGAGCAACATAGAAATTGGAAAGAAGACTGTAAAAAAGATAGTAAGTCCTTTTCCTTTCTTGAACGACATGTATTTTTCATAGTTATTTTTGTTTGTACCCAACACAGAAATAGTCCATATTACAAAAAGGAAACAAATAACAAAGCCAACAAACAGGTACCCAAAAACACTACTTTCTTCAAAATGAATCCCGGGTTTTGAATTTTCGGAAGAATAAATTTCCTGTATGGCTTCCGGATTGAGCAAATATTCACAAACTTTTTCGATTCCGTTTGTGATTCCCCCATCGAAATCTCCCTGTTTAAGATATGGAGAAATATCATTCCTGATAACACGTCCTAAAATAGCATCTGGGAGTACGCCTTCCAACCCGTATCCTGTACGGAAAACCATCTGCCGCTGGTCTTTAACCAAAAGGAATAGTAAACCGTTATCATTATCCTTTTTCCCTATTTTCCAATCCATGAAAAGGTCGGTTGCAAAATCATCTATGTCCCTGTCTCCGATTGATTCAAGTAAAACAACTGCAATTTCGGCAGATGCAGAATCCCTGACAACTGCAATTTCGCTGTTGATTATATTTTCTGCGTTTTTTGAAATAATTTCATCAGGATTGGATACAAAACGGGTTGCATCCTCCAATTGTACATTAGGGACATCTTTAACAGTATATATTTTTGCAGAGGATGCAAAAGCTATAGAGATGCAGATTAGGGATAAGATATACTTATTCATAAGCAAAATAATTAACAATTAAAAATGAACAATGAAAAATTAATTTTTAAGATTTTCAATTTTTCATTGTTCATTTTTCATTGTTAATTTACTGATTTTTCAATCCATTTCCTTGCATTGACGAATGCCTCAATCCACGGACTGACTTCATCCAGAGCTTTCCTGTTAAGCGGATAATTTGCCCATTGCCATGGGAAAATAGCCCTTTCCAGGTGAGGCATCATAGCTAAGTGGCGTCCATCACGCGAACAGATACCAGCTACTGCATAATCAGAGCCATTCGGATTTGCAGGATAAGCTTCGTAATTGTATTTGGCTATAACGTTGTATTTCTTTTCAGCATATGGGAGACTGAATTTACCTTCTCCGTGAGCTACCCAAATACCCAATTTGCTTCCGGATAAAGAACCGAACATCACCGATTTATTCTTTGGGATATGCAAACTCACGAATTCCGATTCGAATTTGTGAGATTCGTTATGCAACATTTTTGTTTTTTCCTTGTGGTTAGGATTAATCAACCCTAATTCTACCATTAACTGGCAACCATTACAGATTCCCAAACTTAAAGTATCTTTGCGGGCATAGAAATTATCCAACGCCTTTTTAGCCTTTTCGTTGAATAAAAATCCGCCGGCCCAACCTTTGGCAGAACCCAATACGTCGGAGTTGGAAAAACCACCACAGAAAACAATTAAATTTATATCTTCAAGTGTTTCACGACCAGTGGCTAAATCCGTCATGTGAACATCTTTCACGTCAAATCCGGCTAAGTAAAGTGAATAAGCCATTTCTCGGTCGCCGTTGGTTCCTTTTTCACGGATAATAGCAGCTTTTACGCCCGAATTCTTCTTCCTGTCGGCAGAAATGCCATATTGTTTCAATGAACCATCAAAATTTCTGTTGAACTTGAATTCCAAAGGTTGTTGCTTATAGTTTTCAAAACGGTCTTTTGCACATTGTTCGCCGCTTTGTTTCCTGTCTAACAAGTAAGAAGAAGAATACCAGACATCACGCATGTAATCAATACCAAAGTGATATTGGATACCTTCTTTATTTACGATAATATGACGTTCCTTTTCGGTTTTTCCGATGCAGGCAAAAGCGATTCCTTTTTCGTTCAGGATATTTTCAACTTCTTTTTTGTTTTGTACCTGAATCAAAATGCCCGGATTTTCGCTGAAAAGGATTTTTATCAGGTCTTTCTCTTTGATTTTGTCTAGATTGATATCCAATCCGCCTTCTACATTCCCGAAGCACATCTCAAGAAGTGCAGTAATCATACCTCCTGCAGAAATGTCATGCCCGGCCAGAACCAAATCTTTGTTGATTAAATCCTGAACAGTATTGAAAGTCGTTTTGAAATATTCGGCATCCTGGACAGTCGGAACTTCATCTCCTAATTTATTCAGTGATTGTGCAAATGCCGAACCTCCCAATTTGAATGCATCGAAAGAGAAATCGATATAATAAATGTAAGTATTGCGCTTATTGACGATTACGGGAGATACAATCTTCTTAATATCTGAAACTTCCGCTCCGGCAGAAATAATCACTGTCCCGGGAGAATAAACTTTCTCTTCGCCATATTTCTGAGTCATTGAAAGAGAGTCTTTTCCCGTAGGAATATTGATTCCCAGTTCACAGGCAAATTCGGAACAAGCCTCCACCGCTTTATATAAACGGGCATCTTCACCCGGATTTTTGCAGGGCCACATCCAGTTGGCGCTTAACGAAACACCAGCTAGTTTATCTGTTAGTGGAGCAAAAACAATGTTGGTGAGGGATTCGGCAATTGCCATAACTGAACCAGCTGCAGAGTCAATCATAGCCACCTGTGGTGCATGTCCGATGGAAGTTGCGATTCCTGCTTTTCCCCTGTAATCGAGAGCAACTGCTCCCAAATCGCTCAAAGGCAATTGGATTTCTCCCTGGCATTGCTGGCGGGCAACTTTTCCGGTTACAGAACGGTCGACTTTATTGGTGAGCCAGTCTTTACAAGCCACTGCTTCCAACTGCAATACATTTTCAAGATACTCATGCAGGTTTCTGATATCATATTGCAATGGTTGAAAACGTTCTTCAACCGTTTGGTCGTTCATGATGGTGCGGGGTGGTTTCCCGAAAAAGTCTTCAAGTTTCAGGTTGATAGGTTTTTTACCATCCTTTTGTTCAAAGACAAATTGCATGTCGTTGGTTGTTTCTCCTACAACATACATTGGAGAACGCTCACGTTCTGCTATATTTTTAACCCTTTCAATATCTTTCTTTTGAAGCAACAGGCCCATACGTTCCTGGCTTTCATTACCGATTATTTCTTTGGCGGAAAGGGTTGGATCTCCAACGGGTAAAGCATTGACCTCAATTTTTCCTCCGGTTGTTTCTACTAATTCGGAAAGACAGTTGAGGTGTCCTCCTGCACCATGGTCATGGATGGAAACAATAGGATTTTCGCTTGATTCGGCCAAGGCACGGATAACGTTCGAAGCGCGTTTTTGCATTTCCGGATTGGCACGTTGTACGGCATTCAGCTCGATACCACTTTCATATTGTCCGGTATCTACAGATGAAACGGCACCGCCACCCATACCGATACGGTAATTATCACCACCTAAGATAACTACTTTTTCTCCGGGTTTAGGTTCGCCTTTCAATGCATCGCGCATATTGGCATAACCAACACCGCCAGCCAGCATGATGACTTTATCGTATGCAAATTTCTTACGGTTTTCTTCGTGCTCGAAGGTTAGCAAAGAACCACAAATCAACGGCTGACCAAATTTATTCCCGAAATCGGAAGCTCCGTTCGAAGCTTTGATCAGGATTTGTTCGGGAGTTTGGTATAACCATGGACGAGGCTCTACTGCTTCTTCCCATGGGCGTTCAACTTCTGTGCGTGGATAGGAAGTCATGTAAACGGCAGTTCCTGCGATTGGAAGTGAGGCTTTTCCACCACCCAAACGGTCACGGATTTCTCCACCAGTTCCGGTAGCTGCACCATTAAAAGGTTCAACTGTAGTTGGAAAGTTATGTGTTTCGGCTTTCAGGGAAATAACTGTTTTGATTTCTTTGGTTTCGAAGAAGTCGGGTTTATCGCCCGATGCCGGAGCAAATTGTTCGGCAGCTGGTCCTTCGCTGAAAGCGACATTATCTTTATAAGCTGAAACCAATTTATTAGGATTGGTTTCAGAAGTTTTTTTGATCAATTTGAAAAGCGTACTTTCCTTTTCTTCTCCGTCAATTATAAAAGTTCCGTTGAATATTTTGTGACGGCAATGTTCGGAATTTACCTGCGAAAAGCCGAAAACTTCGCTATCCGTCAGTTTCCTTCCCAAACGTTTGCTTACCTCATTCAGGTAATCTATTTCGTCTTTACTCAAAGCCAAACCTTCCTGGTCGTTATAAGTAGCGATGTTATCTATTTCGAGGATGGGTTCGGGTTTTTTATTGATAGTAAATGTTGTTTGGTCGAGACCATTATAAATACGTTGGAGCATTGGGTCATGTTCCGTATCTTTATCCGGAACCATATAAAATTCTTCAATACGTGTAATACCCGAAATTCCCATATTTTGGGTAATTTCCACAGCATTTGTACTCCAGGGAGTAATCATCTCACGTCTCGGTCCTACAAACCATCCGTTGATAGTTTCTTTTTTCAATAATCCGGCTTCACTGAAAAGCCACACCAATTTCTTTACATCTTCCTTGGGAAGTTTACTTGTTGCATCGACAGCAATTATTGTGTCTGTCGTTGTTTTGAAGAAAAGAATCATTATTGTTGTTATTCGTTTAGTCTTGCAAAATTACTACTAAAAAACGGAAATACCGACAATTAAAGGACAATTTTACTTGTCTTTATTCCACTTTCCGACAATGCTTTTACAATGATAACATTGGTATTGTTTATTCCCGGAATATTTACAGGATTATTACCCGAATAGGATATTTTATGCAATAATTGGCCGGCAATAGAATAGATGGAGATAACTCCTTTTTCATCCGGATTGTCAGTATTGATTTGTAGCTGCCGGGATGTTTTCAGATAGAAGATATAATCTTTTTTCCCAACAAGAGAAGATAATTTCGTTTCGGGATGAAACCTTACCAATGGTTCTATTGTTAAAGCAGCCGACATCGGCATGACAGGATGTCTTGTTGCCGGAAGCCAGTTTCCGTTGGCATCGCGAAGCCAGGCAGAATTCTTTTCAGGCGAATCAAAAACCATATTGTATACAGAAAAATCTCTGGCTGAAGGATATGTAATTTCATAAGAAACATAAAACTTTGTACCCGCATCAACTTCCTCCCTGAATTTCACAAAAGATTCGGTTGAAACAGAACTCATTGTTTTTTGTTTTTCCATAAAATTTGCTGAAGTTACATCGAAATCCCAATAAGTGGGATAAAAAGTTTCGGATGCTATCAGATTTTCATCTGAAAGACTACCTTTATAAGCTTTTACTTTTATTCCGGAAGAAGAAGTCACTACTGTCAGCGGAGTCAATAAATAAGCACCCACAAGTTCTGCCTTTTCGTCAGTAACGAATTCTTCTGCGAATTCTTTCATTTTCAAAGAATCTGGTCCGAAAACAAGACCTTGGTTGGGGTTAGTCATTTTTGAATTAACCAATTCATCACCATTGTTATAATCTCTATTTTTTAGTCTTGCCAAAGGAGTATCTTTATATGGGTCAAAAGCATTCCATTGAGTTACTCCCAAATCATTCGGATCCAAGCAATCTTTCAGGAGAATACCAACATCAGGAGTATAATTCCATGATTTGTAAAGTGCGAAAAAATAGTCTGCAGCGTTATTGGGAGAACCATTGCTACAGGCAGATGTCCCACCACTCAATCCGCCGATAACCAAACCATGATTGTCAAAAAGCGGTGAACCGGATGAACCTCCGATTGTTGCTCCAACATTCCATTTTGGAATTTTCCAATGGGATTGCGGATTCAAATCAAAGTTGGTAATGGAAAAATCTCCTATTGTTATTGGATTGATTACATCTCCATATTTGGAAACAAAGGCCGATGGATGATGGATATTGATGAAAGGAGTGTTATTCCCTGCATCAGTAGCGATATTCCATCCTGCATAATATGGCATATAATAATCCGGAGGTTTGTTGTTAAGCCGTAGCAAAGCCATGTCGTTTTTCACGATAATGGATAAAGGAACAGCTCCTGCCAAACTCATTTCTTCAGTGCCTTTCATCCGTTGGATAGCACTTTGCGTTTGGTTACAGACAGGCTTATTGTAGTTAAAGAAACAAACAATGGTTCCGGCTACTTTTGTATAATCAACGTTCGTTTTTTTGAAACCATCATTCAAACAGTGTATGGCTGTAAGCAAAACAGGTTCCCCATCATTATTTGTTGTGTTGAGTAAGGAGCCTGAACAGGCAACATCTCCATTGATGGTAATTAGGACAGCACTTCTTATATTATTATTTGATGGATCTACACAAAGTATATCAGGCATGCAAGAATAACTGCTGCCGGATATGGGCTCTATTTTCGGCTCGTAATTCAATAACCCTTTATAATCGTGATTGACTTCCGATATTTTCAACTTTGCTTCGAATTCACTATTGGCCGGTTCCTGGTATTCCACAATGATTTCGTCTCCGGCAACAGGTTGTATAGGTAATATGTTGCCTTCAGAATTATTCTCTTCTGTAAAAGAACCGATAACAGATGTCCTGGTTGAATTATATAAGAAGAGTTTTCCTCCCGGAGGAACTTTATATTCCGAAAAAAATACATTAATGGAGTATGCTCCCTGAGAACGGATTCCCACCTGCCAGATTTTAGTTCCGTCAGGTAAAATATAATTATATCCTGATTTTCCTTTTTCAATATTTACATAAAATTTATTTGCAAACCGGAAAGCTCCCCGCATGTTAGATTCATTAAGTTTGTCGTCTTGCAAAAGGGAATCTACATTGAAAGAAGGCATTTCGATAAAGAAGTTATTGCCGCTTTTCAACAGCGGAGGTGCATAAAAAAGTGGTGTTCCCCCCTGGCTGATTTGCGCTTCGAGCATATTGTTTGAAGCCAAAATAACTAACAATATGACAGAAAAGAATGCTTTAAAAAACAGTCGATTCATTATTTCAAATTTATTGAGTACGCAAAATTAACACTTATATTCGAGATAATATCCTGAATTTTTTATATTTGCCTGCTAAAATTCTGTAAAATGGTATAAGATTATGAAAACAATAATTGATATGTTGAATGAAAGTGTAGATAAGTTTGCGAACAACACTTTCCTGTGGGAGAAGAAAACTGACAGGTTTGAACCACTTACTTATTTGGAAGCCAAAGAACTAGTCCATCGGCTGGCAGCCGGGCTCATGGCATTGGGACTCAAAAAAAATAATAAAATGGCATTGCTTTCGGAAGGACGGAATGCCTGGATTATCGGAGAATTAGCTATTTTACATACAGGAGCTGTCAATGTGCCGCTTTCTATTAAATTAGAAGAAAGCAACGACTTGCTTTTCAGGTTGAAACATTCGGAATCGCGCTTTATTATGGTTTCCGGAGGACAGTTGAGAAAGATTCGCAGCATCATCCATGATCTTCCTCAGATTGAGAAAATTATCATTCTCGATTCTCAATCTTTTTACGAAGAAAAGGAAATCTTTATTGATGATGTATACGCCATTGGCGACAAATATCTTTCGGAACCGGGAAACAAAGAATTACTGATTGAAACAGCTCAGTCCATTCAGGATGATGATCTGGCAAATATCAGTTATACTTCCGGAACAACTGCAGATCCTAAAGGTATCATGTTATCACATCGCAATTATACAGCCAATGTGGAGCAGGCCATGTCGGTAATCAAGATTGAGCCGGAATGGAGTAACCTGATTATCCTTCCATTGGATCATTGTTTCGCCCATGTCGCCGGATTTTATACTTTTATGGCTTATGGGGCTAATGTAGCAACCGTACAAGCAGGCAAAACCCCGATGGAATCGCTAAAAAACATACCTCTTAATATCAAGGAATTTAAACCTTATGTATTAATGAGTGTACCCGCCCTTGCGAAAAATTTCAGGAAAAATATTGAAACCGAAATCAGGAAAAAAGGGAAAACAACCGAAAAATTATTTAATCATGCCTTGAAAACCGGTTATGAATATAATAAGGAAGGCTGGAACAAAGGGGGATTCGGACAAGGTTGGAAAAAAATACTTTTGAAAATTTATGATAAATTGATTTTCAGTAAAATACGACAGAATTTCGGGGGGAACCTACGTTTCTTCATCGGAGGAGGCGCCTTGCTGGATATAGAATTGCAACGCTTCTTTTATACACTGGGGACACCAATGTTTCAGGGGTATGGCTTGTCGGAAGCAACCCCTGTTATTTCTTCCAATTCAATTGACAGGCATAAGCTCGGTTCATCAGGCTTTTTAGTAAAACCCCTTGATTTGAAAATTTGTGATCATGAAGGAAAAAAATTGCCACTTGGAGAAAAAGGGGAAATTGTAGTCCGCGGCGAAAACGTGATGCTGGGCTACTGGAAAAATCCGGTTGCAACAGCCGAAACAATAAAAGATGGCTGGCTTTATACCGGTGACATGGGCTATATGGATTCTGATGGTTTCCTTTATGTATTAGGTCGCTTCAAAAGCCTTTTGATTTCGGGTGATGGAGAAAAATACAGTCCTGAAGGAATTGAAGAAGGGATTGCGGATAAAACCAAGTATATCGAACAAATGATGTTGCACAATAATCAGGACCCATATACTATTGCGTTGATTGTTCCGAACAAAGAAACTTTGAAAGCTTTTGCAAAAGAACAAAATCCTGATATCGATTTACGATCAAATGAAGCAAAAGACTTAATGCTGAATAAAATCCAGGAAATTGTAAACAGCTTTAAAACCGGAGGCGTTTATGCCGGAGAATTTCCAGAACGATGGCTTCCGGCTGCTATCGGAGTGCTTCCGGAAGCATTTACCGAACAGAATCAACTGCTCAACAGTACAATGAAAATGGTAAGGGGCAAAATAGAAGAACGCTATAAGGATCTTATAACGTTCTTGTATACTCCTGCCGGAAAAAATATCATAAATGACAGAAATCGTGAATCTTTATAATTTAATATTGTATATAAGCAGATCTTAATATCCAATATTCCGAATCGGAGTGAATGTCAAAAGGATATTTTACCAATTCATTCAACGCAAGGAATATTTCCTGTTCTTGTATTTCAAAAATACCGGCTTTGATGCCCGAAGCATCTATTTTTATTCCAAGTTTGTCTTTTAAACGGTGTATATTTTCTTTTACAACCTTTTCATAAAACAAAATGTCTCCGTTTTTGTAGTCGAAGCCCAGAGGAAAATTTTCAGAATTGCTCACTTCAATAGCAATTAATTGAAATTCAGAATTGTTGGGAATAATAATATGAGGCAGGCTTTGGATAAAATTTTCATCATTATATTTAGCAATAAATTCAGGGAGATTGTATACAGAAATATAAGGTATATGGATCAACCTGTGATTGCGTTTCAGCTCTTCGGTTTCCAAAACCAATCCTGTATTGTAATGGAGTAATTCATTTACAGATAAATCTTTTGAAATAAAATCGCCGACCGGAATGCTAAAATAATTAGCAATTTCAACAGTAGATGAAAGCTTGGGTTCCGCCCGCAGTTCCTCGTATGAGGATATATTGCCTCTGGTGAGCTGAAATAGTTCAGCAAAAGCCTGTTGGCTCAATCCCTTTACTTTTCTTATTTTTTGTATATTTTTCCCGATTTGACTCATAAAAAGTGCTATTTTTATTTGCAAAATAAATTTATTTTATTACTTTTGCTAAAAATATATGCAAATGTAGGACTTTTATTTTAAATAAGGCCATGTATTTCAAAAAAATTGAATCATTTGTTTCCCGTTTGGGTTATACAATTTCTTATCAGGACGAGAAAGAAGGGATCCTCTGTATCGAAAACGAAACAGACGGAATTAAGAACCTGATTATTGGTGTGGCTCCTCCCATTGTGGTATTGGAACAGTTTATCTTCACCTTGAAAAGCGATGACAAAGAAATATTGAAATCACTTTTGAAGAAAAACAGGGATATGATACACGGCGCTTTTGTGCTGGATGAGACAGGCACCAAAGTGATTTTCCGTTATACCATGCAAGTGGAAAACCTGGACATGAACGAACTCGAAGGGGCATTTAACTCTTTAGGTCTGTTGCTAAGTGAATATTACGAACAAATTATCGAATTTTCGAAAAAACAATAATCATGAATATTTTCAAAAGACTCATGAGGATCGGCCAGGCCGAAATTCATTCAATCGTAGATAACATGGAAGATCCTATCCGGATGACGGAACAGGGAATCCGCGAAATGCGTGAAGATTTAGATAGTGCCATTGAATCGCTGGCGCGTGTAAAGGCAATGGCTATCCGCACTAAAAATGACAAAAATAAAAAAATAGCAAGTGCTGAAGATTATAGCGGGAAAGCAGTATTGTTATTAACCAAAGCTCAGAAAGGCGAATTAGATATGGCACAGGCCGAAAAATTAGCCCGCGAAGCATTGGCTATCAAAGAGCGTTTGCTCGTGGAGGCCAAAGAACTTGGTGAACAACAAACCACTCACGAAACTGCTGCCGATGAAATCCAGAAGAATGTGGAAGTTATGAAGTTCAACATAAACAAATGGGAAAATGAACTGAAGACTTTAAAATCCAGAATCCGGGTTAGTAAGGCAACTAAACAAGTCAATAAACAGATGGCGCAAATCGATAGTAACAGCACTATCAGCATGTTGGAGCGTATGAAAGAGAAAGTTGAAGAAGAAGAAGCTTTAGCACAGGCTTATGGCGATTTGGCAAAAAAGACCGCTTCTATTGATGATGAAATCAACAAAGCCATCGGGGACGACGCAGGAAAAGTAAATCAGGAACTGGATGAAATTAAACGTAAACTTGGAATAGATTAAAATTAAAGCAATTAGCCGTTAGCGCAATATATGGCAATTAATTGCAATTTAATTGTGCATAGCAAATTGCAAACAATTACAGAATAATATACGAAGTTAAAACAATGTCAGAAAAAGGAAACAAACTTGTAACCGTCAAAACATTTGTTTTTTCGCATGAAATAGGTATTGCGCAAAGCTTATTGGAATCGGAAGGAATATATTGTTTTGTTCAGGATGAATTAACTTCGCAGGTTCACCCTTTTATATCTACAGCGATTGGAGGAGTGAAACTGCAGGTTATGGAAGATGATGTGGAGCGGGCCGTCCGGATTTTGAAAGATGGAGGTTTCCTTCAGGAAGAAGATTTGCAACCAACAAAGTTTGAAACAAAACTGTATCGGTTTTTTTCAAAAATTCCGTGGTTGAGGAATATTTATAAATGAATATAATAAATATCATTTTTATCTTTGTCAATTAAACTACATACACTACTATGGCAGAACTCTGGCACCACTTAATTCATCCCCTTCCCAATGCCATTATGACTGGGATAATGGCAGTTATTGTTCTGTATTGGCTATTCGTTTTGATTGGCGGCATCGGATTCGGAGATATTGACCTGGGTGCTGATTTCGATGTGGATGCAAATGTTGATGCAGGGTTAGACGGACACGTTCACGATGTAAACCATGATCCGGATCCCGACCATGATGTCCCCACAGAAAAAGTGCACGGACCATTCGTAAAATTCCTGGAATTCCTGAATGTCGGGAAAGTCCCTTTCATGCTGATATTTTCTACGTTGAAATTTTTCACATGGATAGGAACCCTGATAACCACTCAAATGATAGCTGTAGATACCTGGGGCTGGAAATCTATATTGATTCTGATCCCATTGCTTGGTATCGGAATAATTTTAACTAAATTTGCGACCACACCTATGGCAAGATTTTTTAAGGAAATAGGATATCAGGGCGAGGAGGGAATTGATTTTCTCGGACGCTCAGGAAAGATGTTGTCTACCATCAAAGACAAGAAGATTGGTTTTGCCGAATTTTTCATTGAAAAGAATCCGATGAAACTGAATGTCATTAGTATGACCGGAGAAGAAATAAGATACGGCGACCAAGTAATGGTCGTTGACGAAAGTGAGGATAAAAAGACATATTACGTAACAAAAGAATTTACTATTTAATTATTATGGGAGAAATTATTGCTATTACAGCAGGCGCTATTCTGTTTGTCCTGCTGGTGTTCTTAGCCATGCTGGCTACATTCTACAAAAAAATTCCACAAGGGAAAGCTATCGTACGTACAGGTGTAGGCGGCACTGCTGTCGCATTTAATAAAGGTATGTACGTCATCCCTATTTTCCACAAAATGGAAATCATGGATATTTCAGTTAAAAAATTAGATATTGAAAGAATGCAACACGACGGATTGATTTGTAAAGACAATATCCGTGCAGATATCAAAGTTGCCTTTTTTGTGCGGGTAAATAAAAATGTCAATGATGTTATCAATGTAGCTCAGACCATAGGATGCGAAAGGGCAAGCGACATTGTAACCCTCAGAACTATTTTTGAATCCAAGTTTTCCGAAGCATTAAAAACCGTAGGGAAGAAATTCCAATTTATCGAACTATATGAAGCCCGTAGGGAATTCCGTGATGAAATCCTTAACATTATAGGTACTGATTTGAATGGTTATATCCTGGACGACTGCGCCATTGACTATCTGGAGCAGACAGAACTTCAATTCCTTAGTCCGGATAATATCCTCGATTCTGAGGGTATTAAAAAAATTACAGAACTGACAGCGACTCAAAATATCAATGCGAACTATATCCGCAGGGAAGAAGAAAAAGCTATCAAAAAGCAAAATGTGGAAGCGCGCGAAGCCATTCTCGAAATGGAACGCCAGTTAGCAGAAAAAGAAGAAAAACAAAAACGTGAAATTGACAATGCCAAAGCTCGCGAAGAAGCTGAAATCAAAAAAGTCCGTGAAGAAGAACGTCTTAAAGCAGAAACTGTAAGAATCTCAACGGAAGAAAGCCTGCAAGTTCAGGAAGAAAATAAACTACGCCAGATCATTATTGCGGAAAAAAATAAAATCCGTACGGCTGCTGTCGAAACCGAAAGGGTGGAAAAAGACCGCGCTTTGGAACAAACCGAACGTGAACGCATTGTTACTTTAGCCCAAATCGAAAGGGATAAAGTCATCGAAGTGGAAAAGAAAAATATCCAGGATGTTATCCGTGAAAGGGTACAATTGGAAAAAGGTGTTGTGGAAGAACAACAAAGCATCAAGGATATTGAAGCATTCCGCGAAGTGGAACGCCAGAAAAAAGTAGGTATCACCAGTGCCAGCCAAACAGCAGAAGAAAGATTGATTCAAACTGTGCGTGCTGCAGAAGCTGACACACAGGCAGCCCAGGAAAAAGCCAAACAATTGCAAATCGATGCAGAAGCGAAAAAAGAAGCATCAGCCAAACAAGCGGAAGCGCGTAAAATTTTAGCTGAAGCAACTGCCCGTGAAGAAGCAACTATCGGACTTTCCGAAGCTGAAGTAATGCATGCCAAAGCCAATGCTATGGAGCGTCAGGGAACTGTAGAAGCAACTGTTATTGAAAAGAAAGCCAAAGCAGAAGCCACAGGAATTGAAGCGAAAGCAGAAGCGAAAAAGAAAGAAGGTTTTGCAGAAGCTGATGTAACCCGCGAAAAAGCCTTAGCCGAAGCTACCGGAATCAAGGAAAAAGCCTTAGCCGATGCATCCGGTATTGAAAAGAAAGCAGATGCCATGAAGAAATTCGACGGTGTTGGAAAACAACACGAAGAATTCAAACTCCAGCTTCAGAAAGAAAAAGATATCGAACTGGCGCAAATCAATATCCAGAAAGACATTGCCGAAGCACAGGCACATGTGTTGTCGGAAGCATTGAAATCGGCCAATATCGACATTGTCGGAGGCGAAACCATGTTCTTCGAAAACATCGTCAAACAAATTTCCAATGCCAAAGGATTCGACCGTTTGGTTAATGAAAGTGAGAATATGCAAGAAATCAAAAAAGCATTGTTGTCCAATGGAAACGGAGGTTTATTCGATAAAATCCGTGATATGGCCGACCGGTTAGGTATTTCATCGGAAGATATTAAAAACCTGAGCATTTCCAGTTTGATTATCAAAATGCATCAACAGGCAGGGGATGAAGACAAGGGTCTGTTGAATAACTTAATGGGAATGGCAAAATCGTTGGGAGTATCAAATAAACATTTGAGTTGATTTTTGGAATTTAATCAGAAGTTATCGGAATTTATCAGGAGAATTTATTCCGGTAACTCCCGGTTGAATTCTAATAACTTCCGATAATTCTTTTTATATAAATACCTATGCAACAACCCAATATAGAAACCCTCGATTCCGGCACCTACGAAATCATAAAAAAACGCCTTCAAGCGCAAAAAGACGAGCTTAATAAACGCCTTAACCAACTGAACGAATCGCGCAAAGAAGTTTTCAGTTCGGTTGATTTTTCCCTGATAGCCAACCAGCGCATTGCTACCGAAAACAATTGTGTGGCAAGGGGGATTATGGTTATTGGCGATTTGTGCATCTTTGCATACAATGTCCATTTTGGCCTGCGGTCGGATATCCAGCTCAGCGATGTTTTCAGTATTTATAAATTTGAAGATAACCATTTCAATCCTCAACCATTAGATCTTATCAATAACCCGGATTTTGTAAACGATTATAACAATCTTTACAAATATTACCGGAATGCCATTTTCTCCCGTTTCAGGAGAACCGATAATTACTTGTATATGATTTTCCAGACAGGAAAAACCATTGCCGACGCCAAAGCTTTCAAGTGGTTGATGAAAGACAACAAACTGGTTTACATCGACGACCGGAGCATCCATGAAGTAGTCAAACCATCCCAACATGAGTTCCAATGGAATAAAACCACATTGGAAGACCGCCGCCTCGGACTTCACCCGCATGTTTCAATCATGAATAAAGTTTTTATCGAGGCTGTTGGCGGAGATATTACATTCAAAATTGAAGACAATACCAGGACAGGAAAGGGAATTTATGCCGAAGCAGTTGAGAATAAAGACCAGCAATTAGATGATGCAGAATATTATTATGCCGATTTAGGCAATTTGTTAGCAGTTAAAATCAAGCCTTACCAAGAAGATTTCCGTTCATATATTTTCAATACACGCACCAAGGAAGTAGTCAATATTCACATGTTGTTGAATGCCGGAATTTTGTTGCCTGATAATCAGGGAATCATTTTCCCCAACGGTTATTACCTGCAAACAGGAGAATATAAAATATTCGAAAGTGACTTACATAATATGGAATTCGTGCGCCGGATTTTATCCGGAAACGGAGAAGATTTCCTTTACCTTTTCTATCAAGGCGATACACATACATACGTGTTGATGTCATACAACATCATCAAACAACAAGTGGAAACACCAATTATATGTGGCGGTTTTACATTATATGCCGATGGACGGTTGATTTATTTTAAAACCGAACAAGACGCAACCAAGTATCACCAGGTGCAAATCTGGCAAACGCCTTACCAACGCCAGTTTACCGAAAATACGGGAAAAAAGGATAATAAACTCTATAAAATCGGAAACAAAGATATTGTAAAGGCAATGGCTGAATGCCACGAAATTATACAATTAATCAATAAGGAAGATTCTTACGACGGACTTTATGTTGATATAGCCAAAAAAGCGAACGATACTATTGATGCTTTTTTCTGGATTGCAGATAAGGAAACATATTGCCTCTCCGAACCACTGAAACACATAAAAAGCATTGCAGAAACTGCTATCGATGAGTTTGCCAAAGTACAGACACAAAAAAAATATGCATCCCAACAGCTTGATGAAACAATCGAAAAGATTGAAAGTTTATTATTCAGTTACAAGAATAATAGATATGATAATCTCGATAGTCTGGTAAAATTGTTGGCCGAAACCCGGAAGTTACAAGGCGAAGTCATTGAGAAAGGCAATATAAAGTATATTGATTCGGAGAAAATTGAGGAACTTAAAAAACAACTGGCCGAAACCAATGAAAAACTTTCGGATAAAACAGTTGAGTTTCTGTTGAAAGATGAGGCTTTGGTTCCTTATGAAGAAAAAGTTGCAATCGAAAAAGAACAGATTGAAACAGTTACCAAAGTTATTGATGCCAATAAAATAGATGAAAACTGCAAACTGATTTCATCCGAACTTGAGCTTTTAATAGATATCTTGAACAGCCTGAAAATTGAAGATAAAACCCAGGCTACCCGCATTGTCGAAAAAATTTCACTGATATTCGCATCGTTGAATGAAGTGCGCGCCCGGTTAAAGAGGAAAACCGACTCTTTGAAAACCGGGGAATCCGTGGCTGAATTCCATGCACAACTTACCTTGTTGGAACAAAGCATTGTTAATTACCTGGAACTGGCAACTTCTCCTGGGAAATGTGATGAATATTTTACCAAAATAAGTGTTCTGGTCGAAGAATTGGAAAGTAAATTCGCCGATTTCAACGAATTTGTCGAAAAAATTGCAGACAAACGTGACGAAATTACCAAAGCATTTGATGGTAAAAAGGCGCAATTACAGGAACAAATCAACCACCGGACTTCTTCGCTCGAACAAATCGGGCTCCGGGTGTTGAAGAATATCGAAAACAAAGCCCAATCATTCAAGACCAAAGAAGAAATACAAGCTTTCTTTTCAACTGACCTGATGATTGATAAAGTCCGGAAATTAGTTGAAGAACTCAAATTATTGGGAGATGTTTCGAAAGCTGAAAATCTCGAAAACTGCCTTAAAACTTCATTGGAAGATGCTTTACGCATATTGAAAGACCGCACGGAATTGTTTGTAGATGGAGAACAAATCATCAGTCTGGGTACTTACAAATTCACTGTTAGCAAACAGCCGTTAGATTTGACCGTTGTCAGGAAAAACGACCGATTATATTACCACCTGACGGGAACAAGTTTTTACCAACTCCTGGATAATGAAAAAATCAACCATTACAGGTGCATCTGGGAACAGGAAATTCTTTCGGAAAACAAGGTTGTTTATCGTGCCGAATACCTTGCTTACCAAACATTTTTAGCCAAACAAACGAGTAAAAAATTCAATCCGAAAGAATATATCACCCGAAAAGCAGAACAAAATTACTCCGAATCTTACCTGAAAGGAGTGCACGATTATGATGCTTTACGCATTTATGAAGTACTAGATTTGTTGTATCAGCACTTGGATATGCTGTCTTTCCATCCACATCTCCGTGTTGTTGCACAACTTTTCTGGAATAGTTTGGAAGAAGATGAAAAAGCAAAACTCAACAAACTGATTATTGCTGCCAGCACTGTGTTGAAAGTATTCCCCAGCTCAGAAAATTTCCGTTATGTTATTGAACGGATTCAAACACTGTTCGAACAGTGGAATACTACATTGGTTTTTTCAAATGTTACTTCGCAACAAATTGCAGATTATTTATTCCGGGAGTTTGCAGTATCTCCAACTTTTACCAAAAGCGGTCAGGCAGAAAAACTCCGGTTGGCGTTTTTGGCTTATGCTACGAAAACCGGATTCTTAAATGATTTTGAAAAAGATATTCAAGATGAATCTTTTGATTGGGTAGAGCGGTTCTATCTCGCTTCCAACTGGATGCAGTCATTCTTAGATGCGTCCAAAAACTATTCGGAAGAAAAGAAGTACGCAGAAGAAGCGACCTGTTTGTTACTATTCGGAGAACAAACTTATGAACTTCTTAAAGCTCCGGATAAAACCGAAATTAAAAGCCTGAAAGGAAACCATGCAGTTATCGTTAATGGTGTTTATACTTTGGATTATCATTCGTTTATCAAGCGGTTATCACATTTCTCAGAAGTCAGTGTTCCTGAATTCAACGAGTTCAGCGAAGTAAAAGAAAACCTGGTTGAAAAATACAAGAAAACGCTTAAGTTGAACGAATTAAAACCGCGTGTGCTGACTTCTTTTGTCCGCAACAAATTAATCAATGAAATATATTTTCCGTTGATTGGAGCCAATCTCTCCAAACAACTCGGAACCGCAGGCGAAAACAAACGTACCGCCCGCATGGGAATGTTGTTGCTGGTTTCTCCCCCGGGATATGGGAAAACAACTTTAATGGAATACCTGTCCAAAACCATGGGATTGAATTTCGTTAAAATCAACGGACCAACTATTGGGCATTCCATTACTTCTATCGACCCTGCTGAAGCAAAAACTTCAGGTGCGCGTGAAGAATTGAAGAAAATCAACCTCGCATTCGAGATGGCCGATAACGTTATGTTGTATCTGGACGATATACAACATTGCAGCGCTGAATTTCTGCAAAAATTTATTTCCTTAGCTGATGGACAACGTAAAATGGACGGCATTTTCGAAGGAGAAAGCAAAACTTACGATTTACGGGGAAAACGTTTCTGTGTAATCATGGCAGGAAATCCATATACCGAAAGCGGGGAAAAATTTCAGATTCCTGACATGTTGGCCAACCGTGCTGATATTTATAACCTGGGCGATGTAATCGGCAGCTCGGAAAATCTTTTCAAACTCAGTTTATTGGAAAATGCAATTGTAGAAAATCCGTATTTACAAAAAATTGCCTCCAAAAGTTTCAATGATTTTTACAATCTGGTAGACTTTATTGAAACCAACAGCGGAAACTTTCCCGACCTGGAAGGAAACCATATCCAGCAGGATGTAGATGATTTTATTGCTGTAGTTAAAAATGCGTTATTGGTTCGCAATTTCGTATTGAAAGTAAACCAGACATACATAACCAGCGCTGCCATGCAGGAAGCGTATCGCACCGAACCAGCGTTTAAATTGCAAGGCTCATACCGCGATATGAATAAAATGGTTAGCCTCATTGTTCCATTAATGAACATAACCGAGATCAATGAGTTGATCATGACCCACTACGAAAGTGAAGCACAAACCCTGACTTCCGAAAATGAAGCCAACTTGCTGAAAATAAAGGAAATTGCCGGATTATTTACCGATTCCGACCGGAAACGCTGGGAAACAATCAAAGAAATATTCCTTAAAAACAACAAGTTAGCTGGTATTGATAAGAATAACCAGGTTGGACAAATTGTCGCACAATTAGCACAATTCAACGAAGGTTTGGAAGGAATTATGAAAGCATTGAAGAAATAAATTTTAGCCGGTTCAAATCGTGCCCGTTTTGAATATCTGTTTTTAGAATTAATTAACCATTATTGATAAAACCTTTTTCTGTAAGTCCTTGTTTCCTTTATAGAGAGAGAGAAAACATATTTCAAAAATCAACTTACTATGAAAAGCTTAAACCTTTACTGGCAATTATTAATTGCCGCCCTAACCATTGAAACAGAACAATTGAATGCGTACTATAATCAAAATACCGATTCAAAGGTGGGAAAAACCGGATTTTATTCCGGATATGGAAATGTTCTAACTCCGAAAGGAGACCTCAGAGTTTTGGTGATCTGCGCTGGATTCGGTGAACCATACGATAATTTTGAAATGCAAGGCTGGAGTAAAGAGCCTGATGCTATTCCTGATAAATTAAAGGATAAATCCACTTTTTTGTCTGATTTTTCTGATTTTTCAGAACGCCCTCTTGCAAATCAGGATAAAAATGTATCATACTTTTATTACCAGATGTCGCATTCAAAATTCAGGTTGATTGCTGATGTATATCCCAAAAGGATAAATATTGATGCAAGTGGAGCCAGCAGTTGGAGCCAACTGAACAGAAGGGTAATCGAAAAGCTGAAAGAAGAAAATCCCGGTTTTGATTGGTCAAGATACGACCTGAGGGAAAACAGGCCTTCTTACAGAAAAGATGCCAGTTTGTATTCTCCTGATAAAAAACCGGATTACATTATTGTCATATACCGGAGTCACAATAAGATGATTCAAAAACCTGTACATAACATAGACGCTTGGGGAGGTTCCAATGGAGGATATGCCATATTGGATGGAACAACAGGTATAGACTTCAACGGCTATATTTTCGACCAAAGCGGATTTACCCAGACTTCGGCCTCCGTAGACTTTTTCCATTTATTCATCCATGAAATTGCACACAGTATTTTTGAATGTCCTCATTATGCTTATGCCAATGAACTCGTAGGTGATTATTTTTATGGTAATCTGGGGTGGGGTATGATGTCGTTAAATTTCTCCCCGTTTTTGTGTGTATTAGGTTGGGAAAAATGGTATCTCGATTGGATTAATAGTATTAAGGCCAATGGGGAAAATGCAGATATTAAAAAGGAAGCTGATTTAAATGCTTCCGGAGAATATACTCTAAGGGATTTTATGACGACCGGCGACATAATCAGGATAAAAATACCCGGCAATGGGATTAAAAATCATTATTTATGGTTGGAAAACCATCAGGGTAAATCTATTTTTGATAAAAGTTCTATTTTATATGATGGCTGTAAAAATGAAATACCTCAACACTCATGGGGGATAGTGGCTTATATTGAAAGCATACAAGATGATAAAACAAAACCTCATCTCGTTTGGGGAAATATAGGAACTACCAATGGAATACAATGCCTGCATCCGGAAGGCAGCCATGATTATGAATTCGGGCTTTCATTTATAGATCCTTGTTTCAGGAGGAAACATAAATTATACAGTTTCAAAGAGGTGGAGCCGAATCCTATTGCCGGACAAAGCAGGGCTGAAGTTATCCGTGCTGATTTTGATTCCAACGGGATTATTTCTTTAGATACACATTATAACAGCATTCGTCCCGGCAAAAAAAATGAAGGATGCTTTGTCAGGATGAAAGATAATGAATTTACTTATGATTTTTTAGGACATGATATTACTTTCAAAAAAAATCAAAAATTGTCTATGGATTCAAACCCCGGACTGGTAAATGTTCCTATATATAACGAAAAAGAATTCAGGTTGAATCCATTTGTCCTGAATGGCATTTCCGTTAAAATCCTGGATTATGATGCAGAAGGCAATGCCAAAATAAAAATTACTTTCAATGATGTGATAATAAATAATAATATCCGTTATTGCGGAACTATTTATTTGCCGGATATAACACAAGATAACAGGCCGGATATTGTTATCAATGAAGGAATTGCCTTGTCGATTGATAAAGGTGGAACTCCTAACAGGCATACCCATAACGATGAAGGAAATTTTATCAACCCAACCGCATTTCACTGCAGGGAAAATTCTTACTTTAAACAAGAAACAAATTCTATTGTCAAAGTGAAACGGGGAAGCTCTCTCATAATTGAAAAAAACAGCATTTATGAACTAAATCCCAATGCCGAATTAAGAATCAAAAAGGGAAGTACCCTGAAAATCATGGATGGAGGTAAATTATATATAAAAGGCTCAGGTAGAATAATAATTGACCCCGATGCTTTTTTAGATATTGACCCCAATGCTATTGTTTATCTTGAAGGCTCAGATACAACTCTTTTTACTCACTTGGAACGGCTGAAAACATGGAAGCGAGAAGATTTATAAACTAATTTTCACCATGCAAAAAATTTTATTAATAAGCCTTGCAATTATATTTTTGCAAGGCGCACACGCACAAAAAAATTATTGCTCTTATTTTGGGGAAAGATACACCAAATGGCATGTGCATTACGAAATTGCCGACTTCGAAAAAGACGGTGTGATAAATATCGGGGATTCTCCGGTTAAAATCAATGATAAGTGGTATAAAAAAATTGCCCTTGACCGGAATTACTTCTTTTATATGAGGGAAGACAGGGATAAAGGACAATTGTTTCTTCTTGACAATAACATGGAAAACGAATACCTGATTTCTGACATGAGTTTGGAAGAAGGCGATGTTTTCAGATTTCCCGACTGGGTATATTTCAAGTATTATGAAGGGATGCAAAAAGATAAAAAGGGTTATTTTTCATTAGTCGACTCCATATACTATGAAGACGGCCGGAAGCATGTCAGGTTAGAACTAATGTACGACAGAAATGATGGTTTCCTGGAATTTATAGAAGGAGTCGGGCCTAATTCCGGCTTTTATCATTATATAGAACCGTTTTATCATAAATATCGCCTGCATTTGCATGAAACAGAAACAAGGTTATGGAAAAATTGATTAATGATTAATAAATCCGCCTAAAAGAACTACCTTTGCGCCAAATTTGATGGAAGCAAAATGTTCAAGGTTAATAACATCCTGAAATTCTTAAAAACAAATGCGCTTTTTATCTGCATGATTGTGGGTATTATTTTCCATAGTTTCATCTCGCAGATATTTTTTATTACGCCATATCTTCTTTTCTTCATGCTTCTGATTACCTATTGCAGGGTATCTATAAGTGATCTCTGGCCGGAACCCCTTCATCTATGGTTAGGTGTTGTACAACTTATCGGCTGTTTATTAGTTTATTTTATACTCAAACCTTTCAGTTCTGATCTGGCAGAAGGATGTATGCTTTGTATCCTGGCATCTACAGCTACCTCATCAGTGGTTATTACAGGACTTTTAGGCGGCAACATTGCCGGCATGGCTACATATAGCATTTTGAGTAATCTATCTGTGGCTTTCGTTGCTCCTTGTGTTTTTTCTGCCATTGGCGCTCATGGATTATCTACAGGGGAAGATTTAAATTTCATCGAAACATTTCTGACTATTTGCCTCAAGGTGATGCCTATGTTGCTTGGGCCTTTTATCCTGGCTTTTATTTTGAAAAAAGCAACACCTAAAGTGCACAGTCAACTGCGTAACAAGCAAATATATTCTTTTTGGATATGGGCTATTGCTCTAACTATCGTCATGGCGAATACCACTACAAAATTGATAGAAATAATAAAAGAAGACCAAGGGCTTGCAATGCATATTCTTTGGATTGCATTGGGAGCTGGCTTCATTTGCTGGCTTCAATTTTTTACCGGGTGGATTTTAGGAAAAAGATTTAAAGATAAAATAGTTGGAGGCCAGGGGCTCGGACAAAAAAATACCATCCTTGCTATCTGGATGGCCAATACCTTTTTTAGTCCGCTTGTGGCTATAGCTCCTGCAACTTATGTTGTCTGGCAAAATCTGGTCAATTCTTACCAACTCTGGAAACATCAAAGGAATTTGGGTAAAAAGGCATAAATGGCAAAATTCTGTCCAGGTTGAATATTTTACCTAAAGATTCGCATAAAAGCCTCAATGTATGGGTCCTTTATGTAGCTCCTGGCTATATTCGCTCTATTATCGGCTCTGTTTGCCCACTGACATTATTAATTACCGAACCGGGAATTGGCTACAGGTTTGGAATATAAATGAAGTATTTCTATCTTTGTGCCAAACAAAATAACACACATATTATTTATGACAGGCACAGTTATTATCGCAGCGGTAATCGTTATTATCGTACTTTGGTTTATCGTTACCTACAACAAATTTATTGCTAAAAACAACCGTGTAAAACAGACTGAAAGCAGCATTTGTGTGATGTTGAAACAACGGAACGACATGATTCCCAATTTGGTGGCGGCAGTGCAGACCTACATGGGACATGAAAACTCCACACTTGTTAAAATTACAGAATTGCGCTCCCAGATGTTACAAACAAAAAATGAACATGAACAAATTCAATTAGGTTCTGAACTTTCCCGGACACTTGCCAATGTGAAATTAGCGGTTGAAAACTATCCTGACCTGAAAGCCAACGACCAATTCCTCCGTCTCGAAGAATCCATTGAAGATATGGAATACCAGTTGCAAGCAGCACGGCGGACTTTCAATGCTGCTGCAGTGGACTTTAACAATTATGTACAAATGTTTCCGTCTTCTATTGTTGCTTCCGCAAAGCATTATCAGCCTTATGAGTTAATTACCATTCCTGAAGCCGAAAAAGCTAATGTTGATGTCAAGTCGCTGTTCAATAGATAACTATGACTGAAAAAATAGAGCAACTGCAACAAGAGCTTTATTCCACATTGAAAAAAGCCGAACAGAACCAGAAAAAAATCAGGATTTCCCGGATTTTTTGCTACGGCGGAGCAATACTCTATTTTGTTGGATTAATTGCAATGCAGGTTTATATATATTCAAGCCGGGATACTTCGTTTTTTTATACTTTAGACCCCAATCCCTCTTTTTGGGAAAGGTATAAAATGCTTATTATCATCGCCCCATTGTTTATATTGATAACCCTTGGTGGATATGGATTGGGTTACTTTTATAAAAAATACACCGATGCGGAGCAAACTTCTATCCGGCGAATCATGCAGGCCATGTTTCCCGAAGCCAAATGTAATCTTACTACTGCTCCTTTCTCCACGTCACTGATGATGCAAAGTAACTTTTTCGGAGGATTGAAACGTGAATACGCTTCAGGATATTCTTTCGGAACAGTTATTTTTGAAAACAATAACCGGAAAATGACTTTCCGCGACGTCTCCATAAGCGGAACCAAAAGCAACTGGCTGGCTCAAACATCTACAGCAGGCATGTTTCAGATAGCAGTAATTCTTTTCAAGGGAGTATTTGCCAAACGTGTGGAAAATATTGCAACTGATTTCCGTGGAATGTTTGCAGATGCCCAATTGGAAAAGAAAATCAATGGTACTGTGGTTATTTTACCCGACCATTTGGAAAGCAAACTTGATTATCTTGCCAAAAATATCCAGGGTTTGAAAAATGTGAATGGTAATAAATTAGTCAAACTCGAAGATATAGAGTTTGAACGGTATTTTGCCGTTTATTCCAGCGATGAAATTACTGCCCGCTACATTCTTACCCCGGCGATGATGCTCCGGATGACAGAATTAAAAAAGAAATACAACCGCGATATCATGCTTTCATTCAATGCTGATCGCTTTTTCTTTTCCGTTGCGATGCCCGAAGGTTTCCTTACTTTAGGTAAATCTTCGCTTACATCAGGCGATGCTTTAATGGATCTTTATGATAACTTTGCAGCAGCAAGAGATATTTTTAATGATTTGAAACTCAAATAGAGATCATATCAGATTTATCTTCTTTTCCAATAGGCATTTATGTGTTGGTGATAAAAGCGAATGAATATATAAAGAGCCATGTCGTGATAAAACGTTAATTGCCGAAATACTTTATAACAAACAAATAATTTTCACAATGTAACATTTGTGACAAATTAGAATGTAAACCCATCCTATTTTTGCAATGAAAATAGTAAAGAATAAAGTTTACAATCTAAAATGCATAAATGTAAAGTTATGGAAATGTTTTGTTATCAATGTCAGGAAGCAGCCCAGGGAAAAGGTTGCACTATCAAGGGGATTTGTGGAAAAGAACCGCAAACTTCAGCTTTGATGGATTTATTATTGTATGTAGTCCGGGGAGAAGCAATTGTAAATGATGCTTTACGTGAAAAGGGATTGGCCGATGTCAGTGCAAGCCGTCAGGTATTAGATGCGCTTTTTTGTACCATCACCAATGCCAATTTTGATGACAGCGCCATTACAGAACGCATTGGAAAAGCATTTGTTGTTAAAAACGAATTAGTTGGGATAGCAAAAAAGCATGGTATCATATTGCCGGAACAGGATGAGGTGAATTTCTCTGTTCAACCTTCTGATTATGGAAAAAAATCTGTTGAGTTAGGTGTATTAGCTGAAACCAACGAAGATATCCGTTCATTGAAGCAATTGCTTATTTATGGTATCAAGGGTGCAGCGGCTTATGCGGAACATGCATTGAACCTGGGTTATGAAGACAATGATATTTACGCCATGATTGAAAACGCATTGTCTGCAGTCAGCCGGAAAGATATTTCTGTCGATGAACTTGTTTCACTTACCCTGGGCGTAGGTGAATGCGGTGTAAAAGCAATGGCATTGCTCGATAAAGCCAATACTTCTTCCTTTGGAAATCCTGAAATTACCAAAGTAAACATCGGAGTAGGCAAGAATCCGGGTATACTTATCAGCGGACATGATTTGAAAGACATGCAGGAGTTGCTTGAACAGACTGCCGGAACCGGAGTTGATGTTTATACACACAGCGAAATGTTGCCTGCCAACTATTATCCTGCATTCAAAAAATATCCGCATTTTGTTGGTAACTACGGAAATGCCTGGTGGAAGCAACGTGAAGAATTTGAAAGTTTTAATGGCGTAATTCTTTTTACCACCAACTGTATTGTTCCTCCTTTGAAAACGGCTACTTATACCGACCGGGTTTACACGACCGGTTCGGCAGGACTTCCGGGGGCCAAACATGTTCCCGCCCGCAAAGACGGAAAGGCAAAAGATTTTTCAGCATTAATCGAACATGCAAAAACATGTCAGCCCCCGAAAGAAATTGAAAAAGGAGAAATTGTCGGCGGATTTGCCCATAACCAGGTTTTAGCATTGGCTGATAAGGTGGTTGATGCAGTAAAATCGGGCGCTATCAAACAGTTTGTTGTAATGGCAGGTTGCGATGGCCGGATGAAATCGCGTGAATACTACACGGATTTTGCTTCTGCATTGCCACAGGATAATGTTATCCTTACGGCAGGTTGTGCCAAATACCGCTACAATAAGCTTCCATTGGGAGATATCGGTGGCATTCCCCGTGTGTTGGATGCCGGACAATGTAATGACAGTTATTCGCTGGTAGTAATTGCACTGGCTCTCAAAGATGCTTTCGGATTGGAAAATGTGAACGACCTTCCGATTATTTACAACATTGCCTGGTATGAACAAAAAGCGGTGATTGTGTTGTTGGCATTACTGAGTCTGGGCGTTAAAAATATTCACCTGGGGCCAACACTTCCCGCTTTCCTATCCCCTAATGTGACCAATGTACTGGTTGAAAATTTTGGTATTGGCGGTGTAATTTAAGAGCTTCAAGGAAGTGAAGGGCCAGCCTCAAGGAGGTTGGTCACGCTTCCTTAGAGGCGAAGCCGTCGCCTCCTTAGTAGCGTGAAGGGTGCCATTATAGTGTATTTGCAGTTTTTATAGTTTCCTTAGCAATAAACGGTTCAGAAGTTCTTTCAGGAAAAAATAAGAGGCTGCAATTCCGGATACAACAAATAGAATCAGGAATAACGACTCATGTTCATGAGAAGGAGATATCCGGAATGATGCATCCTTAGTAAAGAACAGAAAAAGGAAACCAACAATAAAAACACATAAAAAGAAACAGGCTCCCCGCAAAGCCTCTTTTTTCAGTCGTCCTCTCCGTAGCTTGGCTCCCGCTTTAGCTTTTTCTTGTAACGCAATCATTTGTATCACATTTTTAGAAAGATTTTCCGGGGCTTTAAGACAAGTTTCCTTCAAAAATCCTTTTAATAATTTTTCTTCATCTATCTCTTTTATATTCATAGCAAAATGTCGATTTCTGTTTTCATATAATCTTTCAATAATTCGTAAAATTTTTTCCGGGAACGGAAAAGTTTTACTTTTACATTTGACTCACGCCATCCGGTAATACTGGCAATCTCTTCTATCGAACATTCTTCCAGATAATAAAGCGTTAATGAAAGGCTTTCGTCAGGAGACATTTGTGATAACATTTTTTCAATAATAATTCTTCTGTCCTGAGACTCCAGATTAACCAATTCCGATGAATATACTTCAAAATCCGATTCATTTATATGGTTATAATTTTCATAAGATGTTTCTTTGAATTGTGTACGGGCCCTGTTAATTGCAGTATTATACACAATTTGATAAAGCCAGGTCGAAAATTTAGAATCATTCCTGAAATATTTCAATGCATTGAACGCTTTTAAAAATGCATCCTGAGCGACTTCTTCCGCATCTTCCGTATTACGTAATATACGGTAAGCAATGGAAAAAACCATATCGGCATACTTTTCTATAAGCTTTGCAAACGCATTCGTATTACCGTTGAGAACAGATGCTATAATTTGTTGTTCCATTTCATTTGAAAAGGATTATTCGTCAATGTCTGTATTTTCGTCTTTATTCGAACGATAAAGAAATACATAACAAAGGCACAACGCCAATCCTCCCAGTGTCAAAGCAGATAAGCAAACCATTAAAGCAAATGTAAGCTTTTCATATCCGAGCCATTCTCCCAGGAAAAAACCAAGGATTGCACCAATACCTAATCCCAACATCAGCATCCCATTGCGCAAAGTAGCAGTTTTACTTACTTCTTTTGGCAATTCCTGAGGAATAAGTCCGGCCTCAATCATTTTCATTTTTTCGTTGTGTTTATTTACGATATTTTTTGTAGCCAAAAAAATTCCACCTGCAATCGGTAGAGCTACTGCACAAAGAATTCCCAAAATAGGTACCAATGAATCAAAAAACTGTTCCATAATCTGTATTTATAAAAATGTTAATAATTAGTTTGTACAGATATGACACAGGAAAGTAAATTCAGGTTACAAAGTTAATTGATAATTTCTATGTCTTACAAAACCGAATCAGTTACTTTTTGAAGCAGATGCTAAGAGCATTTAATTTCTATAGTCGGGGTACAAAGGTCTTGTAGTCGGAGTACATATGTTTTGTACTCCGACTACAAGACCTTTGTACCCCGACTTCATTATAAACAGTGAGATTGTAGTTCCCCCGTTCAGCTAAGTCTGTGATAACGATAAGAATTCCATCTTTACCTTTAATACAAGCATTCAGTACTGATTTAATCCCACTGTCTATTCCCTTGAACTTTAATAGTTTCTTGACATTATAAGCAGTAGAAGCCAACAGAACATGTTTGTTCGCCAAATCAATCCCTTTGGTATAAACTTTCTTCATTCCAACAAAATGGAGTAATGTTCCTAATACCGGTTCCACTGTAGCTGCCCTTACTCTCATCATCTTTGCTCCCGTCTTTGTATTAACCCTTTTGTACATTCTCTCATAATAAGGTTTATCCAAAGTGTCTTCCAGAGACTTATGGACACGTTTTCCTATGCATTCTTGTCGCAATTTGCAGTTTTTACAATCAGATCTTGATGTCCTGTATTGTTTGGCATAAGTATTAGCATCTGACCTTTTTCTTAAGTGGGATGCCATACTTGTAATACAGTGGCTTAAAGCCACTGCTTACATAGGAAGCACCCGCTGGGCGCAGCAAAACATTCAAATCATCCCCAAATCGAATATTTTGCAATATAATTATTAATCTTAATATTTTGGTTTATAAAAACAAAAAGTATCTTTTCATTTATTACAGTAACCCCCTGTTGAGCATAGTCTGATAGTATAGCGTTCGGCATAATGTCTTTCACTATGTCGAGTTAGAAGTGAAGCTCTGCTTCAACAGGTATGTAAATCAGGAGATTTACTTTTAACAACGACAAAAGCAGAGCTTTTGCCGAGCGCAACGCACAGCAGACTGCGGCGAACAGGGGCTCATCGCTTCCTAAGAAACGTTATGACTGCCTCCGTACCCATAATCACAGGATAGTCATTTTTTCATTTTTATGCTAAATAACATATATTTTTATTAAACAATTGTGAGTTTTCTTTGTTTTTATTAAAAAATACCTGTTTCACGTTAATTTATAAAACTATTATTTAATTTTAAGATGGTGTTATGAAAACAAAACTCACGTTATTCCTTTCCATTGCCGGGTTATTTCCTTTGTTTGCCCAACACAGCTTGCAAAACAAGCACAACATGTACCGGGCAGGTGATGAAATCACCAGGCAACAGGTAGAGTACAAAGATCCCGGCCGTTCGGGAGAGAATGTACTTTGGGACTTCAGCCGGCTGAAGGTAACCGAAGAAGAGTACAAACTCACTTACCATGCATTAAACGATTCTTTGGTTGTGGGAACCGAAAGGGAAACTTCCTATTACTATTGCCTGTCGGGAGATTCCCTGTTATTCTGGGGATTTGAGAATGCCTCCACATTGCTCAGATACCGGCAACCTGCGTTGTTAATGAAATTTCCTGTCCGTTATGGCGATTATGGACATGGCTATTTTTCCGGTAAGGGGAAATATTGCGACCGGTTAAAAACCACTTCAATGGGAACTTTATCCTTCCATGCCGATGCACTCGGGATGCTTATCCTTCCCGGTAAGGACACCTTGCATCACGTGATACGGGTGCGAACTGTCGTGAAAACGGCCGATACGTCACGACCCATCACATTTGCCGGTCGGGATACGGTTGACAGCATTGTTTCTTCCGACAGTATCGACAGGGCCTTATCCCTCTTACCGATACATGAAACCGAAACATACCGCTGGTATGCAAAAGGATACCGCTACCCCATTTTTGAGACCGTACGCAACACCACGACACAATATGATGAGACTGTTCTTCCTGAGGAAGTCTCCTTCTTTTATCCACCAAAGAAACATGTTTACCCGGTGGAAGACGTCGAAAACCTGTCTGTCCGGGAAGACCCTTCCTTGGGGGTAAGCGGTGCGGAAGGTCCCTGGGCTGGCCTGACATATAATTTCTATCCCAATCCCGTGGTCACGAACCTTGAAGCGGAGATTTACATGCCTGGAACCGGGCAGGTCAGGATGCAGTTGGGTGACCGGATGGGAAAGATTTTGTGGCAACGGAGTTACGGAGCCCTGGCTGCGGGCGTCCATCACCTGTCAATCCCCATGTCCCCATTTATTCCGGGCGAATATGTCCTCAATATGTGGTTCGATGACTATCCTGTCGGGGCGAAAATCTTGAAAATACATTAACGAATCCATACAAGAATCCGATATGACGAACAGACTTATATTCATTATGAAAACTATCCTTGCATTGCTCCCGTGTTTCATTCTTTTGAACACACAGGCGCAAGTTGTATTCACAAGCATCGATTCCCTGGTCCCGTTTCCCCATGACACGACCCGGATGATGCTCAGATCATCTTCCACCCAACCACAGTTAACAACCGATTTTCCGAGGATTACACCTGTTTCCCCCGAAGCGGCTTCACTGGCAAAGTATATCAATTACCCGGTGAATTACGGCACGGGGCTTGTCCGGATAGAAATCCCCCTTTACGAAATACAGGATGGCGATTTAAAGCTTCCCATCACCTTGAGCTACCATTCTTCCGGAATCAAGGTGAACGAGCCCAACGGGTGGGTCGGATTGGGCTGGACGCTGAATGCTGAGCCGTTCATTTCTAGTAATATCAATGGGGTAGCCGACGATAGGGGATATTTGAGGACAAATTCTCAAAATTTAGGCTATAATGAACATGAAAACCTCTACTTGTTGAGAATAGTTGACGGCCTGGAAGATGAAGAACCTGACGACTTCCATTACAAACTGGCAGACAAGACAGGCTCCTTTTACTATAGCAGGCAACCCCGGACCCGGGATACGGCCATCATAGTGCCTCATCCCTATGAGCCATTGAAAATAATTTCCAATTTCAATCTCAACCCGGACTTCAACATCACTGATGAAAAAGGGATTCATTATGAGTTCCCATATGAAAATTCCGAACTTTCCACCTATGTCCCCAATCCCCACCAAACTGTTTCAACCGCCTGGAAAGCGAGTAAGATGCGATCAGGGATAAGCGGTAGGCAGATATCCTTTTCATACCACGAACCGATTTGGGAAACGACTTTCTGCCAGACGGATTATGTCACATTATTAGAGCATCCGGTTTATGAATTTCTTTATACAAATCATGAACCCGTATCGTATTTCCTCCCTGTAAAGAAGACCAGGATAAGCAATTGTTTCGAGATATTTCAAATACTTCATGATGGGGATGAGAGCATTTTCCGGGAATACAATGATCATGCTGACCTTGCCGATGGGAGATACTACCTGTCGAACCATTCTGTTTTAATGAGGAAAGTGAAGGAGATCAGGTTTTCTGCGGGAATTGTCAAGTTTGAAATCATACACAAAGTAGATGGGGGCAGGATGCTGAACTCCATCAAAGTCTGTGGCAATTCAGGTAACACCGTGCGCGAAATCCGGTTTTTCCAGAACTGTTTCCTTCCGGTATTGGGTGGAGTAGGAAGATATAAACTCGACTCCCTGCAAATCCTTGACCGGCAGGGAAAAGTGGAGGAACGGTACCGGTTTGAATACAACACTCAAATCCCCATGCCCTCCGTTATTGATAAAAACACCGACCATTGGGGGTATTACAACGGTACGGCCAATGACGGCAGCCAAAGCGCCGTCCCCCTGGCCGAGGTAAGCGTCGGACTTCCCGGCGGGTGGGGGTATCACCGGATGACAACGATCGGAAGCGCCTCAAAAGAACCCGATGAAGAATACATGCAGGCCGGGGTGTTGACCAAAATCATTTATCCCACCGGAGGGGAAACCATGTTTTTCTACCAGGCAAACCGGTATTATGATTATGAACATGACACCCCAAAACTGGCAGGGGGATTAAGGATACATCAAATCAGGGAGATAGACAACACCAATCTCCAGCATGTCTTTAAGGAATTCTCCTACGGATTGGATGGGAACGGATATGGAATCCCCAGGAAAATACCTGACATCGATGATTATATGGTGGAACGGGAAAACTTGTATGTAAAATGGAAAAGACTTTATATTGGGGGGGCGTTTATAGATTATGCTGCGGATTATTTTGACCAATTCCGTTCACGCACTTACAGTTCTTCCCCCGTCATCAACCTGTCCCATGCGGGAGGTGCACCTGTGCTGTATGAATGGGTCAGTGAATATAAACACGTTTACCATTCGGAAGATGAGATGGAGAAAGCGGGGTTGACCAGGTATCAATACGGCCTCAACTATGACCTGGAGTATAATACTCACAGGGTTCCCGGAACCTCCATCACTTTGGACCCCAAGGCGGACTGGCTGAAAGGGAAGCTGGTGTCATGCAGCAACTACAAGGTAGACAATGGGGTGTTGGTACCTGTAGATAGTGTGCATTATTGGTATTCCACATATAACAGGAAAGACATACCGGTGGGGAAAGTGGAACAAAAAACACGAGTATATGACCCTGACCCCGATGAAACCGCTTGCTTTAGCAGGACTTATTTGGAGGAACTTGTACACCACCCTTACGAAATCTACAGCGGCTGCCTCCGGCTATCCAACGAATACCGTGTCCAATTCGACTCCCGGGGGAAAAAGAGCCTGGAAACGGAAACCTCGTATGAATACAATAACCCAGTGCTGCTCTATCCAACCCGTATCAGGACGACGGCCAGCGACGGCAAACAGCTGGATGTCCGCCGTTACTATCCACACGACCTGGTATTGTCCGGTGAAGAAGAAACTGCCCGGAAGCAGTTGATGTCCGATAGCCGTTGGAGAATCGGGACGCTGCTGAAAGAATCCGTGACGAAAGGCAGCATGGCAACCACCGTGCATGCCGGCTACAAGGTGTTCCCCACGGGCGTGTTCCCCTGGAAAATATCCTCACAAACCAACAGCGCTGCGCCAAGGGAGAGGATACGATACCACAACTATGATGCTTACGGGAATCCGGTGCATATTACCCAGGATGATTCCATCAGGGTTATTTACCTGTGGAACAAACTGGTAAATTCCCCTTTGGCCGAAATCAAGGGGGCCACTTACGAACAGGTGGGCGTATGCCTGGGCATGACACCAGAACAATTCACCGTGAACTCGTCACCCAACAGCCTGGACAACGGCCTGTTGCAAACAGGGTTGCCCAGGGCGGTCGCCACCTCCTTTTCTTATGAACCGCTGGTGGGACTCAAAGCCATCACCAACCCCGGAGGCGCCAGGCAAGCCTTCGAGTATGACGATTTCCTGAGGCTGCGGGAACTGAAGGACAACGACGGGCGGGTGATAGAAACTTATAAGTATCATTATCAAAAATAACAATAAAAGACATGAAACAGCATATCATCATAGCGGCGCTTTCAATCTTGCAGTTCCCGGTGTTTCCCCAGTCCTCCGGCAATTATATCCAAACGCGCACGATGACCAATGAATCCGGGACGGAGTACATGGAAACCATCCGTTATTTCGACGGTCTGGGACGTCCCGTGCAGACGGTACAAAAAGGGGCCGGGGGACAGGGGCAGGACATAGTGACGGCAACCGAATATGACTGGTTCGGCAGGGAATGGCGGCAGTACCTCCCCACGCCCGTGGCCGGCAACAACGGGGCCTATGTCCGTGATATATACCGCAAAGCCGGGGAAATCAACGGCGACCGGGCGCCCTATTCCGAAACGGTCTATGAATCTTCCCCCCTTGAGCGCGTCCTGCAACAGTTCGGGCCGGGACAGGAGTGGCATGATAACGGCAAGGCAGTCAAAACCGAATACCTGTTCAACATATCGGCAGACACACGGCTCAACTGCAACCTGTACCGGGTACTGCCCTCACATACCTTGAAGAAAGAAGGGAACTACGCATCCAACACCCTTTATGTGACCAAAACCACGGGGGAAGACGGGGAGGAGTCGTATGAATTCAAGGACACGCAGGGTCAGCTGTTACTGACAAGGCAGGTGTCACAAAACCGGAACCACGACACTTATTACGTTTATGATGATTTCGGCCTGTTACGCTTTGTGATTCCTCCCATGGCGGCTTCCCTGCTCAATACAAACTCATCATGGACCATCACCTCCGATGTCATCAACAAATATGTGTATTACTATTCGTACGATGACTGGAAAAGGTGTATTGCGAAAAAGCTTCCGGGACAGGGCGGAACGACGATGCAATACGACAAGGCCGACCGGTTGATCATCTTTCGTGAAAGCGTACAGAGTAGCAGGTCGGAATATACCTTCACGATCCCCGACGAGTTCGGTCGGATGGTGCTTAAAGGTACCTGCAAAAACCCGGTCATACACTCCGGTGCGGTGGTGAAGGCTGTGTTCTCCGCCGACTCCGGCGACAATTTCCTGGGGACGGGCTACACCGTTTCCGGGGTTTCTTTCACCGATGCCAAATTATTAACTGCCAATTACTATGACAACTACCTGTTCAAACAGACGACCCATTTCCGTTCGAATACCCATCTCGATTACCTGCTTCCCGCAGGATTCAATGACAAAAGGCATGGGACGGACGGCGATCCGGTTGCCGCCAAGGGATTGCTGACCGGGAGCCGGACGCTGGTGTTCGACGATTATTCGACTTACCTGCTGTCCGCCTCCTATTATGACGACAAGGGTCGGGTGGTGCAAGCCGTATCCAGCAATATAACAAACGGATACGACAGGGAAACCATATCGTATACCTTTACAGGACTGCCCCATAAAAGACACCTCGACCATGACGGGGGGGGATTTGCCTATGGGGTGTCGGAATTGTACCGCTATACCTACGACCGGGCAGGCAGGGTGCTGAATACCTACCATGAATTGAACCCGGGACAGGGAAACCCTGAAATACCCCTCTCCCGGCATACTTATGACGGTTGGGGAAGGATCGCCTCCAAAAAGGTATACAACGAATCAACCGGTTACGATTACAATATCCGTGGCTGGCAGACGAAAATCTCCTCCCCGAAATTCACAGAAGAGTTGTTCTACACGAACAACCCCGACCCTTCGGGAAAGGTATATTATTCGGGGAATATTTCCGCCATCCGCTGGAAATCGGCGGACAAACCCGCTCTTCAACGGGGCTATTCGTTCCGTTATGACGGCTTGCACCGGTTGGAGAACTCAATTTATTTTGAAGGAGAGGATTGGTCTGTGGCGCATGGCGGTTACAACGAAAGGCTGGGATACGACCTCAACGGCAACCTCAACATGGTGACCCGTAACGGCTTTTCGGGCACATCGAACCGGTTCGTTACCATTGATGACGTATATGTTGTGCAACGCAACGGTAACCGGTTGCAGGAGGTGGTGGACATGGCATCCAACGGCACTTCTAACGATTTGATGGAATTCAGGGACGTGAACGGGGGCAGTGTCGAATACACCTATGATACCAACGGGAACATGACATCCGACAAGAACCGTGGGATCACAAGCATAGAATATAATTTGTTGAACCTGCCGCAAAAGATTACCTTTGCCAATGGGAACGACATCCGTTACGTGTATGACGCTTCGGGCAGGAAACTGAGGATGGGCCACTACAGGAACAATTATTTGGAAACGGAAAAGACCTATTGCGGTAACAAGGTTTACCAGGGGGAAGACCTGACGATGGTACTCACGGAAGAGGGGTATTGCCGGTATGACGGGACAGGCGACCATACCTTTTTTCTGAAAGACCATCTGGGTAACAACCGGGTTGTGTTCGACATGTGGGGCACAACTTTCCAGGTGACGAACTATTACCCTTTCGGTTCGGTAATGGCAGAATCCCCGAGGCGTAACGACCGGGAATTCCAGCCCTACAAGTTCGGGGGGAAGGAACTGGACAGGATGTTCGGGTTGGATCAGTATGATTTCGTGGCAAGGGGATATTATTCCCCGCTGGGTGGCTTTCTTACAATGGACCCGCTTTGCGAAAAGTATTACAGCATAAGTCCGTATGTTTATTGCGCGAATAACCCAGTGAACCTAATAGATCCTGATGGCATGGATTGGTATTGGATAAATAACGATGATAAAAAGAACCGCTCACTACAATACGACCCCAATGTTACAAAAGATTCCAAACTAGGCGAAAATCAAAAATATGCAGGGGAGACAGTAAAATATGGGACGGGAACATATAGAAAGGATGGTAGTATTATGTTCACTAATGAAACGGATGCATATAATCGAATGTGGTCACAAGCAACAGAGAAGAAAATCGAAGAAAGTGGATATCCATTAGCAAATGGAAATATTTTAGTTATACCTGATTATAAAAATAAAGCTGATGATGCAAGTCCAAGCAAATATCAATATTCTGTTAAAGATGGAAAACTCACAACCAAGGATGGGGAAACATTTAAGATTACAGGGAATGTACATACCCATCAAGATGCGTCAAAGGATGCTACACCATCTTTTACAGGCAAGAGCGGAGGCGATGTTGGTCATTCTAGGGCAATGGGAGGACTTCCAATTATGACAATAGGTCATGATGGAAAGGTTCATGGTGTATTTTGGTCTGTAAAAGGAGAGGGATTTAGGTCTATTCCTGGATTGGGAAGTAGAGATAATTTGTTATCAGGAAAAACATTATTAGTTCCTTGGTTGAGAACATATCCATCAATAGGGCAGTAGATTATGAAATATTTAATATCCTTTGTTGTTGTATTAGGGATGCTCATGACTGTTTCATGTAAGCAAGAAAGAAAATTTTGCAAAGAATTAAATTTACATGCTGATGTAAAGAATGTAATCGGGACTTACATAGAAGAACATCCACAATTTAATACTTTTTTCATAAAATCAACCCAAGGACTTGAGCAAAATGAAAAAGTTCCTACTCGACAAGGTTTTTTATTGGGTCCTGGCTATAAATCTCTCATAGAAGAAAGTAATCCAACATTTTATTTTGATATTTTGGATAAACGTGTTTTTTATGTTTCTTCTATTGATGAATTGATAGTATCCGAAAAAAGCCAATGGATTATTAAGAATGAACCTGACAGCATAAAACTAACTAATGGATGGATAATAAAAAACTCTTCAGAATTATTTATATTTCGTTCCATTTATTTTTACTACAATGAATTAGGAAATTTGGAGGTAAATTTGAGACCTGATACAGTTTTTGCCCCTCGATATTTGGGAAGTTCGGTGCAGTTTGAAAATATAATAGAATAATTGGAGATTATGTTTGTATGGCAATGTTATATACACAATGTGCAAATAACCCTATCCGGAATATCGATTTAAGGGGAGATAGCGTGACTGTTCTTAATCTCAATGAGGGAGAACATTCAGCTATGCTAATTCAAAATGATGCTGGGAAATGGCAATATTATTCAATGAATGGAGACTGGGTTTATAATGCAACCGGAGGTATGCTTGGAGGTAAATCATACCATGATATGGGAGAAAAAACATTTAACAGTCCTCAAGAATTTTTAGAGAGTACTTACAATGCGGAAGGAAATAAGCAACAAGTCAAAGATAATGAGGTTAATAACTACGGTTTTACAGAAGGATATATTTTGCCAACAACACCAGAACAAGATAACATTATAAGAAGCACCTTTACTGATATCAGTACAAATGAAAATTATAGTATTATCTCGAACAATTGTGCCACTACTGTTCAAAGGTCTCTGAATGCGGTAGGAATAAATACATCAATAACTAGAAGAGAAACAGATGCTTTTATTTCCACCCCTCCTAAGGTTTATAACTCTTGGCTTCCAAGTGAATCGTTTAAAGCCATAAGGACAAATAATTCAAATGGAATTTACATAAAGAGATAACATCCATGAAGTGGTTAAATGACAAAATTATAGTTATTTCATTCGTTTGGTGGTTGTTGCAAGGTGTTCTGTTATTACTGAATGAGTTGAGAGTTTGGCTGGTGTACAATTATGTAATGTCCTCTTTCTTGGTGTTAAGTATTTGTCTTATAATTGTTTCATTTTTATTGTGGCTTAAGAATAGAAAAATTGTTTTATTGTTGAGTATTTCATTATTATTGTACTCTGTTGTATCATTGATTTTTCTCTGTGTGTTATTTGTTCTTGAATCGCATGGAAACAATTGGACTGTAATATTTCTTGTAGTACCGATTTTAAATATTTTATTATCCACATTGTTAATGTTAATGCTCAGAAGTTCGAGAAAAGAAATCAAATAATAATTGTAGCAAGATACTGTTTAAAAAAGCAAGTTTCAGGGGTATTTTTGTTGTTTATTAACATTTTCCCCTGCTCAATGTAGGCTAATGGAGTACGCGCTCGGCGAAGTTTCTAACTTCGTCGGGTTAGAAGTGAAGCTCCGCTTCACAAATATATAAATCGGGAGATTTACTTTTAGCAACGACAGAAGCAGAGCTTCTGCCGAGCGCAATGCACAGCAAACGACGGTTAGACGGGGCTATTCGTTCCGTTATGACGGCTTGCACCGGTTGGAGAACTCAACTTATTTTGAAGGAGAGGATTGGTCTGTGGCACATGGCGGTTACAACGAAAGGCTGGGATACGACCTCAACGGCAACCTCAACATGGTGACCCGTAACGGCTTTTCCGGCACATTGAACCGGTTCGTTACCATTGATGACGT
>JAVBLO010000056.1:0-98289 GCA_031553415.1 Bacteroidales bacterium | reverse complement strand
CTTAACAGCTGCCAGACCTCTCTCTGCTTTACGTTCAACAAAATCATCAGCAGAAGTTTTATTTTCAAATAGATAATCAACATTTTCACATTTCACTGAAAATTTGATTAAGGAGATAAACAGAGTGTCCCCTTTGTGTATTAATGCATATTGTTTCATGATTATGGCCTTATATAGTTATTATAAATTTGATTACCCTCTTTGCCTGATGAATCCACGATTCCTTCTTTAGTGATATTGCCGGTTACAAGACATTCGTTTGATTGCATTTCGATTTTAAGGCAATCGCAGTTTGTAATGGTTACCCGTGGCTTGGGTTCAACGAAAATTTTACCATCCATAAAAACTTTATCTATCCAAACAAAGTTTTTGTATGGGTAATCTCCCCACGCTGTTATACCACCACCATTTTCCCTTGAATTTTTCATTGTACATGAAGAAATAAATACAAATGAACATATGTTTGGAGCATTAAGTGTTTCTGTAATTATGCTGGTGCCTTTTAGCGACTCAAACAATATATTATAAATGAACAAACTGCCTTTATTGCCACCACCGTCAGAAAATCTTACTCCCTCACTGCAATTCTTTATGTGTAAGTCAAATATTTTGAAGAATTGAGGGTTGGACTGATTTCCGGAACCTCCCCATGAAAAATTTACTTCGTTGGAACTACCAATCCTTATGATATTATTTCCATCAAACGTGAAGCCATGTATGCTTGCTGCATTAATATTGTTGATGGGAAAAACAGATTGTGTGATGTTCTTATTTCCTGATACCTTGATTGTTGTTGCGCCGATACCGGAGCCCCTAAGAGTAATTTTATCACCAATGCGCATTACCCCGGAAACATTAAAAATTCCTTCCGTCAGATGAATGATGCCACCTGTATTCAATGAATCTATTGCTGATTGAATGACTAAATCATCGTCAATACCTGTACAGATAACATCTGCCCCTCGTTTTGATTTGGCGGATGCATCGGATGCCGCAATTGTAATGATTGCTCCTGGTGAAGTTCTTGGCAATCCCATTTGTGCTATTATTCCTAAATTTCCAAAACTCATAAATATTTAGTTTTAATTGTTAATAAAATCTGAATCATTGAATTTATATATCAATATCTTTTCCCAGGTATTATCGGTATTTTTTCGAAAAAACACGAAGTTGGAAGCGAATTCATTTTCAGGAACAGAAATACCAAATTGTTCGTAATAGCCAGGAAGAAAAATGCGGATGGTATCACCTGAAGTAAACAAGGATAAATCCAATAAGGTATCCATGTTCACTCCATTTTGATGCGGAAACAAAAGGTTCAAGATGGTTTCAATAATAGATTCCAACACCTTGTAATTCAATTTGGTTTTGTCGGCTTCAATGCGAGCTGCACGCTCTTCAGAAACTAAAGCTTCGACTCCGGAGGGAGCGAGTTTGGTTATTTCTTGCTCAAGTTGATTAATTTCTTTTGATGATGAATCTCTTACTTTCTCAATGCTATCTATAATTTCTTTATTTTCAATATCAAGATTATTGAATTTATTTTTAATCAACCCAAAGTTTCGGTTAATCTTCAGCCTGGATGATTTTCCGGAGTCACCTTGACCATTTTCAAATGGCTGTATTTGTTCAAATTCTAATTCACTCATGATTTCTGCTTTTTATATGGATAGAAATAACCTTTTATTTTCGGAGAAATACCGTTAATTGTAATTGTTCTTTCAAATTTGATACTAACATATTCTTTGTTTTTTATGTTAAAAACGGACCGAATATCTAACTGTTGCTTATTTTCAAAGGAAAAAACTCTTTCTCTGGTTGTGTCTATTACAAAATCTTTATTATAAAATTCTCCAATACCTTTATTGCCATCCAATCGTAATGTTGCATTATTCTCGGCTAACAATATTTCTTTTTCAGAATATTCGGCATACAAATCTGTTAATGGCATCGGATAATTAAACGTCTTTGTAGTAGAGTTTTCTTCACCTTTTGGAGTCATCTTTCTTAATCCTTGATAAAAGGCAACTTGTAATTCTGAATTTTTCCTTTTATCCATCGACTCTTCTCCAGTAATCAAATTCTGTATTGAACCTGTAAAATCGCCAAAAGCACCTGTCTGTGCATATTGAACATATTCTTCATAAGTTACAAAATATCTATCAGTATCAATAATAGGAACTTGTATAATACCTTTCCAGATTTCCATAGAACTCCAAAGACTTTTCCATAAGATAACAGGTATCTCGACTGTAGTTATTTCTACAGGAGTAATTTTAATTTCTATATCAATATCCTCTCTTTGCGGATTATTAATGATTGGCTGAAATATATTCACTTTTTTAGGATAATAACCCCCATCTTCTTTTTCGAAGAATATATATTCAGTATCAGATTGTTCACTATGAAATATAGTACTTTGCAATGTGTTTTTATCTGTAGCTTTATTGAAATGTTCAAGAATTTTATTGTAAGACTCAAACTTTTCTCTCTTTGAAAAAGATAAAATTTCTTTCTCTATATTTTGAAATTTGAAATACTCCGTATTTGGCAAAACATAAGAAACATTGGCATTATTATGTGTTAAAGTATTTTCATTATCTATTTTATCATTATGTTCATCAAACACATATTCAATATCACATTTAGGTGGTGAGTTATAATAGTTAGAAGCAAAAATGATATCAATTTTTTTAGTTATTTCATCTATAAGTATTAGTGAATCAAATAGTTTCTCAACCTCTTCGAAAAATTCGCTAACAGTCCAATCAGGAAGCATCTTCGCATATTCATCAGTAATGAAACCATGAACGATATATAAATCTTTGTACTTTGTATTTGAAACTTCATTTTTATTCAGTTCATAACCCAAAATGAATAAAATTCGTTCTATGATGAAACAAATATAAGGTTGTGGTATCCACGGAGTGGGGTTCCATGGGCCTAATAAAAAATCCAAGCTCTCTGCATTAGTGTTTTCATCAATTAATGCAGTAAAATTGCAATAAATTCGTTCTTCATTTCTACTGTAAAGAGGAGCACAAACATAATGAGTAGCTGGATAACGATGCTTTACAGAAAAAGCAGTTATTCCGTAATATCCAGGTTCACCAGCAGAACCTAGTTCTAAATCTCTTAATTTACGATCACCACCGATTAAATAATTTAGTTCAGAATTACCGCTAACAAGCTGAATAACGACAGACTTATCCGATATCTCCAGTATTATTTCAGTACCATTTAAAACAATTTCATTGTCTGCTTTTAATATAGCTTGACGATTGGATACTATTTCTTCAATATTATTTACCCTATTGTAATGTTTGTAGATTTTAGCATTTTGAGGATTCTCCAAAGACAGTTCAAGATCATAGGTGTACTTCCCATTTTTTGTGAAAAATGGATTTTCCTCTACAACAGTTAAAGAAAAGTTTTGAGGAAGAATTACTTGTTGACCATCTATAAATAATTCTGTCATAGCGAAAAATCTTTCAAGTCAAAACTGATACTTAGTCCATTAAACCCGCCAAAAATTTGATATTCCCATTCCGTATGAAACGGTTTTGATATCGTTTCGTCACCGCCACAAACTTTACCATTCAGGCCACGTTGCAGAAGCCAATCTTTAATTAACTTCATTATATTTTGCATTTTTGAATAGTGCCACCGTTCTATGAAGTCATCATGCTTTCCCGGATCTATTTTTTCAATCAGGAAGAAAAGACAATGATTGTTGTCTGAATAGTTGTCTGAAGAAATAAGTTCTGTGTCTGCATCCGGCATTTTGACACCTAAAATAATGCCTCGCTTATCTCCTATTTTTTTGACTAAATGTGTTTCTGTCGGAGATACAACTAATTCATCAATCACTTTGCCATATTCCGGAGCATCCAACCAGGCTCCATTGTCTTCCCATTTTCCAGAATCAATCCAAAGTCCGTTTTGAAGTGTCCAGTTACCAGGATTAACTAGGCTGTTTACTTCAGCCTTCAATTCAAGCAATATTTCATGAAAGCGGTTAAGCGTAATCATTTGTTTTTCCGTTCAAGTTCATCCAACGTATTTTTATCATGCAAAAGCTTCAGGAGTACTTTAAACAATTCCGTTTCATCTGTTTCTTTTGCATTCCCAAAGGTACCGGTATCAGCAAGGGAAAAAAGGACAGCAGTCATACCAATGGAGTTACTTTTCTTTTCATCCTGGTCTGTATTGCCCCGGTCAAAAATGGAAGAAAAACAAACTTCATTGCCTTCAATTATAAAAGGCCCTTCCAGGAGATATTGACAGAAATAACCAAACCACAAATACACACCCCATTTAATATACTCAGGGATTTTCTTTACACGGGCTGCATATTTACCTATAAGATGTTTATTAAACGGTTCCCGGTAGTTACCATCAAAAGTTTCATCTTTCTTCCTGGTGTTTGGTTTCCGGTACAATATACCGACTAAACAATCCAAATCAGCAGGATTATGTTCCTGAGTGAATTTATTATAGAATTCTACAGCTGTCCGGTATTCTCCGAAACGGAAATCTGAACCATGTGATTGAGGTCCTAACAGATTTTCTAATCCGGGTAACAAATTTTGAGTTGTTTCAAAATTCAAAACCAATTGTTCATCTTCTGTTTCGGAAAATATCCAATCAAATTTTTCTGCTAATTGAGATACAAGTACCAGGTACTTTTCTTTTTGTCCCGGATGAACAAACTTTTTCCTGCCAAGCAAATAATCGGCGAAATCATTTAACACATCATCCTTTGTTATTGTTGAATCTGCCATCATCCGGAAGACAGATTTCAACAGATATTTGAATTGTTCCGGAGTAAACTCCTCCCACATTTCGGGTATTTCAATATATCTTGCCATAATTAATTGTTTTGAGGTTTGTCATTCCATTGACCGGAGTCATACCAAAGTCCTTTATCATTCCAGGTTCCATTTTCCAATATCCATGTAAAACTGTCAAGAAGTGAAATGTTTTCTTTAGAGTCTGCAAACCTGAAGGTAAATTTCACTGGGGTAAAAGAACTGGAGCGATAACTGATATTTGAATTTTCTTCAGTAATGATTATTTTGCGATACTTCCCATTGAAAAAACACCGTACATCTTCCGATGAAAACATTTCGCGCAACAACAGATAATCTGTATGAGAATATATCTTCCCGGAGCTGACTTCGAATGTGTCAGCACGCTGGATATTATATTTGTGTTCTAATTTGTTGATTTTAGATGTCTCAAAGGTTTGAACACCTTTTCGGAAGGTTTCTCCCCTGCATACAATAGATTCAGGAACACCAAAAGAATTCAGATAAATAAAAAATTTGGGATCCAAATAAGTTTCCCAATCAACCTTATATTCAACGGCTACGTCTGAATATATAATCATGTATGCGACTATGTTTCGTTGCTCAATTTCAGGAAAATTTGATAATATTTTACTGAAAGACACATCATAAGTATAAAATCCTGAAGCATAATTATTGATATAAACAGGTTTGGTTTCGGAATATCTTAAAGAATTATTTTTCTTATAGATAACTCTTGCCTGAATGGGTTTTCCTTCTACAGAAGAAAATACAGAAATATATTCCTTACTTCCCGGTATCGTTATCTTATTCAAATATTGCAGATTAAGTAAACGTTTGCCATAAAACAGGTTTGCAGCTTCACCAGTGGTTGCTTTGCAAAACAATACAGTGCTTGAACCCACAACCTGATTGTCAATTTTGAAACTGAATTCTTTTGAAATATCCTGTTTCCCTTTAGCCAAAGAACCGGATAAATAATTTTCCAAGAATCCACCTAAATCCCGGACATATATTTTTCCTGAAGCATCCGGAACGTATGATTCTTTCAAAATAGAATTTCCATTCAATAATACTTCAAACAAGATATCTTTATATGAATTTGTAGAACTAACCCAATCCGATTCAATAATAAAATCCTTTATTGTTGAAGTCAGGGAATAAGTATCCGGACGTTGAATTATATTCATGTTCTCAGGTATTTATTTCGTGGATTATTATCAGGAAGCAATTTCACTTCCGTTGCACCGTTCCGGAATTGCTTCATATCATCAAGTAAAGTCATGGCATCATCCATCAGCCAGGATGAAAGCGCCTTTACTTCTCTGATGGTCGCCGGTTGTGATGCATTCATTGTTTCTGAACTACTGACATAGTTCCGGATGATGCCGGCAGGAATAACACTCAATGGAAGCCGGCGAATCGCTAACGACATGGCGATTAAAGGTATTGGCGGGTAAACATACTGAAGCAATTCTGATTCTTTTTCTGTCAAATCTTTTCCGGATAAAAGTTTTGTGTAATCGCTACCCAAGGCAGGTTTAAGATAAATCCGTTCAGCTTCTTTGATAAAAGGAGTTAACAAAACAAACATCCTTCCGGATTTCTCAATAGGAAAATATTGGTCGAATAATTCAGTGTTCCGTATAAACAACAATTCTGTAGTTTTTCGAAATGAACTATTTTCCCATTCGACAATTTCAGACCGGTTAAGAAAAGATATCAATCGGTCAACAGCTTTATAATAATTGTCTAAGTGTATTTCATCATCCCGCTTCAATTGCCACTCCCATGGAAGTTTTTCGACTTCGGGATTAATCTTGATTTTCCTTCCGGAGTCTTCGTGGCTCACATCATTTTTACGATACATTTGCAATGTGGCCATAATGGCAATGGGCAGTTGAATGTGAGGAACCAATGTGTCATTCGTTTTATCTGACTTGAATTCCTGGTAATGTTTTTCAGCTCTGGAATAAACTTCCCAACCGATTATCTTGATTAAATCTTCAGTGGCCAATTCAATATCAACCTTGATTTTTTTGAAATCATTGCTGAGATAATAGTTCCCGGTTAATTCCCGGAGTTCCTCGTTTCCATTGTTGTTCCTGTTGAAAATCATAATTACATATTATTAGTCATCCGGTTCCCTGAAGATACATTATCTTCTTTATTAACCACATGGCGATAAAGTCCTGCAGAAAGACCTTTATTCGGAAAATTGATTTTTAATGCTGTGTTGACAGGCTCGAAAACAATGTCTTCGGCAATCTGGGTGTCAGCAGCATAAAATATCTTCAGGGCATAAAGCATCTGGCTTCCGGAATCTCCTTTTCCGTCAATAATGATATTTGAAAGCGCCGGGTTCAATCCGAAACCTGATGTTGTTGAACTGTCTGCTATGCGGGAAATTTGTGCCTGGGCTTCGATATATTTATCGATATTCATCTCAATAGGTTCGATTTTCCATTCGCTTTTGTTTCCATCTTCATCTACAAAATCAATTGACTCAAAGAATTTTCCTGCATTCTTTTTACCCGCCAGGACGTTAGCAATGGTTTGCGTCAAAGCATCACGAAGTTTGTCAATTTCTGCCATAATTTTCTTGTCATCCCATTCCGGATTCAACTCCCGAAGTAAAGCCTCTTTTCTATCCCAATATTCTGCAGGCTCATGTACATGATAAGCAGCTGCTATCATATTGTCTGTAAGATACTCGACTATATCCGGAATATCGTTTGCCCGGCGTACCCAGGGAATAGAACCGAAAAACGATGCAATGGCATAAAACAACCTCGCAAATGAGCGGTAAGAATGATATTTCATTGAAACCGCATGTTTTGCTGAATCGGATTTATTAAATACCGGATAACGGCGCATAGTGTTCCCACGCAAGTTTTCAAAATCTCCGACAATGATATGCTTAACATCTTCCAGGCGCCGGCCATTATTTTCCGGCCATTCCAACCTACACTCAGTCGAATGTTCACATTCTATCCGGGATATCCATGGTTGCCCTAACCGCCTGCTTTTTGCACTGAAGTACTTGGCATAAAAGCCCCGCATGTAATTGAACTCAGCCAGGGCATTGCGTACATATTCCTGATATGGCCAGGTATCTAACCATGCTTGGACTTCAGGATCATGTGTCCAAACCTTCAGGATTTCGTTATTTTCGAATTTGAGTTTATAAAGGAATGGTCCCTGACCGTATTGAAGTCCGGTTTTTCTGTCCAGGATTCCGGGACCAAGATTGTTTTTTTCTAACAGGTTCCGGATGTTAGCCGGCAGGTTATTATCCGGCCCATGGGGAACAACCCTGACACCACCATAAGTGTATGGATCACTTTCCCAATTATTAGCCACCAGGTTGAAAAAATTGCCTAAAGAAGTTTCATCGGAAGCCCGGTTCATACCAATAGCGAAAGTTCCGGCAGTAGTGTTTACAAAACTCAGGCCTCCGATTTTTTTTATTTTTTCTTCACTCATATCAGTTTAATTCTAATTTATGACCATTGAACTCCATTAATAAAGGTTGGTAACATTGGCCATATTCATTAGTGTCTAAATCAAAATAATTCAGCATGATGCCGGCAAACCGGTTTTTATCTTCTGTTGTTTGCCGGCGAAGACGTGCCCGGCGTACTTCTGTAATGCCGTTACTTTTTCCTTTATCCATGCTGTAACTCATAAAGGAAAAAGAAAAAGATAACCCTTGCCGGCTTAACTCGCGCATTCGTTTTATCGCTTCGTAAACATCCATTTGTAACCTAAGAAAATTAAAATCAAAATAATAGGAATGAAAATATATAAGCCACAGTTCTTTTGTGTTTCAGTTGTCTCTTTTGTTTGGATATCCAATTTTGATTTGTCAGATTCCTGTGTATGGAATTCTGACTTCAAATCTGTTTTACTCTCTTTTTTAGCTTCAGAACCTATTTGTTTCTTTTCCTTTTTGGATGTTGAAATTATAGTTATTTGCCTGACAGCTTGCTTTCCTAAACTATCCAAAGGAAACAATTCGAAAATAGTTGAGTTTTGAACGATATCTGTCTCCTTGTTTTGTTGAAAATTTATAGTTTCTGTAACAACTGTGAGTAATTGTGAAATAGAATCCAATTTCCGTTCGATATCCAACCGGCTTTTATCAGATAATTTTTGAGTGCTTTTCCGGCTAACACATCCTGATGGGAGAGCAATCAACACTAAAATGATACAAATAATTTTCATTTTCATAGTTGGTAGCCTTTAGGAACAAATGATAAGACTTTCTGTTTAACCTCTTTTTTCTGAATTTTTTTGTCTTTATTGAGGTCATAAAGAGGATTCCAGCAAGCAACCGTTTCTGCAGAAAGTTTGGCAGTCTGCAAAATATAATTATCATCTTTTCCTATAGCTGCAGGAAAAAAGACAGCCAAATAAACATCAACCGGTGATTCCATTTTGCCAGTGTAAGGTTTCAGGTATTTTTCAACATACTTCAATTGTTCTATGTTAGTCATTTTCTTTAATTCGTCAACTGTAGTTCCCAAACTTTTGGCTGTGTCCGGCATAAATTGAATATAACCGGTTGCTTTGCTTTTGGAGTTCTGGATTTTATGGTCAATAACACCTGTTACTGCAGCTGCAGTTTCAATATAGAATGTCAACATGGCCCAATCCGGTTTAATGAGTAAGCGCTCGCACATAGCTTCTATTTCCGTTTTGAATTCTTCCCTGTTTTCAGGAATTAATTGTTCGAATAACATCATACTTGTCCATCTATTTTAGAATTAAAATTTGTTTTGAAAGACATAAAAAGGATAGTATAAGATTCTTCCAGCCGATGAATATCTATTTCATGGTTGGTACAATCCCTTAGCATTTGTTTTTTAACGATTTCTTTCCAGTGGCTTTCCATAAAAGTAGAAAGGTTTTTACCTTGGAAATCAAACTTCCGGAGCATGGAAACACCCCCAGAATAAAGCCGATCCAAGAAACTGTTTATTTTATCTTGTACGGCATCAATATCATCCAGGTGATTTTTTTGTTTTATCTTGACAACCTGGATAATCGTTTCGTCTTTAGACCGTTCGAGTTCTAACGAAATCAGTCCGCGTGCCTGATCGAGATTAACATTTCGCATAGCCATTTCTTCAAAATACTTCATAGCTGTTTCGCTAAATTCCGCAATGGCAGTAAGTTTCTTCTGTTGTGTAAACAATTGGTATACAAAAAGTGAGAGGATAAGCAGTATAAAGACCATAAAAACACCGCCAATAACGGCCAATGCTCCAAAATCGGCAATTGCCTTACTCAGGTCGACACTGCTCTGTGCCATTTGTGATAAATCGGTAACTGTTTCCATTCAAATTTATTTTTGTCAAAATTACTTTTCGTTAATACATTCAAAAAGGACACTAACTACGGCTGGCATTCTTCAATAACCGTTCGTAACGTTTGGTTTGATTGTAGCTTCCGTTATCTCCGGAAATAACAGAAAAAGCTTCCAAGGGAATATCCAGGCGTTCCATTAGTTTTTCATACAAAGCATTGTTTTTACTGATCATTTCTTCCATGACAGATTCATCCTGTTTTCGATTTGTCCGGGAATCCGGAACCGGTTCCGAATGGTAGCCGCCCGATTTGAAACCGCCGCCGGCTAGTTTGGCTTTTTCCAAAATCTGTGTTGTGTTAATCATTCGTATTGTTCCATTCTTCTGGGCCACATTGAAAACATCCAGGAATTTTTTTACATGGGGATTGGTAGTTGCATCGGCGTTGGCTACGAACTCTTTACCATGGTAAGGACTTCCATCAGGGAAGTAACCCCGTATTTCATCCGGATCATTACCACCAGTATAACCACCGATTTTATAACCTGCTTTGGCAGCTTCTTTTTGCTCTTTAGCAACATCAATTTGTGATTTACCATACATAATAGCGGCTGCCGCTGCAGCGGCGCCCAGGCCGGGACCAATAACCGGTATTCCGGCCATGGCTTTATATGCTTCCATGGCTGCAACTGCAGTAGATGAAATAACCTGTGCAACTGTTAAGATAAATTGTTTGTCGGCATGTTTCGCCCTGATGGCAGCAAGTTCTTTTTCTTTTTCTTCTTCGAGTTTGGCAACTTTTTTCTTGTTATTTCCTGCTGCCGCAATCAGTTTTTTATACTTCCGGTCAGTTGCCATTTCTTCAGCTTGCTGGAAGTTGGAGACGGCAGACGAAAGAGTTCCAGCCGTATCTTTGATAGAATTTAGAGAAGCAATGGCATCTTTGGTTGAATCTTCGAAATAATGCCTGTTAAGTTCAGCCTTGACTTTTAATGCTTCACTATGAGTGAGAATTCCCTGGTCTTCATAATACTTCAGTATGGATAATTCGATTTCTTTTTGTTGCTTGATATCTTTTATTCCATACTGGTCTAAAACAGATTGGCGGGTATCTGCTTTGTCGGATTGGTTTTTAGCTTGTTTTTCAGTTATTTGTTTGTTAAACTCTTCGATTTGTTCGGCAGAAACGCCATTGACAGCTAATTTCTTTTTCAGGTAATCAAGTTCAATCTTCAGCAATTCATCTTTATATTGCTGTTCGCTCATTTTTTCCTTTATCCTACGAACATTTAGTTTTGATTCTTCATCTGCCTGGTCTTTTTCCAGTTCTTTAAGTTTTTTCCTGGCTCCCTTGGACGAAAGTTTGCGTACATTTTCATTGTGCTGTTCTTCCAGGGATTCCAAAGCCTTTTTTTGCTCTTCAGTAAGTTTTTCTTTTTCAATGCCAAATAATCCCACTTCACGCAAACGATTATCATAAGATTGTTTTTCGGCTTCCAGAGGATCTGCACTTAAAATGATTTGCTTAATTTTATTTGCTTGCTGAACCTGGCGTTCAAGATTTTTCGCATCGATATCAGCAATTTCTTTGGCAACTTCGATACGGATAGACTTATCTGATATTACTGTTTTTAATAATTCCTGAAGCTTATCTTTTCTATCACTATCAAATTGGTCCTGTTGCTTGAGTAATTCTTGGTTATATTCATATTCAGAGGCAATATCTCCGGATAAATATTTGCGTTTAATTTCTGCAAGTTCCTGCAGGTGTTTTTCTTCAAGTTCTCTCAGGGCATTGTTTTTCTTTTCGCGTTGAACAGAAGCTTTGTCAGAATCTCCAGTAGGAGTGTAATTATTATTGTCGGCATTTTCTTTGTTGGTATTCTGCTTGTTCATTTCGTCATACATACCAGCCATTTTTCCTTGAATCATATTAGCTTTGGCTTCCAATTCCTTTAATTCTTTGCTTGCCTTATCTACAGCACTTTTCATCATTGGAGAATCTCCCAATTTTTCAATCCACTCTTTTTGAAAGTCTATCTGTTTATATGTTTCTTGCAAAGAATCTGAAAGGCCCTTGTAGGTTGTAGATTTATTGATATCTGTTTCAATTTTAGAAACATCTATTTTATATTCATTTATCTTAGTAAGAGATTTCTGGATTGTTTGTTCAAGGGCATTGAATTCTTTTTCAAGTTTTTTTATTTCATTCTGTTTGTCTGCAGACATGGTACCTGAATATAAATCTTTCAATAACGACTTTATTTCTATTTGTCTGTCTTTTGCTTTTTGAATTCCAGCACCTTCAGCATCAATTCTACCCTGATAGGCTGCAATCTCATATTTTTTTTCATATTGGTCATTAACATCTTTCAACACGGCAAGTAAATCCTGGTTGGAAGCTTTTTCCAAATCTATATACTTGATAAATTGCGGATATTGACTTTTCAATTCTTCTATAAGGTTTTTTCTCAGTTCTGAACCTTCGTTGGCTCCGGTTATAGCCTTAATTAATGTATTAAAGCCGTTTTGTTCTTTAGAAATTTCGGAAGTATATTTGGCTGTTTCTTCTTTAATACTCTCAGTTGTAGCCCTGAATTCTTTCATTTTTTCATCAACCGATTTTGTGTTTTTCCATAAATTATATAATGCAATTCCGAGAGCTACAGCAGCTGCAGCAGCTAAACCGAACAAATTGGTTTTCATTGTTTTTGAAAGCATTAACCATGCAGCATTAGCCCTGGTAACATTACCGGTCACTAATGCAACAGCAGCACTATAAAGTAAAACAATGGTTCTGCCAGTCGCCAGCAATGCATTTTTCATCTGTAGTGTCCGATAATGCAATGTATCTGCAATTGTCCATTTTCCCTGCATTGCTGTTGCAATTTGAATAGCAACAGTATAAGTACCAATCAAAATGATTGATTGAGCGATGATTCCAGAATGCTTAGAGGTCCAATCAATAAATCCAGGAAGAGCCTTAATTACATAAGTCATGTAATTGGTTGATTTTAACATTGCAGGATTTAATTTTTCTCCCAAATCCAAGGAAGCGTCATTAAAAGATTTCCTGGCTTTTTCTAGTTTAGCCTGTAGGTTTTCATTTTTAACATTGTATTCATTTGTTAAAGAAATACCTTCTGAAAAAGCTTTGTTTGAAATAGCTTGAGCATCTTTAACTAAATGGATATTGTTAGCAAGAGAAGACACAACTTCAGCAGCACGGGCAGCATCTAACCCCATATCTTTGAATATTGGAATTAACTGTTGCAAACCGCCCTGTTTATTCAAGTTTTCTAAAACCTTAATGATTGCTCCATTCATGTCGGTTTTAATCAACTCATTGAATTTCTTTACTTCCATTCCTGCAATTTTGGCAAACTCGTCAGGTTTACTCATCATTTTCATGATAAGTTTTTGGAAGGCTGTCGCAGCCATTTCAGTCTTTTCCCCTGCCTGATCCAAAGCAGAAGCATAACCTAAAATATTTTGAATAGATAAATTTGCCTGAGCGCCTATACCTCCCAGACGTTGTGCGAAGTCGACCAAGTAAGGTTCTGCAGCCGTTGAAGACTGACCAAGTTCGTTGATGGCGGAACCAACGGCAAGCATCTTGCCTTTCAAGTCCATATCATCAAACTCTCTGGTAGATTTCCGGTATACTTCTGTGAGTTTTCCGATATTTTTAATGGCGCCTTCTCCCAGGTCTTCACCCAAAGCAACATTTATTTGATTGCCGGCTTCAACGAAATCAAAAACATCTTTTTTGGCATTAATACCTAATTTTCCGGCATCGCGCGCCAGGTTGTTTAATTCCTCGCGTGCGGTCCGGGTATCCATTTTTTTGAATTCTTCATTCAGGTCTTTGACTTCATCATGTGTCATGCCGGTAGTTTTCATCACATCGGCGTATGTATCATCCATTTTGGCTACATTTTCCGAAAGCTTCCGGAAAGTGTATGACATCCCGGTAACGGTGGCAATAAAAGCCGTAAGCATACCGAAATATTTATTAAAGCCATCGGCCATTTTGGAAAGTGAAAGACCGGCTTGTTGGCCATTGTTTTTTAGTTCTTTAATCTGGGCATTGACTTCAGTTAGTTGCTTTTTGTACTGTTCGTATAGAGGACTATCTCCAGGAATATGCTTGAGGATAGAGTTTAATTCCTGTTGACGTTTTTGTAGTTCTTTCAATGATAAACCGGTTAATCCAATTTTATCAATGATTTTATCATATTCGGCTTGTAATTTTTTTAGGTGTTCTTTTTGTGCATCAGTAGCAGTCCCATCTTTGACTGCTTTTTGCAGTTTGCGCATTTCGCTTTCCAGCTCACGCAGACGCTTTCTTGATTCATCGTTTTGAATAACTATTTCAAGTTGAACCCGGTCTATTTTCAAACTCATGGTTGTATATTTTGTCTATTTTGTAAAATTCCTTTGATTCGTGTGATTTCCTGGTCGGTAAATTCATTCATTAAAATGCCAATTAAGCGATTCAGACTACCGTAAACATTGCGACTATACCAATCGGTATCTTTTTTCTTTATCTTATTTTCTTTCACTCCCCATAACAGGTTATTGGTATTTGTATCCCATTTACTTTGCTTTTTCTTATGCTTCCGGATTTCTATAAAACGCCCGTAATCAAAGAAATTGACCCGTAAACCACGATTTTCACCCTCTCGAAAAATGCGGTAATTGAGTACTTTCATCAGGTCGTCAGTTACACGAATTTTCTTTTCCTGAAGTGTTTCAGTAAGCAAGTCGATTAAGTATTCACCATGTTGGTCGAGTACTTCTTCCTGGAATAAAAACTCAATGTCTTTTTGGGAGATTTCCGCCATTGCTTTTTTATTTCAAAAGTATGGCAGTCAAAGGGAAAGGAAAAGGACAAAAAAAGCCCGGCAATCAGAAATTGACGCCGGGCTAAAAATAATAAAAGTGATGTTATTTCTTAATCAATTCAATTTTTTCATTTTTATAATAAGCAAAAGGAGATACATTGTTTTGACTATCTTTTATTGAAACCAATAATACCGGATTCCCATTGTTGAGACCACCGGACAAATTATTTTTTACTTTGCAATAAAATAAAATATTCTGACAAAGGTCATGTTTCTTTTCATCGGAATATAAATTCCATAATTCAGCCAGCATGGCCACATGATATTTTTCCGGATGAACTAACATCATTTTATTTGCAATCAGGGTTTCCACTGCAGAAATTTTATTAATGCCATGTTGGGCATCAGATATTTTTTCCATACTTATTCTTTTTTGCAAATATAATACAAACTAATCTATTTTATGCTTATTCACATAATCAGCAACTTCCATTTTTCCATCGCGGACAGCTGCTGCATAAATGGGATTAAATGTAAAACTCGTTTTGCCATCAGACATTAATTTCGGTTGCATTCCGGAAGCTACATAAATATCCATTGCGGCTAAAATTGCCGATTTAGGATCATCTGTTGGTGTTATATAAATGATATTCATGATTGTTTCCTTTCTTCTATAGGGATTAATTGTTTAAAATCATCTTTTATATAAATAACCTGGCTTAAGCATTCCTTAACCATGGCATCATCTATTTTTATATTTTCAATTAATACCCGGCATAAACAATCTTGTATTCCACCAAGCCACCGAACGAAACGTTCAGGTTCTGACCCTTCCATTTCCGGATTCTCATACCATTTTTTTAATACCTGAATAATTGCAGGAGTTATTTCTACATTATCAACTGTTGTTATCATGCTTTACCTCCCTTCATACAAATAGTTTGGTGAATGGTTTGACCTTTAAACAAATAAGCAATACAGAATTCAACTTTTTGTGTGGAGTGATGGATTTTGAATCCCAGAACCGGAGCACTTTGAGGAAGTCTTTTAATAAAATCTAATAATGGATTGGCAGATGCTTGACCTGCGGTTTGATTTTTTCTCATGATTATTACGTTTAGCGATGATGGCAAAAAAACACGGCTGCCATCTCCCGTGTCGCTAAACGTAATAATCTGAACGAGCAAACTCGAAGAAAATTATCGGGAAATAAACAGCCGCTTTTAAAAATATCTAATATTGGGCATAAAAAAAGCCCAAACAAGGGCAACTACTGTTGCTCATTCAAAATTATAAAACGTTTAGCACTGCAAAGATGCTGATTTTTTTTGAAATAACAAAGTTTTAGTCATCATCTTTTGATGTTTTTTTGTCATTTGGTTTTTCTAATTCAGCTTCAATTTTCTGGATAACTTCTTTTGAAACGCTTTTCTTTAGTAGCCAATGATAAACGTTTTGTTGTCCTGACATTCCAGGAACAGTAACAACATAAGCTTGAACAAATTCCCATCCTTGCGCACCAAAATAATTCATTGCATCAACCATTGAATTAAATTCAATCTTTTTTCCATTTTCATCTTTCAGAAATTTTTCAGAACCTCCTTTCCAATACGATGTTTTTTGTCCAAAGTCAACCTGAACATTAACTTTTGTACTCATCATTTTTCCTGTTCCTACCAACTCACAATAGATGAAATTTTCAGTCAATTTTTCTTCTTGGGAATAGGCTGAGAATGAGATACACAATGCCATTATGGCAATAAATAACACGTTTTTCATAACGAATAAAAATTTAGTTTAGAAATTACTTCCTATATATTTCTGTAAATTTGTCTGAATTACCTTCTTTTATAGATTCTTCCATATCAGATATTTTCCATAATTCTATGCGATGGTTATGATTAATTTTGACAATAACTTCATCATCTTTTAGATTTTCCTTGTATTGTTGAATCAGGAGTTCCTCATGAGTTTTTTTAGAATTATCTTTATTATCAATGACTTCTTCATCATATTGATTTTCAATATGGCATTTTTGTATCAAGGAAGTTTCTGCTATCGTTGCAATGCAAAAACCAATTCCATAAAAGAATATAGCTCCCAACAAAACAGGTAAATTTGAGAGAATAGCACCAAAAGAAAATTCAAATTCCGGTTTGCTATAAATACCTGAAATGGTTATTGAACTAAAATAAACAAGGGCTAAATACGCAATGATTCCCCCTACAAGAACTGCCCATGATGCATTACGAAGTGTTGTAATACCTGAGTTTGTGTAATCAATAGATAATTCTTTTTTCATATCGAATAAAAATTTAGTTTGTGAAAAAGATTGTAAAATATTAATAAAAAATAAAGTAGAATATAATAGCATAAATTATTAACACAGCTAATACTATTATATTTTTTCTAAAAATGGAAATTCTATTTTTATAAGAAATTCTATTTTGAAACATCAAAAGTAAAATCATTAATAAAACAGAAATTGAAATAGCTAATACTAAAATTACAGTATCAAGATTATAAGCAGCAAATAAAGGATCTTTTTTTGTAAATATTTTTGCTTTATTGAAATTTTCTATATTAAGCCCCCTTCCTTTTAATATAAACCCACTATCAGACTTACCTACGTATATTATTTGAAATTGCATGCTAAAAGAAGGGTCAAAGCATGACCAAGATAGTTGAAGACTATTGTCACTTACTTGAACAAGGTTGAATTTCGCAATATCTTCAAATTGTTTTACAATGTTAAAGTCAATAATCCGATTATCTTCAGCTAAATTCAATGTAATAATTGTCCTTTTGATAAAATCTTCCATGTTTATAGTCTGATTACCTGTGTTCTTTATTACACCAGCAATCATGTATACATTATTTTCTATCGGAACAGAATCTCTTTCTAATAATTTAATTTTGGAAGATTTGTTACTACTGTCATATATCAATGATGGAGAATCTAATACATCGTAAGATATTTGATGAACTTGCTTCGTTTTGAAATATAAAACTAATGAAAGTATTACTGTGGCAATGAAGAAAAGAATACCTAAAATGACACTTAAATCCGACTTCATGGATTTTGAAGTTTTTTCATCATTGTTCAAATCTTCATCTAACGCCTTCTCTTGAGTTGTATAACCACCAGCTTCAATAAAAAGTCTTCCTTTATCAGTAATTGATAAATAAAATTCTCTTTTTTGTCTGTCTGTCATATATTCAATATAACCTTCAGTGCCTAATTTTGAAAGAGATATCATTGTTTCGGCAAATTCAATATCTGTTTCACAGTATAATATTTGAGGATTATCCAAGGTTCCTTGAAAGCTTAATTTCAGCAATTCATTTAATTTTTGTTCGTTTGCCATGGTAATATTGAAAAAATTGTTGTAAAGTTAAAGTAAATGTTTTAAAACTAATAAGCCCGATAAAAGAAATAAATCCAAATCGGGCTAAAATCAATTTACAGAATCTATTTAATTAAAATAAATTCTTTCAAATCTTCTTTGATATAGATTATATGACTTAAACAATCTTTTACCGTTTTATTATCTATTTCGTTATCATTAACCAATACCCGGCATAAACAATCTTGTATTTCTCCCAGCCATTTAATAAAACATTCCGGTTCCGATACATCAGGATTAGTATGTTGCCATTTCTTTAAGATTCTCACCATTTCAGGTGTGATTTTTGTGTCATCAATAGTGATTTTCATAAATTGCCCCCTTCCCTTTTTTGTACTAAATGTGCAATGTAATCTAAACAATTAAGTAACTTTGTTGTTGGTTTATTAAAAACATAATACCCCAATAGAAATGTGTTTTGTCTCATCTTCTTCAGTTTTTTTAATAATATGTATTAAGTTTATATGATAGATAACAAACTAACTAAATAATTGTTCAAAATGGTTAATAATATTTCTACAATAAAAGAAAGAATCATACACTTAGCCAAGTTCAAAGGCATTCCTTTAGAGACATTTTTTGAAAAAATCGGTATGACATACGGAAGCTTCAAAGGAGAAAATAAAAAAAGCCCTATTAATTCTGATGCATTAGCAAAGATACTGGAACTACATCCGGATGTTAATGCAGAATGGCTGCTGTTAGGTGGAGAAAGGAATATGTTAATGGTTGGAATAAACGTAAAACCGGAAGAAAAGAAAACCATCGAATTTTATGAAAACTTGGTAAAAATCCAAACTAAAACAATTGAAAGTCAACAAAAAACAATATTCAATTTAACTCAAAAATTAACAATCCAAGACCACAACGAAGCAAATGCCGGATAAAGACTAAAAATATGGCACGATATTAGCTCCTTTTAAGCCAAAACAAAGGAGATTGATATGGAGCGATACATAAATATTACAATTGAAGAATACCAACGACTACATAACACCATTCAAAGCCAACAAAAAACTATTGAGTTTCTTTCCTCATTGAAAATAATCCATTGCCCACACGGAAACTGCCGGGGATGTCGTTGTAAAGGAGAGGTAGGAAATAAGAGAAAGCTATATTAAGAAACAATAAAAACCCCGACAAGGAAATAAATCGAAGCCGGGGAATAACAAAAATAAAAATAAACTTATCCGAATTGAGCTGTTTCGTAATACTTGAAAAAGTAATAAAATGCTGTTTTATGCCACTTAGTCAAGTCTTTTTCTCCATTCAATATAGAAGAAATTGTACACTTATCTATACCAGTATAAGTGGTAAGTTGTTTGCTTTTTATCCCAAGGTTATTCATTCTTCGGCGTATCCATTCATTATTCATAGCATCAATGTCTTTGCGGTCAAAATCGACAGCAGAAACAGTAAGTTTCCAATCTTCAGGAATTGCACCCTTAAACATTTCGCGTACACGCTCAACGATTTCTTTTTTATTAAGCTGTTTGCCGCTCATGCTGTCTTTTTGCTCTGCACGTACAATTACTCTATTTTCGTTGAACGAAATAATCTCTATAACCAAATGTGCATATCGTCTGTACATTTGCGCGCTAACAGAAAGTTTTTTTCTGTTTTCGTCCGAGATAGGTAATAAATCTAAATTTTTCATATCGCAAAAAATTAAATAGTTTCTTAAAAAAGGAGGGGGATTGCTCCCCACTCCCAAATCACAGCCAGATAACTCTTACATTACTCAGGTCGAAAATAGCAAGCTGCTTGTTTTTACGAGCGAAGCGCTTGGCTTCTTCCAAGTCGGTAAAAATACGAACTGAATCGTAGTAGTACTGACCGTTCTCGCTGTTAAACCAACCTCCTGCTTTTTTCTCATTATCCAAAGCATGTTTAAGAACTCTTTTCAGCCCTTCATCTCCAAAACTGTCTTGCGTTTCGAGATAGGCGACTGAAATTCCACCTGTGACCTTTTTTAAGGTTGTGAGGTCAACCGTGAACCCCAAAGGATTCTCCTCTGCCATTCTTTTAATGGCTTCGAATAAATGTTCCATAATATATAAGAACTTATGCAGACGCCACCTGCGTTTGTTATGGCATTACAAAGATAGATAAAAGTTTGTTGATAGCAAACTTTTAATTAATTTATTTTCAATGGAATGAAAGATTTAACATTTGAATGTAAAACAGGTTGAATTTATTGAATAATGGACTTTTCCCATAGGTAGGAAGCGCTAAAATCACATTTCCCGCCCGTTTTTATCATTTGCAATTGCAAGTCAAGGGTAGAGCGGGGCGGCCTAAAACGTCTGTTTTCTTTTTTGGAAAAAAGAAACAAACCCCTTTTTTGATTGAAAATCAACATGTTAATTTTTTTCAGCAGAAAAAATGGCTTAAAAGTTGCCCTTTTTAAAACAAAAGTCGCCCCGTTTTGATAAAAATATGTAACTTTTTTATTTAGGAGGTAAAGAACTTCCCGCTTTTGGTTTATTAATGAGTTTAAGAAACACCTTCCGGCAAAGCAGATATTTAAAGGCATCAGTGAAATTTGTAGATTCTTTTGGTAACCGGTGGACTGGTAAGTTATCTCCTTTCTTTTCTTTTACAACTAATCCGTCTGATTTTGTTCCGGTTGATTTTTTTGTAGGTGTCACTTCTAACTGAGCCTTCAGGCACGGACAATTAGTTCTATCGATAAGTAATCTTGGTAATTTTTTGTTATTGCCACTCATTAACTCCATCATAAAATTATATTCTGCATTACTTCCGATGTTTCCTTGTCCAACAGACATTAATTGGACACTCCAACCGGTACGTTTTCCATTGGCATCAATTTCAATAGCTTTCTTTATCTGAGATGCAACATCCTGTCCGATCTTTTTATAATTGTTTGCAGTCCTGTCATAATACAGCTTCAGTATTTTTCTTTTATGTGGCTCATAATACCGGATAAATTCGTCTGCAATTTCCCTGACATATTTAGGTGGTAATGTATACATTTCTTTCAATATACGGTAATCATTGCCATTTTGTTGTCCAAATATTAACCAGAGTGTATTGCCGATATCCAATCCACCTTCAATATGTTTATTTTTGTCCAGGTATTTTAATATCCGGCAATCCGGATCGGTTCCGAAAGGTAATGAATCCAAATACTCATAATTGTTTCCATCGGAATAGAAATGACGTTCAGAAAGATTGGAATAAAACCGGGAAGCTGCAGAAAGCTTTGGAATGATAGATAGAATATTTGTCAATACACCTTCCAGACCGACAGCAAATTCATCGTCAAACCAATCAAGAGAAAGGATATCCACATTGATAAAAGAAGATGCAATCCAAAAGAACGAAACCTTTTCCCGGCACTTGATCCAACGCTTTTCCCATCGCTTCATATTGCGTTCGGCCAACTCTATTTCTTTTTTATTGTTAGTTTCAAGAGCAGCCACATATTCAAGTTTGGTTTCGTTGTAAACAAATCCAACCTGCATCAGGTTAAGTATAGCTTTTTTGTTATTTCGCTTAGCCATTTTCAACATCCAATCGTATTCTCCGATACGATTAGGATCCGGCATATCTGAAGTGAAATTTTGGGAACGGTAAAATGCACAATTTCCATATTTTACCCGATATCCCCGGACGGCTTTCAAAAGGTTGGCGATACGTACTTCAGGAAAGTATTTTACTTCATCACCAAAGATTCCAACGTATGAACGACCGGCGCCGATGGCGGGCCTGTCGAGTGAAATAAACGTCAGATTGAAACCATTAAAGAATGTCATTGTATTCTTCCAGGAAGAAAGGATATTATACATTTGTTTTTTCCATTCTTCCGGCGGCTCCTTATTGATTACATAGTGGATTCCGTCTTCCCAACCAAGCAAGCGAAAACCTTCCTGAAGGGATGGAATTACGTTTTTATGTAGATTGGCATAAGTATCAGAAGCCCAGGCGAACGGAGCACCAGGACAATCATAAACAGCTTCCTGCAACCGTTCGGCTAAAAAGCTGGTGGTTTTGGTAGATGCACGGCCGGCAATCAGATATAAGTGCTTTGGCATCATAATGGCGCACAATTGGGCTAACCAATTGGCATACCTGACCTCGATGTCGTCACGCTTCAAATTGAGTCTTTTCTTCCTGGTCGTCATATAATTCAATAAAATCAATATCGGTTACCATTCCCTCTTGTCTAAGACGTGATTTTTCTTTTTCCTCTACCTCCATGTTATCAATACGTTCGGCCAAAGCATTCCGGTCGACTTTTGGCAATTTGATATGTCCAGGATTAAGTGAATATACTTTAAGTGGTTTTTTGTACAACGCTTCAGGAACCCGGGGAGGTTCCGGCTGATCAAGTCCTTTAATTTTATATGCTTTTGCAACCAGATCGCCATACACTTCCAAATCTTTGGACCCTTCAGATGTTGCCATAATTACTTTTGCTGCTGCCATCAATTCTTCAAAAAGCATATTCCTGTATGCTTGTTTGTCTATGTTGTCATCTGAATAAAAAAGATTGATGGATTCTTCATACATTACCCTGGCTTGTTGGTATGGAATATCATATGGCGGGCGTTGAATGAATGCAATAGCATTTTCTTTGCCGTATTTGCGGCGCAAAGAGTTCAAAAGGTATAAGACATCCAAATAAGATAATTCTTCTTCTGTGAGGTCTTTTTTTGCTCCTGATTGAATATAATCCTGCAGGGTATCGAAATGAGATTTTTTGAAGTCATATATTGCCATAAACTATTTCGTCAAGAGCATTTTTGAATTTCAGTGTTTTGCGTAATTTGTCTAACCGTTGTGCCTGGGTAGCATTGGAGTCGGCATCCTCTAACATTCCTAAACCTTCTTTAGCCTGGTGATAAAGAATTCCCCTTTCATAGTGATATTTCAGTTTGCTGTCAATAAGCATATGATAAAACATGAATTCAAGTTTGGGAATGCCGTAATACATGGCAATCTGTTCCGGTTTATATCCGACAGCTGCCAGTTTTTCGTATTCTTCCCAATTGATAGTGGTCGCCCATGGGGGAACATTGTTATCATCCCAGGTTGCTGATTTCATGATTTCTGAACTCATAAACTTTTTTTGATTTACAAAATATGTATTGTTCCATCATCGCATTTTCTCCATAATTCCCGGAACCTTCAACAACGAATAATCCTGAAGGCGTTTTTATACAAGTTACTTTCCGGTGTGTCCATTCATAAGCAACAGATATCTTTTCATTCTTAGCCAACAAATTCAACCGGTCATAGATTTTCGGCATCCGGAATTTAATACTGGCAGAAATTTCAATCGAAACTTTGTCTATTAATCCGTTTCCTTTCCATCTCAATAAGGAATTGATAATACGGTCATTGATTGAATAAGTTGCAATAAAAAGGTTTTCAATTGTCCCGGCATATCGAATTAGGTAAACAATAAAAGTGAAAGCATTGAAACTTTTCGTTGTTTCGATAAAAAAGACTTCTTCTTCATCAGGTAACCGGCCACATAATTCTTTGAGATTTTGTACCCGGAAGAAATGCAACCGTTCAAATCTTGCTGAATATAACTTGGCATTATGTCTTTCCCTTCGAATTTCATCTAATGTAAAATATTTCATTAACCCAACAATCTTTGTACTTCTGCCAGTTCCGCTTGCTTTTCCCTTATCCGTTCTTTCCGTTCGGCATCCAAACGAGGTTTATCACCTTTCTTCAGTTCGCTTTCAATTCGCCAAATATTATGTTTTAATTGTTCTTCTTTTTTAATAAGTTCCCGGACAGATAGTTTGCGAAGTAATTTTACTTCATTGTAATGTTTGAAAACCGGATGTTTTCCAAGTAAGACTTTATTATGTTTATAATAATCTAATTCGGCATATATTAATTGATTTTCAAGGTAGTTATTAATCAAGTCGCCGGCAATGCGTGTGCATCCAACCAGGTTTGTACAATCAAATAATTTTTGGTGCAAATCCCGGTATAAGTAAAAAGATGAAAATTTATCAGTCACCAGGGCTTTTAATTCAAGAGGACAATCCGGTTCCTGAAGGAATGGAAATTCATCCCGGAATGATTTTTCTTTCCCTGGTGTATTTTTCTTCTTAGGTTCACGGGAGCTGATACCTGATATTTTCAATAATTCACGGAGAATCAAGTCTTTGTTCTTTCCCGGATTACTCTTAATCATACGGATAAACAAAACATTCACACCTGATTGCTCCAGGAGAATTATTCCTTCAGCCGGATCAGCTCCGGAATCTAACCATATTTGAATTTTTTCTTTCACTCAAACCAGCTTTCCAACATTTCGACAATTGTATATGAAAGATTGGCCACATACATAAATTTCTTTCCGGGCTTGTATTTAGCCAGATCTTCTTTTTTCGGATTTTCAGAAACAACCGGCAACAGGAATTTATCTGTTTTCCAATCCAATGACAACGCAATCACACCTTTTGAAAAGTAATTGTAATAAAGGGAAATGAAATCAACTTCCTGTTCGTGAATCTCCGGAAATGCTTCGAATAATTCAACAACTTTTTCTTTTTCCAAACATACCGGCATCGGCGCCGAGTAATTTGCCAAAGCAAGTTTTTTGCTTCTCAATAAAGCTGCAGTATTTTTTTCGGCGACCGTTACTTCTTTTATTTGACCATTTTTCTTCAGGATTTGGATATCTGCCAGGATAACAGGAGAAATTACAAATACATTCTCCGGAATGTAAATAAATTCATCTGTTAAAGCATCTTGTAGCATTGTTGCTTTTAGGATATCAACCAAACTACCTGAGTCACCTTCTGTGTCAATATTCTTGAAACCACCAACAGGAGTTCCAACTACAATGAAATCATTGATGTTGAACCGGGCATTTTCGATTAATGATTGAATGGCCAAAGCAACTCCATTTTGATTTTTACCTGAATTACCTATTACGACAACGATTTTCCGGGAATTATCCGGCAAAGGAGTGTTTGCCAAGACATTGAATTTCAACGATAATTCTTCATTGGCATTCTTTAATTGCTCATTCTCAGTTAACAGACTTTCATTTTTGAATTTCAAATCCTTATTTTCCAATTCTAATGGATTTGTCTGTTCCGAATTATTATCGGGACCAGGTACAATTTGTTCCGAAGTGTTATCAGAACCGGAAACTTTAATCTCTTTTTTTGCTGTCATGACGTTTATTTTAATGTTTATAAAATCATTACAAATTTGCAATTGCAAGCGATTTTAACAAAGGACACAAACAAAAAGACCGGAACACCCGAAAGCGTTACCGGTCTTCTCCAACCTAAAAACAATCTATTCTAAATACCGCCGGCATCCGGCAAGCCCAAAATGGCATTTAAGTCTGCATTGTCGGTCGCGGGTACCAATGCTTTGTCAATTCTTCCAAGAACAGGGCCTACAAGCTTACTGGTCAGTTGAACGGTATGCTTATTTGCCTCTTTGTTGTCCTGGGAATTATCCTGAGTGAACTCCAATGGCTGACAGGGAGTACCTGCAATTTTACACAAAGAACCTTCACATGGGATTTGTATAACACCAAGCCTTTTATTGATATTGTTTTCAAAGAATTCTTCTGACTCCAGTTCTGAACCGGGCATTTCGAAATCTACATGATGCAAATATCCTTTTCCTTCGCCTTCTCCGGTCGAAGTGCGATAAACATTTTGTGAATCAGAACTTGCATAAACACCAATAGGTTTTTTACCTGGCATAAATTCAAGAGCTGTCACTTTCACATTTTTTTCGTCTCGTTTGTATGTCTTTATTTCGTCCCAATCGAAAAATACGAGATAAGATTTTTTACCTGTCGGCCTGCCGGCATTAGCTTTTTTATTTGGAACTGATACAAAAGAATATTCGTTTGCCATCTTAAATAATTTTAGAAATTAATAAATCAGATTCCTTCTTCGTTTTCGCCTGCAGCTTCTTCCGGAAGATAAGCGAAAATAGCTTCCTGCATAGCAAATCCGGTACCTTTACGGAATTCCATAAATACCTTTACATCATAGTTTTGAACCTGCATGTAAATTTTTGCTTCACGATGATTCTTTGACATCAAATGTTTGAAGTTTTCTTTTGGAGTTAAAAAGAAAGCTCCGGATCCTTGCATACCATCGACAGGCGCCCAAGTAAATTTAGTGAAATCAACCTGCATGTTGTCCTTATCCACATTTTTAGTGTTCGGATATTTATCCTGGTATGCCCGGTTATACAAGAGTATAATGTCCGGATCAGCGTGGATAAACATTTTCTTTTTTTTGTATTTAGATGCAACTGAATCAACAGCATTCTCTACCTTTTCAAGGATATTAGCTCTTGTCAATTTAGCAACATCCGGCAACAACCAGGCACCGATTTCTTTTCCTTCGCTTTTCAGCTTTTTCAAGATGGTAACGAATCCATCCATTGAATCTCCTGCAGGAGAAGCATCTTCACCATCTTTTGTTGGTTTGGCTTCGATGAATTTTCCGGTAGCCATAGCATCTTCCAAGTCTTCAGACAATTTTGGTAATACAAGTTCATTCACGATGTATTTAACAATTGGCATCTGTTCGGGAGATAAATTTTCATCATATAGATAACCAATGTAGTCCTCAATAATGTCTGCCGGCTTAATAGGAACGTTTACTTTCAGAAAGAAATTTTTGATTGTGATCGGAGTAAACTTAGTTCCTTTACTTGGAGTCCAGAAAGGAGTAAATTGTTGTAATACGCTGTCAATAATAGCCTGAGATGCACGCCATTCTGTTTTATCAGTAACAATAGTTGTCATGTAGTCTGTACATGTCAAATCATTTGTCAACCGGCGCAAAATATCAATCCTCTCAGATGAAATATATTTTCCAAATTCTTTTTGTAACTCGGAAGTTTCAATTGTTTCATCGGTCGAATACATCATAGAAGCATCTCCATTGAAATAATTATCAAGAACTTTATTATGCATATATGACATATCCGCCTTGAATGCCGGACGTTTTCCTGCATTTCCAACCGGAATTTCTTCAGCATTATCCGCTTCTGGATCTTTCAATAATTTGTCAAATTTAACCTGAAGGTCTGATTTGTCTTTTTCAGACTGTTCAAATTTAGTTTTCATATCCTCAAACTTCCGTTTAAGGTCTGCAGTTTCGGAATCCGCTCCCTGATCATTGCCTTTCTTTTCGAATTCGGCCAAATCTTTTTCGAAAGTAGAAACGAACTTTTCGCCCCACTTTTCCTGTAGTTGTTTCTTCATGTCTTCAGTAAGGATGCTTTTGCCATCTTTTTTTGGCAAAACATCTAATCCAAATACAGAAAGAACAACGGCTAATACTTTTTTGAACTCCATAAATTTAATATATTAAAAATTGATGTATTGATTAATCATTGTGTTTGAGCGGATTTCACGCGCTCGTTGAATGGCAAAATCAGTCGAGCCAACATGATCGATTAATCCGATTTCTTTGGCCGTTTCGGCAAAGAACATTCTACCTTGGAGAATCCCTGTAGTTTCTTCTTTAAGTTTGTTTCCCCGCTGTTCTCTGACAGCCGCCTGGAAACTTCGGGCGAGAGGATCGAGTTCCTCGGACTTGATTTCATCATATTTTCCTTGTAATGCGAGCTCAAACGGACGATTTTTCCATTCGCTCAGGTTTGAATAAATAGTGTGTTTTACAGCTCCATCTTTTTCGTAACATTTTGTCCAGTCCATGAACGACATCATTACGCCAATGGAGCCAATTTCAGAAGATATATTGTTATTGGAAACAACTTCATTACAATGGCAGGCAACATAATAACCTGCAGAAGCGCATAAGTCAACGGAAGCAACAACCGGCTTTCCCATTTTCCGGATAGATGCAATCGTATCTGTCAAAGGAGCAATAGAATCAACCGCACCGCCTCCGGAGTCGATATCCAGGACAATGGAGCCAACACGCGGATGCCGTCCGGCTTCCAACATGGCAGCTGCAATCTCCATGGTACCATAACTGCACCAGGTACCATATTTCAGCATGGAACCGGAAAGATTGATTTGTACAGTTGATTCTTCAGGAACATTGTCATAAGCTGAAGCTTTGGCTTCTATTTTTGATGCCCCGATTTGCAGACTGAATGGTTTTGTCTCAGATAACGTTTTGGAATAAATATCCGGATCATATTGTTTCTCCAGTAATTTATTAATAATGACTTCCTGGGCAAAAGCATCCCTTGGCAGAATAAACCATTTCCCGTTTATAAGAGAAGAAAGAAGGTGAGAATATTTCATCGTAAAAAGTACTTTTTTGATAGTACAATTTTACGATGAAATACAGGTGTCTAAAAGGACTTTAGATGCTTTGCTTTTTCGGCAGAGTTCCGTTTAAAAAACAAAGTTTGAACAATTGGAGAGCCGGAAGAAGTATGAGAAAGCGCCACCGGATTATCTTCTGTTCCGATAATTATTTCTTCACCATTGGAATAATCCAACCGGACGAGAATTTGCCGGCCACAAACATCCCGGATAGTTTGACTGTTTTCTTCATTACTTCCGTTTAGTTTGATATTTAATTCCTGGCTAACCGGTTCGCCATTGATTTCATCAGATTCCTGAAATGTAGCTGAAGAATAATTCAGTTTTTTCCATTCAAAAGTATGAATGAAAATTTCAGGTCCCGGATAATCCCTGATTATTGCCAGAGAAGTGTATACAAAACTTATCTGATAGATATCGGAACGTTCGTCTGTGTTTTTTGAAATATTTATCATGTTATTTTCTGTTTTTCACTTAAATAAATAAGAGAAAAACGGTATTTTTCCCGTTTTTCACTGAAAAATATTTTAATCTACTGAATAATAGCGCTTTGAATCTCATTTACAACCTGATTCTTAAAATTTTCCCTGTTCCGGTAGTCTAATTTTTTGATTTGGTCAAAATTTATCACATTATTTTTGATTCCATAGTTTTTTAAAAAACCCTCGATAATGTCTTTTTGCTTGTATCTTTTGGCATATCCGACAGAAAAAAAATCACGAACACGCCTCCGGAATTCCGCTTCCAAATATTCAACTATTTGTAGTTCTTTCCAAGACGGCACATACAGGAAATTATAACGCAATACATAATGGTTTTCTTCTGCCATGGGAAGAATCAATGTTACCGGATTTTCCCTGTCTGGATGCTTAACAGGCAAATCGGATACGCACCACATAGAATCAATAAATAATCCGATATCGGAACGTTTAGTTAAAATAATGGCTCCTGAAGAATCTGTTTTGAATTCATGCAGAAGAAAATCATGTAAATACTTTTTCAAATCAATCGTAATTGTAGGCTTTATTTCCATATTTTCAAGAAAAAAATTATTTTAAAAATTTTGTTGTGTTTTTTTGCTCCAACGTTCCAACGTTCCAACAAGATTTATTAACTCGTTGATAATCAATAATAATTTTTGAAATTCTTTGTTTTTTTGTTGTTGGTCACTGTTCCAACGTTCCAACAACACAAATTTTCTAAAAAATAAGTGTTCCAACAATGACCAACAAAAAACAACCTGTTCCAACAAAATAAAAATTGCCACTATATATATTATATTATTGATTATCATTATATTATATCTTTATATATACCTCGTTTTTTCGTGTCTGTTGGAACGTTGGAACGTTGGAACACTTTTTCTAAAAATATTTTTCAGTTTTCTGCTTTAATTTCTTTTTCAAAATTAGGGGGTGGAAGGGGGATTTGCTTCCCTTTGTTTTTTGATCACTCTCTGCAACCTGATAACTTTTTAGCTTGTTCACAAGATATCTGAAAATCAATCTTTCTTCCGTTAACTTTTATACTTGCTGATACTTTCTTTTCCATAATGTCTTTCTTTTTTTATAATACTTATTTCCATTTATACTTTATTTAAGTATATATTCCGATTTTCTTATGAATTTCGGAGCTGCGAAGTATTCAATAAAATAGTTCCAATTATCATTAAGTTGCCTGTCAAATTCTGAATTTTCAAGTTCTCTATATGTAGTATGACTATTGATTACACTTACAGCATCAGAGATTTTCTTCATCAAAATATCTTCTTCCTTGTTAGAGGAACTTTCTTCTTTCGCCGGAATAATCTTTTTACCATTTTTTATAATATAATCGAAATTGTCATATTTAACATGAATTTTTTTATATTCCAATTCAATCTCAATTAAACTATTATACTTTAGATAACAAGTAAATATTAACGTTTTAGTGAAAGCCTGTTTAGAAGATAAATTTATCACAGCCTTAGAAAGAATTATGTAAGCAATTTCAACTTCCTTTGAAAAATCAGGGTATGATAGGTGTTTGTCTTCCATTTGAGATTTGATGAGTTTTGTTCTGTCACTAATTCTTTCAATTATAATCTCTGAAATTTTCTTTTGCTTATAACTTCGGGATATAATAATGCCATTATCTTCAGACAAGTGTATGATAGTATTAATTCTATAATAATATTTTTTTTCACCACTTATGCTTTGAGTATAAAATGGATAGTAATGATTATATTCTAAATTAGGTCGTTTCATGTTATTATCTATGGCCTATTTGTTTTTAAATATTACTCAAATAATCAATTAAACATGCCCCTCTTAGAGCGCATATTATAGCATCACGGATATTGTGACAATCTTCAAAGGAATCTACATCCCGGAGTCCTGTTTTAATATCAATCACTTCGATATTAAATCTTGTCAGATGATCAAATTTAGGTTTACCTAAACCGTGATTACTTGATACAATAATTTCCTTGCCTTTGTAAGTAGCATGAAAATTTTCACTTGTATTTTCTTCGATATTTCTATTCTGAATTATTGCTTCTGATATTTTCATGGTCTACTCTTTATTTAAAATCAACAGATTGGTTAATGATTTTAAACTAATCCATAATTCCGGTTCAATACTACTTTTCGTTTCATTGCTATAAGAAGGATTTCCATCGCAATGACCGTGTGATATAGTCATATAGCAATCTTGGTAATTCCACCAATAAGCCGAGGTAAAATCTTCATCTTCTATCTGAAATCCTATTCTTGTTCCAGTTGGGTTAAAGTCTTCATCAATCCAATCCGGATGATAGGCTAATACTTCTACGCCTGGAGGAGGTAGTTCTTCTCTGTATTTTTTCCAGCCATCATCATTAGTTTGATCTATAATTCTAAGTGCATCTTCTGCAATTTTAGAAATACTTATTCCATTGTTGGCAAACTCAACGGCACCACGTCCATCTAATTGACAACCATCTTTTTGAGCTTCTTTTCTAAGATATCCAATAGGATCAGCAATGTTTTTTAAAGCATTTAATGCTATTTCTAATTTGTCCATAGGTCTATTTCTTTTAGTTATTCAAATATTCTACAAGCCTTATCCTTCGAGTTGATAATGTGAAGATTGGCAATATCAAGAGTTGCAGATTTAGCAGCGCAAAACCATCTTAATATGTCTTCGTTAAATCTGCAAAATACACAATGAATGCAAGTCATTTCGGACGTTTTCTGCTCGTTTCTTGCTTTCTCCCTGTCAGCTTTCATTTTAGCTTTAATATGATCCGGTAACGCATCCTGCGCTTCCTTATCGAATGTTATACACTTTGTTTTGTCCATCGGTCTATTTGTTGATGTTTTTTCTTTTGTTATCATACTTAGCCTCAAAGTCTTTCAAGATGTTGCAACTATGTGTGTGGCATAATTCGCAATTGTAGTGTACAGAATCCCAGTGATCCTTCTTGTTTATACCACAGTTTGGACAAGGATTATTGTTTTTTCTCCATTCCCATAATGGTGACAATCTCTCGATATCCTTTCGATTTTGTTCGTCATTGATGTCCCATTGACCCACCAATTGCTCCCTTTCAGAATCATTCAATAGATATTTCAAAGGTATGTGCCACCATTTTGAATCAAAATCAACAGCGTTTGTTTTCATATAGTTGAGAATAGTATAGATATTAAATACTACGCTCTCTCCATTACATTCTGAAAACACATCCCCGTCTTTATTTTCGGCCTCTATTTCATATCCAAGAGTACCGTGATCTGTCCTGAATGTATCTATTTTTATATTTCTATCGTACCCGAAAGAACACAATAGGATTTTGAAAATATCTTTATTTGTCATTGGTCTAATTTTTAAATTTTCTTTAAATTATTCAGTTAATAATATTCTCTATTTCCCTTATTGCTCCAAGTATGATTATTGGAATTGTAGAGATAATTGAGTCGCCGGCTGATCCAAGTTTAAGAAGTCTATCGGAAACCCCATCATCCACAGGGAAAATTGGGGATTCGCCCAGGCTTTCGGAAAATCGTAAAAAAGGATTGCCTTGTGTATCCAATGTAATTGCCGACCCTCCAATACTCTTTTTAATGTCGATTGTTTGCTCACTACATACCATTTCTCCCCGTCTACGTACATCGGAGTAGGCAATAAGGAATAATCGGTTTCTTTCGTGACAGGCTCCAGTGCTGACAGCTGGAATAATAAACGATTGGCAGGTGTAGCCAATGGCTTCCAAATCAGTAATCTTCTGGTCGAGTACCATATTTGTGACTGTTCCAACAACATTTTCGTTAACAATCCAATCGGGTCGCATTTCTCCAATAATTCGGAGCATCTCCGGCCAGCGATATCTGTCATCTGATTTGCCTTTTCTGATCCCGGAGTAAGAGTGCGGCTGACACGGATCTCCTCCACAGATAATATTGACTCTTTGTAAGTTTTTCTTTCCGACATATCCATCGTAATAATGTTTTTCTGATTCCGGGTAATTCTTATTCAAATACCTGTGATACTCCTTCACCCACTCTACCTGCCAACAGATTTCCATTCCGAGCATTTTTGCTGCATAAGCGAAACTATCAACCGCATTACTGTATAAGCTACCTACTTTCATGGTCTAATTGTTTTTAATGTTTTCGGCCTGTAATGGCTATCATCTTTTTTTTCTAAAAGTCTCATTCCTTTTGGCGTAGGTTTATAAAATATAGATGGGACAGTTAACCATCCTTCATCATCTATATATTTTCTATTTCTGTCAAAATATCCTTTTTCAACCTTATCCCAATGTTGGCGCAGTATATCTTCTCTTATCATGGTCTATTTTTTATTAATACTTTTCTATGTAATTTTGTACTTGACTTGTTCAAGTCGAGCGTTTTTGCTATTAATCATTAAAATCATTATTTTTATAAAAAATAAAAATTATGATTGAAATAAACTCAGATTTCTTTATCGAATTTCATCAACTAAATGAATGGATAATTAATCCAGAAATGTGTGAGGAAATTGAATTCTGCCAACCAAGTTTATTTTATGAGGAGATTTATATATTTCCTGAAAACGGAGAATTGTTACTGCTCCAATAGCTTGCTCATATCATTGAATACTTTTACCTATATTTCTCTTGTTCCTGAATAACTACCATAGTAGTATTTGATAGGGTATTTGTTCATTGTCCGTTTCATGTCTATTATTTAATTTCTGATTTAATTTGTTCAATAAAAACGGCCCAAGCTTCATTCCAAAACCTTTTAAATTGAGGTGTAATTTCTCTATCTTCTGCATTTCTTGCTCTAAATTTTCCTGCAGTATATTCTACGTCTAATCTAGTAAGAAACTCTTTGAATGAGCAACCACAACAACCCCAATAGTTTTGCCATGTTCCGTAATCAGAAGCAATTTGTATTCTTCCGGATTTTTCTCCACAATCGAGCGTTATATCGGCCCAATACATTCCACATTCATGTCTAAGTTTATATACTTCACATGTGCTCTTTGTTATTTTGTACTTTTTGTTGTCTATTATTTCCATGGTAATTTTTTATGTATTTCTTCTGAAATACGGATGATTAATCATTGACCTTGCTACACTCTCATTTGAAAATCGGATGTATTGAAAAAATGTTTTTTCAGATGTGTGTCCAGTAATTCCCATTATTTCGGCAATCATAAAGCCGGCCTTGTACATGTTGGTTGCAAAACTTCTCCTGGCCGTATGACTACTTATCATCTCCCACTTATTTTTTGTGTTACTTACCACTTTCAAGCCGATTGTCCTTTCGCATTTTATTTCTTCATTAAATCCGATTCTTTTACACAAATACCGGAGAATTCCATTGAAAGCCTGAATACAACAACATTTAGGAAGTTTCCAGTTGTATTTTTCCATTATTTCCAACACATACTTATCGACCGGAATATGAACCACTTTGCCAGTTTTTTGAGTTTTTATCCGAATAACCGTGTTGTTGTCTTGAAAATTTGATTTTTCTATGCGGGAAAAATCCGAGAAACGAAGACCAGTCAAACATCCGATAACAAAATAATCCCGGACAACTTCTTCTTTTCTGTTTAACTCCTTATAAAAATAAATTTTCAAGATCTCATCTTCTGGAAGATAAACAGAATAAGATTCTTCTGCTTTTAATTTAACTTCCCTGAAGGTATTGTCAATCGGATATCCATACAGAGTCGCTTTTCCTAACAATGCTCTTAATTTTTCAAGCATTCCTACAACCGTATTGAGCATTAATTTACAATCACTTTGCAGGTAATAGACAAAATTCTCTGTGAATTCAATGCCTAAGGAATCAGTAAAAGGCTCTTCTATGTTATGTTTAGAGCAGAATTTTGTTATATGAGTTCCAATGGCCCTGTAAGCGATTCTTGATGTTTCACTAACATGCTTTCGTTCTGTATACTCATTAATAAATTCGCAAAACAATTTCTTTTTATTTTTTATATGCTCAGGCATTTCCTGATACAATGGAAGAACATTGTTCCCATTGTAGGAATAAAATATTGTATTCATAAAAACTATGTTTAAGATTATTGAAATACAATTATTCGCGCGCATATAATAATTGTTTTAATATATTTATTTAATGGTTATTTTGTCAGCCAAATACAGACTGCACAAAAAACATAACCGATCATGATAGCTGCAGCAACAAACAGAAGAATTGCAAACCCGATTATTAAATCATCTTTCCTCATAAAATTCATCTTTAATGGATTCCACATTATTCGAAAGATATAGTAAGAAATCTTCTAAACTGTTGCTATAATGGAATAAGCTACCTTCAACATGAGCCTCCCATATTCCGTTTCGATTTTCAATTTCTATCATGGTATTATAATTTAGAAGGGAAGTTCTCCCGGTTTAACATCTTCTTTTATTATTTCATTTTTAACATCATCTGAATTGTCAACATTAATAAATCTTTCCAAGTCAATATCTATCAACTCTTTCAAAATGTCGTAATTCATGGCTACGGCGCTTGAATTAGCTTCTTCAGAAACTACAATCTTTCGCATCGATAAATCACCACCACCTGCAGGAACTTCCTTTGCCTGGTTCCATTTGAAGCGAGTTGCTTTCACATGCCCTATATATGCCGGGTGTGAAGCTAAATTGACAGCTAAAGATGATTCGGTTAATATATCTTTTGCCGGATGCATCCTTGTATAAAGCGGATGAATAACAGCTAATCGGAGATATAATACTTTGGCATCAACAGTTGGAAGCTGAACAGAGGTTGTTTCTTTCCTATTTAACATTATTGTTACTTTTGCCTGTTGGTCAATTTTCAAATCTTTGCCATATATCAGGGCCTTTTGTTCAATTAAATATTGAATAGAATTGAAATAGACTGCTAACCGGTTGGTGCTACTTATGCTTTCTGCTTGCTTAATAACTTTCTCTTTAGCAACCTTGAAAAATTCTCTGTAGGTAAATGGAAGCTTCAGGTGTTGTGCATGTTCTTCGAGCAACCGACAGGTACTAAGAAATAGGGAAACGGTATTTAGGATACGTGTTTGACCTTCCAGAGCGCCATGTGTTTTTTTAATTTCTTCTTTTAGTTCCTTAAAGCAAGTGCGTTGAATACTTTTGAAATGTTGTGAGAATAATGGTCGGAGTTTTAATACTTCCAATAAAACAGACGATAAACCGCGCTTTTCCCTGTCTTTTAATTCCTGGAATATTTCTCTTTCGAGGTCTGTCCAATCATCTTTCTTAGGCACTTCACAAATAACACTACGGTTATAAAGTGAACCGTCATCCCTTTGGGGAGCTTCCTGACCAAGCAATATTGGAACCGAATTTACCTGACTTGTATCAAGCTCTTTGCTGGTAGCATCTTTTCTTTTTTGCTTTCCCTCACCATCATATACAGCAGCTTTTAACCCTTGAAATTTTTCATCAGAAATCAAATAATCATTATATTCCTCAAATACAACTATTACGTCCCTATTTCGCTCCATGGAAGTAAAAAACGCGGCATTGGTTCCGGAGTTTAAGTTAAATAAAGCTGCATCCGGATGAATGAATAAACTTCGTGCGGATATGGCAACTTGGCTTTTTCCTGATTCTGTTTGTCCAACAAAAAAAAGCGTGGTAAATAACCTGTCGATTGGATAGATAACACTTCGGAAAGCGCTCATTATGGAAAAAAGCAATGCCCATTTGCCGTTGTCGTTTTGCTTATACACCCTGTCCATCAGCGAGGCCCATGTTGAAAAATCGGTTGTTTGTTCGGGTGGTAATTCTTTGTAAACGAAATACCGGTCTTGTGAAAATTTATCGTTATCTCGGCGCTCTCCTGCATATATTTTGGAAAATGCAGGGGCGTAATAATTTACTCCATCATGAACAACAATGCCATATTCATCGACATATTCGATTTTGTGGACACCATCAACAAGATGATAAATTGCATTGGAGAAAGCAAAGAAATCTTCGTTTTGCTGTCCAAATACTTTCAACTCAAAACATTTAGGGAACTCCATGGCAATGGAAGAAAGTATCTTATTTAAATGGTTAGCCGTTCCATTATCAAATACGAAACCTCCTTCGTCCCAAATCAGCTGCTTGAATGAATTCAGATTAATCATGTCTTTTGACATCCATTCAACGAAAATGGGAAAGTTCATTTGCATGTGGTCCAGTTGAACAACCCGCTTATTTCCTCCTGTTTTATCGTACACATGGTAAAGAGGCGTCATGTAGAAATTGCCGACACGGATAAAAGTGCCTGTTTCCGTTCGAAACATATAAGCAACTTTTCTTCCTGAAGAAGTTTGGAGTGGAAAAAAACCATATCGATTCAAAGATTCCTGATCCACATATTCAGGCAACCGGTTAATGTCAAAATCAGTATCTATCACTTTCCCATCGACATTGATACTTTCTGCCTGAAACCTTGACCTGGATTTTTTCCTATCAAGAAAAGGTTTTAAAGTGTCAGTCATTGCTTTAACCGTAATATCGAAAAGTTTACAGTAAGATTTTACGCCTACATGCCTTTCGGAATCCGGGATATAGGAAATCATTTCTGCTGCCCGATTAATCAACTCTGATTTTATTTTATTATTTGTACTGTAATTGTCAGTTGTAATATCGGCCAATCTAATAATGTAATAGTCCAGAAAACCATAAGACAAACTATTTTTTTCATTTGACTTGTTCAAGGTTGAAGTTAGGGTTATTGTAAATCCGGCTTTATGCAATTCCTTCAGGAATAATATTTCTTTTGTTTCTTCAATTGTTTCAATGTTAATTGGATGTGAAACGGTATCGATATATTCAATGAAACTTGAAACTTGCATTAATTCCTGTATCTGTGAATAGGAAACATTTCCAAAGCAATAAACAACCGGCTTTTCTCCGAAAGAAGCAATAAATGTTTCCATATTGCCTGTTAGCTGTATGATTGGTTTCTGTTTGGTTAAAAATTCTTTGGCCGCTTCAAGTCCATGAAATCCGGATTGTTCATTTTCAGGATTATCGTATTTTTGATTGACTTGTTTAACAAGGTTCTTTATTTGTTCTCCATCAACTTTATATTTATTTACCAGGTAACTGATGTAATTTCCCTGAGTAGTTTTTTCAGGAATCAAAGCAATAGTTTCGGATATGGCTTTATAGTTTTCGGTTATTTGAATAGGGTCGTTGCCTGGAGATTTCAATTTAAGGATTTCATATTTATAAGAAACAAAATCAAGTTGTTTGGTTTTATCGGTGAAAATAGAAAGATTGTCGTTTTTTCTTAAATAACTGTCCGGGTCTTCTCCCTCCGGAAGCATTACCACACGGACATTAAATCCGGCAGCCAGTAATAAATCCCCATTTTTCAAAGCTGCTTTTAATCCAGGATTCTTTTCCTGGTCTACACTATCATTGTCATAGGCAAGAGTAACGTTTTGAGTATATCGTTTGAGTAGTTTTATTTGAGTCGGAGTAAGAGCGGTTCCGGAACCACAAACCGTATTTTCCAATCCGGCCTGCACCATGGACATTACATCAAATTGCCCTTCAACCAGGTAAACATTATTCGCTTTCGAAATAGCACCTTTCGCCTGAAATAACCCGAAAAGAATACTTCCTTTATTAAACAGTTCGGTTTCAGGGGTATTCAGATATTTAATATTTTCAAGCGGATCAATGGCACGCCCGGTAAACCCGATAATATTTCCGTATATATCATAGAAAGGAAAAGTTATGCGGTTCCGGAAATAGTCATAATAACTTCCATTTTCGCGCTGGCTGATAACACCGGAAGATTTGGCTAATTCAAGTGAGTACCTGTTAATGGAAAGCGTTCCAGGAAGTTGCTCTTTTTCGGAGAATCCAACACCAAACTTCTTTAATGTAATCGGATTTATTTTTCTTCCGGATAAATATTCAATAACCGGCTGATAATCTTTTATGTTTTTTTCAAATATTCTCTGGCTAAAATTCAAGATAGCCCGGATACTTTCCCGTTTATCCTGCTTTGCCTTTTGCTCAGGTGTTAATTCAATATTGTCAATTTCAATATTATATTTTTTTCCCAAGTATTTGATTACTTCCGGATAAGAAATATTTTCATGTTTCTGCAGGAAAGAAAAGATATTGCCACCCTCGCCACAAGAAAAACATTTACAAACTTGTTTTGTCGGAGAAACATAAAAAGACGGAGAATTATCTTCGTGAAACGGGCAGAGCCCAAGATAATTAATACCTTTTTTCTTAAGGGTTACGAATTCGCCGATAACATCAACTATATTCGCAGCTTTTAAGATTTTATCTATTGTATTTTGATCAATCATCAGAAAGTCAAGTCTAATTGTCTTTTTTCGAACGCTACTTCATGTTTTATGCCGAAATATTCTATTAACCGGGCATATTCATCTTCAGTTATTTTATCATCACCACGGTAGAGTCTCCACCATCGGTTTTGGTTGATGCCAGTATCATTGTAAAATTTACGATTTGGCATAAAAAATTCAGGATTAATAAAGCGAAGTGTAAGTAATTCGATTAATAAATTTTTCTTGACTTTAGGATTGATAGGAATCCGCTCCCTGTGTATATATAATTTTACTGCATTTTCAGTGCGATTCAATGCTTCTGCAATTTGAGAAAACGAAGAATAGGAAAGCATTTCACGAAGTTTTTTATCATCATCCGGAGTCCATGTCCAGGCTTTTAATCTACTCATGACGTTTATGTATAAAACAGTTATATTTTTCATTAAAACACCAATAATCCCCGACAGCTTGTCTTTGTTCAAGAATAAACAGGCAACTTATTTTTATAAAAATATCCCTGCTTTTTTCTGTAACATACCTGTCGATATCCAAATATTTTCCTTCAGGTACCAATAAGAGCCTGGCATAAACTTTATCAAAAAAATCTTTATATTGCCCTTTTCCCATTATGGATTGATATTGTTGTATCCAATCCCAATTTATCATCCGGAAATTGGAATAATTACTGCTATTCATCTTTTTGGATTTTATCTTTCAATGCATCGATTATTTGAAACCGGATATTATTGGAAAAAAGGTTTAATCGTGACTTTTCCCGTTCAGAGAGAAAAGAATTTGAATGCTCAAATTCGAAAAGCATAGTTGTTATATCTCTTATTTCAGATTGGGATATCTCCATAATGGAGATTTTTCCTGATTTATCTTTATCGATATACATTTGTCAGAAGATTTTTTTATTTGCAAATTCTTCGATTTTATCTTTTACCAATGGAGGAATAGCACAGTTCCCATATCTCCAGTTCTGTAAAGTGTATTTGGTCGTTTTACAAGCAAAAATCAATTTATCCAATGTATTCCTGTATTCTCCTACCGGAATGGTCCGAATCCATTCCTGTAGTTTTTGGGCATCAGTTTTTTGTTCCAAATCAGCGATTGTTTCCATAAATTCTACAATTTCTCTTTAATATTAAATCATTATCATTATATTTACACTGCAAACATATAATTAAAAATACAAAGCTACAATAAAATAGAGTTATTTATAATTTAATGTAGTTTATTTTAAATTAAATCTAAATAATATCATGTACAATGGACAAAGAATAAAGGATTTAGCAATAAAAAAAGGAATGCTTTTAAAAGATATAGTTACAAAAGCGGATCTCATTGAAAGTTCATTTTATCAAATGATTGGGCCAAAAGGCAACCCTAAAGCAAGTAATTTAGAGATGATTGCCAATATACTAGAGTGCTCTATTGATGATTTTTTCGACAGGGACTTCAATAAAATGGAGTTAAACGACAAAGAATTGAAGATTTCTTTTGATTTGCAGGCTAAAGAAATTGATCACCTGAAGCAATTGGTTGAAGAAAAAGAGAGGACTATACAGATACTGATGAATAAAAAGTAAAGTACCTTCAGGGCTATGCAGGTAAAATGCAGGTAAAATTTCACATAACTATTTGAAAATGAGAAATAAACTTTTTCCTAGCGGGACAACTCACAAAGAACATAATTTTTGAAAATTATCCTACCTTTGTGGATAATCCGGTTATTTTTATTGATGGTTTTAATAATTTGATGAAACAAAAATTATTATTTTGTCTTCTTGTCTTGTATTCTAATCTTGGGATGGCCATCGAAGAACGTTTTATGCCTGTTCCTTCTCAGAATGCGCTCCCAAATAACTCCATAACAGCCATTGAATCAGATGACTTCGGATTCATCTGGATCGGTACGGAATATGGATTGGCCCGCTTCGACGGATATTCATTTTATTCATTTTTTCAAAGGAATGATGAAAAAAATGAGATACCGAGTAACCAGATAAAAGAAATTATTAAAACAACTGATCATGCTATTTGGGTAGCATGCAACAAAGGATTGGCAAAAATTGATCCGGCAACCATACAAATCACGCAGCCTCTCTGCGCTCAGGAAGAACTGCAAAAAAGAATCATCAATACCATTCATGAAGATGGGTTCAAAAATATCTGGATTGGTACAGATATGGGGGTCTATGTATATTCTCTCCAGACAGGTGATTTCAGGGAAGTAGATATTGTTTTGGGCGGCAAACAACGGGTTAATGTAAACTTCATCAATTTGGACCCCGAAAAAAACATCTGGATTGCCAGTAATGCCGGTTATGCCAAGGTACTTTCATCTTCCTGCAAAACACTTTTCACTAAAAAAGACATTGAGATTTATAAATATCCCCGGAACCAGCATGTAAGTAGTTTTGGAATCGATAAATGGGGTATACTCTGGAGCAATGATGGAAATCTTTTTTTCTGTTATGACCTTATCAATGATCCGGGATTGCAAAAACCACATACTGTGGCAAATAATATAGATGGGAAAACTATTTTTTTCCCGGAAGAAGGTGATTTGTTCGTCGGAACCCGCTGGCATGGCTGCCTGATGGTTAATTACAACTATTTCAAAAATCAGTTCATGCTTCAGAAATATTGGATGGGGAACAGTTCCATGGTTAACATGAGCAATACAGTAAATGTATTCTGCAAAGACAAATGGGGAAGTATCTGGGCTGGTACTAAAGAGGGTTTGTTCCTCTTACAGCGGAAACACCAGACTCCTTTTTATAATATCCAGGAGCGAAGCGAAGACTCCAATACACCTTCACATCAGGGAATTTCCTGTTATACCCAGACAGAAGATGGTAAAATATGGATTGGAGCCAATAACGGGTTGAACGTATTTGAATGGGTTGACCGGCGTACCAACCACTATAAAATCACCCGTTATTCCAAACCTGATTTAGAATCTAATGGAGACATTATCCAATGTATGACTCAATTAGGTGAACAAACTTTGTTTATGGGAACCAAAAACGGGACAATCAGTTTTGACATACAAACCAAAACATACAACAAGGATTCTTATTTAAATCATTATTTGCAGGTCAACAACAAAAAAGTTTGTAAAACTATTTGCAAGGATGCCGGACAAATTCTGTGGCTGGGCTTTGCCGACGATGGCGCTTTACTGGCGTACGATTTGACTACTAAAAACATTGTTGATATAGCCTCATTCAAAGGAAAGGATGTTTGGTCTGTTGTAAGATATGCTGATAGAATTTGGGTAGGAACACGAAGCGGATTGTATTCTTTCCAATACAAAAATAACAGACCTGAAGAACAGAAGAATTATTTCAAGAAAAATGATGATTCACATTCATTGCCTGATGAATGGGTTACTTCGCTATTTGTAGACAGAAACAACCGGTTATGGGTTGGGACTGCCAACGGACTTTGTTATTATGACCCGGAAGAAGATCGTTTTCATAATATACAATTTGATTTGAATAACGATGTAGCCTACATTTGCGGTATCATAGAAGACCGGGATAATAATATTTGGGCTTCTTCAATCAAAGGTATCTACAAAATCGACCATTCACAGCATTCAACATTTTTCGAACTTTCGAATGGCCGGTTTTCTACAATGAATTACGCTTTTGGAAGTTTATTAGCCCAAGATGGAACCATATTTCTTGGAGGAGTAAATGGTTTAACCTACTTCAACCCGGAAGAAGTTATACAGGATACAACTATTCTTCCTGTGTATTTTTCCGATATTATTGTAAACGGGAATAGCATGTTGGAGAATTTGGATCTCGTCCATAAGAAAGCTATCCTCCTGAAATACAATCAGAATCAGATATTGATTAATTTTTCTTCATTGTATTATCCGAATCCCAACCATATTAAATATTATTACCGTTTAGCAGGTTATGACTCCAACTGGCTTTATTCGGATCATCGTAATTATGCTTCCTTTTCCAATTTGCCCCCGGGAAAATATGTCTTTGAAGTACGTTCAACAAACCTGTTGGGATTTACGCACAACAATACCAATAAACTGGAAATAGAAATATTGCCTCCTTTATGGAAAACCTGGTGGGCATATCTTATTTATTCCCTTGCAGTCATGGGAATCATTTTTGCCGTTTACCGGTCATTGATTGAACGCAACCGCTTGCTCCAAGAAGAAAAAAATAACTTGTGGCGTTTCCAGCTTTATACCAATATATCCCATGGATTCAAAGCTCCTTTGTTATTGATGGAAAACCCTCTGCAAAGGCTTTTGAAAGAGGGAAAAGAGTTACCGGAAAAGGAAAAAAATGAATTATTACTGATACTTCAACGCAATACTAAACGGCTAACACATTTGATTAATCAACTAATGGAATTCCGGCGTATCGACAGGGGACGTTCTATCTTACATTTAGTTGAAGCAGATCTGCTACAATTATTGAAAGATGTTTATACTTCTTTCCTACCTTTATCGGAAAGTAAAAAAATCAAATTTGAGTTTCAATCTGAAGAAGAACCAATGATGCTTGTATTTGATTATGAAAAGATAGAAACCGTTTTGTTTAACCTTTTCTCAAATGCACTCAAATTTACGGAACAGGGTGGCACCATCACATTAAGTTTAACAAAAGACAGTGCGAATAATTGTGTATGGGTTAGTTTGCAAGACTCCGGCATCGGTATTTCTTCACAACATATAGGAAAAATATTCGAACGTTTCTGGCAGGAGAAAAACAATCAGGATAGCCATGTAAGAGGAACCGGTATAGGTCTTTCCTTAGCAAAAGAATTTGTCGAACTGCATCATGGCAAAATGACTGTTCAAAGTGAGTTGGGAAAAGGCAGCACATTCCGTTTTTCATTGCCGGCGGGTAAAGAGCATTTCAAAGGCCAACCAATCGGAATATTTAACCAGGAACAAAAAGTAGATGGTTCTTATACTTCGCATTTTGTTGAAATAGAAAAAGGGCTCACCTTTGCCGAAGGATATTATAATGTAAATAGAGAAGACAACCGCCAATTGATTTTTGTTATCGAAGACGATACAGAAGTACGCCATTATCTGCAAAGTGAACTAATCAAGGATTATTCGGTACGTACATTTGCCAATTCCCAGAATGTTTTTTCCGAAATAGTCAGGAGTAATCCTGATTTGGTCATTTCGGATGTGATGATAAACGGTGAAGAGCAGGGATTCAGATTATGTAAGTTAATCAAGAAAGATATCGTAACCAGCCATATTCCTGTGGTACTATTGACTGGATTATCATCAGAACATGATAAAATTTCCGGGTATGAAGTCGGAGCGGATGCCTATATCGAGAAACCATTTGATGTTGGCGTCTTGAAAGTGAGGATAAAACAACTTCTGAGTAACCGGGAGAAATTCAGGGAAAAGGTTAAGATGGATATCATCGTTAATCCTAAAGAAGTATCGGCAACTTCTATAGATGAGAAGTTCCTGACAAATGCCATGAAAGTAATTGAAGAATACATGGATGATGCGGATTTTTCGATTGAAGATTTTGCCCGCGAAATGGGAATGAGCAAAACTTTTCTGAATAATAAATTACAAGCCCTGACGGGACAATCAACGAATGAGTTTGTCCGCACAGTGCGTTTGAACCGCGCAGCCAAATTGTTACTCACTGATGCATATAATATCAGTGAAATTGGTTATATGGTCGGTTTCTCTTCTCCCAAGTATTTCAGTACCAGTTTTAAAAAGTATTTCAATATGACACCTAAAGAGTATATTGAGAAAAATGGAAAGAAACAGTAATCTCTCCCTAAGATTACATCTCCAGGATTATAAGGCATTACCAATAGGAGGCAAAGTTGCTCCCTTTAGTAACCCAGCACCTCTGCCTTTAGTAACCAAAGAGTGCCGCCTTTAGTAACCCAAAGTATCTACCTTTATAAAGGCAACAACTTTGCCCCTTAGGAATGAATACATCGACTCCTTGAAGTGGAGCTAACGTCTCCTAATGGGCCGAACCACTTTAGCACGAAATTTGTTATATAATTTCAATATTAAACCAATATTGGTTAAATTTGAACTCTTGCCGGCGACTACTCTTGTAGATTTGCATTGGAGAAGATGACTTGTAGCGATAATTAAAATCAAATCTAAAAAAATGAATAGTCGAACTTGGTTATTGAAAACCCTGATGGGTTTTATGCTTTTCTTACCGGTTTTTTCTTATGCAAAACCCGGAAATGGAAAAAATGCAGAAAAACTCCCCGCATGGAAAAAGGGTGAAATGGAAATTCACCAGATCAGCACCAATTGCGGAGAATCTTCTTTTCTTATTTTTCCTGACGGAACTTCCTTGTTAATTGATGCCGGAGATATGCGTACTCCACGATATTTTCCTCCCATATCAGAAGATATAAATCCGGGAGAGAAAATTGCCCGTTATATATTATCTGTGAATCCTTCCGAACAAAAAGTAGATTACTTTCTGGCAACCCATTTTGACCCAGATCATATCGGAGATGCCGTTTCTGGAAAAAACAGGTCGAAAAGTCAACAGGGAGATTTTCTTCTGCTGGGAATAGCAGAAGTTGCCCAATCGCTTCAATTCGGGAAAATAATCGACAGGGGCTGGCCGGACTATGCCCGTCCGCAGCAATATGATACGCTGAATCCTTCGTTTGCCAACTACCGCAAGTTTCTTGATTGGGAGCTTAATTCAAACAAAACAGTTATCGAAGGATTTGAAGTTGGGAAAACCAATCAATTCAACTTGCTGCACAATTCTAAATATGCAGGAAAATTTCTTGTGCGTAATATTGCATGCAACGGAGTCGTGTGGCAATGGAGGAAAAATGAATTAGACGATTATGTGCACGTTAATCCCAAAAATCTGGAAAAGAAAGTCAGTGAAAACCTGATGAGTTGCGCATTGCTGTTCACATATGGAAACTTTTCCTATTTTGCCGGAGGCGACTTCTGTGGAAACCTTTTGGATAAAGACGGAAATGAAATCAACATAGAAACCCGGTTGGGTGAGGCTGCCGGCGAAGTAGATGTCTGTAAATCCAACCATCATGGTTATCATGATGCAATGATTCCCGGTTTTATAGAACAGGTTAATGCACACATTTATACAATGCCGGTTCATGACTCCGCTCACTTAGGTGAAAAAGTGGTTCCCTGTTTAGAAAAAAGGGTGGAAGTTATGCGTGATACGGAAGCCTTGATTATTCCAACCCATTTTCCCGATGAAATGAGGAAAAATTATACCGGTTATCAATTCATGAAACATATACCTCCCGTATCCGGACATATTGTTATCAAAGTAGCTCCGGGAGGAAAATCATATAGGGTTTATATTCTAAACGATAGCGATGAACAGCACAAGATAAAGCTGAAGCTCGGCCCTTTTATATCAAAGACAAAGATGTATCAATTTTTCAGACAGGATTAACAGGATTTACATGTTTTTATTTTGCTAAAAGCAAAATTTATCCTGTTAATCTTGTGAATCCTGTCTAAATAATAAAATATTTACTTATAAATATGATTGATAATGAAAATTCAAACAGGCTCTAAATGATGAAGAAATCGTTAAGCGGGCAAAATTGGAACTATTGTGTCCGAAATTGAACCCTCAAAAACAGGTTACTGTATAATTTCGCAATACGAAAAACAAAATAAATCACTCACCGTGAAAATTTACTTTAATAATTTAAAATGAAAAAACTGTCTCTGCAAAAAGACTACACCATTAAATGGTTTTTGGGAATATCAGTTATCCTGGCCTTAAACGCCGGCACTGTATTTCCACAATCTTCGTTGAAATTTACTTCACAGGGAGAATCTGTTGTCATCGACCCTGCCATGGCTCAAAGGGATGTTACCTTGGGCGAATTGCTGCAAGGCCGGATATCCAATGTGAAAGTAACGACTGCCGACGGCGCTCCCGGTGAGGCATTCGACATCACTGTCAGGGGAGCATCTTCCATCCGGGGAGATTTCCAACCTTTATTTATATTAGATGGAGTAATGATTAACTCTTCCCAATTAGATGTTGAAAATGCCTGGGCTCAGGTAGATAATGTTGATTACCAGGCTGTACAAAACATGCTTTGGAGTATCAATACGGAAGATGTTGAAAGCATTGAGGTGTTGAAAGATGCTTCGGCTACAGCTATTTATGGCAGCCGTGGCGCCAACGGAGTAATCATTATCAAAACCAAATCAGGAAGTAAAAATAACCGGGATATTACCTGGACAACCAATATGGGCATTTCCACACTGGCTCGTAAACAGGATTTACTTTCCGGAAATGATTATAAAAATTACTATAAAGAACTTACCGGAAATAATTTTGTAACATCCGGACAGGAAAAAGACTGGCAGAAAGAGGTGTTCCGGCCGGCTTTTTCCAACAATAATAACCTGAGCCTTGCAGGCACCATCCGCAAGACCAATTATTATGTTTCGCTGATGTCTAACCTGAAAAACGGACTTGTTCCAGGAACTGATGAACTGGATTTGGGTTTGAGGACCAATCTTGACCAGAATATTTCATCAATGGTTAATGTAGGCGTTCGTTTTTTGGTTTCATACAACAAAACAAACATGACCCAATCGACTTACCTGTTAGGTGGAAGTAGTTTGGTCGCTGATTTAGGAGCTGTTCCTTTCGACGAAAACGGAGAAAATCCTGTCTCATGGAAAGATGGTTACAGCGATGAATCCAATTCATGGAGGGTAATTCCACAAGCTTATTTCAATTTCACATTTAATCCTTTTTTGAAAGCAAATATTACCGGGGGGGTGGATTATGTAGATAAAACACGTTACCGCTGGATGGGCAGGGAAATCGACAGGGGAAGATTGGAAAACGGAAGGGCCGGACATGCCTGGTTGCAAACAACTTTGTACAACCTTTCTGCCAATGTCTCCTACGACAGGATATTCAATGTAAAACATCGCGTAAAAGCTGCTGTCGGTGGTGAACTGTTTGCCGACGAAGGGATAAAACTCGGAAATTATCTTTCAGATTTTTCTATCCAGGTTCTACAGGCGAAAGCCATCAACTTTGCTTCATATGCAGCAAATCCTATTTATACTAAAAACAGTTCTACCACTTATGCCGGATATGGAAGGGTGAATTATAACTTCGATAACCTGATAGAAGTAGCACTTGGTTCACGTGCAGATTATTTAGTCGATTTCGACAAATCGGCTCAGGCATATCCTTTTGCAAACATCCGCTGGAATGTTTTCGAAAAGAAAGATGCTGCAATCAACAAATTGTCAATACACGGTGGCTGGGGAGTAAGCGGTAAAAACGAACTGGTTCCCTATGCTTTGATGAATAACATTTCTTTGGGAGACCCTTCCTTATTTATTCCTTACGAAAACGCTTTAAGTTTTACCGGCAGGATTGAAGCCAGGTTAGAACAGTTCAACGCAGGTTTTGATGCCCAGTTCCTAAACAAACGCATCCGTTTCTCCGGATTATTCTTTACCGGGAACACAAATGACCGTTTCGATGTATATAATTTCAAGGACACAGATGATGATATATATTGGAGAAAAACGCTTGAAATGGATAAATGGGGATTGGAAGCATCCATCTTCGCTATTCCTATTAAAAATGATAACCTAACCTGGACTATCGATGCCAACATAGGAATGGAACGTAGCAAAGTAACCAACTGCGGCATGCAAGCCAACGCTTCGAATCTGGGTTGGACCGGAGCAAAAGGTTTCACCGGAAGAAGTGTCGACGGCTTGTCTGACTTAGGAGTAACCGCCTATATTGAAGGGCATGCTCCCGGTGTTTTCTATGGCTATATGACACAAGGTGTTATTACCGAAGAACATGTTTTACTAACACCTCCTTTCGACGGAGTGCATCTTCGTGTAGGCGACCCGAAATATATCGACATGAACGGCGATGGTTCGGTCGATTCAAACGATAAGGTAATTATCGGTAATCCGAATCCTGACTTTATTTTCGGAATCAACAGTAACTTGAAATACAAACAATGGTCGTTCGGTATTCATATCGATGGTTCGGTTGGAAACGACGTATTAAACCTGAATAAAGTACAGTTGGAAAATGTAGGGAAAACCTATAATGTAACAAATGACGCTTACAAAGATGCATACCGGATTTCTGCTTCAGGCAATGCAACAGGTTCCCTTCCAATGGTAGGAGCACAATTGCTGGAACAGGTTTCCAACCGGATGGTAGAAGACGGAAGCTATGTCAGGTTATCTAATCTTTCGGTAGGTTATGACATCCTCCTGAATGAAAAAATGAAAACTTACTTCAACGGATTAACCGTCAACTTTATGGCTTCCAATTTATTGATGCTGACAAAATACAACGGATTCGATCCTGTTGTCAACTCTTTTGCCGGCGACTGGTCTCGCCAGGGAATCGACCTTGGAGCATATCCGCAGACACGTACCTTTTCGTTGGGTTTTGTTGCCAAATTTTAATGAATAACCGGAATAACTAAATACAAATATGAAGCTTAAAAATAAATATTTTCTCTCCCTGTTACTGCTTTTAATCTCCTGGCAGGTAATGGCACAGCAACAAAAACTCAGCGGTACGGTATCCGACCCGAACGGAGAACCACTGATAGGAGTCAGCGTGATGGCAAAGGGAACCACTGTCGGAACAGTAACCAATATGGATGGTAAATATGAACTCAATGTTCCCGTCAATGCTAATCAACTGATATTCTCCTATTTAGGATATACCACAAAGACAATCAATATAAAGAAAGATACAAAAATACTAAATGTGACTTTAGAGGACGATGTAAAAGCACTTGATGAATTGGTCGTTGTAGGATATGGCCAAATGAGGAAAAGTGACCTTACAGGAGCAATCTCTTCTGTTGGAGTAACACAAACAGAAGCACAAACTGCACAAAGTCTTCAGGCATTATTGCAAGGACGTGCCGCCGGAGTACAGGTTACCGCCAGCGATGCCGCTCCGGGAGCCGCTGTAAGTATGAAAATCCGTGGGACCAACTCATTGACAGGAAATAGCGAACCTCTGTATGTTGTAGACGGAATTATCATGAATTCTACGGTAGACCAGAATTTATTGTCGGGAGAAGATGGAAACACAGCTCCCGCACAAAACGGGCTTACCGGAATCAATCCGCAGGATATAGAGAATTTTGAGATCCTGAAAGACGCCTCAGCAACTGCTATTTACGGTTCTTTAGGAGCTAATGGTGTGGTTTTGATTACAACTAAAAGCGGGAAAACGGAAAAACCAAAAGTACAATACAGCGGAAGTGTCTATACTTCCCACATGACCAACAAACGTGATTTGTTGTCGTTGGAAGAATACATTCCTTTTAAAAACGAATTGGGAGTAGCTCAGGGAAGTACCAAACTTATGGGGCTAACAACAGATGGCAAGATTGGTATGGACTGGCAGGATTGGGCAACTCGTGAATCCTGGAGCCAAAGTCATCGTTTGAATATTTCCGGGAAAACCGATAGAACCAATTATTATGTTTCCGGAGGTTACTCGAATGATCAGGGTATTATCCGTTCTACCGGACGTTCATCAACAGATTTCCGCTTGAACTTAGACCAGGAAGTCAGCTCGCGCGTAAAAGTGGGAACCCGTAGTTCATACAGTTTTTCCAAGTTAAACATGACTTCCGGTTCGAATGCCAATGCTTTCGTTTCATCAGGGTTGATTCGCCAAATGCTCACTTATCGTCCGTATGCACTTATTGTTCCGACTGATGAGGATTATCCCGAAGAATATGATGTAGATTATAGTATATACGGGCCTTCAGCTTTCCTGAACGATTACGAAGATAAAACCGAGGAACACCGCGTGTTGGCATCTGTATTTCTTAACTTGAAGTTAACCAAATGGTTATCTTTCAAATCAACTGCCGGTGTAGATTATCGTGACCGTTCCCGTATACAGTATTATGGTATAACCACTTCTACAGGACGTAATAATGGTGGTTTGACACAAATTTCAGACAAACAGGATATGCGTTTAAGCTTGGATAATATATTCTTCGCCAATTACAAAACCGGGAAACACCGTCTTGACGGGACGTTAGGTGTTACTGCCAACAAATCAAATACAATCAATAAACTCAATGTAGGTCGCGCTTTCACTGTATTGGGATACAGGGAAGAAGGCATGATGTACAGTGGAGCCATCACTCCTCCGGGTTATTATGAAATACCGGTAAATTCGTTATCATTCTTGGGTCGTGTGATTTATAATTTTGAAGAAAAATATACATTAACTTCCACTTTCCGTGCGGATGGTACAAGCAAATTTGCCGATAGCAACAAGTTCAGTTATTTTCCTTCATTTGCCCTGGCATATCGTTTGGATCAAGAAAGTTTCATGCGCCAGTATCGTTGGTTATCAAATGCGAAAATACGTTTGGGTTGGGGTATGGTTGGAAACCAGGCGATAGATGCTTTCCAGACAATGAAGCTATACAACGGAAATACGTATGCCAATGCGTTGGGAACCGGCTATCAAAGGGGATTTAATGTCGCTGCTTTAAGTAATCCCGACCTGAAATGGGAAACTACACAACAATATAATGCCGGATTCGATGTAGGCTTTTTCCGTAACCGCCTGAACCTGACTGTAGATGTATACGATAAAACTTCTTATGATTTATTGCAGAATATGGAAATGCCTTTATCTGCGGCATATCCTACAATGGTAATTAACAGGGGCTCTATAAGGAACCGTGGGATTGAGATTGTGTTGGATGGGGCTCCTGTTAAAACAAAAAATTATTCAATCAATATTTCGGGAAATATTTCTATTAACAGGAATAAAATTGTGGATATAGGTTTGGAGCCTACCCAGATAGGTGCTTACAATTGGGCTTATTTTCTCGGAAGCACAATAGGAAGTTCTTATTTCAATCATCCGGCTAATATCTTTATCGAAGGTAAACCGGTGGCTCTATTCTATGGATTGAAAGTTGACGGAATTCTCACCCAGGCAGAAGTCGACCGCGACAGGACTACCCGCATGGACAATTACTTAGCCGCACATCCGGGCGTTTCCCCAGGGGCCGTGACTAACGAAGACCTGATGACCGTTAAAGGTACTTTACCTGTATGGACAGGCACCACTTCTGCATTACTGCAAGCCGGCGATTTCAATTATGTTGATACCGACGGCGATGGATATATCGATGCGGATAAAGACCGGGACATCATCGGAGACCCGAATCCCGATTTCACTTATGGTTTTACCATTGATTTTACTTATAAAAAATTCTTCCTGAACGCTGTATTCAACGGTGTTTATGGAAATCAAATCGCCAACTCGAACAGGATGATGGAAGAAGACCTCAATTCATATCAGGTTGAGTACAATGCTACACGATACATACGCGATCATTACTGGAGGGAAGACCGCTTGAGCACTACCGACCCAAGGCTGAACTACACCGGGGATGCCCGCCGTTTTACCAGTTATTTCCTGGAAGACGGAAGTTTCCTCAGGTTCTCAAACCTGACAGTCGGATACAACTTCGGTTTTAAGAAAGGAAGTCCCGTTTCCAATCTGGGAGTAAGCCTTACTGGCCGCAACCTGTTTGTAATCACCAAGTATCGCGGATACGACCCCGAAGTAAGCTCTTTTGCAAACGACCCTTTCCGGGTAGGTATCGACTGGACTTCATATCCTAAAAGCAGGTCTTATGCCTTAGGTGTAACCCTTGATTTCTAATTAAATCCAAACTATTATTATTCGATTATGACTATAAAAATGAAATATAAAGGATTGTTAATGCTGATGTTTCTTTGCCTGTTTGCTTCCTGCAGCGATTTTCTGGAAGAGAAACCGGTTACCAGCGTGAAACAGGAAGATGCTTATAAAGATGAAGTAGCCGTGCACACTGCTTTAATTGGTTGTTATGCCAATTTTGCGAACAATAGCTACCGCGGACAACTATATGAATTACAGCAATGTATCAGTTTATCATCTCTTAATTCGACAAGTTCGGCTGCTACTTCCGTTCTTGATGCCATAGCCGCCAACACTACAACTCCTGATATCCTGGCCAGCGTATATCAACAGATTTACAGGACACTCGATCATGTCAATATTTTTATTGAACAAATGGAGAAAAGTGATTTCAACGAACGGTTTATTTCACAAAATATTGGAGAAGCCAAATTTCTCCGTGCTTGCGCGTACTTCGATTTGGTTCGTTTATATGGAAGAGCCCCATTGAAAACCAAACCGACTACCAATCAGGATGTAAACGGTTATCCGCGTGAAAAAATATCGGCTATCTATGCACTGATTCTTCAAGACTTGCTGGATGCGGAAAAAACGATGAAAACTCCTGACGAACAGGCAATCGGATATCCAACCTATTGGGCGGCAACAGCTTACCTGGCTAAAGTTTATTCCTGGATTGCTTCCATGACTCCGGAACACATGCAGGCAACTTATGAAGAGGGAAAAGATGCAGACTATTCATCGGATGCCACAGTGAACCGTTTTTTCAGCGAAATAAAAAGCAGTGTATTCCCTTCCGAAGCAGGAACCGCTGATGCTAAATATTACTGGGGAAAATCGAAAGATGCAGCAGGAAAAATTTATACATCTAATGTATATCAATTGCAACCTGTTTTTGGAGACTTGTTTATGGGAAAAACACGGAATACACATGAAAGCATCTTTGAACTGCAATATTCGTTTATGGCTACCAGTTGGGGAACGAGTATCAGTTCCCGGACTTCTCCCGACCGTTGTACGGAATTCAATCCGAATATGAATAATGGAGCAAGTGGTCGCGTATGTGCAGACTGGTCGACTTTTGCCGAACATTGGAGAAGATACGGGGATAAAACCACTTACACAAAAAACAGAATGTTCGTAACTGCCAAAGAAGCGCTCAGCACTAATTATAAAGCGAAACCATTGTCGGTACATCCATACAATTTTAACGACGCAAGTTCGGCGGTTAAGGTAAATCCTGCTAAATACGACCCGAGAATTGATGCCTCTTATGTTTATTATTCTTACATGAGATACACTGAAAATCCTGTAAATTCAGGAGTATATGATATAGGTCCTTCATCTCAGACCTGCTTCCCTCAAAGTGGATTCGGTCCGAATACACGCGGACGGGCATTCCCTTTTATCAAAAAGCATCTGGATTACACCCAAACATCTTCTTCCGGTTCGAATATAAACTTTATAGTATATCGTTATGCCGATTTGTTACTGACTTATGCCGAAGCGCTCAATGAATTGGGAGAAACTGACGATGCCATCAGCCTGATTAATAATACAATTCTTTACCGTGCCCGGAACAGCCGCAAAGGAGGTGCTTCAGTAGAACCTCAAAACTGGGTAAGCGGACTATCTCAGGATTCTGTACGTGCATTAATCGTCTCCGAACGGGAGATAGAACTGCTTGGAGAAGGACATGAGACTTTTGAATTCCGTAAAAGAGGATGGAAAGGCATTGACAGGAGAATCCAAACCCATGATTTCTGGTATTCGGATCCGGACTATGGCATTCGTTATGCTCTCAGGAACAGTTCGGATAATGACGACAATACACTAAGGGCTTTTACACATGGCGAATGGGATAAATTGGTTGTTGATGATATGGGGGAACAAATTCCGGCTTTAAGAGTATACAAATTTTATTATCCGTATAAATCGGATGTGAAAAGATTTTGCACAAAACATTTGTTTTTGCCGGTACCACAAAAAGAACTTGATACAAACAAATCCATTCCATTCGGTGATCAGAATTTCGGATGGTAAATTGATTACTACTAAAAGCAAAAAATACTATGTATAAAATAATAAGACATACGAAGCTAATCGTCATAATACTTGCCGGAATCGTTTCTTTTACGGCCTGCGACAAAGAGTATTCTTATACGGAAACTCCGGAAAAAGACATGCCGTTGCGCCAGATTGTAGGAACTAATTACGGAGCCCAGCATTTTTATGTGGGAATGGTTCCTGAAGATGCGAAATTTTTCAATGTCAAGCAAGACCAGTATCGCTTGTTATTCACACGCCAGTTTATGGTAGCAGCATTGGATACTCCTTTTTTCCAGAATAACTTGTTGAAGGAACCGCGCGCACAGTATAGCGATGTGTTATATCGCCCTTATTTTACTTCGGCCCGTCAATATAATATGAAAATATATGCGAAAGCTGCTATTTCAGACAATACTTCCGATTGGTTAAAGGATGAAAGCAATCAGATGAATACTCCAGAAAATATACGGGCGGAATTGACAAACCTGATAACGCATCTTTCGGCCGATCTGGCAACTAACAATGATGTTGTAGGGTGGATGGAAATTGTTAAAAATCCATTTGCAGCCGAAAATTCTGCTGATTATTTTTCCAGGAATCCCTGGTATCAAATGGGCCTTTCCAACATTTCTTACCAGGATGGAAACGAAACCGTTTACATCCCCGAATATATTGTACTTGCTTTACAAGTAGCCAATCAAAATGCACCGGATGTAAAGAAAGTGATTTGCCAGGGAGGAGAATTGAATATGACTATATCCGGAAGAATGCAGAAAATGCTGACAGCCCTCAAATCTGCCGGAATCCAGGTGGATGGTATCGCCTGGGATGCCACTTTCAAAGATGACGATAATGGAAACGGGTTCAAATGGACCTTGCCTGCCAACCGCACCGATAATGAAAAAATGTTGGGCGAATTAATAGACTGGTGTTCGCGCAACCGTTTTCAGTTCCATATCACTTCGATTGAACTTGAAATGAGGAATTTCGACACTGCTTTCGGACTTACTAACGAAGAAGCAATAGAAGTAACCCGCGATGATCAGGAAGAAGTGTTACGTTCCATTATGTCGGTAGTCATCCCGCGCATTGGTCTTGGGATTTCAACCATTCATTTCAATGGCATGAACGATGTAATTCCCGCAACCGGAGATTCAGGAATAAAACCCAGGCTATATGACGACGATAATAATCCGACAGCTTTATACGAAGAAATGAGACGTTTATTATCTAAACAATGTGAATGATTATGAAATATCTGTATATAAAAATGACGAAAGCCATGAAATTCATAAACAAAGGTAAATATATATACTGCGTAATTGCTCTGGTGACTTTGTTGAATAGTTGCCAGGACGAATCAGCTGTTACCGGAGACGATTTGTATAATGAAAATACAGAAAGTATTGTCGTTCCGGCAGATCAACGGACATTGAATATTGATGACATGGATCATTTCATGTTTTTCAGTTTCGAGGCTCTCAAATACTGGTGGTCGGCCACTGTTCAATATAAAATTGAAGACCTTACGGCTGATCAGAAAGCCGAACTGGAGACCATGTACGGAACTGATTATTTTTCACGCGAATGGTATGATGCAGACATTGACCAGGATGGAGTTGCAGATGGAGACCAATTAGCAGAAACCGACTGGTTCTCCATGTCGCCTACCGATGAAAGTTTTGGTTCACGACCGGTTACCATGAGCATTACCCGGAACATAGAAAAAGTTCCCCGTGTGGTATTCATTAATTTTACACCTATCCAGGATAATGCACAAGCCGTTCCTTTCAAATTAATCCAGCAAGCGGCAAAACCTTTTGTCGAAGTTTCAGATACTATATTTGAAGTTCCGATTGCTTACACCACTTATCCGGTGAGCATTACGACCAGCGAAACGTGGAAAGTAACAACTGACAATCCGGCCATGTTTGCTTTACGTGATTCAACCGCTCAGAAAGATATCGATTTCAATAACAATTCTTGTGAGAAAACCCGTAATCGTTTATTAAGCTTGTCAGTAAAGACTAATACTACAGGAGATGCCCGCACCGGAAAAATTATTTTTATTAGCCTGGAAGATGGCCAAATCAGGAAAGAAATTACAGTAAGCCAGGTCGGGGAAAACGTACCTCCGACAGTAAACGTCGAAAACACTCCGGATGTGTTCAAAGTGAAATGGAATGCGGTTTTCGGACAAAAAGGTTATTTAGTTAATTTCTACAAAGTGACAAATGGAGTTACAACGAATACCGTTGTTGGCAGTTACAAGTTTGCCCTGAACAAAAAAACAGAAAAAAATACTGAGTTTGAAATTGATGTACCTTTATTGATTACAGACTGGTCTTTAGATAATGGTAATTTTTATGCCGGACAAGTCGAGCCTCGCGTTTCAGTGCTGTATTATCTTGGCGATGATAGCGAATCGACAGAATCTCTGCCGAATTCTTCCAATATTGTCAACAATTTATTTGATAGCAGTTCAGGCGATGGCATGACTGAAAGTAATGCTTTCGTAATCAAATCTTTGCGCCACTTGCAAAACCTGAATGTAGTAGCCAGTGCAAATGCGGGATTCCGTTATTACCGCCTGGATGCAGATATTGACCTGAACGGAGTAGCTTTCGTTCCGATTGGTTCAGCGGTAAGTCCGCGTAAACAATGCGCCGGAACATCTACTGCACAACGTGTGCAGGAAACCGGAGGCCCGATATACAGATGCCCGGGAGCAACCGGAGGATTTGTAGGTAATTTCAATGGAAACGGCAGGAAAATATCCAACTATTCGAATAGTTTACTTGTGCCTACTTTCAATGGAAGCGGATGCCCGGCCACAGTAGCTTTATTCTCAACCGTAAGTGAAAATTCTGTTATCCGTAACCTGACAGTATCCGGATTCAGTTTTACACTTGATGATAATGGAGGTTCTACATCCAGTGGCCTTCCACCTTCATTGGAATATTATGATTACCTGTTGGTTCATGCTCCCTTGGTAGCCATATTGAGGGGAAATGCCATTGTTGATAATTGTACTGCTGAAAATTGCAATATTAAATATGTCAAAGTGATGGCAGGATCCCGTTACGAAAAAAATTACATCGGCGGATTAGTGGGTTTTGCTTTAGACGAATCGCAAATCAAAAATTCCACTACTACCAACGGATATATTTTTACTACCGATAAATCTGCATCAGGAGGTATTTTGGGCGGAGCAGGTCATCCGACAGTCAGCATCTCAAAATGTACCAATAAAATGCAGTATATAGCAGCAACAGGTTCTATCGTAGGAGGAATACTCGGACGCGGAGGTTGTATAGTGGAAAACTGTGCGAATTATTCGGTAGTCCGTCCGAGCTTATTTATGGGAGGAATCATGGGAAATTCATCTGTAGTTTCCGGAACCAATGCCAGTGGTGGACATACATCTGTCGTCAATACAATGCAAGCCACCCTTTGTGTCAATTACGGTAAATTTGGTGTCACCGGGACAGGAACCGACAAAGTGGACAATTTTACTTCCAATAATGAAGCTGGAGGAAATATTTCAAACGGAGGGTTGATTGGTTATTCCGACAAAGCTGTTTTGAAACAATGTGCTAATTATGGTGACTTGGACAATCATATTTATGCCGGTACCGGTACTGCCAAATGGGGCGGATTAATCGGAGAATCCAGAAACGGAACTAAACTGACCGACTGCGCCAACTACGGAAATATCAGGTTTAGCCTGGATAATAATGCTATCTATTCAGTGGGCGGCTTATATGGTATTTTCTATGCAAGCAGTTCTTCCACTGAAGTAAATAACGTATTCAATGCAGGAACCATCACATTGGTAAGCAAAACCAATGGAACAACTCCACAAATGGGTAACTATACCGGAGAATTAAACAGCACTTCGGGTTTCAAATCATCCAATGTATATATACTCGGCAACACAGGCTTGAACTTATGTGGAACTGATGCAGGTTGGACCAATGCACAGGTGTTTACCAAAAGTATGGATGAACTTAAAATGGCATCAACTTATACCGGATGGACTAACTGGAATGTAGTAAACGGCCAGCTTCCTGTTATTAAAAATCTGCCCGGACAGGCAAACTAAATTTCATCAGGAAAAATTGACAACAATGAAGAAAGTATTTATATTCAGCATCTTAATTTTATTTTTTGCAGGTTGCTCCGACAAACTGGAAGGGCAGGATGAAGAAATAATCATTCCTTCCGGCCAAAATGGAGATACACTGAAAAACTCTGATATTTTCAGCGAACATCCAAGGTTGTTGTTCAGGAACAGTGATTTGGAAGTTATTCGTAACAACATGAAAACAACCGAATCTGCAAATGCTGTAGCCCAACATAATATACTACTGGCAGATGATTTTGATGGAATTTTTTCCGACAATGGCGCTTCAACAGCCAATTATGAAGGTAAAAAGCTGGCGACCATTGAATCCAAGGCTTTTGATTATGTGCTGAATGGCAATGCTGATAATGGACGGAAGGCGATTGATGCTATTAAAAATGTATTTAATACAGTTGATTTTTCCGGTTTATCGGATGTTTCCAGAGCATTGGGACATGTTATCTTCACTGCTTCGGAAGTTTACGACTGGTGTTATCCTTTGCTAACCAAAGAAGAAAAGGAATCAATCATCACAAATTGTATTGCCCTGGCTACCCAGATGGAAATCGGATGGCCGCCTGTTAAACAGGGAGCCATTACTTCCCATGCCGGAGAAGCCCAACTGATGCGCGATTTGCTTTCGTTTTCCATCGCTGTTTATGATGAAAAACCTGAATATTACGATGGCTTGATAATGAAACGCTATTCTTCGGAATTCATCGAACCTCGCAACTACTGGTATCAATCATATACTCACCATCAAGGATCAGCTTATGGTTCTTACCGCCTGACCTGGGATGCCTGGGGACAATGGATTAATTACCGCCTGACCGGTAAAAAAGGCTTAAACGATGATTTGAAACTATCAGCTTATAACTGGATTTATCTCAGGCGACCCGATTCACAACTGTTCCGCGAAGGAGATGATTCTTTTGAAAACAGAACCCGGAATGTTACATGGGGTGTATATGATTCCAAAGCGAAAAGCCGGAGCAATGCCCATGTTTGTAATGCATTATGGTTGACAGGAAATTTCTATAAAGATGGTGTTCTCAAAAATGAAGCATCATTTTATAATCCCGACAACAATACTTTCGTATATGAAAACGATACCCGCACACCGGTACAATTCCTGGTTTTCAATGACCCGTCGGTTGGTCTTGTCCCAGCCAATACCTTGCCGTTGGTAAAATACAGTCCTTCGCCTTATGGAGGAATGATTGCCCGCTCTGGCTGGGAAAACACACCGCTTTCCAACAATATGGTGGTGTTCATGAAAATCGGGGAACTTTCAGGGGGAAATCATCATCATCAGGATGCCGGGAATTTCCAGATATTTTACAAAGGCATTTTAGCTTCTGAATCAGGCTTCTATGATGGATATGGAAACGACCATCAATTGAATTACCAGAAAGCAACTATAGCTCACAACTGCCTGTTGATTAAAGACCCGAGTGAAACGTTCGGCCCAAGTAAAAGCAGTCCGCAAGTTAACGATGGTGGTCAAAACCTCATTCAAAGCGAAGCCGAAACTTATACTGATTGGTTAGGCGGAGCCTTCGACCGGGGAAAAGTCCTGGCTCATCAGTACTCGGCGACCAACGTGCAAACTGATTTTGCATACATAAAAGGAGACTTGACAAAGGCTTACACCAGGAAAACTAAAAAAGTATCGGAAGTACTGCGCTCCATGTTGTTTGTTCCTACTGGTGACAAAGATGTTCCGGGCGTGTTTGTGGTTTTTGATAAGATTACTTCAAGCAACGCTGCTTTTACAAAAACATTTTTACTCCATTCTCAGGAAGAACCTGTTTCATATTCAAAAACTGCATATGGAATTAAAAATACGAAATCCGGCTATAACGGGATGCTCGTTAACCAGACATTACTTCCGGCTGATGCCGTTACCACCAAAATAGGAGGAACCGGCAAGCGCTGGTATGTGAATGGAAAAGATTATGTCCCAAAGAATTTTTCAAGTATAAACGAATCGAAATCCGAAATCGAATTCGGATGGGGACGGTTGGAAATTTGTCCCGGAGCATCCCGCACGACAGATTATTTTCTCAATGTCATGTATGCCAGGGATGCCGACAAAGACTCCGGTATCAAAACAACCCAACTGATTGAAACGGATTTATTCGCAGGAACAAAAATATTGAATAATGCTTTGGTTTTTGCAAAAACCGCCTCCCCTACTGTTCGCGAATTTTCTTTCGAAATTCCGGGAAATGAATCTAAATTGAATGTAATTGTAGCGGGCGTAGAGGAAGGCTCATGGAACATATCGGTGGAAGGTAAAACAGAATTTACATCCGAAGCCTCTTCCGAAGGCATGTTGCTCCATTTCTCTGCTCCGGCAGGAAAATACACCTTCAAAAGAAGTACAACAGCAGGCATAAAAACTGTAAAAAAATGAAATATTTATCAAACATATTTATTGTCAATTGTCGATCGTCAATCGTCAATTACCTGTTAATTGCAATTGTCCTTGCTTGCACGCAGGAAGCATTCTCGCAAGAGAAAGAATACTCGATTACCGACCCTGCTCCCTGGCCAAAGCCATGGATTAAAGTGCCGAACAAGCATCCGAGATTGCTGATGCGCAGTTCTGATTTGGGTATCATCGAAAAAAACATGGGAATGGAAGATATGAAGAATGCCATGAAAGAATACCAATCCCTATTGGAAGACCCATTTGACGGAAAGCTTCCGGACAATGGTCCCGGGAATGATAATTTTGATGGGAAAATGCTGGCTGTCATAGAAGCCAGGGCATTCGAATATGCGCTTTTCAAAGACAAAGGACATGGTAAAAGCGCCATATCTGCCATGCGCAATGTATTTAATACGGTTAACTTCGGTGAGGTGCAGGATATTTCACGTCCAATCGGTCAAACCATTTTTACTGCCTCCGAAGTTTATGACTGGTGCTATCCTTTACTTACTGCCGATGATAAACAATTTTTTATCGGCAAATGCCAGGGATTAGCCACCCGCATGGAAATCGGATGGCCGCCTGTAAGGCAACAACCGGTTACTTCGCATGCCGGAGAAGCGCAATTGATGCGTGATTTGTTCGCTTTTTCCATTGCTGTTTATGATGAACGCCCCAAATTTTATGATTGGACGGTAGGGCGTTATTTGCATGAGTTTGTCAAACCAAGGGATTATTGGTATCAATCTTTTACCCATCACCAAGGGGATGCTTATGGTGCATACCGCCAGATATGGGACGCCTGGGGACAATGGATACTTTACCGCATGTCGGGAGAAAAAGTGTTGAACCCTGATTTCGGGCAGGCAATCCGCAACTGGATATATACCCGCCGCCCGGATACCCAGCTTTTCAGGGAAGGAGACTGTACATTTGAAAATGTGGATAGAAGATATTTCTGGGGTAAAAACCCGGCCACGGAATTAAGCCGTAATCAAGGACATATCGGCACGGCAATGCTTTTAATCGGGAATTTTTATAAAGATCCGGTATTGAAGAGCGAAGCCCTGTTTTATAATCCCAGGTTCAAAAATTTTATTTATACGAATGCTACCCGTACGCCGGTACAGTTTTTCCTGTTCCATGATCCGACCATCACACCTGTTTCTATAAATACCTTACCGCTTGCCCGTTACAATCCTTCACCTTACGGAGGAATTGTAGCGCGCACGGGATGGGACAATTCCCTTACATCAAGCGATGTGATCGCTTTTATGAAAATCGGGGAACTCAGCGCCGGAAACCACAATCATTTGGATGCCGGTAATTTCCAGATATTCTATAAAGGAATCCTGGCTTCCGAATCGGGATATTACAAAGGATATGGTTCGCCGCATCATTTCAATTACGACAGGGCGACTATCGCTCACAACAGTCTGTTAATCAAAGATCCGGATGAAGAATTTGTCAGCCACAGAGGGCCTTTGACAAATGACGGTGGACAAAACCAGATTCACGGCGAAGCTGCAAGTTTCGAAGAATGGCTCAGCGGACCTTTCGATAGGGGAAAAGTATTGGCACACCAGATATCCACAACTAACAAAAAATTGCAATATGCCTATATCAAAGGTGATTTAACAGTGGCTTATACACATAAAGTGAAAAAAGTAAATGAAGTATTACGCTCCATGTTATTTGTCCCGACCGATAACAAAAGTTTTCCGGCCCTTTTTGTGGTAATGGATAAAATAGTATCGACCAATCCGTCATTCCAGAAAACTTTTTTACTGCATTGCCAGGAAGAGCCTTCCATTGATGGAAAAACTTCTATTATTAAACGGGTTAAATTTGGATACAATGGAATGTTGGTCAACCAGACGCTGCTTCCGGCTGATGCCAAAATCAGTATGCTGGGCGGAACCGGAAGTTCCGAATCATCCAACCGCTGGGTTGTAGACGGTAAGAATTACGTGCCGGATAATTTCGCGAAATATGACGAAGAAAAACAAGAGGGAGAATTTGGTTGGGGACGGATAGAAATCTGCCCGGGAGCGCCCCGTACCACCGATTACTTCCTGAATGCCATGTATGTTAAAGATGCCGACAAACAAGCGCCTGTACAACCAGCCGAATTAATTGAAAACGAACAAATAGCAGGTGTAAAACAATTGGGTTTCGCCCTGCTCTTTGCAAAAGATTTATCCAGATTAAACGGAGAAGTATCGTTTACCGTTCCCGGAGATGACAAACAGTTAACTGTTGTTATTGCCGGATTGGCTCCGGGCAAATGGCAAATTGAAGTGAATGGCGCTTCATTAAAAGCGGAAGAATCCACAGAAGAGGGTGGATTGATTTATTTCAATGCACCGGCAGGAAAATATAAACTGAAGAAATAATTTATGATAAGGAAAGTAATCTTATTGGAAATTTCAATGGTCATTGCCGCTTTGTCGATGGGGCAACCTTCATCTGTAAATTTGAATGGCCAATGGGAAAGAGGTTTGGACCGGAAATACGATAAAACTGTGCAACTGCCCGGAATTACGGAAGATGCTTCGGAAATGACTCCGGGTAAAGTATGGTATAAACAAAAAGTGACATTACCGAAAAGCGACTGGACACAGGCAACGCTTTATTTGAAAGGCGCCCGGTTTAATCCAGAGGTATATGTGGATGGCAAATCTGTGTCGAAACAAAATGGAGGAATGGCCCCTACATATCATACATTATCTGGAAAAAACATTAAACCGGGCTCAAGTATCATACTTGAAATTGCGTTAACCTCTTTATCCGATCTGCCCAAGACGGATGCTTCTTATATTGCTCCCGCCGACCATTGGCGCTCGAATATTTCTTCCTGCATCTGGGATGATATAGTCCTGGAATTACATGGTAACACACGGCTTGCCCGGATTATACCTGTCACTTGTATTGATAAAGATCAGGTAAAGGTTGCATGTGAGACAGAAACAAAAGGAAATTCCAACATGCGTCTCACAAGGGTTTGCTCTATCTTGAAAAATGGGAAAATAATAGCAGAAGGGAAATCTCTTTCTGATACGGTAGTAATAGATTTTCAAAATAAAGTTGCTCTGTGGACGCCCGATACTCCCAATCTTTATCGTTTGAGAACGCAATTGTTTGAAGGCAATAGGTTGGTTGACAGCAAAGAAATGAACTATGCACCCAAACAATTTGAAGTAAAAGAAAAGCAATTTTACCTGAATGGAATTCCTTGTAAACTCAGAGCCGGTTCTGTAGTATGGCATCGCTGGGTAAGGAATCCGGAAGGTCAGCAATTGGCCTGGGATACGGCATGGTTCAAGAAAAATGTTGTTTTAAGATTAAAAGAACATGGAGCAAATACTTTGCGATTCCATTTAGGGACTCCTCCCGAAAGAATTCTGGATTTATGTGACCGTTACGGGCTTTTAGTCCAATATGAATGGTTGTTTTTCCATGGAATGCCTGCCTCGGAAGAAAGTCTGACAGAGCAGCTTCCGGCTTGGATAGATTTGGGGATGAAACATCCGTCCACTGCTATCATCCATCCTTATAATGAAACGGAAGGAGAGGAACAAATGACAACCATGTGGAATGCATTGAATAAAATAACACCTCATTATCCTCCTTTGGTGCTGGAAGACAGGGAAACACTTCATGTGCACAAATATTGGTGGAGTTTGTTTGAAAACCTGGGTCTTTATTATGACAGTTATAAACAATTTCCCAAAGCGATTATGGTAGATGAGTTTGGGGGAAATTATCTCGATGGACATGGTGAAATGGGTGGATACCTCACGCTTGCCGAATCTTATATGCGTTTCCTCGGCCGGAATCATACCAAAGAACAACGGTTAGAACATCATGCGATGTCGAATTCTGCTGTTGCCGAATACTGGCGCCGGATTGGCGCTGCAGGATTCTCTCCCTTCGTGATATTGAGCAGCTGGGAAGACGGCAATCATTGGTATATGGGAGATTTGAAAGACGGCAATCAGAAACCGGTTTGGAACGCATTAACCGCAGCTTATTCTCCCCGGTCGGCCAGTTTGGAATTGTGGGATCGTACTTTTGTTCCTCTTCAAGAAGTAACACTTCCGGTGTATCTGTTGAATGATCTTACTGCTGCGCCTTTCGAAGTCAGAGTTCAAGTAGTTAGTCCGGATGGACGAATTTGGGCAGAGAAAAACTTCACACAAACTGTAGCGGATTATAGTACTAAAGGGGTCGATATTAAAATTCAAATGCCAGCTACGGAAGGAGATTACCAAATTAAAGCTGAATTGTTAAACCGTCCGGCTTCGATAAAATATCCTGTGATTTCTTCCTGGAAAGTAAAAGTTTTTGCTCCTGTTGCCTCGGATGCATTATATTCTAACATGGTGGGTGTGGATAATGATGAAGCAGAGTTGAAAGCTTTTTTGAATAACAATAAAGTAAAAGCATGTCCATTGTTCGATTCAGAAGCAAAAATATTGCTGGTCGGGAGAGTCGGTTGGGAGAAAATTGAAAAGAATGACCAGGTTTACCTGAAGAATATTGAAAAAGCAATTAATGATGGAAAATCTGTTGTGTTAACCGATGTAGGTATGCGTTGTTTAGGACAAGGTTATCCCAAATCGGGAGATAATCTCGGCCCTTTGCAAAGCGTCACAAAATTAACCGATGGTGAAAGCCAATCATTTGACTTATTCGGAGGCATCAAAATGAAATTTACTGAAGTCGCCGAACCGGAAAGCCATATCCAGGTTATTGAACCGGGAATCACAAACCGTTTTCTACCTGTACAAGGCTGGTTATGGAATGGCTTGCGCGGCGGTTTGAATGTGCCTTCGGCCGATATGGAATTATCCGGCTTGAACGAAAAGAGTTTTGTCGCCCAATGGAAACAACGGGGAGCAGATGAAAACCTGATTAAATCTTCATCTTATTTTGCCTACGAATTACAAGGATATTTCGATTTTTCAACCCGCCCCAACGACAAAGAAGTGATGAAACGCCTGCGGGAAAAAGTTGTTTTTCTGGTAGAAGATGCACCTGCTTTGGCAATCACAATCAATCCGCATGCCGCTATTTTACAGACTGACCTTTCACAAGGCTACAAAGAATCATTGAATGGTATTGCTCAAAACCAGACAGCATTGGTAGTTGCCGGCAAAAGTCTCACACGCATGCCCGTTATTGCAGTTGATTTCGGAGCGGGAAAAGGTAAACTAATTGTGTCTCAATTATTGACTAAAGGAAGATTGGCTCCCGGATTCGGCGAACCCGGCTTGTATGGGATTCGCTATGATGCTTCTGCCAATCAACTCATGCTAAACATGTTAGATTATTCGATAAACAATATTTATGTCAACAAATAAACTTTTTATTATTAACAATTTAATTTTTTAAGATCATGAAAAAATTAATGATTACTCTGTTTTTGTTTTGCTGTATTGGAATGTCTCTTATAGCAAAAACACCTTCTTCTACTGCTTTTCCAAATAGTGAAGAAGCTGATGCTGGTAGTGCTGCAAATCCTTACAAAATTAGTTCTATTGGGGATTTGTATCTTCTTGCAGATTTAGTGAATGCTAAAAATGCAGATTATTGGGGGAAGAACTATGAATTAACTGCAGATTTGGATTTGGTTAATGAAGGCGATGACTATTGGACTCCAATAGGTATTGATCATATTGATAATTGTTTTAGAGGTACTTTTGATGGCAAAGGCCATACAATTAAAAATTTGAAATACGGTACAGCTGGAACATATAAAACCGGACAAGCTTTTGTCGGACTTTTTGGAGGATTAAGATCAGGAAGTATTTCTAATCTTAAATTGGAAGATGTAGCTATTTATGCTACTGTTGCTTCCGGAGAATATTTTGTTGGTGGTCTTGTAGGGCAATTTAGGGCTGGAATTATAAACAATTGTTCTGTAAGTGGAACTGTTAAAAGTAATGCTAGTTCTGTCTGTAATTTAGGGGTATTAGCAGGAAAAATACAAGTTCCATCCTCGCCTGCAGATGCATTGATTATTAATTGTTACACTAGTGGCACCGTAGAAGGAACTTTTGTTGGTGGAACTGCTGCCAATATGCTTGTAGGTGGTATTGTTGGAAATGCATCAGGTTCTAATGTTGCTAGTAATATTAGAATAGTAAATTCTTATTCTTCATCTGATGTTATAGCAACAGGTACAAGTGGAAATACCTATGCAGGAGGAATTGCAGGTCAATTTCAAACAGATAATATTAATTTTTATGCTATTAACTGTTATTCTTCCGGTGACATCAAAGTTAAATCAACAGGCAGCCCTTTTGCAGGAGGAATTGTAGCTCGTTTGAATAGTCCTAATGCTAATATAAATAATTGTATTGCATTGAATGATAATATTATTCTTGAAGGAAAGGGTACTAATCAATGTTTTCGCATCGCAGTTAAAAGTAATGGAAACATGTCTGACAACTATGCATTAAGTACTGATTTTATGACAATTCAACGTCCCAACAGTTCTTTAGTTACGATAGATGTGGATGTTACTGCAGATGTAGCTGCTCATGGAGCTGATTTAGCTGAATCTGGTGCCTCAAAATCTGCCCAAATCAGCACTGCTCTTACCAAACTTAATGCTTATGTAACTGCAAATCCTACATATAGCGGCATTACTTTAAGAGCTTGGGCACCGGGCAGCACTTATCCTGCATTTAAAGTAGAAAATAACCCTGCTTCGGCTATCAATCCGATATCAGTAGCATCTAAAGCCCAAATCGTTAACAATGGATACGGATTCAATGTATCGGCAGAAAATTTATCTCAAGTATCAGTATATACACCTAATGGACAACAGGCATGTAATATGAATGCTTCAAGTGGTTCTGTAAATGTGACAATGGGAGTAAAAGGTTTGGTAATTGTGGTAGGATACGATGCCCAAGGCAACAAATTATTCGCACAAAAACATTTGGCTCAATAATTGTAAAAAGTCTTTATGAGAAAAATAACTTATAGCATCCTGATTGTTTTTATAACCGGTTTATTTTCCTGCTCAGGTAAAAAAACAGATGATTATACGTGGGTAAGAAATGCAGTGGATGTAGCCGGAACTCAACTTAGAATGCTATCTGACACTTGTAACGGAACGGGGCAATTACCCCGTTCCGTTAAAGATAACAAAGTTTGGCTGGTTCCTCCTCGCGATTGGACCAGCGGCTTTTTCCCTGGTAGTTTGTGGTATGAATGTGAACTGACCGGCGATAAATATTTTGAATCGGAAGCAGGGAAATACACTGCTTTATTATATGATCTGAAAGACCTGAAGAAAACGCACGACCTCGGTTTCATGCTGTATTGCAGTTATGGAAACGAGTACCGGATTACACACAATGATAGTGTTCCGGCTGTTTTAATTGATGCTGCAAACAGTCTGGCTTCCAGATACAGCGACACGACCAAAGTCATCCGTTCGTGGGATTTCGGCAAATGGAGTTATCCGGTAATTATTGACAATATGATGAATCTGGAGTTGTTGTTCTTTGCGTCTAAATATACAGGAGACCCAAAATACAAAAACATTGCCATATCGCATGCCGATGTAACAATGAAGAATCATTTCAGGGAGGATGCAAGTTCTTACCATGTGGTAAGTTATATTCCATCTACAGGAGAAGTGGAGAGCCGTGGAACTTTTCAGGGATATTCCGATTCTTCCGCTTGGGCAAGAGGACAAGCCTGGGGAGTTTACGGATACACCGTTTGTTACCGTGAAACACAAAAGGAAGCATATCTGGAAATGGCGGAAAAAATTGCCGCCTTTATCATGAACAATCCTTCCATTCCGGAAGATAAAATTCCTTATTGGGATTATAATGCTCCGGATATACCTGATGCTCCGCGCGATGCTTCTGCGGCAGCCGTTACGGCTTCGGCTTTGTTAGAATTAAGCACTATGGTTAAAGATGGAACAAAGTACTTCAATTATGCCGAATCTATTTTGAAGAGTTTATCTTCCGATGCTTATTTAGCCAAGAAAGGCGCCAATCATGGATTTATCCTGATGCATTCTACCGGCCATCTGCCACATCAATCAGAAATAGATGTGCCGATCAATTATGGAGATTATTATTATCTGGAAGCATTGAAACGCTATGTGGATATACGGAAAATCAAATTTTGATTATATTTGTGTATGAAAAAAATTGCTTGCTTACTGCTGATATTATCCTCAGCCTTGGTTTACGGACAACCGGAAATAAAGCGTCCCGCTATTTGGGGAGTTGCAAAGATTACTTTTTTAGTAAGTGATATGCAGGTCGCCCGGAATTACTACGGGCGTTTCCTTGGTTTTGATGAAGCTTTCTCCTATACTACTCCTTATGGAAAAGTGACTTCTTTCAAAGTGAACGATCGCCAATTCATAGAATTTATTGAAGATAAGCAGGCTAAAGAAAAAAAACGGATGGTATCGTATTCCCTTGAAACTGACGATGTGGAAGGGATGCGTATCTTCCTGCAACAAAAAGGAATTGTTGTTCCGGATAAAATTACCAAAGACGGAGCAGACAATGAAACATTTGAAATCACAGACCGCTCGGGAAATGTATTGGAGTTTATCAACTACACGAAAGACGGTCTGCACAAAAAGTCAAAAGGAAAGTTTTTATCTCCGAGGCGTATTTCAAAACGTATTCACCATGTCGGCATTTATTCCGAAAAGATAGATGAAAAGGATCCGCTTTATATGGGAGCGTTGGGATTATTCAAAATCGTCCGTTATCCCGAAGACGAAACACAGGAGCCTAAAATATTGTATTTAGGGTTCAACAATAGCATTGAAAACATTGAATTTTATTCACCCAATACCCCGAACTTCTGTCATCCCTGCTTTTTAGTGGATGATATGCAGGAAACTGTTTATACACTGAAAGAACGGAGAATAAATGAAGTACTTGCCAATCCTTCAATAGGGTATGGTAAACGCTGGTTATTGAATATGATGACTTCCGATCAGACAAAAGTCGAATTTACGGAACCATTTACAGTAAGATAAAATAAGATGAAAAATAATTTGAGCATATACACGGGTCTGTCGGTTATTGCTTTGGGTGCACCACTTACAAGTATTGGTCAAAACCAGCACCAGCAACCCAATATCGTATTCATTTTATCCGATGATCACAGTTATCCATATTTGGGTTGTTACGGTAATCCGGATTTGAAAACTCCTAACATAGACAAAATAGCAGCCGAAGGGATTTTGTATCACAGTGCATATACTACGGCGCCTCAAAGTGTTCCGTCACGCGCTTCGTTGATGACAGGCAGGAATGATTTAGACATCGAAATGTCTCGTTTCTCAGCGCCTCTTCAACGGAAGCACATCGCTTTCCCTGAAGTGATGCGGGAAAATGGCTATTATACAGGTATATGTGGACGTAGTTACCATTTGGATGGCTCAGACACAAAAGCTCCGGAAACAGAAGAAACATTTAAGAAATATAACCTGGAAACCTTTAAAGACAGGGTAGACTACTTGCGAAAAGGATCTGATTCTTTGGCAATAGTGCAATACAAAGAGTTTCTGGATGAAGTTCCAAAAGGAAAACCATTTTTTATACAGGTTAATTTTCATGACCCCCACAGGCCATTTACCGCTAAAGAGTATGAGCCAAATCCGGCAACACTTCATATGCCTGCAACGATGCCGGATAGTAAAGAATTCCGGGAAGATTTGGCCGGATATTATGGTGAAATCAATCGTCTGGATGAAAATGTCGGTTTAGTTTTGAAAGAAATAGAAAGACGTAAACTGAAAAATACAATTATTGTATTCATGGGAGATAACGGAAGTGCTTTATTGAGAGGTAAGGGCACGTTATACGATTGCGGCCTGCATGTTCCGTTGATGATCAAGTGGGAAGGAAAAATCAAGAAAGGACAGCAATCTTATTCCCTGTTCTCCGGAGAAGACTTTGCACCAACATTGTTGGATATGGCAGGCATTCCTCTTCCGGACTATTATACAGGAAAAAGTTTTGTTCCTACTTTTTCTAATCCAGATTATGTAGTACGAAATGAAGTATACGCTATCAGGGCTTCCCATGGTTCTTCGCTGCCTTGGGCGACAGATGATTTCGATTTGATGAGAACCATATTTACAAAAGATTACAAGTTGATATATAATATCTTATGGCAGGAGCAATATTATCCTGTCGACTTTGTGAATATGCCTGCATGGAAATATATGGAAGCACAACATGAAAAGGGTACATTAGACCCGAAATTTGAAAAAGCTATTTTTCCGGGAAAACGCCCCATGTTCGAATTATATGATTTGCGCAATGATCCGGATGAATTTGTAAACCTGGCCGGAAATCCCGGTTATAAGGAAATTGAACATGATCTGAAAGCTAAATTACATGAATGGATGATTGTATATCACGACTATGTTCCGTTACCAATAGAAACAATGAAGCGAAAATAAATTACTGAAACATAATTTATGGATAAAAATAACATATCAAGAAGAGACTTTTTCAAAGCAGGAATTACCGCTGGGGTTGCCGCTGCCGGAAGTTCCTTATTGTCAAGCTGTAGCACTGTCCTCAAAGCTGGAGAAGGAGAAAAGAAGCAGGCTTACAATGCCAAAGGGCTACCTACTACTATGTTGGGAAAAACAGGAGTACGTATTCCGCGTATTTGCTTTGGATTGGGTAGCCGTTTTTGTGAAATAACTTCTCCGGACGAAGCAACAAAAATACTGAATTATGCATTGGATAATGGATTCTATTATTGGGATACTGCCTGGGTTTACCAGAACAACACATTGGGAGTTGTCAGTGAAGAACGGCTTGGAGAAACTGTAGCCTTGCGAAGAAACGAGATTTTCTTATCATCTAAAGTCACCAGCCGAAATGTTGATGAAGCTATGCGCCAGATTGAAACGAGCTTGAAGCGTTTGCGCACAGATCATTTGGATCAACTGATGATACATGATATCCAAGATAGGGACATTCCTAAATTTAAGGAAAAGGATAATTTGGTGAACTTAGTAACCCGGTTGAGAGATGAAAAATTAACCCGGTTCATCGGATTTTCAGGACATTCCTCTGCCGAAGCACTAACTCACATGGCTGAAATGGGTGTTTTTGACACCATGCTTGTCGCCATGAATCATTGGCGGGCCGAAAATGGTTATAAACGGGAAGAATTGGCCATCCCGGCTGCCCGTCGGCAGGGAATGGGAGTACTCCTGATGAAAGCGGTGCGTCCGAAAGAAACTGTACCCGGAATTACTGGTGATGACTTGGTCAGGTTTGCCCTGTCTATCAAAGAAGCTGATGCTTTAGTTCTTGGCATGGATAGTATAAGTATTGTTAAAAGGAACCTGGACATTCTCCGGCATTTTGAACCATTGTCTCCTAAAGAGATGGAAAGAATAGCCGGACACATCGCTCCTTTTTTCCGGAATAAAGATCTACCCTGGATGCGTCCTGCTTATTGTGACGGCAACTGGGTGTGATTCTATTATTGAATGTTATGATGAACAAATGTAATACACTAACAGTAGGAATGATTGGTTTTGCTTCCCCTCTCTTGGCGCAACAACCTGATATAATTCTTATCATTACCGATCAACAAACAGCATCGGCAATGAGTTGTGTCGGCAATCCGGATGTAAAAACTCCGGCTATGGACGAATTAGCCAAAGATGGTGTTTTGTTCAAAAATGCTTATGTCTCTTACCCGTTGAGCGGCCCTTCCCGGGCAAGCCTTATCACCGGAAAGACTCCTTGCGAATTGGGAATTAAAGACAATGAAGATAATTTAAAGCAGGAAGACAGGCAAAATAGTATAGGTTTCAGATTAACCGCTGCCGGCTACAATTGTTTGTATGCCGGTAAATGGCATATTCCACAAGTGAATATACCGGAAGAAGGCACCGGATTTCATAAGGTGTGCAATATGGATGATAATATTCTGGTTGATGCATGCACTCCTTATATCCGGGAAAAGGGAAATAAACCCATGTTCCTGGTTGCCTCTTTCCTGAATCCTCACGAAATTTGTGAATATGCCCGTGATGAATCCTTACCATTTAGTCGTTTAAATAATGAGTTTTTGTTGAAAGATTGCCCAAATCTTCCTTCTAATTTTCCGGAACCGGCTTACTATCCGGAAGCATTGACATTGCAAAAAGAAGCCGATCCTAAATCCTATCCGACCCGTTCCTATACAGATGACGATTGGCGAAAATATCTGTATGCTTATTACCGGTTGGTTGAAAAAGTAGATGCTGAAATCGGCAAACTCATATCTGAACTGAAAGCCAATGGAAAATATAATAACAGCTTGATTCTTTTTGTCAGTGATCATGGAGATGGGGTTACCTCTCATCGCTGGAATCAGAAACGTTCTTTACAGGAAGAAGTTATCCGGATTCCTTTTATTGTTAAGCCTCCCAAAGGAAAAGGTATTTCCAATCAAAAAAATGATGAAGCATTGATAAATACAAGCCTGGACATTTTCCAAACTATATGTGATTATGCCGGAGTAAAGACAGAACAGAACCTCAAAGGAAAGAGTGTGCGTCCTGTTTTGGAAGGCAAAACAAAAACATTACATGATTATGTATTTGTAGAAACACTATTGGATGGTATTAATACCCGTGGGTGGTGTGTGATTGGAAAAAACTATAAGTATGTTCTTTATCGCTTTTTCAAAAACCGGGAACAATTTTTCGATAGGAACTTTGATCCTAAGGAAATGCAAAACCTGGCTGTAGACAAAAACTATCACAATACACTTATGCAATATCGTAAGGAATTATTCAATTGGGGATTAGATGTTAATGATTTATTGTTAATTAAACAACTCAAATGAACATATCAAAATATTTGTTTGTTTGATGTATAAATAACTGATTTATTCCTATTTTTGCAAAAAATAGCACATCACTTACAAGTAAATTTGATTTTTATGAAAAAGTTTATCTCCGCAATTGTTTTTTGCATATTTATGTATGCATGTAGTAGTGTCCCCATTACAGGCCGCTCCCAGCTTTCCCTTGTTTCCGACCAGGAAGTTTTATCCTTGAGTCTGCAAGAATATAGCGATTATATAAGTAGCGCCCCAAAATCAAAAGATACTAAAAACACTGCATTGGTTGTTAAGGTAGGGCAGAATATTGCGGCGGCTGTAGCTTCATATTACGAAGCAAACGGAATGTCTTCGTTGCTTAGTGGATATTCCTGGGAATTCAATCTGATTGCAGACGGCCAGGTCAATGCATTCTGTATGCCGGGTGGAAAAATTGTGGTTTATGAAGGAATCCTGCCTTATACACAAGATGAAACCGGATTGGCAGTGGTATTAGGACATGAAGTAGCTCACGCTGTTGCTAAGCATGCCAATGAACGGATGTCTCAGCAAGTTGTTGCCGAATATGGCGCTGCAGCAGTTGGCAGTGTGTTAAGTAAATCATCATCAGCACTGCAAACAATTGGTAATACAGTATTCGGATTAGGCGCTCAATATGGAGTAATGTTACCATTTTCACGCAAACAAGAATTGGAAGCCGACCACTTGGGTTTGGTTTTCATGGCTATTGCCGGATATGACCCCAACAAAGCTGTTCCATTCTGGGAACGTATGTCTCAACAAGGTTCCTCAGTTCCTGAATTTATGAGCACTCACCCTTCAGATGCTAACCGCGTTACTGAAATCAAAAAATATCTTCCCGAAGCTCTGCAATATTACAAAGGCGGTAGTGGCAAAACAACCACAACTCCAAGTAATACAAAGACTTCAAATCAGTGGAAATTTTAATAAAGTTAAGAGTTAAAAATTAAGAGTTAAGAGTTGGCTTATGCACGATTAATAACTCTTAATTCTTAACTCTTAATTCTTAACTCTTAACAATGGAAAGTCGTGTAGAAAAAGCTGTAGAGTTATTCAAATCAGGTTATAATTGTGCTCAGGCTGTGTTCGCCACTTATGCCGATTTATATAATATTGACCGGGAAACTGCATTGAAACTATCCTCTTCATTCGGAGGTGGTATTGGTGGAATGCGGGAAACCTGCGGTGCAGTATGCGGTATGTCGATGGTAGCCGGATTGGAAACCGGGATGACTGTAGCCAAAGACCTTGAAAAGAAAAAAGAGAACTACAAGATGGTGCAACTATTGGCTGATGAATTCCGCAAAGAAAACGGCTCTATCATTTGCAAGCAATTATTAGGACTGGAACCGGGGATTAATTGCGAAATGAAAAAGAAACCATGTGCCGAATACGTTAGATTTTGCGCCGGACTTATCGAAAAACACCTACTTAACAAATAAATTCAAGATAATTTCAAATCAAATTTCTTTTGGGCGAAATGTATAATACAAGCAACTGTTTCATCCATACCAAAAGAGGAAGAATTGATGCATAAATCATAAGAAGTAGCCATTCCCCAAACTTTATTACTGTAGTAATTGTAATATCCCGCCCGCTTTTTATCGGTTTGTTCAATCAATGCTTTAGCTTTATCTTCAGTAAGATTTTGTTGTTCTGCAATTCGCCGGATACGGTCTTCTATATCTGCACTGATAAAAACATTCAAGCAATGGGGATGTTCCCGAAGAATATAATCAGCACATCGTCCGACAAAAATACACGATTGTTGTTCAGCCAATTCCCTGATTACATCACTCTGGATTTTAAATAATGTTTCGTTGCACAAATAATTATTCGTATATGAACCTCCTTCATAAGGCGACAAACCAAAAAATCCTCCTATCAGGCTGAAAGCGGATTTCTCATCGGCTTGTTCAAAAAATTCTTTACCCAAACCGCTTTCCTTAGATGCAATTTGTATCAATTCCTTATCATAACAGGATATTTTCAGTTGAGAGGCAAGCATCTCTCCTATTTGTTTGCCACCGCTTCCTAATTGGCGGCCGATCGTTATTACAAATTTTTCTTGCATGTTTTCCTAATTGAATCGTTATAATATTTTCTCACTTTTGAGTTGTCGTAATTGTTTCACAAGCAAAACAGTAGCCAAAATTACAGAAACAAGGTCGGCGATAGGCATACTTAACCACACTCCATCAATTCCCCAATATCTCGGTAATATAAGTAATAAAGGAATTAAAAAGATTACCTGGCGGGTTAATGACATAAAAATCGCTTGTTTAGGTTTTCCTATACTTTGAAAAAAAGTAGATGTCACCATTTGAAATCCCACCAAAGGATAAAACATAAATACAAAGCGCAATCCAACAACTGCAAAATTAGTCAATTCATCATCTGTTGTAAAGACAGATGCAACTGCATGTGGAAAAACTTCTACAATAAGAAAACCTACACACATAATTATAGTAGCCCAAATGATTGAAAGTTTCAAAACTTTTATAACTCTTTCATTCAAGCGGGCGCCGTAATTATAACCAGCAATCGGTTGCATTCCCTGGTTTAATCCCATCACAATCATAACAAAAAGGAAAGCCACACGGTTTACAATTCCATAAGCGCCAACAGCCAAATCCCCTCCATTGTTAATTAATCCCTGGTTTATGAGGACAACAATTACACAAGCTGCCGCATTCATTAAAAAGGGTGCCATTCCAATAGATAAAGAATCTTCTACGATTTTCCTTTTTAAGCTATAAATACCTTTTTTCAAATGTATGAAATTATTTTTATCACTGAAAAGACGTATTTGCCAGATTAATACAAGTGTCTGGGAAATTACCGTTGCCAAAGCGCTTCCGCGTATACCCCAACCAAACTTAAAAATAAACAGTGGATTAAGAACTATATTGATAAGTACGGTATAAATCGTTGCCATCATCGCTTTCTGAGGATTTCCTGTTGAACGCAGCATGGCATTTAACCCAAAATACAAATAAGTAACAATATTTCCGGCCAGAATTATCTCCATAAAATCATGAGCGTAAGGCAAAGTTTCATGGCTCGCCCCGAAAAAATAAAGAATGGGGTCGAGGAAAAGTAATGCAACAACTGAAAACGCAATACCCATAATAACATTAAGAGTTATCACATTTCCCAATATATTGTTAGCTGTATCATAATCTTTTTGACCCAAGCGTACAGACAGCAAGGTAGAAGCTCCTATTCCGGTAAGCGTACCAAAAGCTGCCGATAAATTCATCAAAGGAAAAGTAATTGCCAAACCGGAAAGGGCCAGCGGACCAACGCCATGGCCAATAAAAATACTATCGGTTATATTATAAAGAGAAGCTGCAGTCATGGCTATAATAGCCGGGACTGCATATTGTATCAACAGTTTCCCTACTGATTTTGTTCCTAAAGTAAGCGGAGCGCTTTCATTTTTCATAAACCTTAATTTATCACAAATTTTCACTAAAAAAGGAGCCCCAAATAGAGCTCCTTTTTCATATTATAATGGATTTCTGCATCAATCCACAAAAACCCTTGATTTAACTGATGTTGCTTGTATTTTATCAAAATCTTCTTTACTTCCTACAACCAACCTGTCATAATCGCGCAAACCTGTACCGGCAGGAATCAAGTGACCACAGATCACATTTTCTTTCATACCTTCCAGTCTGTCAACTTTTCCATTGATAGCAGCTTCGTTCAACACCTTAGTTGTTTCCTGGAATGATGCAGCCGACATAAAGCTGGTTGTTTGTAAAGCCGCACGGGTAATACCTTGCAAAATCTGACGTGCAGTAGCAGGAATAGCGTCACGCACTTCTACCAATTTCAAGTCACGGCGTTTCAAAGCACTGTTTTCATCACGGAGTTTACGGGCAGTAACGATTTGTCCTGGTTTCAAATTAGGAGAATCTCCACTGTCTATAACAACTTTCTTACTCCAGATTCTATCGTTTTCTTCCATCACATCACTCTTGTCGACCAGTTGTTGTTCAAGGAAACGAGTATCTCCCGGTTCAATGATTTCAACTTTACGCATCATCTGGCGTACAATCACTTCGAAGTGTTTGTCATTGATCTTCACCCCTTGCAAACGATATACATCCTGAACTTCATTCACAATATATTCCTGCACAGCTGTAGGTCCGTTGATTGCCAGAATATCTCCCGGAGTGATCGCTCCGTCCGAAAGCGGCATACCGGCACGTACATAGTCATTTTCCTGCACAAGGATTTGTTTTGAAAGAGATACCAGATAAGTCTTGAATTCTCCGGTTTTAGAAGTAACAATGATTTCCCTGTTACCACGTTTCACTTTTCCGAATGAAACCTCGCCATCAATTTCAGATACAACAGCAGGATTGGAAGGGTTACGAGCCTCAAACAACTCTGTAACACGAGGAAGACCTCCGGTGATATCACCTGTTTTTCCAACAGCACGAGGGATTTTCACCAATACTTCTCCTGATTTAACCGTATCACCTTGCTCCTTAACAATGTGAGCGCCAAGAGGCAAACTATATGATCTCAAAACTTCTCCATTCTCGTCAATAATCTGAGCAGTAGGAAGTTTTGTTTTGTCACGGCTTTCAACGATAATCTTTTCTTTCAAACCTGTTTGATCGTCATATTCTACTTTGAAAGTAGTACCTTCGATCAGGTTTTCGAAAGCGATACGTCCTGAAAGTTCCGAAACAATAACCGCATTGAATGGGTCCCATTCAATAATCATATCTCCTTTTTTAACTTTTGTCCCAGGTTTGAAATACAACTTGGAAGCATAAGGAATATTATGAGTATGTAATATGATATTGGTATTCGGATCTACAATCCTCATTTCAGACAAACGGCTGACAACGATTTGGGTATTTTTTCCCATTTCATCTGTAGCATCAACAGTTCTCAATTCATCAATTTCAAGGATACCATCGAATTTGGAAACGACACTGTTTTCTGTTGCAATATTGGAAGCGATACCCCCAACGTGGAATGTACGCAATGTAAGCTGTGTTCCCGGCTCTCCGATTGACTGTGCAGCGATAACTCCCACAGCCTCTCCTTTTTGAACCATCCGGTTTGTAGCCAGGTTACGGCCATAACATTTGGCGCAAACACCTTTTTTGGATTCGCAGGTAAGAACCGAACGGATTTCCACTCTTTCAAGCGGGGAATCTTGTATAGCTTTTGCCTTGTCTTCGGTTATTTCTTCTCCCGCCTCAACAATGATATTCCCATCAATAGGATGTTGAACATCGTGAACAGCCACACGACCAAGTATGCGTTCATATAATGAAGCAACAACTTCTTCATTGTTTTTGAGTTCGGTAGCAACCAATCCGCGCAATGTTCCACAGTCTTCTTCGTTGATAATCACGTCATGAGAAACGTCAACTAAACGACGGGTCAAGTATCCTGCATCGGCAGTTTTCAAAGCTGTATCCGCCAAACCTTTACGGGCACCGTGGGTAGAAATAAAGTACTCCAACACAGACAGCCCTTCCTTAAAGTTTGAAAGAATCGGGTTTTCGATGATTTGTCCACCTTCCGCCCCGCTTTTTTGCGGTTTTGCCATCAAACCACGCATACCGGATAACTGGCGAATCTGTTCTTTAGAACCACGGGCTCCGGAATCAAGCATCATATATACAGAATTGAAACCTTGATCATCTTCCGACAATTGTTTCATCAAAATGCTTGACAAACGGGAGTTAACGTGTGTCCATGTATCAATAATCTGGTTATAACGTTCATTATAAGTAATGAAACCCATGTTGTAGTTGTTCAGAATCTGTTCAACTTCATCATAACCTTCCTGTACTAATTTTTCTTTTTCAGCAGGTATAATAATATCATCAAGGTTGAACGACAATCCGCCCTTGAATGCCATTTTATATCCTAAGTCTTTGATATCATCAAGGAACTGAGCAGTTCTTGCTACTCCACAAACCTTAATTACGTTACCGATGATATCGCGTAAAGACTTTTTAGAAAGGATTTCGTTTACATAACCAACTTCTTTCGGAACGATTTCGTTAACAATAACACGTCCTACAGATGTTTCGCGCAATACCTTAACGATATTTCCTTTTTCGTCCAAATCTTCTACTATCACTTTTACAGGAGCATGAATATCGACTTTCCCTTCATTATAAGCAATAACAGATTCTTCTGCACCGTAGAATGTCAAACCTTCACCTTTGGCTCCTTTGCGTAACTTGGTGATGTAATACAACCCCAAAACCATGTCCTGGGAAGGAACCGTGATAGGCGCTCCGTTGGCAGGGTTCAAGATATTATGAGCACCAAGCATCAACATTTGAGCTTCCAGAATAGCTTCATTTCCCAATGGAAGGTGAACAGCCATCTGGTCTCCATCGAAGTCGGCGTTGAATGCAGTACAAGATAGTGGGTGCAATTGGATTGCTTTTCCTTCAATCAATTTCGGTTGGAATGCCTGAATACCCAAACGGTGCAATGTCGGAGCACGGTTCAAAAGTACAGGGTGACCTTTCATTACATATTCCAGAATATCCCAAACTTCGGGTGATTTACGGTCTACTATCTTTTTAGCTGATTTCACTGTTTTAACAATACCTCTATCAATCAATTTACGGATGATAAATGGTTTGTATAATTCAGCCGCCATATTTTTAGGAATACCACATTCGTGCATTTTCAATTCAGGACCAACGACGATTACGGAACGTGCAGAATAATCGACACGTTTACCTAACAAGTTTTGACGGAAACGTCCTTGTTTACCTTTCAAACTGTCGGAAAGTGATTTCAACGGACGGTTAGCATCTGTTTTAACCGCACTTGACTTACGTGAGTTGTCAAACAATGAATCAACAGATTCCTGCAACATACGTTTTTCATTACGCAAAATCACATCCGGAGCCTTGATATCGATCAACCTTTTCAAACGGTTGTTACGGATAATCACACGGCGATAAAGGTCATTCAAGTCGGAAGTAGCAAAACGGCCACCGTCCAACGGAACCAACGGACGTAATTCAGGCGGAATCACAGGTACTACTTTCACAACCATCCATTCCGGACGGTTCTTACCTTTAGATATACGGAAAGATTCAACTACCTGCAATCTTTTCAACGCTTCGTTTTTACGTTGTTGTGATGCATCATTGCTGGCTTTGTGACGCAATTCGTATGAAAGTTCGTCCAAATCCAAACGGGCAAGCAAATCATAAACTGCCTCGGCTCCCATTTTTGCAATGAATTTATTCGGATCAGTATCATCCAACAACTGGTTTTCTTTAGGTAAAGCATCCAGGATTTCAAGGTATTCATCTTCCGAAAGTAAATCATATACCACTCTATCGTTTATTATACCCGGTTGGATAACAACATATCTTTCATAATATATTACAGAATCCAATTTTTTAGTAGGCAATCCCAGCAAATACCCGATTTTATTCGGTAATGAACGGAAATACCAGATATGTGCTACAGGAACAACCAGATGAATGTGTCCCATTCTCTCACGGCGTACTTTCTTTTCAGTAACTTCTACACCGCAACGGTCACAAACGATTCCTTTGTAACGGATTCTTTTATATTTACCACAATGGCACTCATAGTCTTTCACCGGACCAAAAATGCGCTCACAAAACAAACCGTCGCGTTCAGGTTTGTATGTACGATAATTAATGGTTTCCGGCTTTAAAACTTCCCCGCTTGAATTTGCTAAAATCTCATCAGGAGATGCCAAACCAATGGAAATTTTCGAAAAACTGCTTTTTGTTTTAATATTATCTTTTCTGAAAGCCATATTTATAATGAAGAATTAAGAATTAAAAATGAAAAATTAAATATTAAGAGATGAAGAATGAAGGTTTTAATTCTTCATTCTTCATTCTTCATTTTTAATTATTCCAAAGTTACACTAAGCCCAAGGCCTTTCATTTCGTGCAACAATACATTGAGTGACTCAGGAATTCCTGGCATTGGCATCGGATCTCCTTTTACAATTGCTTCGTAAGCTTTTGAACGTCCTACGACATCATCAGATTTAATTGTAAGGATTTCCTGCAGGATAAATGACGCACCGAACGCTTCAAGCGCCCAAACCTCCATTTCTCCGAAACGCTGACCTCCGAATTGGGCTTTACCTCCCAAAGGTTGTTGTGTTATCAAAGAATAAGGGCCAATAGAACGGGCATGCATTTTATCATCAACCATGTGACCAAGTTTTAACATATAGATGATACCGACTGTTGCCGGTTGGTCAAAACGTTCTCCGGTTCCACCGTCATACAAGTATGATTTACCATAACGAGGTACTCCGGCTTTATCTGTCCATTCGTTCAAATCATCTAACGAAGCGCCATCAAAAATCGGAGTGGCAAACCTAACGCCCAAGTTCTTTCCTGCCCAACCTAATACAGTTTCGAAAATCTGTCCAAGGTTCATACGGGAAGGCACACCTAACGGATTCAAGACGATATCAACAGGTGTTCCATCTGCAAGGAAAGGCATATCTTCCTGACGAACAATCCTTGAAACAATACCTTTGTTTCCATGACGTCCTGCCATTTTATCTCCCACTTGCAATTTACGTTTCTTAGCGATATAAACTTTAGCCATTTGAACGATACCCGTAGGAAGTTCATCTCCGATGGTAACATCAAATTTCTGGCGTCTTAATTCGGCATCCAGTTCTTTATACTTCTTCAGGTAATTAACAATGACACTCTGAATCATTTGATTTTTTTCTTCATCAGTAGTCCATTTACTAACCTGAACCGTATTATAGTCTAATTTATAAAGGTCTGATTGCATGAATCTTACTCCCTTAGGAATAAGTTCCGTATTCATGAAATCTTTGACTCCCTGAGATGATTTTCCTTCTGTAATAACAACAAGTTTTTGGACTAAAATATCTTTCAACTTGTCCATTTTCTTTTCAAACTCTTCATCCAATTTAGGAAGAATTGCTTTATCAGCCAACCTTGATTTTCTCTTTTTGACAGCTTTAGAGAAAAGATTTGTTCCGATAACAACTCCATTTAACGAAGGAGAAGCTTTCAAAGAAGCATCTTTCACATCGCCAGCCTTGTCTCCAAAGATCGCACGAAGTAATTTTTCTTCCGGAGAAGGATCGGATTCTCCTTTCGGAGTAATCTTACCAATCAGGATATCTCCCGGTTCAACTCTGGCGCCAATACGGATGATACCATTTTCGTCCAAATCTTTAGTAGCATCTTCACTAACGTTTGGAATATCAGAAGTTAATTCCTCCACACCACGTTTAGTTTCACGAACTTCAAGAATATATTCGTCTACATGAACCGAAGTGAAAATATCTTCACGAACAACCCGTTCGTTGATCACGATAGCATCTTCGAAATTGTAACCTTTCCAAGGCATGAAAGCTACTTTCAGATTTTTCCCGATAGCCAGTTCTCCTTTTTCAGTTGAATAACCTTCAGTCAAAATCTGACCTTCAACAACATGGTCACCCTTGTGACAAATTGGACGCAAGTCGACTGTTGTATTTTGGTTGGTTTTCCTGAATTTCGGAATGGAATAGGATTTTACAGAACTTTCAAAACTTACAAATTCATCAACTTCTGTACGGTCATATTTAATATCAATGCGATCAGCATCAACGTAAACCACTTCTCCTGAACCTTCGGCTGTAATTTGAGTCCTGGAATCTTTAATCAATTGCCCTTCCAATCCTGTCCCGACAATAGGAGCTTCTGTACGCAACAGAGGCACAGCCTGGCGCATCATGTTCGAACCCATCAATGCACGGTTGGCATCATCATGTTCAAGGAACGGAATCAAAGATGCAGCAATAGAAGCAATCTGTGTTGGAGAAACATCCATCAAATTAACTTCTTCCGGAGTTGCCATAGGATAATCCGCATCCTGACGGGCTTTTACCCTTAGATTGACGAATTCACCTCCATCATTCAACAGAGCATTTCCCTGAGCAATAATTTTTCCTTCTTCTTCTTCAGCTGTGAGATATATGATGCCTTTATTTGACAAATCAACTTTTGAATTATCCACCTTGCGATAAGGAGTTTCGATAAAACCAAGATCATTAATTTTTGCATATACACACAACGAAGAAATCAAACCGATATTTGGTCCTTCAGGAGTTTCAATCGGGCACAAACGGCCATAGTGAGTATAGTGTACATCACGCACTTCAAATCCGGCACGCTCACGTGATAAACCACCTGGTCCTAAAGCCGACATACGGCGTTTGTGAGTAATTTCGGCCAATGGGTTTGTTTGATCCATGAATTGTGACAAGGCATTCGTTCCGAAGAATGAGTTAACAACCGAAGAAATTGTCTTGGCATTAATCAAATCAATCGGAGTAAACACCTCATTATCACGCACATTCATACGTTCACGGATAGTACGTGCCATACGTGCCAAACCAATTCCGAACTGGTTATATAACTGTTCACCAACCGTACGAACACGGCGGTTACTCAAGTGGTCGATATCATCGACATCTGCCTTTGAGTTTACAAGCTCGATCAGATATTTGATGATTTCAATTATGTCTTCTTTTGTTAAGACTTTTACATCCGAACTGGTGGTCAGGTTCAATTTTTTATTGATCCTGTAACGTCCCACTTCTCCAAGATCATATCTTTTTTCCGAGAAGAATAAGTTCTGGATAACTTCCCTTGCACTTGCATCATCAGCAGGATCTGCGTTACGCAACTGACGATAAATATATACAACCGCATCACGTTCCGAGTTACTCGGGTCTTTCTGTAAAGTGTTATATATAATTGCATAGTCTGAAAGACTTTGCTCTTGCCTGTGCAACAGAATAGTTTGTGCACCCGATTCCATAATTTCCTCAATATGGTCTTCATTCAGCACAACCTCACGGTCGATGATGACTTCATTACGCTCGATAGAAACAACTTCACCGGTATCCTCATCTACAAAGTCCTCTACCCATGATTTCAACACACGGGCTGCTAATTTCCGGCCGATAGAATTTTTCAGGTTAGTCTTATTAACCTTAATCTCTTCAGCCAGGTTGAAAATTTCAAGAATATCTTTATCGCTCTCAAAACCAATTGCTCTTAACAATGTAGTAACAGGTAATTTCTTCTTACGGTCGATATAAGCATACATCACGTTGTTTATATCGGTTGCGAATTCAATCCAAGAACCCTTGAACGGGATGATTCTTGCTGAGTACAATTTTGTTCCGTTAGTATGGATGCTTTGTCCGAAGAATACACCTGGAGAACGGTGAAGCTGGGAAACAACAACACGTTCAGCACCATTGATAACAAATGTACCTTTTTCTGTTATATAAGGAATAGGACCTAAATATACGTCTTGAATGACTGTATCAAAATCTTCATGCTCAGGGTCCGTACAATAAAGCTTCAATTTAGCTTTTAGGGGAACACTGTATGTCAAACCGCGGGCAACACACTCTTCAATAGTGTAGCGCGGGGGATCTATGTAATAATCCAAAAACTCTAACACAAAATTATTGCGAGTATCTGCGATAGGAAAATTCTCTGCAAAAACTTTGTATAAACCCTCATTTTTTCTTTTTTCAGGTGGAGTGTCTAACTGGAGAAAGTCTTGGAATGACTTTAATTGCACTTCGAGAAAATCCGGGTATTGGTAAGGATTTTTAATCGATGCAAAATTTATTCTTTGATTGTTACTACTTGTTTGAGACATCTATTAGTGGTGTTTTTGAACTTAATAATCTAAAAATAACACAAAAAGGTTAAGAACCTTCAGTTGGAAGATTCTTAACCAAAAACCTAAGAATAGGGCTTGTTATTTAAGTTCAACTTGAGCTCCGGCTTCTTCCAATTGTTTTTTCAAAGCGTCAGCTTCATCTTTAGCAACACCTTCTTTAATGTTGCTTGGAGCTCCGTCAACTAAATCTTTAGCTTCTTTCAAACCTAGACCAGTTAATTCTTTTACTAATTTAACGATTGCCAATTTATTAGCACCTGCTTCTTTCAATACAACATCAAATGAAGTTTTTTCTTCTGCAGCAGGAGCACCGCCACCAGCAGCAGGAGCAGCAACAGCAACAGCTGCAGCAGCAGGTTCAATTCCGTACTCGTCTTTCAAAATTTGAGCAAGCTCATTTACTTCTTTTACGGTTAAGTTTACTAATTGTTCAGCAAAAGCTTTCAAATCTGCCATTGTTTTATGATTTTAAATGATTATTACTAATTTTGTTTTTTGAAAGAACTAAGATTCAGAAGAGAAATTCATTCTCAATTCTCAATTGAATTTTATCTTTTCGACAGAGTTTCTAAAACTCCGTGGATGGTGTTTCCACCAGATTGAAGAGCAGAAATAACATTCTTCGCCGGAGATTGTAACAATCCGATAACGTCTCCAATAAGTTCATTCTTGCTCTTAATGCTAACTAAAGCATCCAGATTTTCCGCACCGATATAGAAACTTTCCTGAACATAAGCAGCTTTCAATTTAGGAATATCAGTTCCTCTTGCAAACTCTTTGATCAATTTGGCAGGAGCATTTGCTGCGTTAGAAAACATAACAGCAGTGTTGCCCTTCAATACAGCATCTAATTCGGAAAAATTTCCTTCAACTTTTTCAAGTGCTTTCTTAAGCAAAGTATTTTTAACAACAAGTAATTTAATTTCTTGTTTGTTACACTCTTTTCTTAACTTAGTAGTATTTTCAGCATTTAATGTTGCAATATCTGTAAGATAAAAATTAGTGTATTCGCCTACAGTAGCAGCTATCTGTTCTATAATTGAGCTTTTATCTTCCTTTCTCATAATTCAAAATTGTTTTAATTTTCGTCTACTGATTTAGGGTCGATTTTAATACCCGGACTCATAGTACTTGAAAGAAATACGCTCTTAATATATGTACCTTTAGCAGCTGTAGGTTTTAACTTATTCAAAGTTGAAACGAATTCTTTCGCATTATCACGAATTTGTTCCGGTGAGAACGATGCTTTACCGATTGAAGTGTGAACGATACCAGCTTTATCAACCTTGAAGTCGATTTTTCCTTGTTTTACTTCTTTTACAGCAGTTGCAACATCGTTGGTTACTGTTCCGCTTTTGGGGTTAGGCATCAATCCTCGAGGACCTAAAACACGTCCAAGCGCACCAATTTTACCCATGATAGCAGGCATAGTGATGATAACATCAATATCAGTCCAACCACCTTTAATTTTTTCGATATATTCATCAAGCCCCACGTAATCAGCACCTGCTTCTTTTGCTGCAGCTTCCTGATCCGGAGTACATAATGCGAGAACCCTAACTTGCTTACCCGTTCCGTGAGGCAATGAAACAACACCTCTCACCATTTGGTTAGCTTTACGGGGGTCAACTCCCAGACGGACATCAATGTCTACCGAAGCATCAAATTTTGTTGTGGTAATTTCTTTTACCAAACTTGAAGCTTCTTTGAGAGTATAAATTTTCCCTGCTTCAATTTTACTGAAAGCTAACTTCTGTTTTTTTGTAAGTTTACTCATATCTCAATTGAAGTTTTAATTATTTCCAGGGAATTCCCCTTTTACTGCAATACCCATACTTCTTGCTGTTCCTGCAACCATTTTCATAGCAGCATCAACAGAGAAACAGTTTAAGTCAACCATTTTGTCTTCTGCAATCACCTTTACCTGATCCCAGGTAATTTCCGCAACTTTCTTACGGTTAGGCTCTGCAGAACCACTCTTCTGTTTTGAAACTTCCAATAATTGGATAGCAACAGGAGGTGTTTTTACAACAAAATCGAAAGACTTATCTGCGTAGTAAGTAATTACCACTGGCAATATCTTACCGGGTTTGTCTTGAGTCCTGGCATTAAATTGCTTGCAAAACTCCATAATGTTGATACCCTTGGAACCTAATGCAGGTCCTACGGGAGGAGAAGGATTTGCAGCTCCTCCTTTTATCTGTAACTTAATCTGTCCAGCAATCTCTTTAGCCATTGTTTAATAAAATTTAATTTGTTATGAGGGCAAACTGCGTAACCAATTCAACCTACTCTTTTTCAACTTGTAAATAACCCAATTCCAATGGAGTTTTACGTCCAAATATCTTAACCATCACTTTCAATTTTTTCTTCTCGGTATTGATTTCTTCAATCACACCAAGGAAACCATTGAAAGGGCCATGCGTTACCTTAACTGTTTCTCCTACATAAAATTCAATATCCAATTCTTCCGGTTGATCCTGTAATTCATCAACAGTGCCGAGAATACGGTTCACTTCGGAAGGACGGAGGGGAACAGGCTTTCCTTCTCCCAAAAATCCAATTACGTAGTTTAAGTTTTTAAGGAAGTGCATGACTTCACCTACCAAAGCTGCTTCAATAACAACATAACCGGGAAGATAAGCGCGTTCTTTCATCACTCTCTTTCCGTTACGAACTGTCACAACTTTTTCTGTAGGAATAATGACCTGGGAGATATAATCTTTCAAGTCACCATTTTTATTATTGATCTCCGCTTCAATAAATTCCTTTACCTTGTTCTCCTTTCCGCTAACAGAACGGAGTACATAAAATTTCTTTTCTATTTCAGACATGTTTATTTCCGAAAGATAGCTGTGTAAATGAATTCCATTCCTTTTTCGAAACTGAGGTCAATTGCAGAAATAACCAGTGCAAGTATCAGGGAAGCAGTCAAAACGACAACTGCACTGCTAGTTAACTCCGCTCTCGTAGGCCAAGACACCTTATGAACAAGTTCGTTATAAGATTCTTTAATATAATCTCCTATTTTTTGAAAAAATTTTTTCATCTAATTTATATAGATTTTATTAGCACGGGCGGAGAGATTCGAACTCCCGACATTTGGTTTTGGAGACCAACGCTCTACCACTGAACTACGCCCGTATGAAGTGAAAAGTTGAAAGTTAAAAACTAAAAATTAATTTTTCACTTTTCACTTTTCACTTTTAGTTTTATTCGATGATTTCAGTAATCTGACCAGCACCTACTGTACGTCCACCTTCACGAATAGCAAAACGAAGACCTTCGTTACAAGCTACAGGATAAATCAAATCTACAGTAATTGTTACGTTATCACCAGGCATAACCATTTCTGTTCCTTCCGGAAGAGTAATTTCACCTGTTACGTCCAATGTACGGATGTAGAATTGAGGACGATACTTGTTATGGAATGGAGTGTGACGACCACCTTCTTCTTTTTTCAAGATATACACCTCAGCTTTAACTTTAGTGTGAGGTTTAACTTTTCCTGGGTGAGTAATAACCATACCACGTTTGATTTCATCTTTATCAACACCACGAAGTAACAAACCAACATTGTCACCAGCCTGACCTTCGTCAAGAATTTTACGGAACATTTCTACTCCTGTAACAACTGATTTCTTACCTTCTGAACCCAAACCAATAATTTGAACTTCTTCACTGGTTTTGATAATACCTGTTTCAATACGACCTGTAGCAACTGTACCACGGCCAGTGATTGAGAACACGTCTTCAACCGGCATCAAGAATGGTTTATCAACATCACGTGGAGGAAGTGGAATCCAAGTATCAACAGCATCCATTAATTCCATGATTTTATCTTCCCATTGTGGAATGCCGTTCAATCCACCTAATGCAGAACCACGAATAACAGGAGTATTGTCACCATCGAAATTATAGAATGAAAGTAATTCTCTCATTTCCATTTCAACTAGTTCTAACATTTCTTCGTCATCAACAGAGTCGCATTTGTTCATGAAAACAACCAATTTAGGTACGTTTACCTGACGAGCCAAAAGGATGTGCTCACGAGTTTGAGGCATAGGACCATCAGTAGCAGCAACTACAATGATAGCACCGTCCATCTGAGCAGCACCAGTAACCATATTCTTAACGTAGTCGGCGTGACCTGGACAGTCTACGTGTGCATAGTGACGGTTAGCTGTTTCATATTCTACGTGTGAAGTATTGATAGTGATACCTCTTTCTTTTTCTTCCGGAGCGTTGTCGATTTGATCAAATGACTTAACTTCTGAAAGACCTTTCTTTGCCAACACTGTAGTGATAGCAGCTGTCAAAGTAGTTTTACCGTGGTCAACGTGACCGATTGTACCGATGTTAACGTGCGGTTTCGACCGGTTAAAATGCTCTTTTGCCATAATTTAATGAACTTTATTTGATTAATGATTGCTTCTTTATAATGAAAAATGAAAGGAATAAAGAAAATGAAAAAAATATTTTCATTACTTTAATTATTTCATTATTTTTCATTTCACTTTTGAGCCGATGACGGGAATTGAACCCGTGACCTCTTCCTTACCAAGGAAGTGCTCTACCTCTGAGCTACATAGGCAACAGAGCGGAAGACGGGACTCAAACCCGCGACCCTCAGCTTGGAAGGCTAATGCTCTATCGACTGAGCTACTTCCGCAATTTTGTGGGCAGTGATGGATTCGAACCACCGAAGGCGTAAGCCAGCTGAGTTACAGTCAGCCCCATTTGGCCACTCTGGTAACTACCCTTTTTATTAAAATGGATTGGCTAACACCCATCCTTGAGCCTCTTGTCGGATTCGAACCAACGACCCCGAGATTACAAATCACGTGCTCTGGCCAACTGAGCTAAAGAGGCAAAAACAAAGGCCTAAAGCCATAAAAAAACCGTCTCACCCTTAAAAAAGAGGCGAAACGGCTGCAAATTTAGCAATTATTTTTAAAGTAGCAAAACTTATTTGTTTTTTTATTTGCTCCTCTGTTTTTCCTTGAACTTGACTATCTGTTTTTCAACAGCTTCTGTTGTTTCTGCGATTGATTCTTCGAAAGAGTCACTTATCTTTTCTGCAAAAAAATCCTGCCCTGAAACGCTGACCTTAAGTGATGCATTCTTGTTATTGGCTGTTTCCGGCTTCACAACTTTCAATACAACTTCTACAGAAAGAATACCATCATGGTATTTATCCAATTTTGAAACTTTCTTCTGAATAAAGTCTTCTAACTGCTGACTTGCGTCAAAGTGAATTGTTTGAATTCTGATATCCATTTTTTCTTCCTCCTATATATTTATAGCTCAGCCCTAGGGTGAGCCTGGTGATAAACTTTTTTTAGTTCTTCAAAAGTAGTATGCGTATAAACCTCTGTGGATGCAAGGCTTGCATGCCCCAGTAATTCCTTGACTGCATTCAAATCTGCTCCGTTATTCAACATTCCGGTTGCAAAACTGTGTCTTAACACATGCGGACTACGCTTTGATAATCCAGACACTGCTGACAACCGTTTTTTTACCATATTATATATAATACTATTTGTTAATGGCCGCCCATTTTTCCTGACAAAAAATGCTTGGGGTAAATAATCCATATCTGAACTATCCTGATTTCTAAAAAATTGTTCACGACATTCAAAATAAGATTGTAATACATTTTTTAATGCTACAGAAAAAGGTATCAGCCGCTGCTTATTTCTTTTCCCTGTTACTCTTAACATGCAAGTCTCCAAATCAACATCTCCATCTTTTAAAGAAGCAAGTTCTGCACAACGCATCCCTGTTCCATAGAAAACTTCCAATATTGTTTTATCCCTTACATCTTCAAAAGAATTCCCAAATGATTCTTCAGCCAAAATAACATCCATCTCTTTCTCTTTAACGAAATTGGGTAGCATTTTGTTTACCTTAGGGCCGGATACTTTTTTAAATGGCTGGGAATCAACCAAAGATAATTTATACAAATACCTGAAAAAAGACTTCAAAGAACTTAGTTTCCTATTCACCGACAAAGGAGAGTATCCCTCTCCCATCAGATGAATAATCCATTGACGAATAAACGATGCATCAATTAGTTTAGGATCGAATGTTTCCATTTTGGATACAACAAACTTCTCGAATTGATTCAAATCGTTTTTATACGAAACTACCGTATGAGAAGAAAAATTCTTCTCATAACGGATATATTGTACAAATGATTCTATTAACATAGACTCGTTGCCTTACATGCAACGAAGATAATAAAAATAATGAATTATTCTTCGCTTTGTTGAAGTTTTTGTACGTATACAGCGTGGATTTTTTGTTTTCTTTTTTCCACAGATGGTTTTGAAAACGCTTGTCTGCTTCTGAGTTCTTTTACAACTCCGGTTTTTTCAAATTTTCTTTTGAATTTTTTCAAGGCCCTTTCTATGTTTTCGCCTTCTTTTAATGGAACAATAATCATAATTTTTTTGCTAAAACTTTTTAATAATGAATATTTTATATCTTATTTCTTTACTCAATTGAATATCACTTTTCGGGCTGCAAAGATAATTTAAAGTTTAATTATTGCCAAGATATCCATACAATTTTTCATCCTCAATTGTTTAATTTCTCAAAAAATCATATTTTTACTAAAATATACCTCCCTTATTTCACTCTTTATCACAATATTATTTATAATTTTGCACCCTGAAATTTTCTTGTAATGGAAACATCTGAAAACAAACAATTTGTCTTAGATAAGCGTTATTTGCGTATGGCAAGGATATGGGCCGAAAATTCTTACTGCGAACGGAGAAAAGTAGGTGCCCTGATTGTTAAAGACAAAATGATTATTTCCGACGGATATAACGGCACCCCTTCCGGCTTTGAAAATGTTTGTGAAGATGAAAATAACATTACCAAACCATATGTGCTCCACGCAGAGGCAAATGCGATAACAAAAATTGCCCGTTCCAGCAATAGCAGTAAAGATGCAACTTTATATGTTACAGCTTCTCCTTGTATAGAATGCGCTAAATTGATTATTCAGGCAGGCATCAAAAGGGTTGTTTACTCACAGCAATATCGCTTGGATGATGGGATAAAATTGTTGAAAAGAGCGAATATTGAAGTCTTGTTTATCGATTTAGCAGATGGGTTATAAGTAGATATATAAAACAAATTTTCGATAAAGTAAAAAGTTAGAATTAAAACATTAATAGAATAAGATGAATTCAAAAAAGACCTTTTTATGGTTGCCAATCCTGATAATTTTTGCTCTTATTGTAGGGTTTGTTATCGGAAATTATTTTTCAAGTAAACCTTTAGGCAGAAAATTATTTATTTCTACAGGAAATAAAATTGATGTAATTCTGAACATTATCAACAAAGAATATGTCGACTCTGTTGACATGACTCAGTTGGTAGAAGATGTTATTCCTAAAATTGTCAGCGAATTAGACCCTCATTCGGTTTATATTCCAGCAGAAGATTTACAAGCTGTAAACGATGATATGGAAGGACATTTCAGCGGTATTGGTGTACAATTCAGCCTGCAAAGGGATACCGTCATGGTGGTTAGTGTTATTTCGGGCGGACCTTCTGAAAAAGTTGGTTTGCAACCCGGAGACCGGATTGTTACAATCAACGATTCTTTGTTTGTCGGTTCCAATATCACGAATGAAAAAGTGATGAAAACCCTTCGTGGAGAAAAAGGTTCTGTTGTAACTGTAGGAATAAAAAGGGCGGACAGTAAAGAGTTACATGAATACAAAATTACCAGGGGTGATGTTCCTGTTAATTCAATTGATATTGCTTACCAAATCAAACCGGGAATAGGTTTTATCAAAATCAATAAATTTGGCCGTACTACTTATAATGAATTCATTGTTTCAATCTCCAAATTATTAAATGAGGGATGTGAATCCTTCATCGTTGATTTACGTGGTAATTCTGGAGGATTCCTGGAAGCTGCGATTAATATCGCCAATGAATTCCTTTCCCGCGGAAGGCTTATCGTATATACAGAAGGTAAAGCATCTCCCCGCAATGATGCTGTCGCAAACGGAACGGGAACTTGCCAGAAAGAACCCCTCATTATTTTAACCGATGAATGGTCGGCTTCCGCCAGCGAAATTGTTGCCGGAGCTATCCAGGATAATGATCGGGGTACTATTATCGGCCGGCGTACATTTGGAAAAGGATTAGTTCAGAACCAGATACCATTTTCTGACAATTCCGCCCTACGGCTTACTATCGCACGTTATTATACTCCTTCCGGAAGATGCATCCAGAAAAATTATGAACTAGGTAAGGGGAGCGATTATGAGCTCGATTTAATCACCCGGTTTGAGCATGGAGAATTCGATTCTGCCGATAGCATCAAACAGGAAAATAATCCTAAATATGAAACCCTTTTGGGCCGCACTGTTTATGGAGGAGGAGGCATTATGCCGGATATTTTTATCCCCAGGGATACAGTCGGAACTACCTCTTATTATACAAACTTAATCAATCGTGGAATAATCTATGAATATGCATTCCAATATACTGACCGGCATCGCGAATTGAAGACTAAATTCAAGGATTATAAGTCTTTGCAGTCATATTTACAAAATCAACCTCTTTTAAGTGAAGTGGTAACTTTTGCCGAATCAAAAGGGATTCGTCGCCGTCCGACATTGATTGAAATTTCAAAAAAACAAATTGAAAATTTAACACAAGCTTATATTATCAGGAATTTTTATGGTGACGAAGGCTTTTATCCGGTATTCTTTTCGCCCGATCCGGTTGTCAAAAAAGCTATTGAAGTTATCCAGGCAGGTAAGGCTTTTCCTGAAAAACCATAATTCGTGAAATTACGTATCAAAATAATTGCCGTATTTATTTTTCTGTCTTTGCTTTCTGTTATTTGTTACCAGATTTATTGGATCGAAAGTTTTTACAAAGAACAAATGGCAAAGATAGATACGGATGTGACAACCGCCATGAGAGATGCCGATTACAAGGAGATTTCATGGCGCATTGATTTAATCCGGCTGGATGCTGCTATAAAACGTGATACATCGACCATAGATACCCATGTGAATGTGTCGCGGTGGGAGGATACCCATGATATGCAATTAGACTTGCAAAAAGATTTGCATAAAAGCGTAGGCCGTTTGAAAAAACCGGATTTTTCGGTATACAGCAACCTCCTGCAAGTTGAATTAAACCGGAAAGGAATAGGACTCGAATCATTTACCGAAATAGTAGATCTTAAGTGTAATACTGTTGTGCAATCTATTCCAGATAATATTTCACAGATAAACAGGGCTGATTATAAACAATATACTTTCCCATTTGATGTAGATGGTGTCTATACATACCGCCTCAATTTAAAACAACCAGAATTGTTTGTACTAAAACAAATGTACGGAATTTTAATCGGCTCCTTGCTGTTAATCATCCTCATTATTTTTTCTTATTTTTATTTATATAGGATTATACTCCGGCAGAAATCTTTGGATGAAATCAAAAGTGATTTTGTTAATAATATGACGCATGAGTTAAAAACGCCTATTTCAGTTGCCTATGCAGCCAATGATGCATTATTGAATTACGGAATGATAGATGATACTGCTAAACGGAATCAATATCTGCAAATTTCCAAAGAACAGCTTTCGCGCCTTTCGTCACTGGTTGAACAAATATTAACGATGTCGGTCGAAGAAAGGAAAAACCTGAAACTTACCCTTGAAACAATCGATTTACCAGAATTATTCCTACATTTGAAAAATCAATATTTATTGAATGTAAATAAAAATGTAGAAATAGATATTGATATTCAACCGGAAGATTTATCTATTGAAGCTGATAAAATACATTTTCCGAATATGATAGGAAACCTGATTGAAAACGCTATCAAATATTCGGGAGAAAGTGTAAAAATCAACTTATCAGTCAAAGAAAGTAACAGAAAAATAACGATTTCGGTGAAAGATAATGGAACCGGGATTCCCGCAGCTTCGTTGCCTAAAATTTTCGACAGGTTTTACAGAGTATCAACCGGCAATATTCACAATGTAAAAGGGTACGGATTAGGGTTGCATTATGTAAAAACGATTGTCGAAAAACATGGTGGTAAAATATCTGTTAAAAGCAAAGAAGGTGTTGGCACTGAATTTATTATAATTATGTGAGTAGGGAATGGGGAGATGGGTGACTTTTTCATCTCTCATTTCTCCATTCCCTACTACCTATTGCATATTTTATGAAAACGAGACTACTTCTTGTAGAAGACGAAGCTTCTCTGGCTATGATTGTCCGTGATGTACTGGAGAAACAGGGATTTCAGGTACAATTGGCATCTACAGGCAATGAAGGTTTGAAATTATTTTATGAATTCAAACCGGATATTGTTGTTACTGATATTATGATGCCTCAACTCGACGGGTTAAGTATGACCGAATTAATCCGTCAAAATGACAAATCTACTCCAATTTTGTTTTTAAGTGCCAAATCTCAGACAGAAGATGTGGTGCAGGGTTTTGAAACCGGAGGAAACGATTATCTGAAAAAACCTTTCGGAATGGATGAGTTGATTGTCCGTATCAAAGGATTGCTCAACCGTAACCTGAAAGAAAAAAAAGAAGAACAGACTACATATACTATAGGACAATATACTTTTGATTTTATTCATCAAACTTTGACATGTGGTAAATATAAGGAAGAACTTTCGCATAGGGAAGCCGAAATTTTAATCCGTTTATGTAAAAACCAGAACAATATCCTGAATAACAAATCGGTATTGCTTGAGCTTTGGGGTGATGATGATTTTTTTAATACCAGAAGCTTACACGTTTTTATTGTGAAGTTGAGAAAAAAATTATCTAAAGATCCAGATATCAAAATTATCAATATCAGAGGCGTAGGTTACAAATTAATCTCCTGAAATTTTGTGGATTTAAAAAGAAATTTTATCTTTGCGGGCTGAAATTCTGCAGAGGGTAAAAGAAGATGATTGCAAAGAAACAATCCACCCCCGGGAGGTAACCTGTAATTTTAAAACAGATGTACGTAATCGTAGAAATTAACGGACAACAATTTAAAGTAGAAAAAGATCAGAAGTTGTTCGTACACCGCATCAATGCGGATCGCGGAGCAGTTGTTGAATTCGACAAAGTAATGTTGGTAGATAACAACGGAAGCGTAACAGTAGGAGCACCTATAATTGAAGGTGCAAAAGTTGTAGCTGAAGTAATTTCTCATGTAAAAGGAGACAAAGTATTGGTTTTCCACAAAAAGAGAAGGAAAGGTTACAGAAAGTTGAACGGTCACCGTCAACAATTCACAGAGATAACAGTAAAAGAAATTGTAGCTTAACTCGTTAAAATCTTAGAAAAATGGCACATAAGAAAGGAGTCGGTAGTTCGAAGAACGGACGCGAATCGGAAAGTAAACGGTTAGGCGTCAAAATTTTTGGTGGAGAAATCTGCAAAGCAGGTAATATCATTATTCGTCAAAGAGGAACAACTCACCATCCTGGTGATAATGTAGGTATGGGAAAAGATCATACTTTGTATGCTTTGATTGATGGAACAATTGTTTTCAGAAAAAGGAAAGATGACAGATCGTATGTATCTGTACAACCTATTGCTGAAACATAAAAAATATAAATGGGCTGGTGCCATAGCTCAGTTGGTAGAGCAACGGACTGAAAATCCGTGTGTCCCCGGTTCGATTCTTGGTGGCACCACTTTAGTAGAGTAGCAAAACAAAGCAAATCCCTGAAACATAGACTGTTTCAGGGATTTTTCTTTTGGGGGTACACCCCTCAAAAGTGCAAAAAATGGCCGTTTTAGGCATAATTCACTTTGTTGATTCGT
>JAVBLO010000054.1:0-79630 GCA_031553415.1 Bacteroidales bacterium | reverse complement strand
CAATACCAATACACCACAACCGGGCATACGCAACGAGGCCCGGAATTTGAACTTTACAGTTGTTTTCATAAATAATAATACTATTTGGAATGTTATTCTTCTTTGTGAAAACAAATGTAAAACGAAAAAGTTAAAAGAGAGTGAGTCAATATTGAATTATCTCCAATTTTTACTCCTGGTAAGACAACTACATTCTTCTTTTTCTGTCATTGCAATTATGATTTTTATTTTTCAAGTGGAACAATGCTGATTGCATAACCACCACCCGGAGCACTGTATTGTATAAGTTTAGACTTATTCGTTACTGTCATCTCCTGTATTTCATAAGCCTGCGGATTTGTTTTGTAATGAGCATTTTTAGCATCACTGTAAATAGTTGCTGTATATTTTTTACCAGGATCTAAGAACTCGAATGAAATCTTGGAAGTATAACCATTTTCTCCGGCAACATTACCTACAAACCATTTGTCAGCCCCTTTGGCTTTGCGGGCAACTGTGATAAATTCTCCCGGTTCAGCTTCTAAGTATTTACTGTCATCCCAATCGATAGCTACATCTTTGATAAATTGGAAAGCATCCGGGAAGCGGTTGTAATTTTCAATCAGGTCGGCAGCCATTTGCAACGGACTGTACATTGTTACATAAAGCGCCAATTGGTTGGCTATGGTTGCATTCACATGTGAATGATTGTTTGGATTTATTTTTTCGATATCCATTTCAAAGATTCCCGGAGTATAATCCATTGGTCCGCCAATCAAACGAGTAAATGGTAAGATTGTTACGTGGTAAGGTTTGCTTCCTCCGAATGCCTGATATTCTGTACCGCGAGCCGATTCATTGCCAATCAGGTTCGGATAGGTGCGGCAGACGCCTGTAGGGCGGACAGCCTCATGGGCGTTAACCATTATCTTATAGCCGGCTGCTTTTTCTATCGCATATTGATAGTGGTTCACCATCCATTGTCCATAATGTTTTTCTCCACGGGGAATAATATCTCCCACATATCCGCTTTTAACAGCATCGTATCCGTTATCTTTCATAAATTGATATGCTTTATCAATATGGCGTTCGTAGTTGCGGACTGAAGCCGAAGTTTCGTGATGCATAATCATTTTTACACCTTTATTTTTAGCATAATCATGGATTTCCTGTACATTGAAATCTGGATAAGGCGTTATGAAATCGAAAACATAATCTTTGGAGTGACCGAACCAATCTTCCCAACCGATATTCCAGCCTTCCACCAAGACGCCATCAAATCCATGCAGAGCGGCAAAATCAATATATTCTTTTACATGAGCAGTCGTAGCGCCATGACGACCACTTGGCTTAGCTTTTGAATAATCAGTAACACCTAATTGTATACTTGGAAAATCATTAGTATAAGCCCAATCACTTTTACCTGTAATCATTTCCCACCATACACCCACATATTTCACAGGCTTAATCCATGATACATCTTTGATTTTGCAAGGTTCGTTCAGGTTGAGCGTTATTTTTGAAGCCAGGATATCGCATGCATTATTACTGATAATAACCGTACGCCAAGGTGTAGTACATGGAGACTGCATGTAACCTTTGTTTCCCTGAACATCGGGAGTCAGCCATGACTCAAATACGAAATTCTTATCATCAAGATTTAAATGCATACAAGGATAGTTGATTAAAGCAGCTTCATGAATATTGATATATACTCCGTCATCTGATTTCAACATCAAAGAAGTTTGAACACCGGTTTCTGAGAAAGGAGCCTGTGAAGCATTTGGAGTTATAGCTACTTTCATCAGTTTTCTTATCTCGGATAATTTAGATATGGTATAATCATATTCCTGTGTGTCATAATCGCCCGGAATCCAATATGCATTGATATCTCCCGGCATGGCGAATTGCGTTTTTTCTTCTTTAATGACAAAATAAATCAGATTTTTTTGCTGAGGAAACTCATAGCGGAATCCTAATCCATCATTAAACAACCGGAAACGAATAATCATCTGCCTGTCGGTAGATGACTGATTCAACGTAACAGCCAATTCATTGTAGTGGTTGCGGATATTTTTAATTTCTCCCCAAACCGGTTGCCAGGTTTCGTCGAAAGAAGAGGTTTGAGTGTTCACAACCCGGAAACCACTGAGCAAATCATTGGCATGTTGGTTTGAACCGGAATTTTTGTCTCCGGAAAAGTCATCAAAACTTCGTTCTATTTCTTTTTCTTTCAGTTCGAATCCTAATTTGCTTGGTTTAATTACTTCTTTGCCTTTATAAATGAGATTATATGAAGGGCTCCCGTTATTCTGCACAGAAAAATTCATACTCAAGTTTCCATCAGGGGATTTTAATTCCTGTGCCATACTTAAATTTGCAACGATTGTAAGACAGGTTGCAATATACAACAATTTTTTAATCATCTCTTTGTATTTTATGTTGTTCATGAATTATTTTCAATATTGCAAATATAAGTCATGTTGTTAGAAAAATGTATTATTTTAGGGTTATATTTAACCGGAAATTACCGGAAACGATTGCAGTGGAAATTTTTATCAAACATTACTTTTGTAGCTTCATTATATCTAAAACAGCAATTTTATAAATTTAAATTTATATTTTTCAAAATTTTGCTTAATTTAGCCGTTCGAAATACGATTGCAAAAGGGGATTTTGGCTGGATGAAAATTTTAAAATAAAAACATACACAATGAAAAAAACAGTTTTATCATGGGTGATGTTGGTTGCTTGTACTTTGGCAAGTGCACAGACAACAATAAACATCAGGTATGACGAAGTAGACGATTTAAGTGAAGGCTTAGCCTGTGCAAGATTAAATGGCAAATATGGCTATATCGACAGGACAGGACGGGAAGTAATTCCATTGAAATATGACTTTGCCTTTCCTTTTACAGACGGCCTTGCCAGTGTGGAACTAAACCGGAAATGCGGTTATATTGATAAAACAGGTAAGGAGGTAGTGCCTGTTAAATATGACTATTTGTCTTTTTTTCGTAAAGGTTATGCAATGGCGGAACTGAATGGCAGCTATGGTTTTGTTGATAAAACGGGAACGGAAGTTGTTCCTTTGAAATACAATGACAGTTGGTCGCTTAATGAAAGGTTCTCAAAACTCGAATCCGGTGGATATTATGCGATGTCTGATCAAAAAACAATTACTCCAACCGTTACAACTCCAACTACTACTAAAACACTTAGTCCTGTTACAACTCCGCGTAAGACATCAATTCCCGGTTATGAAGAGGTTATGTCCGTAAATTTTGATAATGGAAAATATGTCGGGTATATTCTCAATGGTAATAAAACAAGGTATGGCATTTATACATGGAATACAGGCGATAAATATATAGGTCAGTGGAAAGATAACTTTCAGGAAGGTATTGGTATATATTTGTGGACCAATGGATCCAAATATGTAGGAGACTGGAAATATGGAAGGCAACAGGGAGAAGGTGCTGAATATGATGTTAATGGTAGATTGGTTTATAACGGCAAATACGAAAACGGCAGATATGCAGATGCCTACCCATCACCCTCCGGATATTCTTCCTATAAATATGAACGGATAAGCTATTCTTCAGGTGATTTTTATGAAGGAGAAACTAAAAATGGAAGCCGCGATGGTTTTGGAGTTTATTATTGGAACGACGGTACTTATTGGTTTGGTCGTTGGGAAAATGGAATTCGCAGCGGAAATGGTGTCCATTTCTTAAAAAACGGTGCTGCTATTACAGGTAGATGGAATGGAGATAACATGGAATAAAAATAAGAATTAATACTGGGGGCATGAAAAAGTGTAGTTTCCTGATATTACTTGCTTGGATTCCAATTTTGAATTGTATGGGACAAACCTCCATTTTGCACCCTGACACACTATCTGAAACGATACATATATTTGTTGCATTATGTGATTCAATTAACCCAGATATTTCAAAATAAGGATAAGAAAAAAAGAGATATAATAATCCTTGCCTGTTACAGTAAACATTTTTTCTCTCGACGGGCTGGTAATGTGAGTTAATAATAATTTGAGAAACAGAAAAAGACCAATAGATAAATGAGATATTTTTTATTAGCCACATCATGTATTCCCTTTTTTTTCTTATTGGCCTGTCAATCTAAAATCGATTATAAACTGAGTGAAGCCGAAACCTTGATGGAGCAGATGCCTGATTCATCGTTGGCTATATTACAAAACCTGCAGGAACGTTATCCTGAAATGTCCGAAGAAGGAAAAGCTTTATTCGGACTGTTGTATTTCCGGGCATCGATTAAAAAAGCATCGGGATTACCACCACAGGAAATCATAGATTTATCAATTAATTATTATTCCACCCATAATCAAAGGCAACAGCTTGCTTATAGTTATTTCTGCAAAGCACGCATATTCAAAGAGAGAAGAGAATACGGCGATGCCATAAAAAACTTACTCAAAGCCAAAGAACTTTGTAACCGGGAAAAAGATTTCAGCTTGTTGGGAAAAATATATTTTGACCTGGGACAAATAGCCGGATATCAGGGTGAAAATAAAAAGGCCATGGATTATTTCAACCAGGCAGTTAATAATTTTGACAAAGCAGGGGATAGAGAAAGTGTGTCCAAAGTTTTTCTGGTAATTGGTTGGAATTATATGGCTGTCGAAGAATTTGATGAAGCCATCAGATTTTCCCGCAAAGCATTGGAAAATACTACCGATTCGATAATAATGGGCGATGTCCTCAACGATATTGGCAACAGTTATTATTTCAAGGAAGAATTTGACTCTGCTTTATATTATATGAGACAAAGTTTACATTATCCTTATTTTGACACCAATATGTCGTCAAGATATTACAACATAGGTAATGTATTCTCTTATCGGAATAAGTATGATTCTGCCTTGGTTTATATCAATAAAGCATTTGAGTATCCCATAGATATTTATTTTGAAGAAGAATGTTACAGGGTGTTGATGCGGATAGCTTTAGCGAAAAATGACAAGGAAAATTTCACCCTTTACATGGCTCAAAGGGAGAACTGCCGGGATTCGATTAAAAAACTGGAACTGCAACCCAATATAGGACTGCTGGAACAGATACATCAATCAGATTTAAAAACAGTGGAAGTCAAGAATCAGCGTCTTTACCTGATTATCATTCTTCTTTTCTTTATATTAGCCGGATGTCTTGTTGTTACATGGTTATATAAACATAATAAACGAAAACAACATAAAGTGGAATTTTATGAAAAAGAACATGCCGCAGCACGGGAATCTTATAGTGAAACCAAACGTAAGGCTGATAGTTATAAAGCTGAATTAATGAAAAAACATGAGCTTGTACTGTCGGAATTAAATAAAAAATTAGAAGAATCCAAGGCCAAATATGCAGTTGAACGGAAAAAAGCAACTGCAGAGCAACAGGAAGAAATAGATAAAGCCATCTATAACGAAGTTTTGTGTTTTAGTAGTGAAACAGTTTTCATAAACAAAATGGATAGGATATTAAATAACCTGCCCGAAAAATTACAAAAAGATTATCCTGAAATTACCTACAAAGAAATCGTATGGTGTTGCTTGTTTGTACTGGAATTCCCTACCCATATCATTTCCCTGATTTTGGATTTTAAACAAAGCACCCAATACAAGTTCAAACAGAGATTGAGTAAAAAACTGAACTTTAATAGTGTAAAAGATCTGGAACAAATGCTCCACGAAAAGGCAAATTTTTAATAAAAACCATCACTTTTATTCCGATTCTTATTTTCAATAACTATCTGTCCTAAAAAAAACATTGAGACATGTTGTAACTTCCTGTTTTTTAGTTTGTTTTAAAATGTATTTGTCCTAATTCCCATAAGAAAAAAATTTCATGTATTTGGTTTTTAGTGTTAATTTTGAACTTTTATATGTGCAAATTTATTAAGTACATACACGCTATTTTAATCAATCTGCAATATCCAAGTGAATGGTTGGAATTAGCTGATTCCTTTTGAATATGGAAGTAATAAAATACAAACAGGTAAATCGCTTAAGAAGAAGATGGTTTATCATAGTTTATTTCACATTGCTGGCTGCATTTGCTGTTTATACTTTCAGTAATGATGCAATAATTAATTTTATCAACCATTTTCATTCAATAATTATAGGTCTTCTTGCCGGAATAATATTTTTATCTCCGCTTTTATTAATGACAAAACTTACTTCGTATGATGTGACATTGAAATTGAATGATGAGGGTATTCGAATATTAGATAATAATAAGGAAATTATTTTCAATTATTTAGAAATCAGCAAGATGTATCTGAATAGGCACAGGCCTAATGAACTTGAATTATGGAATGTAAAGAATACATTATTATATGTTGTCTGGCCGAGTAATAATGGAGATGTAATTGAAGATTTAATCTCGTTGCTTGTTAAGAGGATAAATTTTTATAAGGAGAAAAAGGCTGTTAAAACCAGGGGGGCGCATTATGATTCAATAACTTATATTCGAATGAAAGATTTGAAATGAACTACAAAATTGAGAATGGGACAGATATAAACAATAATTAATTTAACACTAAGAATGATGAAAACAAAAACAATTAAATCTTTACTGGCGGTGGCAGTTGTTGCCGTTACTTTGAACTCATGCGATGCAATCTCACGTGTTGATTTGAAAGATCAGAAATCTGTAGACAAAATGTTACCTTCCAAAATCGAGAAACATATTGATCCGCAATCAACTGTTTTTGAAATTATGTTGGGTACTACATCTGATTTTTCGACTGAAATGGATGTGGCAACAGTTGAATTTCTGTCTCCTGGAGCTACCGAACCACAAAGTTTCAGTATCACAATCCCTGGAAACCAAAAACCACGTGAAGGTAAAATAATAAATGTCGGAATTAATAAAAAAGAATTTAAACCGGAAACCGGAATTAAATTAAGTGATGTAGACTTTTCTAAAATTGCGTCAAATGTAGCAAAGGCAACAGAAATGCTGAAAGTAGTCAGCCGCCCGGTAGACGGAATTTCAAGTTATACTATTAAAATGGATGGAAAACCGGAAAATACAGTTCACTCTTTCAATGTCAGAAGCAAAGAAAATACAGAGTTAGGTTCTCAGCATGGTCGTGCTGCATTGGTTACCAATTATTACGAATTCAGCTTTACTGCTGATGCCGAAGGAAATGTAACTTCAAAGGATTTATAATCAATAATTTAATCACAGAGTAAAAGGAAAAGAAATAAAAACCTTAACGATCTACACCATGAAAATTTTGCTAAAAATCAAAATATAATTGTCATGGATATTTTTATTCGTGTTAAAGCAGCCGGCAAACGGAAGCCAATGCTTGAACTTCAATCTGTAGCAATACCAGATGATTTGGATACAGCTCAAAAGTTAATCACTTATCTGGTGTTGGAAAATGTAAGGGAGTATAATACCCAAAAGGTCGATGCGCCCTTTTTCCAATATCTCACACAACAGGAATATGACGATGGCGCATATACCGGCAGAATAGGTTTTGGTGACCGTAAGAATGAAAAACAGCAAGACGAACAACAAGCTGTTGAAAATGCACTTCAATCTTTTGATGATGGCTTATATCGCATATTAATCAATAAAACGGAAATTCAATCAAGCGATAATATTAAGCTTAAAGAAGGAGACATTTTAACATTTATCAAATTAACAATGCTCGCAGTCAGAAGATTTTAAAATGAATACACACACAGAAGACATTACAAAAAGAATGGGGAAACTTACTGGGCGTTCCGGCGCTGTAGCAAAAGCTATTATTGCACATAAGGAAAGCCGTTATCCACATGTAGAGGAAAAGAAAAATAAACTGATAGATGAATTGAAATCAGGGTCGCCGGAAACACTTAAAGAGGCATACGACAATGGGCCGAAACAAATGTTTGAAGCCATCCATGGCAATGAAATCGCAACATTAGTTGGAAAAACGGTCAGCCGGTTAAGCCAATACATTTATTCATCTTCACTTTATCGCCGTTCTTTCCGTACTCAGAATATCGAACCTTATTTTGATAAATTAATTGATATCCTTGAAACAATCTATTTCCCATGGACCCAATTTGATATAGTAAAGGATCTTCTTACACTTAAAAAGGAAGATGATGATGACGATGATGGAATAACCCTTGGTGATGATCTATATGGAGATTTCCTTGCTACATATATTGATGATAATAATCAACCCATAATCAAGGCAATAGAAGATATTTGCTTAGGAGATAATAACACAAAATTACTCACAGATTCTATTATCAACGGCATCGTAAAAAGTAGAAACACAAAGCTTTATAGATTGTTGGGAGATATGTTGCTGGCTGCTAAATTACAGGAAGGGCTCCGGCAATCTATCCTTGAAAATGCTGATAGCGGGCAAATAGATGCATTAATCTATCTGATGAAAATCGTGTTGGAAAACGATTTACTCCGCTATTCCTCAGCAATCAGGGCTGTTGGCGTGTGGATGGGAATGGATGAATATTTTGATGATAAAAGAGTTGTCACCAAATTATTCCAATTAGGCTATCATTATTTGACGGACGAAAAAGCCCGTACAACTGCTGCAAAAAGTAAAGATGTTATCGAAATATATGCTTCCCTTTGGGCGAATTCTGTCTATGAAACAGAAAAAGTATTGCCACTTATTGATACTTTGATGGCCGGGGAAAAATATCAGCAACTGGCTGCCCTTTATTTTATTTCCCAGTCGGAAAATGAACAAATGGAATTTTCTATTGCTTCGAAATATCTGGAACAAACGGATTTGGATGTGTTGAACCTGGTTATGGAGATTTATCCCATAAATTATATCTGGTCATATACTAAAAAAGATTTTATCCAACATTGCCGGGAGAAAAAAGAATTTTTCCAGGATGAAACACTAAGGAACCGGCATTTCAACCAACTGTTAAAAATTGTTCGGCTAATTCCACAAAATGGCTATAAAACCGAAGGCAAACCTTTTGATTGGTGCAACTTGACATTGAATCGTAGTGATGTATTTACCAAGCTGCTTACCATTGCCGGATATGATTTTGACCCGGAGAAAACAGAGTTGCTTATTGATAATATGCAATATTGCGATTCAGATAACAGGGCGGCTTTCATTAAATGTTTCTTAGATCAGCCTAAAGATGGTAAGGAACGGGAATTCCTCTTTAATTCATTGAATGATAAGAGTATGCCTGTTCGTTCGCAAGCTTTGGAAAATATCAAAACCTTAACTGTTAATGAAGAAGAGGCCAAACTGGTTATCAATCTCCTGGCTCTTAAAACGGGGGATTTACGCCAGAATGCCGTAGATATCCTGCTTACTCTGCCGGGGGAACGTCCTGTTGAAGCAGCCAAAACATTGCTCGCAGATAAACAGGAAAACAAGCGGCTCGCCGGATTGGATATACTTTCGCAACTTGTTAAAAAAGGAACTTTGAAAAAGAAACAAGCAGTTTCTCTTCTTGCATGTATGCCGAAGGTGACTGATAAAGAACAAATTCTAATTGACGGACTTGTAAGTGAAGGAACCAAATATAATAAAGAAAATGGTTTTGGTATGTACGATCCGGAATATCGACCCGAACTTCCTCCATTGGAAACAGATAAAAAACATACCCTGAAAACAATTTTCGATTTTTCTTCAGATCGCATGAATAAACTGTTTGATGATTTGTCCAATAGAATCAAACAGAATAAAGATTATACCTATCAGACCAAATCGTGGGATGATAGTCTGGAAGATGTAGTATTAGGAGCCAATACTTGGATTCGTCCGCGTGCAGATGCTCAACGCAGTGGCGATGATGATGACAATACTTTATTCGATAATTTCGTGTTGCAAGATGTTTGGCGTGGCTGGTTAAAGGATAACAATGTCACTTTTAATGAACTTTTCCTTTTTATGTTCATTGATGAGGTGGCAGATTATGATGATAGTTATGACCTCGACTATCAGAAATGGGCGAATAAACTTATCGAACAACATTTCAACGCAAAAGAAATCAATAAGTTGATAAAATATTGGGGCAAAAAGGAATATAGTGATCTTGCCAGAAATATTATCGGTATTTTATGGACGGAATTCCCGGAACAAGAGCGGTTTGAAGCGCTTTATGGAGCTTTGGCCGACCTGATGGAACATGTGCCTGAAGTTGACTGGCAAAAACCGATTGAAGATGAAGAAGATGGTTATTACAGAAGCAATGATCGTACCGAAACTTTTGCAGATACGAAAGAAGTTGAATTCCTCACGGACCATTTGAGTAAGGCTGCAAGGGAAGATGAACATTTCAAAAATTTCTTAGCAGTTTGTTATGAATTGGGAAGGCTTAGCGACATGACTTACATCGGATTAAGCGAGGAAGACATTGCCCGTGGCGTAACCATGGGAGTGCTAAAAATTGATTCACTTTATAAAACCATGTTTCTGTGTGATTGTGTAGGAAGTTATGCAGGAAAAATACAATATACCAGTTACAAAAAAGCCGCAGAAAAATATCCTGTATTAAAAGAAGTCGCCGATAAAGTCGCAGCACGTGTTATCGAAATTGAATTGAAACGTGGTGATAGTAAAACTGAAGTAAGCAAGTTAGCCTGTGATATCCGCTACCACGAAGGTGCAGACACTTTTGCCAAAATTCTTGTGGCTTTAGGCAAAGAAACTTTTGTGCGCGGATATATTTATAGCAGTGACACCACTAAAAAAGCGGTTCTTTCCAGTCTGCTTAAAAATTGTCATCCCAAAGCAACAGATAATGCAAAAACATTAAAAGCTGCCCTGGATGGTAAAATTGATGATAAACGATTGATAGAAGCCGCCATGTATTCTCCTGGTTGGTTGAATATTGTGGGAGATTATTTGGGGTGGCCCGGATTGCAAAGCGCAGCCTGGTATTTTCATGCCCATATTAACCAATCATTTTCGGCTGAAAAAGAAACGGAAGTTGCCAGGTATTCTCCTATCAGTGCGCAGGATTTTAATGATGGCGCCTTCGATATTGCATGGTTCAAAGAAGCCTACCAAACATTAGGAGCCGAACGTTTCGGCCTTTTATATGATTGTGCCAAATATTTGACCGAAGGAGGTAATCACCGCCGGGCACAACTGTTTGCCGATGCGACTTTGGGTAAACTTGAATTAAAGGAACTGAAAAAAGAAATAAAAGAAAAAAGAAATAAAGACAAACTGTTAAGCTATTCTTTGGTTCCATTGAATGCAAAAAAGAAACAGGAAGAAGCACTCGAACGATACGAGTTTATACAGGAATTCCTGAAAGAAAGTAAAACTTTCGGGGCGCAACGGAAGGAAAGCGAAGGCAAAGCCAGCGCGATCGCTCTTGAAAATCTGGCCCGTAATGCCGGATTCTCTGATTCCCTGCGGTTTGGTTGGTGCATGGAAACATTGAAAATGCAGCAATTAACAAAATATTTTATTCCTGAACCCCGGGAAGATATTTCAGTTCACATTTCCATTAACAAGGAAGGTATAGCCGAATTGGTTTGCGAAAAAGAAGGTAAGAAGCTTTCATCCGTTCCGGCTAAACTTAAAAAAGATACTTATATCACAGAGTGTAAGGAAGTAGTTTCTGCACTGAAAAACCAGTTCAAACGGGCGAAAGCAAGTCTTGAGCAATCAATGGTAAACCGTGATGCTTTCGAATTCCGGGAACTCAAACAATTAGTGGAGCATCCTGTTATTGCACCTCTGCTTCAAAAGTTACTCTTTGTAAGTGGTAAACGATCAGGCGCTTTCTGTGAGTTATTGGACCTTCCGGATAGCGCTTCCGTAAATATTGCACATCCCTACGATTTATATACGGCCAGTGTTTGGCTGGAATGCCAGCATTATGCTTTTGAACATCAATTAGTCCAACCTTTCAAACAAATTTTCAGGGAGTTATACCTGATTAATGAAGATGAACGGGCTGAGAAAACTATATCAAGACGTTATGCCGGACACCAGGTACAGCCTCAAAAGACAGTTGCATTGCTGAAAGGCCGTGGTTGGACGGTTGATTACGAAGAAGGATTGCAAAGGGTTTATTATAAGGAGAATATTATCGCGACTATGTATGCCGCTGCCGACTGGTTTTCACCATCCGATATTGAAGCGCCAACTTTGGAAACAGTGCAATTCTTTGACAGGAAAACCCATAAACCTTTGCCTTTTGAAAATATTCCGCCGGTTATTTTTTCAGAAGTAATGAGGGATATCGATTTGGTTATAAGCGTAGCCCATATTGGAGGAGTCGATCCGGAAGCCAGTCATTCAACAATTGAAATGCGTGCAGTTATCGTATCTGAATTGCTTGCATTACTGCATATCGAAAATGTTTTGGTTAAAGATCGCCAGGCAACGGTTAAAGGCAGTTTGGGAGAATATACTGTACATTTGGGAAGTGGAGTCGTGCATAAAATGGGTAAGGGAGCTGTTAATATTTTAGCAGTACAAAGCCAGCACCGTGGGCGCATTTTCCTCCCGTTTGCGGATGAAGATCCACGTACTGCTGAAGTTATTTCCAAAATTATTTTGCTGGCAGATGACAAAAGTATCAAAGACCCGGCAATATTGAACCAGATAAAATGAATTTAAGACGGGTTTGAATAAAACAGGTTCTACCTGTAAATATTCATGAGCCAATATTCAAAAGCAGGGTCCTGTATTTCTATAACATTTCCGGGAAGCACATCAATCAAATCTTTATCGAGTGTTGCTTTCCGGAGATTTTTTATGTTGGCGGAAGTTCCCAACTGATACTTATCTAATGTCTCGACCGATGAAAAATTGATGACGCCATCGCCAACAGCAAGCAGAAAATTGATTTGTTTGGCAGTGAGAGTATCAATAATATTGGCGAATAGAAGGCTTAATTGTCCAATCAAACTTATAAAAGCATCATTAAGTATTGCTTCCGTGCATTTTCTCGGCGTGCGAAGCCATACTTGCTGGCTGAGTTGTTGTGTATAGTAAGGATGATTTTTCATTAAATCGGCAATTCTGCCACTGAGTTCTTCTGATATTTGTTTTCCCGTATCAGAAAAGCGTTTTTGAATAAATATCACCCAGTCTTCTCTTTTTATACGTTCTAAAAACAGAATTTCGCCGAATTTGTAAAAAGGCATTTCGTAATTATTGAATATATCCAGCAGCATGTGGCGTTTGCTCCCGTACAAGCAATAACAAACTGAAGTATGTTTTTGCCAGTGCGAACGCAGTTTGCGTTGAAATGCCAGAGAATCTTCATATTCACCTATGTTCTGAAATTCATCGATACAAACAACAAACTTTTTTTTGATATCATTGGCTATCTTTTGCGGCAAATCCAATATTTCATCATACGACAACTGGTTTTCTTTGAAGTTTATCCCGAATGCAAGTTCATAAGTCTGTGTTGTATCAGAAAAAGAAACGGTAGGAACCAAACGGCCTAAGTACTTTTTGACTCCGGCAACAAATTCTTCCCATGCATTGGTTGATATTTTTAATATGGCATTAGCATATGCCGTATAAAATTGTTCTTCTGTGCGGCAATTGAAAATGTCGATATGACAAACCAATATATTTTTATTAGTTGCCATAATTGATTGGGCTACTTTATTGACCAACGATGTTTTTCCCCACCGGCGTGGAGAAACGATGGTCGTATTGATTAGGTTTGCGAAATGCTGAGTTAATAATGAGGATTCTTTATCCCTGTCTGTGAAGTTTTCTTGTTCCGCAAGTCGTCCGTATGAAAAAGGAGCTTCCATTTTTCTGTTATTTTTCAACAAATGTAAGTAGAAACAATCAAATCAACAAATTTCAAATCAACAAATTTCAAATTGATTTATTTCAAATCAATTGATTGGATTTAATTATTCAAATCAGTTTGATTTCATTGAAAGTTGAACCCTTTTCCGTTCCAAATCTACACTCAAAACCTTTACCTGTACATGCTGGTGTAGTTTCACAATTTCTGTCGGGTCGGAAACAAAACGGTCTGCCATTTCGGAAATATGAACCAAACCTTTTTCTTTTACTCCTATATCAACAAAACAACCGAAATTAGTTATATTGCTGATGATGCCTGGCAACACCATTCCTTCACGTAGGTCATTAATTGTTTTAACCGATTTATCGAATTCAAAAATTTGTATTCCCTGGCGTGGATCCCGTCCCGGCTTATCCAATTCAGCCATAATATCCTGAAGAGTGGGCATGCCGACAGTATTTGTCAAATAATTTTCTAATTTCAACTGCTTTTTTAATGACTTATCGGAAATAAGCGTCACCACATCACAATTCAAATCTTTAGCCATTTTTTCTACAATATGGTAACTCTCCGGATGTACGGCAGAATTATCCAAAGGATTATCAGTACCTGGAATACGTAAAAATCCTGCACATTGTTCGAATGCTTTTTCACCCAGCCGGGCAACTTTCAGTAATTCTTTCCGGCTTTTAAAAGGGCCTTTATCTGTCCGGTAATCCACAATATTCTGAGCCAATGTAGTACCTAATCCGGAAATATAAGTCAATAGATGCTTACTTGCCGTATTCAGGTTTACTCCTACTTGGTTTACACAATTTTCTACAGTTTGATCAAGTGATTGTTTCAGTTTGCTCTGATCAACATCGTGTTGGTATTGTCCTACTCCTATCGATTTCGGGTCGATTTTAACCAATTCCGCCAAAGGATCCATCAACCTGCGGCCAATACTAACAGCACCCCGGACTGTAACATCATATTCAGGAAATTCATCCCTGGCAATTTTTGAAGCAGAATAAATAGAAGCCCCGTCTTCACTCACAACGAAAACCTGTACTTTCCTGTCATATCGTAAATTGACGATAAATTCTTCTGTTTCGCGGCTTGCAGTGCCATTTCCTATGGCAATGGCATCTATATTATAAGTTGAAACCAAAGATACAACTTTCATTCCGGCCTTGCTCTTTTCATTCTGCGGAGGATGTGGATAAATAGTTTCATTGTGCAATAAAGTACCTTGTGCATCTAAACAAACCAATTTACACCCTGTGCGATAACCGGGATCTACTCCCAACACCCGTTTTTGTCCCAAAGGAGGAGAAAGCAACAATTGTTTCAGGTTTTCAGCAAAAACCTTAATGGCTTGTTCATCAGCCTTTTCTTTTGAAAGGTTAGAAAACTCTGTTTCAATAGAAGGCTTGAGCAAGCGTTTATAACTATCGGTTACAGCCATTTCCACCTGATCTGAAGCATTTGTATTTCCTTTTATAAATTTACGATCCAAAGCATCCAAACACTTATCATCTTCGGGAGAAATACTTACACGCAAAAAACCTTCTGATTCACCCCTTCTCATGGCAAGCAGCCGGTGAGATGAACAGCGGTTTAGTGATTCGCTGAATTCAAAGTAATCCCTGTATTTAGCCGCCTCTTCCTCTTTGCCTTTAACAACTTTAGAAGAAATTACGGCTTCCCTTCTGAAAATATTACGAATGGCATTTCTCGCTCCTTCATCTTCATTTATCCATTCGGCAATAATATCTCTGGCTCCCTGTAAAGCATCATCCACATCTTTTACGTCACCTTTAACAAACGGCAAAGCCTTACTTTGAACATCACGTTCAAATTGTAGCATAATAATTTTAGCCAAAGGTTCCAAACCCTTTTTACGCGCAATTTCTGCTTTGGTTTGCCTTTTGGGTTTATATGGCAAGTAAATATCTTCCAACTCTGTAGCATCCCAACAATTCTCAATACGGTTTTTAAGCTCAGGTGTTAATTTTTCCTGTTCTTCAATAGTTTGAAGAATAGTTTCTTTACGTTTACTTAACTCTTTCAGCTTTTCATAATGTTGTTTAATAGCTCCTACGGCTACTTCATCTAATTCTCCTGTAACTTCTTTCCGATACCGGCTGATAAAGGGAATAGTCGCCCCTTCATCTAATAAACCAATTGTTTTGGAAATTTGCCGTTCGGAAATATTGAGTAATCCTGAAATGATTTTTGAATAAGTCGCTTGCATATTATTAAATGTTTAAGCCACAAAAATACATTATTTTTTATTGTGAGTTTGATTTTACATAATAATATATAGTATCTTTGCCAAGTCTAATTAATGATAAATATTACTATGCATAAAGACTCGAAGATATATTTAGCCGGCCATTTGGGTTTGGTGGGTTCTGCGATTTTGTCGAATTTGCGGCAAAAAGGCTATTCAAACTTTATACTTAAATCCATTGATGAATTGGATTTGATAAATCAACAGGAAGTAATGGATTTTTTCGAAAAAGAAAAACCTGAATATGTATTTTTAGCAGCAGCAAAAGTAGGCGGGATTGTAGCCAATAACACTTACAGGGCGCAATTTATCTATGAAAACATCATGATTCAGAATAATGTCATCCACGCCGCCTATAAATCGGGAGTAAAAAAACTTCTGTTTTTAGGTTCAACCTGTATCTATCCCAAAGAAGCACCCCAACCTATGCCGGAAGATTGTTTGCTGACTTCCCCGTTGGAATATACCAATGAACCTTATGCAATTGCCAAAATAGCAGGCATCAAGATGTGTGAAAGTTACAATCTTCAATATGGTACAAATTTTATTTCGGTAATGCCCACTAATTTATATGGGCCGAATGATAATTTTGATTTGGAAAAATCGCATGTATTGCCCGCCATGCTTCGTAAAGTTTATTTATCTAAATGCCTGACAGAAAATAATTGGGCAGCTATAAAGAAAGATTTGAATAAACGTCCGATTGAAGGAACAGATGGCAATTCACCACAGGAATCAATAGGAAAAATCCTTCAAAAATATGGAGTTTCGAAAGGACGGGTAGAAATCTGGGGAACCGGTAAACCCATGCGTGAATTCCTCTGGAGTGAAGAAATGGCCGATGCCTGCGTATATGCAATGGAACATGTGGATTTCAAGGATCTTGTCAAACCGGGGGAAAAGGAAGTGCGTAATACACATATCAATATAGGCACAGGCAAAGAAATTTCAATTAAAGATTTGGCCCATCTGGTGGCTAAAAAAGTTAATTTTGCCGGGGAACTATATTTCAATGCCGACAAACCCGATGGCACCATGCGTAAGCTCACACAGGTAGATAAAATCCATCAATTAGGCTGGACACATAAAATCGAGATAGAGGAAGGAATAGAAAAATTATATAATTGGTACTTACAAAATAATTGAGAGTTGAGAATTGAGAATTGAAAGTGAAAAATGAAAGCTTTTAATTCTCGATTCTCAATTCTCAATTAAAAGAAGGAATGGGAAAAGTAGCATTAATCACCGGTATCACCGGACAAGACGGAGCATATTTAGCAGAATATCTAATTAAGAAAGGGTATATTGTACATGGTATCAAGAGAAGAGCCTCTCTGTTTAATACCGACAGGATTGACCATCTGTATCAAGACCCTCATCAGGAAAACAGGAACCTGATATTGCATTATGGCGATTTATCTGATTCAATGAATATCACCCGTATCATCGGCGAAGTGAAACCTGATGAAATATACAATCTGGGAGCGATGAGTCATGTAAAAGTGAGCTTTGATTCTCCCGAATATGTAGCTAATGTAGATGGTATCGGTACTTTACGCATCCTGGAAGCGGTTCGTTTACTTAATCTGGTAGAAAAAACCCGTATCTATCAGGCTTCCACCTCCGAATTGTATGGATTGGTGCAGGAAGTTCCACAAAAGGAAACCACTCCGTTTTATCCACGAAGCCCTTACGCAGTGGCCAAAATGTATGCATTCTGGATTACAGTAAATTACCGTGAAGCCTATAAGATGCATGCAAGTAATGGAATCCTGTTCAACCATGAATCACCTCTCCGTGGTGAAACGTTTGTAACCCGCAAAGTAACCCGTGCAGTCTCCAGGATAGTATTGGGTATGCAGAAACAGGTCTTTATGGGTAATCTTTCGAGTAAACGCGACTGGGGTCATGCGAAGGATTATATCAAAGCGATGTACCTAATCCTCCAGCAGGATGCACCTGATGATTATGTAATCGCCACCGGTATTACGACCACCATCAGGGATTTTATCAAAATGGCATTTGAGGAAGTTGGAGTAGTGATAGAGTTCAGGGGCGAAGGAGCGGATGAAGTCGGTTATATCTCGACGCTTGATGAAAAAATCTTCAAGGAAAAGGTTGGCGAGAATTATCTCCAGTCCTTTTCAGATAGGGTAGGAGAGTCAGTGGTGAGGGTTGACCCACAATATTTCCGTCCCACTGAAGTGGAATTGCTCATTGGCGATGCGACTAAGTCCCGTACGAAATTAGGTTGGACACCACAATATAGCTTACCGATGCTGGTTGAAGATATGATGGCCGGAGATATCAAGGAAATGAAGAAAGAAGCCTATCTGAAAGATGGCGGATACAGAATATTAAATTATTTTGAATAAAATAAAATAAAATCGTGATATTTGAGTTTAAATCATAGATGAAACACCTAAACTGCATATAGGAATCATTTATGAAAAAACATCGCCATGGAAAGGGTTTTTTGATCAAATGGATTGTCTTGTTGCTTGACTTGTTTGTCATAAACGGGATTTTCCTGCTGATGTATTATTTCGAAGGTTCTTCGACAAACGGATACTTTTTTTCAAGGGAACTTAAGACTATTATCTTATTATTGAATACCTGCTATTTGTTTTCCCTTTATTTTATCCCGATTCAAATTTATAAACCTATAGTGCATGTGGATAAAGTCCTGCAAAGAGCTTTATCCACCATCGCGTTACATGCTATTTTATTTATTACCTGTTTGTTTTTCCTGTATCAGGAAATTTTTTCCGTTCAATTTGTAATAACCTACTATCTGATTCTACTGGTGGTATTCTCTATCTGGCGGGTGTCAGCAAGGAAAATTATCACATCTTATAGGAAAGCCGGACATAATTTTAAACAACTGGTCATTGCCGGAGCGGGAGAAAGCGGACAGGATTTGTATAATGAATTGAATAACGAGCATTCGGCAGGGTATAAGATAATGGGTTTTTTTGATGATAATTTTTTATTACAAACGTATTTGGGAGAGATGTTCCTGGGAGGTGTTGATGAGTTGGAGCAGTTTGTGTTAGAAAATGAAGTTGATGAAGTTTATTGCACATTATCAAGTTCTGAAAATATAATTATTACGAGGATAATGAATTTTTGTGAGAAAAATCAGGTTAAGTTTTATTTGGTTCCTGAATATTACTCATACATCAAGAAAAGTATGATACTCGAATCAATTGCAACAGTTCCTATCTTGTCCATTAAACCGGAACCATTGGAATATATGCACAACAGGCTTCTGAAACGGGCATTCGATGTTTTATTTTCTTCAATTATAATGGTAACCATTTTCCCGGTATTATATGTTGTTGTTGGACTTTTAATCAAAATAACTTCTCCGGGACCTGTATTTTTCAAACAATTACGGACTGGTATTTATGGGAATGATTTTTATTGCTATAAATTTAGAACCATGAAGATTAATAAGGAAGCTGATACCCAACAGGCAACTAAAAATGATCCCCGGATAACTAAAATTGGTGCATTTCTTCGTAGAACCAATCTGGATGAAATGCCTCAGTTTATCAATGTGCTTAAAGGAGATATGAGCCTGGTTGGTCCTCGCCCGCACATGCTGAGTCATACCAAATTATATTCTTCCTTGATAGATAAATACATGGTTCGCCATTCAGTTAAACCCGGAATTACCGGTTGGGCGCAAATAACAGGATTCAGGGGGGAAGTAAGTGAAATAACACAAATGGAAGAACGTGTTAAAAGGGATGTTTGGTACATCGAAAACTGGAATTTTTTCTTTGACCTGAAAATTATTATACTAACGACTTTGAGTATGTTGAAGAAAGAGCGTGAAAACGCATACTAATTAATGCATGGATTTTAAAGTCATCAGGTTAGATAACCCCTGTGAATGGGAATATATACTTTCTCTCGTAAAAACCTACGATTTCTATCACACAGCTTCATATCATCAATTAGAAAAATCAGGACAAGCCCGGTTACTTGTTTTCCAGGAAGGAAATGATGTAATGGCGTTACCTCTTGTTGTCAGGAAAATCAACGGAACTGAATGGCAGGATGCAACTTCTGTATATGGTTATGCAGGATGGGTGCGTTCTTCTGGTACGAATTTTGCTGAAGTATCCGGAATACTTCAGGATTATTGCAATGAAGAAAAAATTATCAGCGCATTCTCACGCATTCATCCTATTATTGAGGGCGCAGGTTTATTTCCTGTAGGTATTGTTGAAGATTCAAATTTGACATTGGCAATAGATTTGACACTAAATCAGGACAATCAAAAGAGAAGCTACAGCCGTTCCGTAAAACGGTCAATCAATAGAAGTCGTAAAAGCGGGGTACAAATCAGGATAGGAAAGTCAATAGCCGATGCACATCTGTTTTCAGCAATCTATTTGGAGGCAATGTCCCGGTTAAAAGCTCCGGCACATTTGTTTTTTCCGGTAGAGTATTTTGAAAAATTATTACAATCGACTGATTTTGATTCATTTATTTTATTTGCAGAACTATCCGGAGTAACAATCGGTGGTGCAATATTTGTCAATTGTAAAGAATTCATGGAGTATCATTTGGGGGCAATGGTAGATTCATATAAAAGTTATTCGCCACTTAAATTATTAATTGATGAAGCCAGGCTTATAGGTGATGGAAGAAAATTGTCGGTTTTACATCTGGGAGGAGGCTATGGAGGTCAAAATGATAATTTGTACATATTCAAGCAGAGGATGTCATCATTGATATATAATTTCAAAGTATGGAAATGGATAGTAAATGAAGAAGTATATCATGAGCTTTCCAAAGGAAAAAGCTTAACAAATTTTTTCCCTTCCTACAGAAGTTGAACTATTTTTTCACACATTTCTTTTATTTTATTATCTTTGCCGCCAATGGGACGGATTATTGCCATAGATTATGGGTACAAAAGAACCGGACTGGCTGTTACAGATGCGCTTAAGATAATAGCAGGGGGACTTACTACATTGCCAGGAGACCGGGTTATCCCATTTTTGAAAGAATATATTCTGAAGGAAAATGTAGAATTATTTTTGTTGGGAGAACCCCGGCAAATGAATTATCAACCTTCAGAAAACATGCATAGGGTTGAGATATTCAGGAAAAAGTTGAAAGAGTCTATTCCTGATATTGAAATTAAAATGGTGGATGAGCGTTTTACTTCAGTTTTGGCGCATCAGGCTATGTTGGAGGGGGGATTGAAAAAGAAGGAAAGGCGCAATAAGGAATTGGTTGATGAATTAAGTGCAACCATTATGTTACAATCTTATTTGGAATCAATTAGAAAATGATATTACCTATTTATTTATACGGACAACCTGTTTTAAGAAAGGTTACGGAAGATATAACTTCTGATTATCCTGAACTTAAAAAGTTGATTGCCGACATGTTTGAAACAATGTACAATGCTGACGGAGTGGGACTTGCTGCTCCTCAGATTGGATTACCCATCCGGCTTTTAGTTATAGACTTAAGTCCGCTGGCAGATGATGAACCTGCCTTTGCAGGATTTAAGAAAGTGATGATAAATACCCATATTACCCATATTGAAGGTGAGGAAAAACTGGTTGAGGAGGGCTGCCTTTCTTTTCCCGGGATTCATGAAAAAGTACCCCGGAAAAATAAAATCAGAATTCAGTACATGGATGAAAATTTTGTTTCCCATGATGAGGAGTATGAAGGCTATATGGCCAGGGTAGTTCAACATGAATATGATCATTTGGATGGAAAGGTTTTTATAGATCATATTTCAGGTATCCGGAAACAACTCATAAAGTCTAAATTAAATAATCTGATTAGTGGTAAAGCACATTGTTCATATAAAGTGAAAGCAGTGGGGAAATAAACATACTTTGAATGAAAAGAATTATTATTAGTACTGTAGTTGTATTGCAGGTGTTGCTCCTTACATCTTGTCTTACAACAAAACAAACGAATTTACTTCAAGAACCTGGAGGAGGAGTTGTTTCCTATCCCCAAGTTGGTGCACCTATGGAGGAATACCGGGTAAAAATGGGAGACCAGTTGACCATTATGGTTACAACCAACCCGTTGGATGTTTCAACATCCCAGCTATTCAGTTATTTTTCTATGATGAATAACTCTGCTTCAGGCACAGATGCATTGACCCGCGCATTCCCTGTAAAACCTGATGGTACAATTTATTTCCCCTATCTGGGAGATATTTCTGTAAAAGGGAAAACAACTCTGGAAATTGAACAAATGATAGAAAAACGAATTAACAGTGGCATTGCTGACGATTGTGTCGTAAAAGTCTTGTTAGAAAATCGTTATTATAGTGTAATTGGTGACGCAGGAGTCGCTGGACGTTATCCGATTGCCAAAGAACAAATGACAATATACCAGGCCCTGGCGCAGTGTAGTGATGTCAAACCGTATGGAGACCGGAAAAACGTCAAGATTATCCGTCAGATGGATAATGGAACTATGATAAAAACATTTGACCTTAGAAGTCAGGATGTTGTCAATTCTGAATTTTACTACATTCAGCCTAACGACATAATATATGTCCAACCTCTTGGTCGTCAATTCTTGGGACTTAATTCCTTTGGCGCTGTGTTTGCCGTTGCTTCAACGGTAATTTCTTTTGGCTTTATGATTTATAACCTTGTAAAGTAATAATTGGGATGAAAAATAAATCATATATATATATTGTCGTTTTGAGTGTGGCCTGCATATTCAATTCTTGTATTACAAACAAGCAAACGAAATATTTGCAGGAAGGAAATTCTTACAAGCCGGTGGCATACCAACAGTATAAGTTGCGCGTGAATGATGAAGTTGCTTATTATTTATTGACATCTAATCTGGAAACTCAAGGGTTATATAATAATGGTCAGGTGGGCGGTTCTATGGGAAGTGGAACTATGGTGAGGTACCGGATATATGAAGATGGTACGATTCATTTGCCTGTTGGTCAGGTTGTGATTGCCGGGCTTACATTGAGCGAAGCGGAAAATGTTGTGAGAAAAGCTTTTCTCAGATTGGTGCCTGACGCGGAAATTAAGTTGAACCTGGTAAATAACTACTTTTATGTAGAGGGAGATTATGGCAAAGGACAATGCTACCTTTACAAAGAAAACTTGAATATATACCAAGCCTTGGCTATGGCAGGGGATATATCCAATACCGGAGACAAGAAGCATATAAAAATAATAAGGAAAGGAGCTGATGGTATGGATTATGTAAAAACTTTCGATTTAAGGGAAGAGTCCATTATTGAATCCGAATATTATTACATAAAGCCTAATGATGTAATCTATATTCCGACTAATCCGAATTCTTTTTTCCGGATAGATTCTGTTACTTCATTTGTATCTTTAATCGTTACTCCTATCTCTCTGCTTGTGATGGTTTTAACTTTTGGTAAATAATTAAGCATATATATAACTCGTGGACACAAATAACAACCAACAAAATTCAAATAATTATTCAGACAGCATGCTCGCTCCCAAAAGACCGTCAGGTCCAAATGCTGTTTATCCTCAGGCCCAAAATTCTTCTTTTGACATCGTATTTTGGATTGTCAAATTTGCGAAGTATTGGTACATTCTTTTGATCGGGCTCGTTTTGGCAGTAGGCTTGGCTTATATTAAAAATAAATCCTGGTCTCCGTTGTATAAATCTACAACAACTGTCTTGATTGAAGAAGACAAAAAACCTGGTTTTGGAACCGCTTTCGGCTATTCGACCCAAACAACTCAGAATAACAACAACCAGATATTGATGTACGGTTCATATGACTTGGTTGCCAAAACAGTCAGCCAGTTGAATATTACAAGCGAATTGTACCAAAAACGCAGGTTTAAAAATATCAATCTTTATAAAAGTGGTACTGTTGAAATTGAATCTAATTTCGTTGATAAGAATGCTTATGGGCTGGAGTTCGAAATAATAGGATTAGACAGTGAAATGTATGAGATTGTGTTTCATGGTGATGATGTAAGGCCAGCATTCAGGATAACCGGAGAATATGGCAAATACTTGCAACAGCAGCAATTATTTTTTGTTTTGGTGAACAAAACAAGCTTATTTTCTGAAAAATACGACCTGCATTTCCGATTTGTTTCAAACGACCAGTTGGTAGCTGATTATAATTCCAGGCTAAGATTACAGTTTGTTATGGATGGGTCTTCTGTTATGGAAATTTCCCTTGTTGGCCCGATTGCCAAGCGGGATGTCGACTTTTTGAATATTTTAAATCAGGAGTTTTTTGCGGATAATTTAATGCGTAAAAACGAGTCTTCTCAAAAAGCAATTAATTTTATTGATGAACAATTGATGGTTATCAGGGATTCCATTACATCTTCAGAATCAAAGTTGAATGCTTATCAAATGAAGAGTGGTATCTATACGCAGGATAAATCTATAAGAGCGTATACCGAATTGGAAACTTTAGACCAAAAACGTGCTGAATTAAAATTAAGGAGGGAATATCTGGATGATCTTGGTAATTATCTGAAACGGAATACTAATGAAATATTAGTAACACCTTCTGCTATGGGAGTACAAGATGCTCAATTAGGAAATTTGGTGGAAAAATATAATGAAACTACTTTCCAATTAAAAACGTTGAAACCGGAAAACCCTATTTACAAAAGGTATAATGAGTTGTTACAGGATACAAGGACTGCACTTAACCAGGCTATTCAAACCATGATGCGTACACTCAGGATAGAAGAAAGTAACATGGAAAGCCGTTATAATAGAATCATGGGCGAAATGACTTCACTGCCGGAAAAAGAACGTGAATTGCTGGCTCATGAAAGGGATTTTAAAATCAATGATTCATATAATACCTATTTACAGCAAAGGCGTATTGAAAGCCAGATTCAAATGGCTTCGAATGCTCCTGACAATGTGATATTGAATCAGCCTCGTACTGTATCTGTAGTCAACGGACAAGAAGTGACCAATACTTATTTCTTGTTTGTGGGTATTGTCCTTGCACTTTTCATTATTTATGTAGTTTGCAAGGAATTGATATTCAACTTTACGATTCAATCGAGGGATGAAATAGAAAAATTAGGCTTGCCTGTTTTGGGAACAATCGAACATTCAGATAAGAAAAACCAAATGGTGGTTAAGGCATTCCCGAAATCAGGATTTGCAGAAGGTTTCCGTAATTTGCGTTCCCGTATGGAATATGTAACGAAGAAAGAAAGCCCGATAATTATGCTTCTTACTTCAACAGAACCCAAAGACGGGAAAACATTTATTGCATGTAATTTAGCTTCTGTATATCAATTGACAGGACGGAAAACAATTATAGTGGACTGTGACCTCCGTCGTCCGGCGATGTCGAAAACGCTGGATGTAGGTAATGAAAAAGGTTTGTCTAACTATTTTATCGGTCAGGTAGAATTAGAAGATATAATTATTACCCATCCTGACTATGAATTTGATGTAATACCTGCAGGAACTATTCCTCCAAACCCGAGTGAATTGATCCGTTCGGAAAAAACAGCAGAATTAATAAACAGGCTTAGTGAAATGTATGATTACATTGTGCTAGACTGTAGTCCTGTAGGGCTGGTTTCTGATGCCCACTTCCTGGCACGTCATGTGGATGTTGTTTTGTATGTTGTCCGTAATGAAAAAACAAACAGAAACTTCCTGAGATACACAGTTAATGAGTTGAAAGATGATAATATTACTAACCTGGTTGTTGTATATAATGATGTAAACTTGCGGTCGGGATATTCCGGTTATGGAAATAAACGGTATTACGGAAGAAGTTCTTATTATATCAAGCATGATTCTTATTATCATAATGATTATTTAGAATCTTGATAATTCATTAAGGAAACTTAATGATAATATAAAAAAACAAAGAAGATACCCCTTGCAGGTATCTTTTTTGTTTAATTGTGTATCTTTGCCCAGATTTCGAAAAATTTTTAGATGAAAAAAACCCTCACACTCTTATTGTTAATAATAAGCGGAGTTTTATTTCCCCATTTTATTAAAGCGCAAATAAATACGGATAAAGTAATGTCTATCGGGAGGAATGCTTTATACTTTGAAGATTATGTACTTTCAATCCAATATTTTAATCAGGTAATCAAAGCAAAACCATACATGGCAGAGCCATATCTTTACCGGGCTATTGCTAAATTTAACCTGGATGACTATAAAGGAGCAGAAGACGATATTACGTTTTGCCTTGAAAGGAACCCTTTTATGGTTTATGCTTACCAATGCCGTGGAGCAGCCCGCCAGAGTCTGCAAGATTATGCAGGAGCTATTTCCGATTATACCAAAGGCTTGCAATTCAAGCCTGAAGATAAACAAATGCTTATCAATAAGGGAATTGCCTATGCCCAAATGAAAGATTACAATGATGCGGTTTTATCGTTGGATACTTTATTGCGATATCATCCGAAGTATACAAACGGGTATCTGGCCAGAGGTTCTGTCCTTGCTGAAAAAGGAGATTCTATCAATGCTTTAGCTGATTATAATATGGCTGTGGGACTTGATAAATATTATGCTCCGGTTTATGGGCAAAGGGGGCTTCTGTATTTTCAAATGGATAGTCTGAAAAATGCCCTTACAGATTTGACAGAAGCTATCCGTTTAGATCCACGTCAGGTCGGATATTACATTAACCGCGGGTTGGTACGTTATCATTTAAATGACTTGAGAGGAACAATGGCTGATTATGATATTGTGATTGATTTGGAACCTAATAATGTAATTGCCCGTTTCAACAGGGGATTGCTTCGCGCCCAGGTTGCAGATAATAACCGTTCTATAGAAGACTTTGATGTGGTAATCAAACAAGAACCGGATAATTTTTCTGCAATATATAACAGGGCATTGTTGCGCGAGGAAGTTGGAGATTACAGGGGATCTGTGTCTGATTTTGATTTGGTATTGAAAGAATATCCGAATTTTGTTCCCGGATATTATGCACGCTCTGTAGTTAAAAAGCAAATGCATGATACTAAGGGTTCCGATAATGATTACTGGTTAGCTTATGAATTGGAACAAAAATTAAAGAAGGAAAAGGCACAGGGCAAAAAAATTACAGGAAAAGATGTGGTTGATGAAAATGAAGTAGCAGACGATAATTCCAAAACACGCGAAAAATCTGATAAGAATATAGAAAAATTCAACAGGTTGATTGTAAACGATAAATCGGAAGAACAGGTATCAGAATATAAAAATGAAATCAGGGGCAGGGTGCAGGATAAGAATGTGAAAGTGGATTTATTGCCACAATTTGCGATTACATTCTATGAAAAGATAGAAACTTTCAAGCGGCCTACATTTACCGATAAAATGATTGCTGATTATAACAAAAAAATGCAATTGCCTATACAGTTGCAGATTACAAATAATGAATCTCCGTTAAATGATTCTCAGGCTGATTATCATTTTGAATCGATCAATAATTATTCTTTAAAACTTAATAGCAATCTTTCGGATGCCAATATTTATTTTTGCAGGGGAATGGATTTTATGATATTGCAAGACTTGACAGAAGCCATGCAGGATTTTGACAGATCCATCGTTTTGAACCCTGATTTTGCGCTTGCCTACTTTAACCGGGCGGTTGTTCGTTATAAACAATTGGAAATAAATAATTATAGCCAGGAAAACAAGGAAACTTTAGATATGAGCCTGAATATCCAAACCGGAAAGAAAAAACCGGCCATACAAGGGCAGTTTACTCCAAGTGAATCTATAGAACCACCGGCAGAAAAAGATAACCGGGTTTATCAATATGAATTAATGCTCAGGGATTATGACAAAGTCATCCAATTGAATCCTGATTTTGTGTATGCATATTTCAACAAGGGTAATATTTATTGTGTGAAAAAAGATTTCCGTTCGGCAGTTTCGGAATATTCTAAAGCCATAAACAAAGATGCTGAATTTGCAGAAGCATATTTTAACAGGGGGTTGACAAGGCTTTATTTAGGTGATACTGAAAAAGGTGTTGCCGACTTAAGTAAGGCCGGAGAACTTGGAGTCATTGATGCTTACAATATTATAAAACGAATGACTGCAGAATAAGTTAAGAATTAAGAGTTAAAAATTGTGCATAAGCTAAGCCTTAATTCTTAACTTTTAATTCTTAACTTATTTCCCGTTTGTAACATTAAAAAAAGTGTAGTATTTTTGCGGGGAAAATTTAGTAAGAAGTTGGAAATCTCACTTCTAACTCCTCACTTCTAACTTCTTTAAAGATATATGATTAAAATAACCTTTCCCGATGGTTCCGTACGGGAATATACAAAAGGAATCACCGCATTGGAAATTGCGGAAAGTATCAGTTCTCGGTTGGCTCAGGATGTTATTGCAGCAGGTGTTAATAACGAAACCTGGGATTTGACACGTCCTATTAACGAAGATGCAACCATTAAGTTGTATAAGTGGGAAGATGAAGAAGGAAAACATGCTTTCTGGCACTCATCAGCTCACTTGATGGCTGAATCTTTACAAGAACTTTATCCGAATATCAAATTTGGTATCGGTCCTGCCATTGAAAATGGATTCTATTACGATGTCGATCCAGGTGCGGGAGTTGTAATAAAAGATACTGACTTGCTTGCAGTTGAAGCTAAAATGACTGAATTGGTAACCAAAAAAGAATCTATAGTTCGTAAAGAAATTGCAAAATCTGATGCAATGAAATTATTCGGTGACAGGAATGAAACCTATAAAACCGAATTAATCAGCGAATTGGAAGACGGAACAATTACGACATATACACAGGGAGCTTTTACCGATCTTTGCCGCGGACCTCACTTGCCTAATACTTCGTATATCAAGGCTATTAAGTTAATGAGTATTGCCGGGGCTTATTGGAGAGGCGATGAAAAACGTCCCCAATTGACTCGTATATATGGTATTACCTTCCCGAAAAAGAAAATGTTGGATGAGTATCTTGTTTTGCTCGAAGAAGCTAAAAAACGGGATCATCGCAAAATCGGAAAAGAACTTGAATTATTTGCTTTTTCCCAGAATGTAGGGCAAGGTTTGCCCTTATGGTTGCCCAAAGGAACACAGTTGCGCCTGAAACTCGAAGATTTCCTGAAACGTATCCAGAAAAGATTTGGTTACCAACAGGTAATGACTCCGCATATCGGGAATAAATTATTGTATGTAACGTCCGGTCACTATGCCAAATATGGTAAGGATTCATTCCAACCGATACATACTCCTGAAGAAGGCGAAGAATTCTTGCTGAAACCGATGAACTGTCCTCACCACTGCGAAATTTATAAAGCATTTCCACGTTCATACAAGGATTTACCTCTTCGTTTGGCAGAATTCGGAACTGTTTATCGCTACGAGCAAAGCGGAGAGTTGCATGGCTTGACCCGCGTAAGGGGATTTACTCAAGATGATGCCCATATCTTCTGTACACCTGATCAGGTAAAAGAAGAATTTATGAAAGTGATGGATATTATCCACATCATTTTCAAAGCATTGGATTTTAAATATTATGAGGCGCAAATTTCATTGAGAGATCCTGAAAATAAAGATAAATACATCGGAACCGAAGAAAACTGGAATAAAGCGGAAGCTGCTATTATCGAAGTTTGCCAGGAAAAAGGCATTAATGCACGGGTGGAATTGGGTGAAGCTGCTTTTTATGGCCCGAAACTGGACTTCATGGTGAAAGATGCTTTGGGCCGCCGTTGGCAGTTAGGAACAATACAAGTGGATTATAATCTTCCCGATCGTTTCGAATTGGAATATGTGGGTGCGGATAACCAAAAGCACCGTCCGGTGATGATTCACCGCGCTCCGTTCGGTTCAATGGAAAGGTTTGTAGCTGTATTAATTGAACACACAGCAGGGAAATTCCCGCTTTGGTTAACTCCCGATCAGGCAGTTGTTTTACCAATCAGTGAAAAATATAATGACTATGCACGCCAGATTGCAGATGAATTAAATATGCAGGATATCCGCGTGTTGGTTGATGATAGAAATGAAAAAATCGGGCGTAAAATCAGGGATAATGAATTGAAAAGGATCCCTTATATGTTGATAGTCGGAGAGAAAGAAGCTGAAAATAATGAAGTTTCTGTAAGAAAACAGGGTGAAGGTGATGTTGGTTCAATGAAAATTACTACCTTTGCGGGCTTGATTAAAGAAGAGGTGGAAAAACAAATGAATCAATGGCAATAAATAATAACTAAATAAAAAGGAGGTTAATTTAATTTTTTTGAATGAAGAATGACAAACTGAAGGATCAGTACAGAGTTAATGAAAAGATCCGCCTTAAAGAAGTTCGTTTAGTAGGTGAAAATGTAGAAACAGGTGTTTATCCGATTCAGGAAGCCCTGAAAATTGCAAGAGATCAAGATCTTGATTTGATAGAAATTTCACCTAATGCCGTTCCTCCTGTTTGTAGAGTTGCCGATTACCAAAAGTTCGTTTACCAACAAAAGAAACGTCAGAAAGAGCAAAAAGCCAAATCTGTGAAAATTGTTGTTAAGGAAATCCGTTTCGGGCCTCAAACAGATGACCATGACTATAACTTTAAATTAAAACATGCCAAAAATTTTTTGGAAGAAGGGTCTAAAGTGAAAGCTTATGTGTTTTTTAAAGGGCGTTCCATCCTTTTCAAAGAACAGGGCGAAGTTTTATTGTTGCGTTTTGCCAATGATTTGGAAGATTACGGCAAAGTAGAACAGTTGCCTTTATTGGAAGGGAAAAAGATGATTATTATGCTTGCCCCTAAAAAATCGCCGGTGGCTCAGCCTAAGCCTCAGAAAACAGAGGTAAACCGCCAAGCTGAAAAAGACGCAAAAAAAGAAGTTAAAAAGGCTGAAAGTGGAGAAGAAAAAACAGTTGAGAATTGAGAATTGAGAATGAACTCTGCAATGAAATCATTCTCACTTCTCACTTCTTACTTCTTACTTCTTAATTATAAACAATTAAATATAAGTGCAATGCCGAAAATGAAGACTAATTCCGGTGCCAAAAAAAGATTCGCTCTTACCGGAACAGGGAAAATCAAAAGAAAACACGCTTTTAAAAGTCACATTCTTACCAAGAAGACTACAAAGCAAAAAAGGAGGTTGACTCATGTGGGACTTGTTAACAAAGTTGACGAATCCGCAGTCAAAATGTTACTTGCTTTGAAGTAATTTTTAATTAAGTGTTTCTTTATCAGATTTATTAACAGAATTACAGCATCTGAAGACCGGAAATTAATCCGGCGCTGACATTCAAAATCATTTATTACTATGCCTAGATCGGTAAATCATGTGGCTTCAAGAGCCAAAAGGAAAAGAATCCTCAAATTAACAAGAGGTTACTATGGTGCAAGAAAGAACGTTTGGACTGTAGCAAAAAATACATGGGAAAAAGGTTTGACCTATGCTTTCCGTGACCGTCGCAACAAAAAACGTAATTTCCGCGCTTTGTGGATACAACGTATCAATGCTGCCGCCCGTTTGGAAGGTATGTCTTATTCCCGTTTAATGGGAGCTTTACACAAGAACGGAATTGAAATTAACCGCAAGGTTCTTGCAGACTTGGCAATGAATCATCCGGAAGCTTTCAAAGCAATCGTTGATAAAGTGAAATAAAGATCTCTCACAGATTCTTATCTGAAAATTATAGCCACGAATCGCACGAGTTCGCACAAAATAAAAGTGTAAGTTTGTGTAATTCGTGGCTAAATATTAAAAATTTGTATAATCCGTGAAATCTGTGCGGGATTTATTTGTTTTATCAGAAATAGAGTGTTATATTTGCATTAGTCAAGCGAGACTTCTAAGAGAATAAAAAATGCCGCATTGTCGATTGGGAAACTCATCAAATTTTTCATGAATTCCGAGGTAAGCTCTTGTTGCTAATGGCGGGCCGCGCCCTTTGGGGTATGCTTAGCACGGCGGATTACAAAGGCAGTAAAGCACTCAAATCCTGTCATACGGAGTTTTATCATATTCCACAGTGCGGTACATATAGGAAAGGAGGCTCTTCAGCCTCCTTTTTATTGTTTATGACTTTTTCAATTTCTCCAAAGCATCTTTTGTATTGCAATAACCAATGTCGACTATTTCCTGCATCTTTTCGAAATCAAACATAGAATAAGCATCCAGGTTATTATGCTCAATAAAAATATCGCATAAACACTTGTCTTGAATTACATTTCCGAGCATAGCCAGGTAAAATGTTCGTTCTGCAATTTGATAAATTCCATCTACCTTACTATCATGCAAGCCCAAGCTTTGAGGGTTAACATGGAATCCAACGATTTTTTTACATTTTTCGCGAATACATCTTGCCGGTAAATTATTTAAAACACCTCCGTCAACGTAAATATTTTCACCGATAACAGTTGGGGAAAAAACAACCGGAATACTGGCTGATGCAAGTACAGCATTAATAATATTCCCTTTATCAAAGTAATGTGATTCACCTTTTATTATATCGGTTGCGGCTGCAATAAATGGAATTTTTAAGTCCTCGATGTTTTTCACATGAAGAATTTTTTTTAGAAAATCCCGGCCACCTTTCATTGTCATTAATCCGTTTTTTGAGACGCTGGTTTTATAGAAAGACTTCAAGACTGTTGGTGTGAGCATTTGAATGACTTCTTCAGGATGATATCCGTTGGCTAAAACACATCCGGTAATGGCTCCCATGCTTGTTCCTGCTATGATATCAAATTGATATCCTAATTCCAATAATGCTTTAACAGAACCCAAATGGGAGAGGCCTCGGGCACCTCCGCCACTGAGGACTAAACCTAACTGATATTTCCGGTTGAATATTTTCATTTTGAATTACTGTTCAACAAAAATAAGAAATATAAAATTAATTTTTTATGGAAGCTTTGATTTCGTTGAATAATTAATGAAATATTAACCTCTCTGCTAATGGTGTGGTTTTACTTTTGCCAATCATTATTATGAAAATTATTAATTCATTAATTTTTTATACATGAGAAAACTTAAATTTACTCTTCTATTCTTTTTATTGTTATTAACAATAACTGCCGACGCACAGCAAGTGCCCAAAGTTGTAGGAACTATTGCTACAAAAAACCAGGTGAACCGCTTTGGACCGGATGCCAGTAATTTCTACGGTTTCCAATCATATTGGCGGGGACTCAATATTGATGCATCAGGGTCACAATTTGAGAACCTGGTACTGAAAATGCGGGTCTATATTGATAATCTTGACAATCCGGGTGATATTTCATTTATTCAGAATGCCGGGTTCGCCATGATTGAATTGGCAAACGAACAAACCCCGGTTGATACCTATGTTCAATGGGGGATAAAAACTTTACCAACGCCACTCCAACACGGTTGGACAGATTTGTATCTGCCGCTTAGTGCAGGCGACCGTAAGGCTAATTTTGATTTAACTAAACCTATAAACTGGTTTCGCTTTGGTTTTGCACGTATTCCGGGCGAACCCGATGCACTTCAAATACGTCTGAAAGATATTCAGATCATTGATACATCTATTTTGGTTGATCCTCCGACCGGAGGAGTGGATGACTGGAACACCGATTACCTTGTAGCTGATGTACCATATACAATGAACAATCCGTTGGCAAATGGTGTTACTTTTTCTGTTGCACAAAGCTTTACACAGAATCCGATTGATGCTTCTGCACATAATCCGAAACAGTTACACCTGATATTTGATGCGGATGTTATCGAACAAACACCCGGAGACATTTTTGTGTTGAGCCGCGTTTCGGGACAAATTGAACTTACAAGTACCGGACATGCCGACCAGAATGAAATGTCTTGGGGTATCGGAAGCGTGGATTGGAAAGCCGGACAGCATACTTATGCGATTCCATTTTCAACTGCGGGGAAAACCGGCGGTGACATCGATTTGAGCAACATTAATTTTATACGTTTTTATGCCGTAAATGTTCCCACCGATTATACAGGACGTGTGACAGTGAAAGTTTCTAATGTGAAAATCGTGGACTTTACCAATCAGACGAAGCTGCCCTCCCTTTTCGGAAATAAAATGATGTTCCAGCAAAACAAACCTGTTAATATTTGGGGAAGTGCTGTTGCAGGAAAAGAAATAACAGTTGACTGGTATAAAAACGATACAAAAATTGACTCGAAAAAGAACACAGTTAATGCTTCCTGCAAATGGGAAGTAACTTTTGATGCGCAACCGGCAAGCTACGACAAATATCGTTTCGACGTGAAAGAAGGTGAAACGCTGATACAAAGCGTCAACGATATTTTGTTTGGCGAAGTCTGGCTTTCATCAGGCCAATCAAATATGGCATTGAATGTAACTGGCACTATCGACGGACAAAGTTTAATGGCTAATGCCAACAACGAAAATATCCGCTTTTTCCTCGCACCAACAGCCACTACTGCATCTTACATACCCAATACCGATATTCAGGGTGCTTATTGGGGAAGTGGAAATGATGGTATGCAGGTAGGCAAGGTCTCTGCCGTGGCTTACTCAATGGCTATAAAATTACAGGAAGAACTGAATATTCCGGTAGGTATTATCAACACCGCTGTTGGCAGTTCTGTAATCGAAGCATGGTTACCTGCTGCGGATATCGAAAATGATGCTGTGTTGATGCTTGATATGAAACGTTTGGGATTGTATTTCGACGAGGAATTTTATCCCGACGGCACCAATCAGATGAGTTCTTATTATAATCTGAAAATAAATCCGCTGTTAGGATACGGTATTACCGGTATGATATGGTATCAGGGCGAAAGCAACAGTCCGCGTCCGCAATTGTATGCCAGGGAACTTGATTTGTTGAAAAGGTCGTATGAAAGAGTCTTTGGTTTCACAAATAATGATATGCCGCTTATCTATTGCCAGGTAGCTCCGTGGGTTCAAACGTTGGAAAATCCGCAATATTTAGCGCCATTAGCCGAAGCGTTTTACGATGGTTGGGCGATGCATCCGGAAACAATGGCTTTGTTGCCGATTTATGATACTGACTTAACTTATGTCGGAAATGTTGTTATTCATCCTACCAATAAAACACCTGTCGGAAAACGTTTTGCTACGGCGGCTTTGAACTTGGTCTATAACAAATCGGGCGAATATACCGCACCTGTTTTCGAAAGTTTCCGCACATCAGGTGATACCATTATCGTTAAGTTTACTCATGTTGGCGAGGGATTGAAAACGGTGAGCGGAATAACTGATGTACGCGGTTTTGCACTTTGTGGAGAGTCTCGCGTTTATGTAGGCGCAAAAGCCCGGATTATTTCGGCAGATGAAGTTGCTGTTTGGAATGAGCGGGTAAAAGATCCCAAACAAGTAACTTATGCATGGGCAACATTCAATATAACATCTAATTTGGCAAACTCTGTCAATATTACGGCAGCTCCTTTCCGCAGTGATAGAAATGCCGGATATACTTTCTACAATCCGCAAGACTGGACATTTGCCGACGGTGATATCTGGGGAGTCAGCGCAGGAACAGGTACAAACGAAATCGTTGACTTTCTTCCCGCGTGGGCAAAACCTACTGTTTCCGGTACGGACAATGTAATACTGGCTTACGATGAAACTTTTAAATCGGAAGGAAAAGCCTCATTGAAAGTAGATTATACGCTGAGTGTAGCCGGAACAACGGGAGTAGAACCTGTACTTACCCACAAAACCGTTGTAAGTCAGTTGGCAAACTTCAATACCATCTCTTTTGATGTGTTGAATCCTGATGATCGCGAAAAACAAATCTCTTTGCTGCTCAAAACCACCGGAGGGCAAATATACAAAGCCTTGTTTGTAGGCTACGAAGGCCAGGAAGGCCAAGTTGCAGCGGTTACGGTAGGAAAATCTGCAACATTTTGCACATTGACTTTTCAGTTGAAAAACCTGCTTACAGAAACAGGACAGGCAGTTGAAAACCCCAACACAGTATTAAACAGTATCAGCAACTTGCAATTTACAATAAGCGACAATGCCAGCGGTACAATTTATTTGGATAATGTTATGTTCGGGTTCTCAATGGAAAAACAGTCAGCTCCAACTTCAATCTTACCGGTAAATATGAACTCAATCAAAATCATCGTTACTAAGAACAGATTGACAGTAAGTTCGGAGGGGGATTTGTTGAAGAAAATTGAAATCATAGATTTACAGGGGAAAATAATATATTCAAAAAACAGTATTAACAGTTCCGAATATTCAGCAGAAATTTTGCCCGGACTTAAATTTTGTATTGTAAAAGTGCAAACAGAAAAATTCGTATCAACAAAGAAATTAATTATTAATTAGTCAGAGCGATTTTTATCGATTTTGTGAACTTATATATTGTCAATATTCAACTACTCCTCTACGTAATTTAAGTAGGGGGGTGGTTTTTGCTTTTGCAGTTTCTCTGAAATGATATACAAAATGAGAGAACAGTATTATTAATCCAAATTAATACAATAAATTTGCTTATTATTTTGATAAAACGACAATCCATGAAATTTGTGAATGTAAAAGAGAAAAGGACCATACTTTATTTATTTTTCTTTTTCCAGTTTGTGGCTGTTTTCTCTCATGAGCTGCAATATGGTTTAAAGTTTCACGCATATAGCTATGAACCTGAAATGCGTACCAGTTTAGACCTGTCTCCGGATGATTTTTTTTCGTTTCCAGAAGGTTTTTCTATCAGTTTTGATGTGAAATTTGAATTTAAAGAAGTACAGGTGTATGGATATGTTTTTAGGATTATCGATAAAAACGGTAACAAAATAGATTTTGTACTTGGCGATAAAAACATATCTTTTTCTTCTTCACTTGGTGATATTATTTTTAGCAAAACATTCAGTGAAGTGGCGTTAGTTCCGGAGCATTGGATGAAAATTCAATTGGACGTTAATATTCAAAAAGATGAACTGAAATTCAGGATAGGAGATGTGGCTCAGAACTGGAAATTACCTGAAGTCCGTAATTTCAAAGATGTCCGTATTGTATTCGGGAAAAATAATTACCCCGAAACTCAGGCCGTGGATGTTCCTAACATGACCATTAAGGATATAAAAATTGAAAACAGAAATACAACCTTATACAGTTGGAAATTGTCGAAATATACTTCGGGTGGAGTTTTTGATGAATTGAATAATCATTTTGCGAAATGCGAAAACCCCGACTGGATATTGACCCAAAATACAAGATGGAAAAAAGAGAGCACTTTTACCTGTGAATTAAATCCTTATATAGCATATAATCCAGACAAAAATGTAATTGCTGTTGCCGATCAACATTCTTTTTACAGTTTTTCTATGAATGACAGGCAGCTTAAAAAGGAGGTTATTAACAGAGAATTTTCGTATCCCCGATACGCTAATCAAATGATATATAATCCTGCAGATTCCAACTATTATGCCTATAACCTGGTGAAAGAAGGGGATGCCCGCGAATTTGCTGTGTTTAATCGGGCAACCAGAGAATGGGCAGAAACTACTCCTCACAACCATTACTCCGACTATTGGCACCATAACCGTTATTTCTCGGTTAAGAACAATGCTCTATATCTTTTCGGAGGATATGGGCACCACAAGTATAAAAGGGATGTGTTTATGTATGATGTTTCGGAAAATGTCTGGTCGGAGAAAGTGCTGACAGGCGACAGTATCGAACCGCGCTATTTGAGTGGCTTGGGTGTAATAAGTAACAGTCAATTATTATATTTTGGAGGTTATGGCAGTAAGAGCGGTAATCAGGAATTGTCGCCACAACATTATTATGATGCCTATTCGATTGATATTGAAACAATGGAGGCTAAAAAACTATGGACACTGAAAACTCCGGAAGAGAATTTTGTAGTATCAAATTCATTAATCGTGGATACGACAAATAATTGCTTTTATGCTTTATGCTACCCGTTTACGAAATTTAATACCAGCATTATGCTATATAAGTTCTCATTGACCGAACCAAAATACGAAATATTTGCAGATACCATTCCTTTGGGATTTAAAGATGCGGGGTCATTTGTGGATTTATTCTTAGACAAAACAAACAACAAATTACTTGCACTAATGTCTTCTTCCATTGGAATGGACTCATTAGCAAGTATATCAATCTATTCCCTGTCTTACCCACCGCTATTGCAAGCCGATTTATATCAACCGGTAAAGTCGAAAAAATATTTTTTTGGAATAATACTTATTGCTGTTTTGGGGCTTTTGGCTTCCGTTTCCCTTTATCTTTTCTACAAAAAGAAGAAAAGAAAGACGATTGAGCAGGTGGATATTCAAAGTAATGATGTTGCAGACGCAGATAACAATACAGAAAATTCGTCTGGCATAGCTACCATCAAATCCGTCCGAAAGCAGGCAATATCCCTCTTTGGCGGTTTTCAGGTTATTGATAAAGATGGAAACGATTTGACAGCAGAGTTCAAACCCTTAGTCAAAAACCTGTTTCTACTTGTTTTGTTAAATACGATAAAAAATGGGAAAGGAATTTCATTTGTAAAATTGAAAGAAATTTTGTGGTTCGACATGACAGAAGAAAGCGCCAATAATAATCGTGGAGTGGCTATGAGTAAAATACGGCAACTAATGAAACTGGTGGGCGATGTTAAGTTTCTAAAGCAGGGAGTGTATTGGACTGTTGAATTTAGCCCCGACATTTATTGCGATTATTATGAAGCATTAATTTTAATCCGGAAAATCAAAGAAAATAAGGGAAAAAACATCAATGACATAAAAAAATTATTATCCATAGTGTCGGAAGGTGAACTTTTGCCTAACATAAGGATAGACTGGGTAGACAGTTTTAAGTCCGACTTTTCAAATGATCTCATTGACTTAATCTTGCTTTTAATCACTCAAAAAGAAACCAATTTTTCCGATTCGCTTTATATAGATATGGCTAATACCATTTTTATACACGACCCATTGAATGAGGATGCATTAAGACTAAAATGTTCCGTTTTGGTAAAAATGGGCAAAAATGGTTTAGCTAAAAATACTTATACAACTTTTGTGAAAGAATATACTGCATGGTTTGCCGCCGATTATAAATATTCGTTTGACCAAATAATAGGTGGGTAGTACTTGGTCTCCCTGTTTTTTTCTTTAGCAAGTCGAAAGTTTCTCCCTAATTAATGATTAATTAATGCGGATATTAAAGACGACACCTGATATTTGTGTCCAATTTGATATTCGCTCTAACTTTAATAGTATTAATATAGAAAACAACATTTATGAACATTAGTTTATTTGGAAAAACACGAAGGAAGTTTCGAAGAGAAACATTTCGAACAGTTTGTTTAACGGCATTAATTTGCATCTTGAGTATTCAAACTGTGAGCGCCCAGAACACAAAAAAAATTTCCGGGAAAGTTGTTGACGAAACGGGAACTGAAATCATTGGTGCAAGTGTAGTTACAAGCGGAAGCAGAGCAGGTACTATCACCGATATGGATGGAAAGTTTACCTTGGAAGTAGCACCTAAAGCAACACTGAGAATCTCATATCTCGGTTATTTGACCCAAAGAGTAGAAGTAGGTGAAAAAGATTTTTACGACATTGTTTTGCAGGAAGATATTCAGAACCTGGAAGAAGTAGTTGTTGTCGGTTACGGTACACAAAAAAAAGGTTCGATAACAGGTTCCGTTGCAGCGATCGGAAATAAAGAATTAATAATTACTAAAAACATGAACGCGCAAAATATGTTGACCGGTAAAGTGCCGGGAGTGCGCGTGATTCAAAAAACTTCCGAGCCCGGCGAATTTAACAACCAGTTTGATATTCGCGGTTTTGGTACACCGCTTATTATTATTGATGGCGTGCCACGTGGTCAGGATATTTTTGCCCGCCTTTCACCCGAAGAAATCGAAAATGTATCGGTATTGAAAGATGCTTCGGCTGCCGTTTACGGAGTAAAAGCTGCAAACGGGGTAGTACTTGTTACTACAAAAAGAGGCACGAAGGGTAAAAACAAAATCAACTATTCGATGTTCTACGGCCTTCAAACTCCAGCTGATTTATTGAAACCGGTAGGAGCTGTCGATAGAATGACACTGTTCAATACTACCACTATGCGAAGTTTAACCAATCCGCAACTCACTTATACCGATGAACAGATTGATCAATACCGCAACGGAATGCTGAAATCGAGCGACTGGTACGATGCCGTGCTGACTAATACCGCTGCTCAAATGCAACAGGATCTCAATTTTAGCGGAGGTAGTGACAAGGTTGATTATTTTGTAAACTTCGGCTACTCAAAGCAGGACGGTTTTTTCCGTAGTGGCGATCTGAACTATGAGCGTTTTAACCTGCGCTCCAATATCAATGCCCAAATCACCAAAAATCTGAATGTATCTTTGAACATCAATGGGATAATGGACAATAAACACCGCCCGTTAGCCAATACTTTTGAAATTTACGGTTACTTGTGGCGCTCGATACCCAACGACTTTATTTACGCAAACAACAATCCCGACTATCTGCAACGTTCCACCGGAGTTCCCAATGTGGTGGCTATCAGCGATGCCGACATATCCGGTTTTGTAGATAACAACCGCAAAATATTCCAGTCGAGCGGAACGGTTACTTACGATATTCCATACGTCAAAGGATTGCAGCTCAAAGGATTGTATGCTTATGATATGAATTTGACCGATAACAGCACTTTCCGTAAAGAATATAATGTATATGAATATAACGGTGCGAAGGATGTGTATACACCGTATATCGAAAATGCTCCGACCGATCTCGCACGTTCTATGGGTCTGGGACAAACGCATCTGTGGCAGGCCTCGATTAATTATGACAACACTTTTGCCGGTAAGCACCACGTTAATGCACTCTTGCTTTACGAAGAAAGCCGCAGCTCGGGCGACAACCTGTACGCCTACCGTGAATTCGATATTCCTATTCCGTACCTGTATGCAGGAAATACCTTAAATCAGGTGGGAACTGCCAACACGGGAGGTATAACCGACTATGTAGTGAAAGGTATCGTCGGGCGTTTGAATTACGATTATGCCGGAAAGTATCTGGCAGAATTCAGTTTCCGCCGCGATGGCTCTTCAAGATTCGCACCCGCAAAACAATGGGGATTTTTCCCCGGTGGATCACTCGGTTGGCGCATGTCTGAAGAATCTTTTATCAAAGACAATCTTGCATTTATCCAAAACCTGAAACTGAGAGGTTCGTATGGGGTTTTGGGAGATGACAGCGCACTTGAATATCAATGGGTTACAGGGTATGATTATCCGATTGCGGTGGGAAACAACCGTTTTGGGAACGACGGTTTTCCTGTTGGCTATATGTTCGGCGGTGAGATGATTAACGCTTTAGGATTCCGCGTAGCGGATAATCCCAACATAACATGGTTTACTTCGAAAACTGCTAATATAGGTCTTGATGCCGACATGTTCAAAGGTTTATTCGGCTTTTCGTTAGACCTCTTCCAACGAAACAGGGACGGCTTGCTTGCCGACCGTCAGGTATCGTTACCCGGAACCTACGGATCAAAGATGCCGCAGGAAAACCTGAACAGCGATCGCACCAAAGGTTTTGAAATCGAATTGCGCCACAGGAACAAAATCGGAGACTTTTCGTACAGTCTTACAGGAAACCTTGCCATGACGCGCACCATGGTTATTTACGCTGAAGGCTCACCGTTTGGCAACTCGTATGATAACTGGCGCAACAGTAAACTGAACCGCTACAATGATATCTGGTTTGGAAAAAAAGCGTTAGGACAGTATGGAAGTTACGAACAGATTGCCACTTTTCCAACAAATGTGGGCATAGATGTGCTTCCGGGCGATTATTACTACGAAGACTGGAACAGTGATGGTGTAGTTGACGACAACGATAACCATCCGATTGGAACCATTTCCAATGCAAGTGCAGCAGACTTGCGGGATAAACGTAATTATCCGCTGATGAACTTCGGCTTGACTTTCAGTGGACAGTATAAAGGATTCGATTTGAGTTTGCTTTTACAAGGCTCGGCAATGAGTAACGTTGCTTACGGTGAACAGCTTGCTTCGCCGTTGATGTGGGGCGGAAATGCTGTAGAAATGCTACTCGACCGCTGGCATCCTGTCGATACGCACAAAGACCCCTTCGACCCGAGTAATGAGTGGATTTCGGGATATTACCCATACGGTGGCAGGGCAATTGATGTCAATTCCACAGCCGGCATGCAAAACGGAGCGTATCTGCGCCTGAAAAGTGTTGAATTAGGTTACACTATTCCACGGGAGTTGCTCAATAAAATTGGTATTTCAAATGTGAGAGTTTACGTGAATGGCTATAACCTGTTTACCATAACAGGAGTAAAAGGTCTTGACCCGGAACGTCCTACCGAATTGTATGGGCAAATGTATCCGTTAAACAGGACGATCAACTTTGGTTTGAACATTGAGATTTAATAACGTAATTAGAAGCAAACATGAAAAAAATAATATATTTAATAATAGTGCTATCAGTCGGAATGGTTTCATGTATCGACTCGCTTGATATACCACCCAAAAATATTCTGACAAAAGAGGATGTTTACAATGAAAACGGAATGCGTGCCTATATGGCAGGACTATATAACCGCTTGCCTATGGAAGATTTTAACGTAAGCGGCACTATGTTAGACCATGAAGGCTACTATATGTGGAATAACATTTCCTGGCCTCAACTTGCTACAGGTGAAACAGTCCATGGAAACAATCCCGGAATGTACATACATACAACCGGTTATTACTCGGACGGTTATCAGATTATTCGCAATGTGAATGACTTACTCAAAGACCTGCCGGACTATATAGGTATCCTTTCGGAAGCCGAAAACTGGATTGCCGAAGCGCGTTTTATCCGGGCTTATACCTATTTTGCCTTGGTAAAACGTTACGGAGGAGTACCACTTGTTAAGGAAGTACAATATTTGGAGGACGGCGACCCGAGTTCGTTGTGGATTGCCCGTTCGAGTTGTGAAGAATCTTACGACTTTATGCTTGAAGATTTGGACTACGCCATCGAAAATATGTCTGCATCAAAAGTAAGTGGACGTGCCAATAAATACGTTGCGGCAGCATTCAAATCGCGTGTGGCCATTTTTGCCGGAGCTATTGCCCGTTATGGTGGGAATTATAAATATACGGTCGACGATGTAATGCTCTGCGGTATTCCGGAAGAACGCGCCAACGATTATTTTCAACAGGCTTACGATGCGGCAAAAGTAGTGGAAGAAGGTGGGTACAGTTTGTATCAGGAGGCTGGTACTGCCGATTTGGGTTTTGCTAATGTGTTCGTTAAAGCCGACAATTCACCCGAATCCATTTTGATCCGCCAATATCAGTTGAAAGATTATACTCACAGTTACGACTGCGTTTATTCGCCCGCACGTATGGCTTCGACTTACGGGGGACGTTTCGGTGTTACGCTCGATTGGGTGGAGCTTTTCGACGGTCTGCCCATTGACCCTGCTACCGGTTGGATGAAAACCACCGATGCTTCCAACTATTACGTTGTTTACGATTCACCTTATGCGCTTTTTGCGAATGCTGAACCGCGCTTGAAAGGTTCAATCATTTTGCCGGGAGATGTGTTCAAAGGTATACAGTTAGATGTTCGCAGAGGCGTAATTAAGGAAACCGTTGACCCTTCCACCCCGATCACCAAGTTTGTAGCCGACGACGGAAGTACAACAACTGCTTATGGTGCAGGATTTTTCCGTGCAAACGTGGTAACTTCTACCGACAAATACTTGATGCAAACTCCTTATGAAACTTCGACAGGTGTAAAAATCAATCCTAACGGCCTTGACGGGCCTGCTAACACCACCGGAAGCGGCGACAATTATACAGGATTTATGGGACGCAAATGGTTAAATCCCAACCTCACGCCTTCAACAACAACGTTACACACTTCTACTTCAACATGGATAGATATTCGTTATGCCGAAGTTTTGTTGAATAGAGCCGAAGCAGCTCTCGAATTAGCCCAAAATGGAGTAACAATGTATTCTGGAGCAGACATGCAAACCGATGCTTACGAATGCATCAATAAAATACGGACACGTGCGGGAGCAAATTTGCTCACCTCGCCGGCAGACCTTTCGACAGATGCCGCCAACTTAAGGAAACAAGGGACAGGTGGTTTTGTAATGGCTCCAAACCGGGGTTTGCAGCTTATCCGTGTAGAGCGTTACAAAGAATTGGCTTTTGAACATAAACTGTATTGGGATTTGCGCCGCTGGTTTACTTTCGACAAACAAATTTATGATTATCGCAGGCGTATGATTAACCCTTTCCTGTTTTCTAAAAATGCCGTACTCAACGAATACAGCAATCCTGAAGGAAAGTATATATACGACACCCGGGTATGTGAAAAAGCTAACAATGCTTGCACTTTTGCCACAAAGTATTATTACGAAGCGATACCGTCAGGGCAATTGAAAACAAATCCGCTGCTCAAACAGAACAACCAATATTAAAATAAACAGGATATTAAATTATAATTCATGATCAGAATGAAAAATATAATAAGCATTATTTTATTGAGTATCAGTTTTTTTTGCTTTTACTCATGTGAAATAGACAATTACGACGGTCCCAATGCTCAAATTACAGGACGGATTCTCGACCACAATGGAGATTTGCTTCGCACCGAGCCGGGAGCGAGCAATATGCGCATCCAAATGGATGAACTCAGTTGGGCAAATGGCGATACAAGTATTGTTGTTACTCCAAGATACCTGAATGTGAAAATAGATGGCACGTATACCAACACCAAGATTTTTTCGGGAACATACCGTATGCTGCCTATCGAAGGAGCATTTTATCCTTATGGCAAAAGCGACACCATTAAGATTAATGGAAGCGTAACCAAAGATTTTGTAGTAATACCCTATCTTGATGTGAATTGGGTGGATGAGCCGTATCTTACTGCCGACAGTTGCGTGGAAGCCTCTATCAGCTTTGTTCGCAATGCCAAAGATGGAGAATTTATGCCCGACTTACTGAATGCCCGGCTGTGTATTTCGTCTAATCAATATGTTGGAAATAACAACTATTACAGCGATTTGATAAGTGGCACGGTTACGGTAACAAACGCCCAGGAATATACAACTATTGTTCTGAAATCGAAAAAGTTAAAGTACTATAAAACAAATGTGTATGTGCGAGTTGGGGTGTGTTGCAACGACACTTACAAAAAGTATAATTATACGACCATCGTGAAATTACCTGTTCCGTAAGCAACAAAACGAGGTTGTCTCAAAAGCCTGAATGACAGCGCGCCCAACGGCACCTTTTGAGACAACCTCTTAATATTTATTCCATGAAACATATATTCAAATTTATTTGTTTACTCTCTTTTTTTTTGGTAAAGGGTTTGTTTTTGTCTGCGCAAAGTATGGCAGAGAATCCTTTCATCCGTTTCGATGCAAATGGAGATACTATTTACACAGCCGACCCTTCGGCACACGTTTGGTCTGACGGGCGGTTGTATGTGTATCCTTCACATGATATTGCTCCTCCGAAAAGTTGTGATTTGATGGATCAGTACCATGTATTTTCTACTGACGATATGGTGAATTGGGTGGATCACGGTGAAATTCTCCGCTCATCTCAAGTACCTTGGGGGCGACCCGAAGGTGGTTTTATGTGGGCGCCCGACTGTGCTTATAAAAACGGCACCTACTATTTCTATTTTCCACACCCAAGCGGCACGGATTGGAACAATACCTGGAAAGTCGGGATTGCTACAAGTAGCGAACCAGCTGCGAACTTTACAGTGTTGCCAAACTATCTCGAACTTCCGGGTGACCAGCACGCCATGATTGACCCTGCTGTTTTTGTTGACGATGACGGACAGACATATTTTTACTATGGCGGCGGTGGGAAGTGCATGGCGGGAAAATTGAAAGAAAATATGATAGAATTAGAGAGCGGGCTTACGCAAATGACCGGCTTGCAGGATTTTCACGAAGCAGCATGGGTACATAAGCGTAACGGGATTTATTATTTGTCATACGCTGATAATTTTTCAAACGGTTATACGAAAAACCGTCTGCAATATGCTACAAGCAACAGCCCGTTAGGACCCTGGACTTCGCGTGGAGTGTACCTTGGTGGAACAACCGAAGGCACCAATCATGGATCGATAGTGGAATACAAAGGACAATGGTATGCTTTTTACCACAACAATGTGCTTTCTGCAGGTAAAAATTATAAGGGAGCAGCTCGCTCCATTTGCGTGGACAAACTTTTCTACAACGAAGATGGAACAATCCAGCGCGTTTATCAGACAGGAATGAGCGCACCCGACCCTGTGATTGGTGTGAAAAATATTCCCAATACTTTCCTGGCGGAAAATTACACCACCGGCGGAGAGGAAATTACTTATCACGACACCGATGATATTAACGAAGGTGAAATCTACAGGCACGATGGTGTGGACATTGAACCCTGTTCGGACGGCAACGCCAATATTTTCAGTATCAAGGCAGGCGAATGGCTCGACTATCATCTGAACGTTCCCACAACAACAACTTACAAATTCGAATTTCGCATGTCATCGCCGCAGGGTAACGGTAAGTTTCATGTGAAAGTCGATGGCGTAGACAAAACCGGCAGCATCAGTATCCCTAAAACCGGCAGTTTTCAGACATGGACAACTTTTTCTGTATCAAATATTGCCCTGACACAAGGAACCCATGTTTTCCGTTTTTATATGGAAGAAGAAGGATTCAATTTTGCCGGGTTTGTTATTAGCTTTGCCTTACCAGATATCCCTGTAGGGAAACAAATTACCATTAAAAACGGAACAAACTATGTAACTTTCGATTCGCAAAACCAGGTAATTTGCAACAGTCCGGCCATCACTCCCAATTGCATTTTTACCGTTGAGCAGAATGGAGATTTTATTGAGTTGAAAGCTGCAAACGGACAATATATCTCCACTACTTCAGTCAAAAATTCAATGGCTTTGACCGCAAGTAACCGTACTGCTGTGACCAAATTCTTATGGCACAACCTACAAAACAACAGCAAGATGTTCGGACTGAAAAGTTTCCGGACAAATGCCGTGGTTTGCTCCGAAAACGGAACTAAAGCAATGAACTGCAACCGTTACGACTTTGGCGGTTGGGAAAAGTTTACCTGGGATGAATATAAAGCTTCAGCGGTAGACAAGCCACAATCGGAAAAAGTTTCTTTAGAAATATATCCGGTACCCGCCGCGAGCAATTCTTTCATCACTGTCGGTTTTGTTACAAAAGATGCTTCACCGGTGTCTGTGCAAATAATCGACATACAGGGTAGGGTTTGTAAAACGGAACTGTTACAGGCCAACAGTGGAAGTTGTAAAATTCAACTTTCCACAGATCGCATCCCAAGCGGTTTGTATATGTTGTCAGTAACATCGGCAAGTTTTTTTGCAACAAAAAAAATGGTAATTATTTAGATACCACCCCATGAAAGACATACTATTTATTTTATCGTTATTTATTTTCAGTTTCCAATTTTCAATTATTCATGCTCAAACCACTCCGGAAGAAAGGTATGAGCAGTTGCAAAAAAAACTGGCAACAGGTTGGAACACTTGGGACACCCGCAGTGTACTGACACAGGTCTTGATGCCATACGGCGCAGCTATCGACTTGAATTTGAGCGATAGCGAAGGTAACCGCATCAATACTTTCCGCATTGGAGGCTCCCCAACCATGTTCCCTGCTCATCACGCTTATGATGGCAGCTATACGGATATTTCGCTGTTCTGGAACGGGCTGTGTCTGCGTGTACAAACAGCCTCTGAAGGATTGAAAAATTTTATTCTTATCACGCCATTAGCCGACAACCGGAAAGGCGGTCGCCTGCACATTGTGCCGAAAAGCCTCTGGCAGCGGGCTAACAAAATCGTGATGGACGAACGGAAATTCAGCATTTCACCCCACGGTTTCAACATCCATATTCCTGTAACGTTGCAGGGAGAGTTTGTTGGAAACGATGATAAAGAAATCGTTATGTCTGCAAACGAACCTGTTGCGATCTGTTGCGGACAAGATATGAGTCTTGGAGAAGTACAAAAGTTTATTCAGGAAAAAGCCGCCGCTTTTGTTGCCGGAAACCAGGCGAAATACGGTAGCTATTACGAGCAGTATAACGCCATGCAAAGCGTTTTGTCGTGGGATAATATTTACGACCCTTCCATCCGCAAAGTAATTACACCCGTGTGCCGCAACTGGAATGTCAATTGGAGTCACCATCCCGAATTCGGTGGTTTTGTGCTGTTCTGCTGGGATACTTATTTTGCCGGAATGATGCTGGCAACTGACAATAAAGAACTGGCATACGCCAATGTGGTGGAAATCACAAAATCCATTACCGAGCAGGGATTTGTTCCGAACTTCTATTCGGGCAATGATTTGAAATCGCGCGATCGTTCGCAACCGCCGGTCGGTTCTATGGCTGTGTGGAGTATTTATCAGAAATACAAGGAAAAATGGCTTCTCGAATTGGTTTATAATGAATTACTTGTCTGGAACCGTTGGTGGGACAAAAACCGGAATATCGATGGTCTATTGTGCTGGGGCAGCAATACCTATGAAAAAGTGACTTATCACGCACGGGAAAGCGGGGGAGTGAACGAACTTTACTGTGCAGCTCTCGAATCGGGTTTGGATAATTCGCCGATGTATGATAAAATAAAGTTTGATAAATCAAGGAGCATGATGCTTTTGAACGATGTAGGGCTGTCGTCGTTGTATATTATGGATTGCGATTATCTGGCTGATATAGCTCAGGAATTGGGACACAAAAAAGAGGCAAAAGAATTGCGCGAAAGAGCCAAACAATACCGCCGGCGCTTAGGTATCACCTGGGATGAAACAAAAGGTTTGTACCATAATCGCCATACCGACACCGGGCAGCTTAATCCCCGCACTTCTCCCACTAATTTTTATCCCTTATTAGCAAAAGCTCCAACGCAGGAGCAAGCCTTGCGAATGGTAAACGAACATCTCTTGAATCCTGAAGAATTTTGGGGAGAATGGGTCATCCCGGCAACTCCGCGGAACGACCCTGCATTCAAAGATAATATTTATTGGCGGGGAAGAATATGGGCGCCCTTGAATTTTCTTGTTTATTTAGGATTGAGAAATTATGATTTAACAGATGTGCGGAAATCCTTATCCGAAAAATCGAAAAACCTGTTGCTCAAAAGCTGGGTAAGCAACGGTTATGTTTTTGAAAATTATAACTCGGTTACTGGTGCAGGGGATGACGCCGGACGCAGCGACAAATTTTATCATTGGGGGGCATTATTAGGTTTTATCGGACTAATGGAAGCCGGTTATTTTTGAAGCTGTCTTGGCTTTTTGTTAAAGCTTTCATTCGGGCTCTATTTGAATCTGTTAAAGTAGAATTAAAGTAGAAATAATATGGTTGGTTTGTTTGAAAATTATTCAGGGAGATACAATTTTTAGTGAGCTATATCCTCCCGAATATTTCTCTACCTGGATTTGTGTGCCGATCCGTTCTTTCAGCACTTCGACATGCGAAATAACTCCGATTGATTTTCCATTCGCCTGCAAATTTTCCAAGGCATTAATGGCAATATCCAGCGTTTCGGAATCAAGTGTCCCGAAGCCTTCATCAATAAACAGGGAATTGATTTGCGTTTTGTGGCTGGCCAATTCAGATAATCCCAAGGCTAAAGCCAAACTGACTAAAAAACTTTCACCACCGGAAAGCGTATTCATCGGGCGGACAACATCAGCCTGGTAACTGTCGATAATTTCCAGTTCCAAATCGGCTGAAGGAGTTTTCAGTATTTTATAGCGGTTGGTCAGACGAGATAAGTGACGATTGGCCAAGTCTGTAAGACGGACTAATGTGAGCCCTTGAGCAAAACGGCTGAATTTCTTTCCATCGGCCGAGCCGATTAGCTTGGACAATTTTTCCCAGCGGCTGAATTCTGATTTTTGTTTTTCAATTGCTTCGGCAAACTCTTTGAATTGCGTTTTACAAGTTTCATCTTTGTTAAGTATTTCTTTGATACGACCAATTTCCTGATTTAGTTGCGATATTTCCACAAGAACTGATTTAATTTTTTCATTCAAAGTATCTTTATCTTCTTCTGTCAGCTTTTTTTCTTTTTCGAGTGATAATTCGGAATTGTTTTCTTGGATAAGCCTTTGAATCTCAGTTTTTTTCTTTTCGGACGACTGTTGTAATTGAAATAATTTTTCATATTCGGAGTCTATCAGGAAATCTCGTTTAAGCGCTTCGATCGAATCGATTTTATCTGCTTGCAATTGGGAAAGCAATTTATTTTTCAACGATTGAAGTTTTATAGAAGTTTGTTTGGAATCACTTTCCAAATCTTTCAACCGGCTTTTGGAGATTTCCAACAATTGTTTTTGGGCCATTAATTGTTTTTGTAATTGTCCGGCCAGATTCTTTTTCTGTTCGAGATTGGTTTCAAATTGTGTCCTTTCTGCTTGTACCTGTTTATTTCCAAATATTTTAAACCGTTCAGTGATGAAAGTATCCAGTTGCTTTTGTTCCAATTCTAACGTTTGTCGCAATTGGTTGTAACTTTCTTCCTTTTCGTGCAGGTTCTTTTGGATATTTTCTATATCGCTGTCGGTTTTAATAACAGTTTCCCTCAATTTCCCTGATTCCAGTTCTATCGTTTTTACCTGTTTTTCGATATTCTTGATAGATTGAATTAGTTTCATTAAATCCGACAGGAATTCTTTTTTATTTGCAATAATTTTTTGTATAATGCCTTCGTTTTCAATATCCAATGGTTTAGGCAATTTTTCGTTGTTTAGATTGAAAGCAACAGTAAAATCATCTTTTTCTCCGCTTAACTGTTTTTTCCGTTTAACAGCTTCTTCCCATTGTACTTTCCATGCCCTGATGTTTGAGTTGGTTTCATTCAGGGATTTATTCAACTGGTTTAATTCTGATTGTTTCAAATCACGTTGCTGTTTTGTTCCATCGTATGAATCCTGGTAATTATTTTCCACAAACGGATGATGAACAGAACCGCACAAAGGACAAGTTTCATCGGGTCTCAGGTTTTTTCGGGCTTCTTCATAATTTTGGATACGCAATTGTAGTTCCACGTTTTGCTGTAGAACAGACAATAATGTTTCTGTATTTTGTATGTCGTTTTGTAATGAAGGAAGCTTTTCCTGTTCATGTTGCAGTTGTGTATCCAATTTTTTCTCTTGTGTATCCAACTGTAAAATCTGTACCTGATGCGATTTGATTTTTAGTGCAAGTTCGGCTTGCCGCTCACAGATATTGATTAGCAGGGGAAGTTGAGAAGCTTCAGCTTCCAGCTCCTCAATAGATTTTCCAGCCAATAAATCACCGTATTGCTTCAAGAGGATTTGAAGCGCTTCATCTGATTTTTTAATTTTAGATTTTACATCTTCACTCAATTGTTTCTTGTCTTTCTCCTCCTTTTTGCTTTCTTCAATTTCAAGGAAAATGGATTGGTATTTCTTTTCTTCATTAATTATGTATTGTCGTTTGTTTTCAATCAGCAAATCTTTTTTTTCCACTTCGCTCCAAAGAGGATTCAGTTGCTTATATTCTTTCTCTGAAGAAATCAGTACAATATCAGTTTCCGAACTTTGAATTGTTAGTTTTTCGACATCTTGATTCAGTTGGGGGATACTCGCTTTTGTTTCTTCCTCCTTCTGCTGGATATCAAGTAATTGTTTTTCCATAGATTCAAAAAGTTGTAATTCAGGGCGATGTTTGATAGCTTTCTGATGTCTTCCGAGTTTTTCAAATGAAGATTGGTTATCATTGATAAATGTGATAACCGAATCATATTCCGATTGCAACCGGATTTTCTTTTCTTCGAGTCCGGTTGTTTTTTCAATCCAATTTAATTGAATTTCAGACAATTTTCGCTCTTCCGATTTGCTTTTTTCCTGTTTGGTTATCCCGGAAAGGGATGTTTGCAGCAGTTGGGATTCTTCTTCCGACAAAAGTTTGACATCTGATAATTTGGATGATAAAACGGTTAATTTTTGCTCTTCTTCTTTTGACTTCTGGTAGACAAATTTTGATATTTCGGAATAAATGCCCGTGTCGGTAATTCGTTCGAGTAACTCACTTCGTTCACTTTCATTTGCTTTCAGGAAACGGGTGAAATCACCTTGGGAAAGTATCACCGAACGCAAGAATTGGCTGTAATCCAAACCACATTTTTCAATAATCGCTTGTTGCACAGAACTTAACGGATGGCTGACAATGATTTTGCCTGTAGAGGCATCACTCAATTCCATTTTGGGAGTCTGTAATGCACCGTCTGTTTTTCCCCGGCTTCTCCTGATTGACCATTTGGAACGGAAAATAACACCGTTTGCTTCAAATTCTACTTCAGAATAAGATTCGGAAGTATGCCGTGTCATGCTTTCGTAAGCATCTTTATCATGCCGGTGTACACGTCCATAAAGGGCAATTGTAATGGCATCCAGGATAGATGTTTTTCCGGCTCCCGTTGGTCCGGTAATGGCAAAGAGTGGGCTGCTTAAAAAAGGTTCCCGGTCGAACCTGATTTCATGAACGCCTTTTAATGAATTTATATTTTGGAATCTGATGCTGAGAATTTTCATTGAATCGATGGATTGAAATCTTTAGTACAAAAGTAGTAAATTCATTAAAATAGTTATATTTGCATTTCACATTATATTGCGCACCATGAAGAAATTTTCTCATGCGGGTACTATTTATGCATGCTGGGAAGGACGTGTCTGTGATGAAGAATTAACAGACCAGACAAGCAAAAATAATAACACCAATAAGAGAATTATTATATGCCATAAAGATAATAGTTTTTCCGAATATTCCCGGTTTGGGGAATCTCTGGTCTATCCGGGTGATTATGTTGAATTGGGGCAGCCTATTGCAATCACTACAAGAGAAACGCTTCTTAAACGAGTTGCTTTTGCCGTTTATTATCTGAATAAAAATAAAGTCAAAAATTCAGAAACCGGAAGTAAGTATAGCCACCTGGTGCCCGTGTTCCATACGCTATCAGGAGATGTGAAACTGGAAGAAAAAATTATCATACCTGAGAAATTAATGAGCATTTGATAACTCAGGAAATGAGCAATAAAGAGAAAAAAAATATGAGAAGAACAAAGAAAAGCAACAAGATAAATAAACTGGTATTACACAAGATAGTTATGGTTATGCGTTAGCTTACTGTATGATTTCGTTAAAAAACATTGATCACTATAATTAATGACATTTAATAAAGGAAAAACCAGTTATGAAGCTTTAGATAGTTCCTATCCTGGAGGCTTTCCTGCATTTGAAAAAGACTTTATAACTTATTCCTCCAAATGATTCAACCTTGAAAACAAAAATAAAATTATGAACAGAAGATCCTTTTTGAAAACCAACGGCATTGCAGCCGGGAGCATGGTCGCTTATTCTGCATTGGGAAGTACTGCCACTGTATTGGAAAATATGGTTAAAGAACAAAAGAAAAAAATTCGTTATGCAATGGTCGGATGCGGGCATCGGGGAACCGGTATGTGGGGCAAACAATTAGTTGATACAGGGTACAAAGAATACATCGATTTTGTTGGTTTTTGTGATACTAATCCCGGACGGTTAAAATATGCACAAAGAATAACCCAAACCGACTGTCCTGTATTTTCGGATTTTGATGAAATGATCAGAAAAACGAATCCCGATGTGATAATGGTCACAACTCCAGATGCAACTCATGACCAATTTATAATCAAAGCATTAGAAGACGGAGTGGATGTCATCACCGAAAAACCGATGACCACCGATCAAGATAAATGCCAGGCTATCATAGATGCACAGGCTCGCACTGGTAAAAAAGTAACAGTTACTTTCAATTACCGCTATTCTCCTCATCGTGCAAAAATTTATGAATTGCTTCGTGCCGGTGAAATAGGGGATATTACATCTGTAGATTTCCATTGGTATTTAGATGTTTATCATGGTGCTGATTATTTCCGCCGTTGGCATGGCTATCGCAAAAACAGCGGAACACTTTTAGTGCATAAGTCAACTCATCATTTCGATTTATTAAACTGGTGGATAGCCTCTGAGCCGGAAGAAGTTTTCGCTTTTGGAGCATTGGGATTTTATGGAAAAAACGGAAAATTTAGAGGCGAAAACTGTCGTTTATGTAATCATAAAAAAGAATGCCAGTTTTATTATGACCTTACAAAAGACAAACGATTAATGGAGATTTATGCTGATAATGAAAAATATGATGGCTATTTCCGTGATGGATGTGTATTCAGGAAAGATATTGATATTTACGATAAAATGGCTGCCCAGATTCGTTATATGAATAAAGTACAGGTAAGTTATTCCCTTACCACATATTCTCCTTATGAAGGTTACCGCATCGCTTTTAACGGAACGAAAGGACGTTTGGAAGCCTGGATCAAAGAACGCCAACCCTGGGAAGAATTGGAAGATGATGATATTTTACAATTGACTAAAAATTTCGGTAAAACACAAATAATCCGCATACCTCCTAAAAGCGGAGGACATGGTGGTGGTGATCCCATTTTGCATGCACATTTATTTAAAGGTGAGAATTTGCCGGATACATTAAAACAAGGTGCAGGAATCCGTGAAGGTGCCATGTCTATTTTGGTTGGGGTGGCAGCACGGAAAAGTATTGAAACCGGCAATCCTATTAAAATAGAATCATTAACAAGTTTGAAACCCAAAGAAACTACATTGTGATTTTTTTTGACAGAAATTATAAAATTTACTTGTTGCAATGTAAGAAAAAGAGTCTACTTTTGCAAGATTCAAATAATCAATCAAAACAGAAAAATGGAGAAAAAAAAGCATTTTACAGGTCTTTCAGATGAACAAGTATTGGAAAACCGTAAGACATACGGAGAAAATACACTGACACCTCCTGAAAAAGAACCTATATGGAAACAATTTTTGGAAAAATTTAAAGACCCTATTATCCGGATACTTTTGGTCGCCCTTTTAATGTCTGTTGGGGTTTCCTGTTATGAATATTTCGGATCGTATTCACATACAGCAAGTGTTTTTCTAGAACCGTTGGGTATATTTATAGCAGTGTTGCTTGCAACCTGTGTTGGATTTGCCTTCGAGTTAAATGCAAATAAAAAATTTGAGGTTCTCAACCAGGTAAATGATGATACTTTGGTTAAAGTAATCCGCAACGGGAATATTTGTGAAATAGCTAAAAGGGAAGTTGTTGTTGGCGATGTTGTCGTACTTGAGACCGGAGAAGAAGTCCCTGCCGATGGGAAATTATTAGAGGCAATTTCAATGCAAATCAATGAATCGACGCTTACAGGAGAGCCTATAATCAAGAAAACAACAGACCCGGATGATTTTGACGATGAGGCCACTTATCCTTCAGATGTTGCAATGAAAGGTACAACTGTAGTGGAAGGCCATGGAATAATGGAGGTGCTGAAAGTTGGAGATGCTACTGAATATGGGAAGGTATACGAAGGATCTCAGATCGAAAATAAAGTAGAAACTCCATTGAACAAGCAATTGAATCGTTTGGGAGATTTGATTACCTATGCCAGTTTTGCTATAGCATCCATAATAATCATTGCACGCCTTGTTTTGTATTTTACCAGTGTGACGGACATTGATTGGCTGGATGCAGGCACCTATATTCTGGAAACAGTCATGATAGCAATTACACTTATCGTTGTTTCTGTACCCGAAGGATTGCCGATGAGTGTGACATTAAGTTTGGCGTTGAGCATGAAACGGATGCTGGCAACTAATAATCTTGTGCGGAAAATGCATGCTTGTGAAACAATGGGAGCTGCTACTGTTATTTGTACGGATAAAACCGGAACACTTACCCAGAATCAGATGCGGATTTATGAGCCCAATTTTTACAGTTTACCGGATGATGGATTGCAAAACTCGGAAATGGGTAAACTTATTTCCGAAGGTATTTCTGTTAATTCCACCGCTTTCCTGGATTTTTCTAATCCCCAAAAAGTAAAAGCATTAGGAAATCCCACCGAAGGGGCTTTGTTGCTTTGGTTGAATGAAAAGAATATTGATTATCTCAATTTGAGAGAGAATGCGAAAGTGATAGAACTATTGACCTTTTCTACTGAACGTAAATATATGGGAACTGTAATTGATTCTCCGTTGCTTGGTAAAAAGGTATTGTATGTGAAAGGAGCACCAGAATTTGTATTGACTCATTGTAAAGATGTGCTTGTTGATAATCAATCTGTTGCCGTATCCGATTATAAGAGTAAAGTTGATGAACAGTTACTGGCATATCAAAACCAGGCTATGCGGACATTAGGTTTTGCTTATAAAATTTTACCGGATAACAATAGTGTATTTAAAGATGGAAAATTAGCCATACATGATCTTACTTATTTAGGAATTGTTGCCATTTCAGATCCTGTGAGGAGTGATGTGCCGGAAGCAGTGCAAAGCTGCCTGAACGCTGGCATAGACGTGAAAATTGTAACCGGAGATACTCCCGGAACTGCCAAGGAAATCGGACGTCAGGTTGGGATATGGACAGCATCGGATACAGACAGACAACACATGACAGGAACGGAATTCGCCACAATGTCGGATGCTGAGTTGTTAAACAGGGTTTTAGATCTCAAAATTATGTCGCGTGCCCGCCCAATGGATAAAGAAAGATTGGTCAAATTATTGCAACAAAAAGACCAGGTGGTGGCAGTTACCGGAGACGGTACTAACGATGCACCGGCATTGAATGCAGCCCAAGTTGGATTATCCATGGGAGATGGTACATCTGTTGCAAAAGAAGCCAGTGCTATAACCATTTTAGATAACTCATTTAAGAGTATTACCCGTGCAGTTATGTGGGGAAGATCTCTGTACCAGAATATTCAGCGGTTTATCCTTTTTCAAATGACAATCAATGTCGTAGCTTGTTTAATTGTATTAATCGGAGCATTTTTAGGTACAGAATCACCTCTTACTGTTTCACAGATGCTTTGGGTTAATCTGATTATGGATACTTTTGCCGCATTGGCTTTGGCATCGCTTCCACCAAGCGAAAAAGTAATGTTGGATAAGCCCCGGAAAACAACTGATCATATCATTGCCAAGACCATGGGTGCAGGTATTATCGGAGTTGGGATTCTGTTTGTAGTTGTCTTATTCGGGCTATTGCAATATTTCAAACACGAAGATGTTGTAAGCTTGTCTGATTTCAGTATATCAGTATTTTTCTCTAACTTCTTTAATTTTTCAGAGAAGGTACACAGCCTTTCTCCTTATGAATTGTCATTATTTTTTACCATTTTTGTAATGCTTCAATTCTGGAATCTGTTCAATGCCAAAGCTTTTCATTCCGGAACAAGTGCGTTTTCAGGATTAAAAGAAAGTATGAAAGGTACCGGAGCAGTTGCCTTGTTAATTATTGTCGGTCAATACATCATCGTAACTTTCGGAGGAGAAATGTTCAATGTTGTTCCATTGAAATTTTCCGATTGGGTAATTATTTTTGTAGCTACTTCAGCAGTCCTTTGGATTGGAGAGATTGTGAGGTTTTTCAGGAGATTTTGAGCATCCCTATTCTCAACAACTTTTTGGTTGTATAGTTTTGAAAGAGAATTGATTTGTTTGTTGTTGGAGTTATCATTGTATTTTGTTTTGATTTATTATGAAACGAAATTAGTGAATAAAATGAATTTACCAAGCATATTTTGAGAAAAAGCAAAAATATAAAATTAATTATTTGGTTAATTTATTGATGTAAATTTCAATATTGTTGTACTTGCTGTCTAAAGAGTTAATAGTTGCATCACTGGGATCATTCGGATTCAACCCATGAGCGATCTCCCATTTATCAGGCATACCATCATTATCACTGTCTTTGAGGGGACGAAGTGATTTTAATTCCGGCCAGCCTCCAACACTTGCCTGTGTGTCGATAATTCCTGTTTTTGCTCCGTAAGAATCACCATAAGTGGCAGTTCCTGTACTTGTTTCTTCCACTACCCGTTGGTCTACAGCATCTCTTTTTAATGAAGCTCCTGCATTTTTTAAAACAGAATCAAAGGTTTCCCGGGCAGTTTGGGTTTTTGTAATCATTCCTGAAGGATATGCTTCTTTTACACGGATAACAAAAAGGATGCTATCTAAAACTGAACCGGTGGGTTTCTCATCAATCCCATCATTTTCGACATAGTTTTTTGCATCGATACCTTTCCAATTATCTTGTGTAACAAGTTCATTTTCACATACGAAATTATCAGCAATATAAAACCTTCCATAATCATGTATCCCATTTTTATCTTCGCTTGCCCATGCTTCCAATATCCGGCTTCTTACATTTTTCTTTGTGGCAGGTCCAGGTTTGTAATAATTGGCCACTATATTGATTTTGCCATGTTCTCCGGCATAAGAACTATTGTATCCCCAATTATAAATAACGTTATTCCGGAAATCGACTAATTCTGTTTTCCATGTGGATTCATGATAACGGGCGCCACAAAAACGTGGATTCCTGCTGGTGTGATGTGCTAACAAATTATGATGAAAGCTGGCGCTCATTCCACCCCAAATGCCTCCATAACCATGTTTACCTTTGGTATGGGCAGAGTTGTAGAGGCTTTCGGATAAAATACACCATTGCATGGTGAAATTTTCATTATCATAATATGAGGCAGTTTCGTCAATTGACCAACTCATGGAACAATGATCAAGAATAATATTTTTTCCCCGCATTCCGGTTGTGGCATCATCTTCTACTTTATCCAAATCGCCCAACCGGAATCGCATGTAACGGATAATCACATTATCGGTGTGTACCCTGAATGCCTGGTCGGCAATACAGATTCCGTCTCCCGGAGCAGATTGTCCGGCAATAGTAATATCCGGATTTTTAAGGATGACAGGTTTTTCCAGATGAATGGTTCCGGAAATTTTAAAAATGACAATTCTTGCTCCTTTTGCTTCAATAGCGGCGCGAAAGCTACCTTCTCCCGAATCATTCAAATTATCAACAATAATTATTCTTCCTCCTCTTCCTCCGGTAGTATATTTGCCATATCCGTCGGCACCAGGGAACGCGAGTATTTTATTGTCTTCAGTTACTATGCTGTATGATGAAAAAATAATAATAAAGGAGACCGATAATGAACTTATGAGTTTGCAGATTAATAGCTTCATATAATTACCAGGTAGTTTGTGTTTTTACACTTATAACATTTGTAGTAGTGAGTTTTTCGCCTAAATCCCGGACTTTTTGCAATATATTTTCCTTAGCCGCGTCATCCAGGCAATCAACTTCTCCGAAAAATTTATGTTCAACGATTTCAAATCCGGTATATTCGAGAATTCCGGCATCAATGGTTTTTTTTATTGCCTCCAAAACACCTTCCCTTTCATATACCTTGTGACTTGCTCCCATTGTATTGATTATGACTGCTTTTTTTCCGGTAAAACCTTTTTCTAAACCTTTTTCATTTTTGGAATAGGCAAATCCTTCGGCAAATACACGGTCAAAATAACCTTTTAGAATAGCAGGGGCTCCCAGCCACCATATTGGATAAATAAAGGTAATGACAGATGCGTCCTGAAGCAATTCATGTTCGTCTTTAACATCGGCCGGATAGTCATTTTTGTCCATAATAGCGAAATCTCCCATATCCAGGACAGGATTGAATCTTTCGGCATACAAATCTTTAATGATTACTTCTTTACCTGCAGTTTTTATTGCTTGTGCCAAAGTATCAACAATTTCCCGGCAAAAGCTCTGGGGATTGGGGTTTGCGTAAATAATAAGGTGCTTCATATTTTGTTTGTTTTCTATATTTTTAGTTTCTGAAAAAAATCCCAGATAATAATCCCTGCTGTTACAGAAACATTTAATGAATGTTTAGTGCCGAATTGGGGTATTTCAATACAACTATCGCATAAATCAATAGCTTCCTGCAGAACCCCCTTTACTTCGTTCCCCAATACAACAGCATATTTTTTATGTTTATCCGGAATAAATTCGTTTAATAATACACTTCCTTCAGCTTGTTCAATTGCTAATGTTGAATAACCTTCTGATTTTAATTGTTTCACAGCCTCGCAAGTATCTTCGAAATAAACCCATTCAACAGTGTTCTCAGCACCTAAGGCTGTTTTATGGATTTCGGCATGAGGTGGACAAGCTGTAATTCCGCAAAGGCAAACTTTTTCAACTAAGAAAGCATCCGAAGTCCTGAAAACAGAACCTACATTGTGAAGGCTTCTTACATTATCCAGCACCACAACCAAAGGTATTTTTTCAGCCTCTTTGAATCCTTCTTGTGTCAGCCGGTTTAATTCTGTTATTTTTAATTTCCTCATTTTTGAAAACTCGAACAGATTTCACAGATTTTTAGCCAAAAATTTCACGAATTTGCACTTTCTTTCCAGTGTTAAATAATTATACAATTAATCTGTGAAATCTGTGTGCTTAAAAGCCAACGCATATAATTTCATTTGTTTCAACATGGAAACTAATCCATTCGAACGGGTAGGAGACAAGTGCTCTTTCAATCCGATTTTATCAATAAAGTAAAGATCAGATGAAAGTATTTCTTCAGGTGTGTGATCGGACAATACTTTAATCAGGAGAGATACGAGTCCTTTTACAATAACAGCATCACTTTCCCCCTGGTATATGACTTTCCCATTCATTAAATCGGCTTGTAGCCAAACCCGACTTTGGCAACCTTCAATTAAATTATTGTTTGTTTTATATTTGGAATCTAATGGTTGAAGTTCGTTGCCAATTTCTATCAGCAAGGCATACTTATCCATCCAGTCGTCAAATCCGGAGAATTCTTCAACAATTTCGTCTTGTATTTCGTTTATCGTTCTCATTTAAGAGTTAAAATTTATGCTTATGTAAATAAAACAGTTAAAATGCGTTTATGTTGCGATTTAAAGATGTTTTTTCAAGACTCTTTGTATATTGTATATAAAATAGTTTCTCCTACAGCTTTGAAAGTATCCTTGCTTATGTTATCCATATTGTCGTTTAATGTATGCCAATAAGATCCGAATCCTTTTTCGGATTGAGGTTCGAAATGCACAATATCAATGCATGGAATTTGAAGATAACGGATAATTTCGACGTGATCATCTTCAATACCACCTCCCATGGCATTGATGAAATAACGGCTGTAACCCAATACTTCAGCAGATTCCCATACTTTTTGAACTACATTTGCGGCATATTGCATGGAAAATTGTTCCTTGTAAAAAACGGCATCAGGAGCTCCGACCATATCTAACAGGATACCGAAACGGGCAGTATAATTTTTTACATGCGGATTTTTTGCCCAATATTCAGATCCCAGACAATATCCTGAATCTTGATTATTATTGCGGTCGAAAGCCGGAGCGCCCCAATCTTCCGCATCAAAGAAGATGATATCAATGCCAACTTCGGGTTGCTCAGCTTGGATTTGACGAGCGATTTCCAACAATACGGCACAACTTCCGGCGCCATCGTTTGCACCGTCTATGGGAGTATGGTGATTGTTCGGGTTGGGATCATGATCGGCAAACGGTCGTGTATCCCAATGCGCACACAGTAAAATTCTCTTGCTATTTTCTTTCTGAAAAGAACCTATAATATTTTTAGCATGGATAATGTTCCCGTTATATAATTTCAGGTCTGTTTCCTGCTCAATCACTTCAGCCCCAAACCTTCGAAGTTCGTTGGCTAAGTAGTTGCCACAAGCTTTGTGAGCCGGTGTTCCCGGTACGCGAGGCCCGAAATCAACCTGATTTTTGGTATATATGTAAGCGCTGTCGGCATCGAAAGAAGGGGCTGCCATAACTTCCTGAGTATTAATAACCGGCTGCTTGGTTTTTGATTTTTCTCCTGAGCAGGATATATTCAAAAAAACTGCCAATGATAAAAAAAGTATTTTATACGACATTTGATGTAAAAAATTATATTCGCAAAGGTATTACATTTCCGAAAAAAACAATACCTGTTTTATTTTTTGTGTAAATTAACTATGAAAATAAAAGGGAATGTGTATAAAATGCTTACTTTTGCATTTCAGATTAAACTTTGAATTTTAATTAATAACATTTATGGATACTTTATTGTTTTTGGGGAATTTAGGAACAGGAGAGATAATCATTATAGCATTTGCTATTTTGTTGCTTTTTGGAGGAAAAAAAATACCTGAACTGATGAAAGGATTGGGAAAAGGAGTCAAAAGTTTCAAAGATGGAGTGAAAGGTATTGAAGATGAACTAAATAGTGAAGATTCTTCCGGCAAAAAAACTAATTAAAAATTAGATATCAGTGGAAAACCAAAATTTGTCATTTTGGGAGCATCTGGAAGAACTTCGCTGGACAATATTAAGGTCGATTGTTGCATTGGTTATTTTTGCGATAATCGGCTTTGCTTTTATGCCATATTTGTTTGATAATGTAATCCTGGCTCCTTGTTATTCCGATTTTTTCCTGTATAGATACATGTGTAAAATCAGTTCGCATTTATCTATCCTTCCGGATTTTTGCAATCAGGATTTTCAGGTACATATCATCAATATCAAGCTGGCTTCGCAGTTTTTTACGCACATGAGTGCATCTTTCTGGTTAGCGCTTGTTTGTACTTGCCCTTATTTGGTTTTTGAGTTATGGTGTTTTGTAAAACCTGCACTATATGACAATGAAAAGAAGAATGTAAGATGGGTATTTATGTTTGGCACAGTTATGTTCTTTGCCGGTTGTGCGATAGGTTATTCTACTGTTTTTCCAATGACATTGCGTTTCCTTGCTACTTATCAGTTGAGCCCGACCATTACAAATGAAATATCCCTTGATTCTTACATGGATAATTTTATCATGTTGATTTTCATTATGGGACTTGCTTTTGAATTACCTTTATTATCTTGGTTCCTTTCAAAACTAGGTTTATTAAAAAGATCTTTTTTCAATAAATACAGGCGATATGCGATTGTGGGGACCTTGATACTTGCGGCAATAATTACACCTTCCGGTGATCCGTTCACATTGACGGTAGTATTTCTTCCGTTATATTTTTTATATGAAATCAGCGCTTTGTTTGTGAAATCGGATAAAGCTTTGACAAAAGTAAATTGAACAAAGAATATTTTTGTAAATTTAATATCTTACTTTCTGGCTGTTTTAAAACAAATTATGTAATTTTGCCACTCTTAAAAACAATTATACAAAAAAGAAGCAATGTCTACATCAAAGAAGATTAAAAATGCCCTTATTTCGGTGTATCACAAGAATGGTTTAGACCAGATTTTGGATAAGTTGAATCAGGAAGGAGTTTCTTTTTTCTCTACAGGAGGAACTCAGGAATTCATAGAATCTTTAGGTTATCCTTGTAATTCGGTTGAAGGCCTGACCGGTTATCCTTCTATTTTAGGGGGAAGGGTGAAAACATTACATCCGAAAGTTTTCGGTGGAATTCTTTCCCGGAGGGACAATGCTTCTGATAATCATCAGATGGAAGAATATGAAATTCCTGAGATAGATTTGGTTATTGTAGATTTGTATCCTTTCCGGGAAACGGTTGCTTCTGGGGCAAGCGAACAAGGCATTATCGAGAAAATAGATATAGGAGGTATTTCTTTGATTCGTGCAGCTGCCAAAAACTTCAAAGATGTGGTGATTGTAGCTTCTAAAAATCAGTATACTCCTTTGTTTGAAATATTGAAAGAAAATGGAGCGACTACAACTTTAGAAGAACGTAAGTGGTTTGCTAAAGAAGCATTTGCAGAATCTTCAGGTTACGACAGCGCTATCTTTAACTATTTTGATGGTGGAGAAGGCTCTGCTTTCCGTTCTGCATTTGATGATGCCAAAGTACTCCGTTATGGGGAAAATCCACATCAGAGAGGCATTTTTTATGGTAAATTCGAAGAAGCTTTCGAACAACTGCAAGGAAAAGAAATTTCATATAATAACCTGTTAGATATTGATGCTGCAGTTAATCTGATTAACGAATTTGATGAAATAACATTTGCTGTTCTGAAACACAACAATGCTTGCGGTATCGCTTCAAGACCAACTGTTTGCCAGGCTTGGGTCGATGCTTTGGCCGGAGATCCGGTTTCTGCTTTCGGAGGAGTCTTAATCACTAATGGTGTTGTTGATAAGGCTTCAGCAGAAGAAATCAATAAGATATTTTTTGAAGTTATTATTGCTCCGGACTATGATACTGACGCATTGGAAGTGTTGATGCAGAAAAAGAACCGGATTATATTGATTCAAAAGCAACATAAACAATCTCATCAGCAATTCCGTTCTCTTTTGAATGGAGTGCTGGCGCAAGATAAAGATTTAAGTATTCAAGCGGAGGCCGATTTGAATACAGCAACAACCAAACAACCTGCACAACCGGAAATTGAAGATTTGTTATTTGCCAATAAAATTGTAAAGAATACCAAATCAAACGCTATTGTTCTGGCAAAAAACAAACAGCTTTGTGCCAGTGGAGTAGGGCAAACTTCCCGTGTAGACGCACTGAAACAGGCAATTGAAAAAGCAAATTCGTTCAATTTCGATTTGAATGGAGCTGTCATGGCATCTGATGCCTTTTTCCCTTTCCCTGATTGTGTGGAAATAGCACATGATGCCGGAATTACTGCAGTAATTCAACCCGGAGGCTCAATCAAAGATGATTTGTCTATAAACTATTGCAATGAAAATGATATAGCAATGGTAATGACAGGAATCAGGCATTTCAAACATTAAATTAACAATTAACAATGAACAATTAAAAATGAAAAATACTACAGACTCAATTTTTCATTTTTAATTTTTAATTTTTCATTCAAAATGGGATTATTTTCATTCACACAAGAAATAGCGATGGACCTTGGTACCGCTAATACAATCATCATTTGTAACGGGAAAATTGTTGTAGATGAGCCGTCGGTTATCGCCTTGGATCGTCGTACAGATAAAGTACTTGCAGTTGGGGAACAAGCTCGCCAAATGCATGGTAAAGCACACGAAAACATCAGGACTATCCGTCCGTTAAGGGATGGGGTAATTGCAGATTTCTATGCTGCGGAACAAATGATCAGAGGAATGATTAAAATGATTAACCCTAAAAGTCGTTTTTTCTCTCCTTCTTTAAGAATGGTTGTTTGTATTCCATCCGGAAGTACTGAAGTTGAAATACGTGCAGTCAGGGACTCTGCTGAACACGCAGGAGGCCGTGATGTTTATATGATTTATGAGCCCATGTCGGCTGCTATCGGAATCGGGATTGATGTTGAGGCGCCCGAAGGAAACATGGTTGTAGATATAGGTGGAGGAACAACTGAAATCGCTGTTATTTCTTTGGGTGGAATTGTATCCAATAAATCCATTCGTATTGCAGGAGATGATCTTACCGCAGATATTGTGGAATATATGGGGCGTCAGCACAACATGCGTGTTGGTGAGCGTACCGCCGAATTGATTAAAATGAATGTAGGTTCTGCCATCGTGAACCTTGAAAGTCCGCCTGAAGATTATATTGTATATGGTCCTAACCGTATGACTGCCCTTCCAATGGAAGTGCCTGTTTCATATCAGGAAATTGCGCATTGTCTGGATAAATCCATTTCAAAAATCGAAATGGCCGTATTGAGTGCATTGGAACAAACACCTCCTGAACTTTATGCAGATATCGTTCGTAATGGTATTTATCTTGCAGGTGGGGGCGCTTTATTGAGAGGATTGGATAAACGTCTGCAAGATAAAATCAACATTCCATTCCACATTGCCGAAGATCCTTTACATGCTGTGGCTAAAGGAACCGGAATTGCTTTAAAAAATATTGGTAAATTTAATTTCCTTATTAGATAAGGTGTTTTAAGTTAAGAGTTGAAAATTTAAAGACAACTCAGCTCTTAACTCTTAATTCTTAACTCTAATATGCGTACACTCTTTGCTTTTCTAATCAAAAATATCCACTGGTTATTGTTTTTTTTGTTAGTGGGTATTTCAGTAAGTTTGATAATCAGTAATAATGATTTTCAACGAAGCGAATATGCAGCAGTGGAAAGCGAAGTTGTTGGCTCAATCTATTCTGTTTCCAGTTCATTTACATCTTATCTCAGGTTAAAAACAGTCAATGAAGATTTGGTTGAACGTACTGCAGATTTGGAAAGCCGGATACAGTATTTGGAAGCACAAATTCTGGCGATGAAAGATTCTTCTGTTGCCAGGGAAATCATCTCCAGGGTAGATTTTGATTCTGTTTCAAATTACACTTACATAATGGCAAGGGTTGTGAATAATAGCCTTGCCGGAAATAACTATATCACGCTTAATAAAGGAACATCATCCGGCGTTGTCCGGGATATGGGCGTTTTTTCGGCTACAGGAATAGTCGGGTTTGTAATGAATGCTTCGGATAATTATTCTGTTGTGTTGCCAGTGCTCAATCCTAATTTTCATGTAAGCTGTAAAATAAAAGGAACTAATTATTTTGGAAATTTATCATGGGACGGGACAGACATAACACATGCCAGTCTTCATGAATTGCCGAGCTATACGCAGTTTAAGGATGGAGATACTATAGTAACCAGTGGGTTTTCCCTGAGTTTTCCTGAAGGAATACCTGTTGGAACTGTGGAGGAACTGAAACAGCGGAAAAACGATAGTTTCAATACATTGAAAATAAAATTGTTAACAGACTTTGGTGCTTTGAATGAAGTCTTATTGGTGGACAAGAAAAACCGGGAGGAACAAACAAAAATAGAGAAAGAAGCAGCGCTTAACTTAGAAAGGGGGGCCAGATTTAAATGAGTTCAAATTGGTTGAGATACTCTTTATTATTTCTTTTACTTGTCATATTGCAAATCTGGATTTTGAACAGGATTCATTTATTTGGTTTTGCAACACCTATATTATATATTTATCTCATAATGAAGTTGCCGGCAGACATGGGCCGAAATTCCCTGCTGTTTACAGCGTCCCTTTTAGGGTTAGTCATAGATTTTTTTAGCTATACATTGGGTTTTAACATGCTGGCTTGTGTGGCGATGGGATTTTCCAGGTATTATATACTTAATGCTTTTGCTCCCCGTGATATGGCAGAATCCTTTGTCCCTTCAGTTGAAACTTTCGGATTGCCTTTATTCCTGCGATATGCAGCCATTCTTGCACTCATTCATCACATAGTATTTTTTGTTGTTGAAAGTTTTACTTTTCTTGATATTTCAACACTAACATTGAAAATTGCAGGAAGTTCTGTTTTAACCTTGTTGTTGATCTTTGGAACCGAACAATTAAAATTAGATTTTTTGAAGAAGTGAAAAATAACAGGATTAACGAGCAGGCAAGAGTCAGCATAATAGTTGCATTTATATGTTTGGTTGCAATTATTTATGTAATACAATTGTTTTCTTTGCAAATTCTTAATCCTGATTATAAAGCATCTGCCGATAGTAATGCTTTCCTTAACCGCACACGTTATCCTGCCCGTGGGATCATGTATGACAGAAATGGAGAGTTATTGGTATTTAACCAGCCTTCGTATGATTTAATGGTTGTATTTAAAGAAACACAACCATTTGATACTTTGGAGTTTTGCCGTATCTTAAAGATTGATGTTGATTATTTCAAAAAAAGGATCGGTATTATCAAAAACAGAAATTTGAATCCGGGATATTCTCCTTATACTCCTCAGGTTTTCATGACACAATTGGGCTTTGAAGAATATGGATTATTTCAGGAATCTTTATATAAATTCCCTGGATTTTATGCGCAACACCGTACTGTAAGGGATTATAAGTATCCTAATGCAGCACACGTTTTAGGCTATATTGCAGAAGCCGATAAAAATAACATTGCAGAAGATGATTACTACGTGAGAGGAGATAATATCGGAAAGACAGGTATTGAAAATTCTTATGAAAAGTATCTCCGGGGAGAGAAAGGTATTGAGATTCTTTTAAGAGATTCAAAAGGGCGAATCAAAGGTAAATATGAAAATGGCATACATGATAAGGAACCTGTCCCTGGAAAAAACCTGAAACTTTCTATTGATATGGAATTGCAGGCTTATGGAGAGGAATTGATGCGCAATAAATTGGGAAGTATTATCATGATAGAACCTTCTACAGGTGAGATTTTGTGCATGGTTTCAAGCCCGACATATAATCCTTCTTCTCTTGTTGGCCGTGAATTTGGAAATGGTTATCAGGTATTGGTGAATAATCCGTATAAGCCGTTATTAAATAGAGCTTTGAATGGTACATACCCTCCGGGCTCCACATTTAAGCCTGCTCAAGGATTGGTGTTTTTACAGGAAGGCATTATACAACCCGGTACTATGTTTACTTGTTATCATGGATTCCCTGCAAATGGAGGACGGCCTAAGTGTCACGGACATGCATCCCCATTGCCTTTAATACCTGCAGTAGCGACTTCATGTAATGCCTATTTTTCCTGGGGATTGAAAGGGATGCTGGAGAACCGGAAAAAATACAAAAGTTTCCAGAATGCTATTGATATATGGAAAGATCACATGGTTGGCCAGGGTTTCGGATATAAATTGGGTGTAGATTTGGCCGGAGAAAAAAGAGGATTGATTCCTAACAGTCAATATTATGATAAAGCCTATAAAAGTAGTTGGAATGCTTTTACAGTTATTTCTATTGCCATCGGGCAGGGTGAAGTATTGGCAACTCCACTTCAGATTTGTAATTTGGCAGCATCGATTGCCAATAAGGGATTCTTTTACACACCACATGTTGTAAAAGAAATTTCAGATACGCCATTGGATACGCTTTATACTAAAAAGCGTTATACCAGCATTGATCCTATTCATTATGAGTCTATTACTGCAGGTATGCGCGGAGCTGTTACAGGAGGAACATGTCATGGAATTTTTATTCCGGATATTGCTGTTTGTGGAAAAACCGGTACTGCAGAAAATGCAGGTAAAGACCACTCCATTTTTATGGCCTTCGCTCCAATGGAAGAGCCTAAAGTAGCTATTTCCGTATACATAGAAAATGGTGGATTTGGGGCGACTTATGCAGTGCCTATTGGCCGGTTGATGGTTGAAAAATATTTGAAACGGGAAATCCCTGCGTCTGATAAAGATTTGGAAAATAGAATGAAAAATGCTGTAATTTTACGCAATGCCTTACAGAAAGATTAATATATGGCAATCAATTGACTGGACTACCGTTCTCGTTTATATGATTATGGTAATCAGTGGATGGTTCAGCATTTACGGAGCCAGTTATGATTATGATCAAACAAGCATGTTCGATTCTTCCGGACGTGCCGGGCAGCAAATGGTTTGGATCATCACTTCTGTTGTTTTGGCGTTTGTAATTTTACTGATAGAAGCCGATTGGTATGATATATTTGCCTATTGGATATACATATTAATAATCTTACTACTGATTATAACTATATTTATAGCACCTGATATTAAAGGATCCCGTTCCTGGTTAGTGTTAGGACCAATCAGGTTGCAACCAGCAGAGTTTGCTAAATTTGCAACAGCGCTGGCTATCGCCAAAACGATGAATGGCTATAAGTTTGTATTGCTTATCCCTAAAAATTTTGCGATGATATTGGGTTTTATATTCTTACCCATGTTATTGATATTGATGCAGAAAGAAACCGGTTCGGCCTTGGTTTATTTAGCTTTTTTTATACTTCTCTACCGCGAAGGAATGACAGGCTCAATCCTCTTGGTTGGTTTTTCAATGGTTGTATACTTTGTTCTTGGAATTAAGTTTGGAGATTTATCCTGGGGAAATACTTCTGCCGGGGAATTTCTTGTCTCATTTGTTGCCTCCTTGCTGACTGTTGCTATGGCAAATTATTACAGGAAAGAGCGTAAAGATACTTTTTACATGAATATCGCTTACCTGGTAATAATGGTATCAACTATAATTATACTGAATTTTTATCCGAATCCAAAAGAATTGTTTGATTTATCATGGGTTATCATTAGCTGCTTGGTTTTGATTTGCGGGTATTTATTCTTCCTTTCTATAAAAAACCGTTACAGGAGCTACTTGCTGGTAGGACTATTCGGACTGTTTTCCCTGGGCTTTATGTATTCCGTTGATTATGTTTTTGATAATGTGTTGGAACCTCACCAACAAGTGCGTATTAAAGTCTCATTAGGAATAATTGATGATCCGGGAGGCGCCGGTTATAATGTCAATCAGTCTAAGATTGCCATTGGCTCAGGAGGCTTTTTTGGAAAAGGATTCCTTAATGGAACACAAACTAAGTTAAAATATGTTCCGGAACAGGATACGGACTTTATTTTCTGTACGGTTGGAGAGGAACAAGGTTTTGTGGGAACATCGCTTGTTATCATATTATTTATTTTTCTGATTTTGCGTATAATTTATCTTTCAGAGCGTCAAAGAGAAACTTTTAACAGGGTTTATGGTTATGCTGTTGCAGGAATTTTATTTTTTCACTTTGCGATAAATATAGGTATGGTGATTGGAATAACGCCCGTAATCGGGATTCCTTTGCCGTTTTTTAGCTATGGAGGTTCTTCTCTTTTGGGATTTACTATTCTCTTATTTATTTTTCTCCGTTTGGATGCTTCCCGGAGAGAACGTTTATAAACCGTTTGATTGAAATCTTTAAATAAACAAAAGGAAGGAGAAATTGCTATCTCGACTTTGCAATTTTGGAAAATTGTATTATTTTTGCATGCTATAAAAATAAATTCCCCATGGAGTCCTTTTTTAGAACGCATCAATATCTTGTAGAACACATCAATAGTCCTATACGCAGGCAATTGATGGATGAAATTAACTGGGATGACCGGTTAATCGGAATCAAAGGTTCGAGAGGCGTCGGAAAAACTACCATTTTATTGCAATACGCTAAAGAGAATTTTCCGGCCGACACGAGGGAATGTCTTTATATCAATCTGAACAATTTCTATTTTACGGTTAAAACACTGAAAGATTTTGCAAATGAGTTCAGGATGAAAGGAGGAAAAGTTTTATTGATCGATCAGGTTTTCAAATATCCGGAATGGTCGAAAGAACTGCGTTATTGTTATGATAATTATCCTGATTTGAAGATTATCTTCACAGGATCTTCCGTCATGCGTTTAAAAGAAGAAAATCCTGACTTGTCAGGTAAAGTAACTTCATATAATTTGAGGGGATATTCGTTCAGGGAATATCTGAATCTGCTGGCAGAGACAGATTTCAAATATTATTCTTTGGATGAAATAATCCGGGATCATAAAAAAATAGCAACAGATATATGTAGCCGGACTAAGCCGCTGGCGTATCTTGAAGGATATGAACATCATGGTTTTTACCCCTTTTTTTTAGAAAAAAGAAATTTCTCGGAAAATCTGTTGAAGACGATGAACATGATGATAGAGGTAGATGTGCTCTCAATCAAGCAAATAGAACAAAGCTATTTGCCTAAGCTACGTAAACTCCTTTATTTACTATCCATCTCTACGCCGGGAACACCTAATGTAAGCCAGTTGAGCAGTGAGATTGAAACCTCCCGTGCAACTGTGATGAATTATATTAAATATTTGAAAGATGCCCGTTTAATCAATATGCTATATCCTGTTGATGAAGAGTTTCCTAAAAAACCGGCCATGTTGTACATGCAAAATACGAATTTAATGTATGCCGTTCGTCCTGTCCATGTGGATAAACAAGCGCTTCGTGAAACATTCTTTTATAATCAGATACACAAGGATTATAAAGTGAATCTGGGACAAAATGATGGGGCACAATTTTTGATAGATAATAAATACAATTTCAGGATAGAAGATATCAACAGTCCGAACAGCAAATATTTTGAAGAAAATTATTATGCTGTGGATGGAATTGAAATAGGAGAAGGGAAGAAGATTCCACTTTGGCTGTTTGGGTTCCTTTATTAAAAAAAAGAAGTGAGAAGTTAGACGTGGGAAGTTGGAATAAGTACCTCTCACTTCTAACTTCCCCACTTCTCACTTCTAAAATCAAGTAATTTCAATTATACTAACAATTATGGCAAAGCAAAAGAAATTTTTAACTTGTGATGGTAATCAGGCTGCTGCTCATATCGCGTATATGTTCAGCGAAACAGCTTCGATTTATCCTATCACTCCGTCATCAACAATGGCTGAATATGTTGATGAGTGGGCCGCCGCCGGAAGAAAAAACATCTTCGGCGAAAAAGTCCGCGTAGACGAAATGCAATCTGAAGCAGGCGCTGCAGGCGCTATGCATGGAGCATTACAGGCGGGAACATTATCTACAACATTTACCGCTTCCCAAGGTTTGTTATTGATGATTCCTAACATGTACAAAGTAGCAGGAGAATTGCTTCCTGGCGTTTACCACGTATCGGCCCGCGCATTGGCTTCCCATGCGCTTTCTATCTTTGGTGACCATCAGGATGTTATGGCTGTACGCCAAACAGGTTGCGCTATGTTTGCGACTGGTTCGGTACAAGAGGTAATGGACTTGGCTGCTGTCGCTCACTTATCGGCAATCAAATCACGTGTTCCTTTCGTACATTTCTTTGATGGATTCCGTACATCTCACGAAATCCAAAAAATAGAAATGCTTGAAAACGAAGATTTAGCTCCAATGATTGACCAAAAAGCATTGGCTGAATTCCGTCAACGTGCATTAAATCCCGAAAATCCTGTAGCTCGCGGTATGGCTGAAAATCCTGATATTTACTTCCAGGCTCGTGAGGCTTCCAATGTATATTACAATGAAGTAGTTGGCATCGTTGAAGAATATGTAAACCAATTGAGTGCTTTGGCCGGACGCAAATATGGTTTGTTCGATTATTATGGCGCTGCTGACGCTGACCGTGTAATCATCGCCATGGGTTCTGTTACGGAAGCTATCAAAGAAACTATCGACTATTTGAACGGAAAAGGAGAAAAAGTAGGATTGGTTGCAGTTCACCTGTATCGTCCTTTCTCTGCTAAACATTTCCTGGCTGCTGTTCCTAAAACTGCTAAACGCATTGCCGTATTAGACAGAACAAAAGAGCCGGGAGCTACCGGCGAACCGCTTTACTTAGATGTAAAAGATTGTTTCTACGGATCAAAAGAAGAACCGACTATCGTAGGCGGTCGTTACGGTTTGTCTTCTAAAGATACTACTCCGGCTCAAATTCTGGCGGTTTACGAAAACTTGTCGTTACCCGAACCTAAAAACGGTTTCACTATTGGTATCGTTGATGATGTTACTTTCACGTCTCTTCCTCAAAAAGAAGAATTGGCGTTTGAAGGTGGACCTTTCGAAGCTAAATTCTATGGATTGGGTGCTGATGGTACAGTAGGAGCTAACAAAAACTCTATCAAAATCATTGGTGACAATACCGATAAATATTCACAAGCTTATTTCGCTTACGATTCCAAGAAATCCGGAGGTTTCACTTGTTCACACTTGCGTTTTGGTGATAATCCTATCCGTTCTACTTATCTGGTAAATACTCCCGACTTCGTTGCTTGTCACGTACAAGCATATCTTCGTTTGTATGATGTAACCAAAGGATTGAAAAAAGGAGGTACATTCCTTTTGAATACTATCTGGAATGCTGAAGAAGTGAAAAAAAATCTTCCTGATAATGTAAAGAAATATTTGGCTGTTAACAAAATCAATTTCTATACCATCAATGCTACAGGTATTGCTGAAGAAATCGGTTTGGGTAACAGAACCAATACAATCCTTCAATCTGCATTCTTCAAAATCACAGGTGTAATTCCTTATGAATTGGCTGTGGAGCAAATGAAGAAATTTATCGTAAAATCATACGGTAAAAAAGGAGAAGATATCGTAAACATGAACTATGCCGCTGTTGATCGTGGTGGTGATGTAGTTAAAATCGAAGTTCCTGCAGAATGGGCTAATATTCAGTTAGAAGCTGAAAAGGCAGATGCTAATGTTCCTGAATTCATTGCTAAAGTGGTTCGTCCAATTAATGCACAGGCTGGAGACGATCTTCCTGTATCTGCATTCAAAGGTCGTGAAGACGGAACCTGGAACCAAGGAACTGCTGCTTATGAAAAACGTGGGGTGGCAAGTCATGTCCCTGTTTGGATTCCTGAAAACTGTATCCAATGTAACCAGTGTGCTTATGTTTGTCCTCATGCTGCCATTCGTCCGTTTGTGTTGGATGCCGCCGAGCAAGCCAAAGCTCCCGCTGATATGACTATGCTGAAAACTCAGGGAAAACAATTCGAAGGAACTACATTCCGAATCCAGGTTGATGTGCTTGACTGTATGGGTTGCGGCAACTGTCCTGATGTTTGTCCGGGCAACAAAGGCAACAAAGCATTGCAGATGATGCCGATCGAAACTCAATATGAAAACCAAAAGAACTGGGATTTCTGTTCGAAAGAAGTGAAATCAAAACAACATTTGGTAGACACTTCATTGAACGTGAAAAACTCGCAGTTTGCAACTCCGTTGTTTGAGTTCTCAGGAGCTTGTGCCGGTTGTGGCGAAACTCCTTATGTAAAATTGATTTCCCAATTGTTTGGCGACCACCAAATGGTAGCGAATGCAACAGGGTGTACTTCAATTTATTCAGGTTCGGCTCCTTCTACTCCCTATACTAAAAATGCACAAGGACATGGTGTGGCTTGGGCTAACTCATTGTTCGAAGACAATGCAGAATATGGTTTGGGTATGAACATCGGTTCGGAAGTAATGCGTGATCGCGTTGAACGCCTGATGAAAGAAGGAATGGCTTGCACCTGTTGTCCGGATGAAATGAAAGCTTTGTTCCAGCAATGGATCGACAACCGCGGTAATTATGCAGTAACTCGTGAAGTTGCAGACAAATTGATTCCGATGGTTGAAGCTTGCACCTGTGATATTTGCAAACAATTGACTGAATTGAAACATTATTTTGTAAAACGTTCACAATGGATCATCGGTGGCGACGGTTGGGCTTATGACATCGGTTTCGGTGGATTAGACCACGTAATCGCTTCCGGTCAGAATGTAAATATACTTGTTGTAGATACCGAAGTTTATTCCAACACAGGAGGCCAATCATCGAAATCTACTCCGGTAGGCGCTGTAGCTAAATTTGCTGCTTCAGGAAAACGTATCCGTAAGAAAGATTTGGGTATGATTGCAACCACTTATGGATATGTATATGTTGCTCAAGTTGCTATGGGAGCTAACCAGGCGCAAACATTGAAGGCTATCCGCGAAGCTGAAGCTTATGACGGGCCATCAATCGTTATCGCTTATTCTCCATGTATCAACCACGGTTTGAGAAGTGGTATGGGTAAAGCCCAGGCAGAACAAAAAGCTGCTGTTGAATGTGGATACTGGCATTTGTGGCGTTTTGATCCAAGATTGGAAGCTGAAGGAAAAAATCCTTTCCAATTGGATTCCAAAGATCCGGATTGGAGCAAATTCCAGGATTTCCTTAAAAGCGAAGTTCGTTTTTCTTCTTTGATGAAACAATATCCTGAGGAAGCTAAAGAATTGTTTAAAATAACTCAGGAAAATGCAGAATGGCGTTTAGCCGGTTATAAGAGAATGTCTGCTATGAATTTTGAAGCAAATTCTGCAGAATAAATGTGATTTCGTAGGGGCAACCTTCGTGGTTGCCCTGAAATAATATGTGAACGGTGAACAGTGAACGTGAGTTCGTTGTTCACCGTTTCTGTTTTAAATTAACTGACTCTATAATCGCGTTTAAGAATCACGCTTTTTCTACTGCAGCTTCTTTATCCTTATCTTTATCTTTGCAACCGCAAGTGCAATCATCGCCGCAATCGCAATCTTCACCGCAACAACAGCCACGTCTTAGAATTTTTTCGTTCAGCAACTTCAGCCAATGCTGTTTCTTTTCTGAGTCAACACCAAGTAAATAACCTACACCAACTCCTACCAAGGCGCCTAAAACAACGCCACCCAATAATGCACTACCATTTTTCATAACGCTATGTTTTAATAAATTAAACCTGTTTAATATTTAAACGTTTGAATGTCCGGTTTGTTTTGAGCAAATGTCTTAAAATACTACTTTTGTGAAGTTTTAAAAAACTTTCATGAAAAAAATTAAAACCCTCTTATTATGTTATCTGGTTTTTGTAGTCCTTTTGGTACTTCAAAAGCCGATTTTTTTAGGTTATCATTGGAATCAATTGGCAGCCGAAGGTTTTCTCAATTGCCTGAAAGTACTGTGGTATGGTTTACCCATGAACATGTCAGTTGCCGGATATTTTACAGCCATACCGGGATTGCTGTTATTGATTTCCGTATTTGTCAATAGTCGGATTTTTGCAAAAATATTGAATATTTATTCCGCCCTCATATCCTTCCTTATCTCCATTATTTTTATACCCGATTTAGTGCTTTATTCTTATTGGGGATTCCGTATCGATGCAACAGTATTTACTTATATCGTTCAGCCTAAAGAAGCAGCAGCCAGCGTATCGGTATGGATTGTAATTTTTATGGTCCTTGCAGTTTTGCTTTGGACTGTTTTTCAATATTGGGCATTAAAGAAATTTGTCGTAAAACCTTACAGCCAAATACTAAAGAAACAGCAAGAAAAAAAGATCTTCCCGAAAATAGTGGAAATGATTGTGATATTATTATTATTAGGACTTATGTTTATTGCCATACGAGGAGGGGTAACCGTTTCAACCATGAATGTAAGCCGGGTTTATTTCAGTGAAAGCATGTACCTGAATCATGCCGCAATTGATCCGTGTTTTTCCCTGTTTTCTTCTATGGCAAGATCCAATAAACAAGCCAAACAATATCAGTTCATGGATAAAGAAGAAGCAGACCGGATTGTAGAACAAATGCTGAACCGTCAGAATCTTTCAGACAGTATTCCTCAATTCCTCAATACATCCCGGCCCAATATTATTTTTATTATATTGGAAAGTTTTGGAGCTGCAGTCATGGAACCTTTAGGTGGAATCCCGGATGTTACGCCTCATTTGAACCAGTTATCGGAAGAAGGAATATTTTTCAGGAAAATGTATGCCGGAAGTTTCCGAACCGATCGGGGAGTTGTTTGTGCATTAAGCGGTTATCCGGCGCAACCGACAATGTCTATTATCAAATATCCGTCCAAAAGCCAATCCTTGAAATCCATACCCTCAATGCTTAAAAATGAAGGATATAATACCTCTTTCCTGTATGGAGGTGATTTGAATTTTGCATATATCAAATCTTATTTAGTTACGCAGGGCATAATCAATATAACACAAGATACCGATTTTCCCGTTGGTGAAAGATTAAGTAAATGGGGAGCTCCCGATCATATCACATTTGAGCGGTTATTTTCTGATGTAAAAAAAGAGAAATCTCCCTTTTTTAAGGCATTTTTAACTTTGAGCAGTCATGAACCGTTTGAAGTCCCGTTCCATAAATTTGAAGATCCCTATCTCAACAGTGTAGCTTATACTGATAGTTGTATTGGCCGGTTTGTTGAACAATTAAAACAACTTCCGGAATGGGAAAATACATTGATTGTCATGGTTCCGGATCATGATATGAAATATCCGGAAAATATCCGCTATGATGAACCTGAGCGTCATGATATTTTTTCTCTTTGGGTTGGTGGAGCGGTTAAGCAACCTGAAAAAATTGACAAGATTTGTTCGCAAATAGATATAGCCGCAACATTATTAAGCCAACTTAAAATAAATTATCTGGAAATGCCTTTCAGCAAAGACATATTAAATCAGGCTACCCGTGAATATGCGTTTTATGATTTCCCGAATGGTTTTGGTATGATTACTCAGGAAGGATTTGTGGTGTATGATTGCGATACGAAAAAAATCTCCATGAAAGAGGGAACAAATGCCGACTCTCTGTTGTTAGAAGGCAAAGCATATTTGCAATATTTGTATGAAGATATAGGAAAACGATAAGTTTCTCCAAAAGTAAATTAAATTTATAAAGTTATGAACACAAATATTCCTTCCGAACCCGGGAAAAAACGGGTTGTCATTGTTGGTGGTGGTTTCGGAGGACTGAAATTAGCCACGAAATTAAATCCTGAATATTTCCAGATTGTTTTGCTGGATAAAAATAACTATCATCAGTTTCAGCCACTATTATATCAGGTCGCAATTACCGGGTTGGAAGAAAGTTCCATAGCTTATCCTTTCCGCAAAAATTTCCAGAAGAAGAATGTTCATTTCCGAATGGGTGAATTGACTCGTGTCATTCCGGAAGAAAATGCAATAGAAACTACAATCGGAAATCTATCATATGATTATTTGGTGCTTGCCTGTGGTTGTGATACGAATTTTTTTGGCAATAATGAACTCAGAAATACTACCCTGACATTGAAATCTGTTTCAGATGCCATTTTCTTAAGAAATCATATTTTACAAAGTTTTGAAGATGCTACAACAACGGAAAATCCTGATGAATTAAAAAAATTGCTGACATTTGTTATTGTTGGTGGAGGGGCTACAGGAGTTGAATTGGCAGGAGCTTTGGCTGATTTGAAAAATTATGTATTACCTAAGGATTATCCTGATATTGATTTTTCTAAAATGGAGATACGGTTGATAGATGCTTCTCCGCGTTTGCTTGCCACCATGTCAGAAAATGCATCGTTTCATGCTGCTGAAACATTGGAAAAACGGGGTGTAATTATTCATCAGGATGTTTCGGTTTCTTCTTATGAAAATAATATTATCACAGCCAGTGACGGAACGGTATTGCATTCTAAAAGTGTGCTTTGGGTTGCCGGAATAAAAGGTAATACATTAAATGGATTAAAACCTGAAAATTACGGGCGTGGAAGCCGGATCATTGTGAACGAATATTGCCTGGTCAATGGCTTTGATAATGTTTTTGCGATAGGAGACAATGCAATTATGCCAACACAGGATTATCCTAATGGACATCCGCAGGTGGCTCAGGGCGCTATCCAGATGGCAAATTTAGTAGCCGGGAATCTTGAGAAAACAATAACAGGTAAACAGCCGGATAAATTTTATTTCAAAGATAAAGGTTCGTTGGCTACCATTGGCCGTAATGCTGCAGTTGCCGATTTAGGTAAACTGAAATTCAGCGGAAGAGTTGCATGGTGGCTTTGGCTTTGGGTGCATATTTTTACTATATTGGGAGTGAAAAATAAAATTCTGGTTATGCTTGATTGGGCATGGAATTATGTTACTTATGATATTTCTCTTAGATTATTAATCCGTCCCAAAGAGCAATAAAGTTTTAATTTTGTTTTCACAAAGAAGAATAACATTCCAAATAGTATTATTATTTATGAAAACAACTGTAAAGTTCAAATTCCGGGCCTCGTTGCGTATGCCCGGTTGTGGTGTATTGGTATTGTGTGTTACCCGCCACCGCAAAACAGGCAGCACAACCACTCCCTACCTGCTCAGCAAAGAAGAATGGGATGAAAACACCCAATCGGTAGTATTTTATGATGGTATTCCGGAGAAACGGAGGAAAGAGCTTTCTTCTATCCGGCGCAGGATAAGGAAAGATTTCCGGGAGATAACAGAATCAGTAAAAACACTTGAAGAGCGTGGCGATTATACCTCACGGGATGTTATCCGCCGTTTCTGTTCCCAAAGGCAGGGACAACTGTTCTGCGGATATGTCTCCCAAAAATCTGCTTTTTTGCGTGAAGCAGGCAAATTCGGCACCG
>JAVBLO010000065.1:0-12023 GCA_031553415.1 Bacteroidales bacterium | reverse complement strand
ACCTCAATGAGTTCTGTTACAAATTTAATAGAAGATATTTCGGACAAGCTCTATTTGGAAGGCTGGTATTAGCAGCCATGACTAGCACAGCCGATTTCAAATCTAAAATTTACAATAGGACACTTTGCGGATAATCATATAATAATACATGTTATTATAGGAACAAGCAAGACTTGGAGTTCTTTTTCCTCTTTAAATGGATGCAGAATATTTTTCAACGAATTTATCATAGTAAAATATCATATTGTTGTTTAACAACATACAAATGTATTAAAACTATTGAAAAAAGGATTAATCACAACAAAAAAAATAAGCATCAACAATATAATTAGTATAATATTAATCTAAAAGATTAGATTAGGAAAAAATGATATTGAAAAATCAGCCTAAAATGATTGATTTATAGATTAAAAAGAAAGGGAAAAAGTAAAGAAAACGTGTAACTTTGCCACAAAGTTGACCTCATAACTCAATGTTTTTTCTGGTTACAAAATTAGTTATCATTGAGTTACCGGACGGTATGCAAAATTGCGCAATACACTGAATAAGAACCTTGTAGCGGGAAATATGCGCCACTATTCAAGTAACGAGATAGTAACGCATCTCCTGCGCCGTTCTGCCTAAATACGGTTTTCAGCCCATAGCCATATAAAGCAAAACAGAGCGTAATGAACTCTCTGTCAGCTAATTCGCTACACTCTGCATAATTCCGCTTTTTAGTTAGAAGTTTATTTTAAAAATTTAGCCACGAATTACACGAATAAACACTTTTTTTAGTGTAAATTCGTATAATTCGTGGCTAAATTTTTAATCTGTGAAATCTGTGTGAGTTTATTTTACTGTCGCTCCTTTTTTCAATGGAATCCTAACTAAGAAATATCCGATAACAAGTAACACAAGGATACCAATCATGTATACCGGTTTTTCTATTCCTAAAAATCCGCCGAAGAAGATATTGAAAATGGCGAAGATAGCAATTACCAATCCCATTAACGCCTCGCCCGCGATTAAACCAGAAGCAAGCAATACGCCTGTATTCTCGACAGTAGCTTTTTGCGTTTCGTTGTATTTACGCCTCTGAATATACAAATCCAAGATGCCTTTAATCAAACCGCCGACAAAAATAGCGAATACCGTATCAAATGGTAAATACATACCTACAAATATCAACATCGGACTTTTCACCTGCATCAGGATAAAGGCCAGGCCCATAACCATTCCGGCAATAATCAAGCTCCAGGCCATTTGTCCGCCGACAATTCCTTTTGACAATGTCGCCATCAATCCTGCCTGCGGAGCGGAAAGCGCTTTGCTTCCGAATCCGCCTTCGTAACCGTTAACCGCACCTAAATTTATATCACCTTGGTTCAAAACAATCAAAACACCAAACATCACCAAAGCAGAAACTGCTACCCCGATTAAATCTCCAACCTGCATTTTCCAGGGAGTACCACCTAAAATATGCCCGGCTTTCAAATCCTGGAACATTTCGCCACCTACTGCCGCAGCAACGCAAACAATGGCAGCTACACCCAATACGGCAGCAACACCTCCATTGGAAGAATCAACACCTAACAATACCATAATTAAAGCAGTAACTACGAGAGCAGTAAGTGTTAATCCGCTGATAGGATTATTACTGGAACCAATGATTCCGACCAAGTATCCGGAAACAGCAGAAAAGAAAAACGCCAGGATAATCATAATGGTTGCTGCAACTAATGCAACTAAGATACCGGCATGAAAAATAAAATAAGTGATGATAAATGTCAATATGGCGGCAAGACAAATTCCTACAAGAATCCAGGTCGATTTCAAGTCTTTATCTGTGCGGGCTACATTATCAGTTGTTCCTTGTGTAGATTTTTTCAAATCAACAACAGAACGTTTTAATCCGGTTGCCAGACTACTACGCATATTATATAAGGTATAGCAAGCGGCAACCAACATACCTCCGATAGCAATAATCCTGACAATTTCTTTCCAAACTTGTGTGGCTGCGCCTAACCAGGCTTCTTGTGAAGCATCCGATAATGCTAAAATATTGACATCTGGGGCAAATCCCTGTACAAAATCAGTTCCGATTAACAATAAAAACATGGGAACCATTAATCCCCAGGCGATTACGGAACCGGCAAAGTTCAACGATGCTAAACGAGGGCCGATGATGTATCCGACTCCAAAATAAGCGGGACTGATATTCGGACCTCCTAAAACAAATCCGCCTTCACGGGCAGCGCCGGCGCCACCTGTAAGCGTTAATAATCCGGTTTTTATAAATGTCATCCATTCTGTAGCAAATAATTTCAATTCTCCTGCAACTTTCACCACAGCACCGACAATCATAGCGCCAAAAAGATATTTGGAACCACTGGAACCACTACGTCCTGTTTTATGGATTTCTGCAGCCGCAACACTTTCCGGGAAAGGCAAATCTTTATCTTCCACCATTACCCGGCGGAGCAAGGCTACAAAAAGAACTCCCAATATACCTCCGGTTAATAAAATCAATGAAGCTGTAATGTATGAACTCATGGAACTGAATTCTTCTCCCGACCACACTCCGGAAATATAGAAAGCGGGAAGTGTAAAAATCGCCCCGGCAGCTACTGATTCTCCAATAGAACCTACTGTACGGGTAAAGTTTTCTTCCAGGATACTTCCTTTGAAAAATTTCAGTATGGCCATTCCGATTACCGCAGCGGGATAAGTTGCTGCAATCGTCATACCGGCTTTCAATCCTAGATAAGCATTAGCGGCGCCAAGTATGACCGCCAATATCAATCCAATGAGTAACGCGCGAAGGGTAAATTCCTTCATGTTCGTATCGGAAGATACAAACGGCACGAATTTCTTTTCGTTATCCATAAATCAATAAATTTATTAGGTATTATTTTTGAAAGCCAAAAATAAGTATTATTTGCTAATAACAGTTATTTTTGTGGAGCAATATTAAAAAAATCAGAAAATATAAATGCACCCACTAATTATAATCATAGTAGCTGTTGCCATTCTCTTTGCACTTAAGAAACTTCCCCGAAAATTTACCCTGAAATACGGGAATAAATATATCAAAAAGTTTCATCTGAATTTCAAGGAAATATCTCACCTGAATTCCATAAATATTCCTTGGGAGAATTTTGTTTTTATCGATTTCTGTGCAGAAGAAGTATTGCGGCTTTATATCGAAACTATCAGGAATTTTCCAGAATTGCTAGTTAAGAAAATCTTAAAAAGAGAACAAAATCTGACTCTTAAATATTGTATCTGGCAGGTGCAGTACAAATACAATTATAAGATTTCGAAACTGAAAATGCCGGAAGAATTGATAAATGATATTCCTTCAGGAATCAAAACATTTGTCGATTCATTAACAGAAACAATCCCTGCCCTGAATGAAAAACAGGAAAAAAAACTTTGTACTTATGACTCTACCCGGTGGAGGAGAAAATTCGACCAACTGACAGACACCTATAAGGGTAATGCCGGAGAGTTTTATAACGAAATTTTAAATCTGGCATCCGATTTCAGTTATATCTCAACTATCCGCGCCATTTACCATAAAGCACACCAATTCATGGCTGATAAAAACAAAGAAATTTCCGCCAAATTATATATTCATTATTTAAGCATTAAATCAGAATCTGAGACTTTTAAATTCACAGGTATCAATGCAAAAAATAAAAAGTTGTTATTCTCCGGTAAAAACCAGGAAGCGGAATTTGAACAGATTATAGAAAAATTCAAAACTGATAATGATTTGGAAAAGGCATTGAACGCAACCAAAGAGTTACTTGCGTTCAAGCGAAAAACTATACATCTAGATGTAATAGATATTAATAAAGCCCAACAGGAATATGATGTAGCTGTAGGTATTTTGAACGAATATTTGATTGATGAAGAAATTCCGGAATCTGTTATAAAATCATCTCCCCTACCCGAAAATAGCAATTCACAAAAAAATTATCCGGAAAAATTCCTGGAGCTTTTTATTTCAAACGACTATAAGCTTGATAAAAAAGAAGTTGATGAATTTGCTGAAAAAGAAGGAACTTTTGCAAGCCAACTTGTCAATAACATCAATGAAACATATTATGACGAACTAAATGATGTATTAATTGAAGAAGAAGACGGTTGCTTTGTTGTCAATAAAGTTTATTGCGAAAAAATACAATAGTATATTTCATACAATTATTCCCATTTTTTGCATTAAAAAACAAGCATTCATGTTTTCAGCAATTCCCGGACGCAATTTATAGGAAAACGTCAGTTCATCGCCGGCAATATCCGCCTCGAAACGGAAATTCTTAATTGTATCGGGAAATTTATCTGACAAGCTTCCCAACAGTAAATCATGTGTTGCAATGATTCCACAACTATTGAGCGACAAAAATTGCTGTATCAATGCCAATGAACCTTTTTGCTTATCAACAGAATTAGTTCCTTTCAATATTTCATCCAGGATAATAAATAATTTCCGGCCTTCGTTCAATTCGTCAATAATCATTTTCAAACGTTTCAACTCTGCAAAAAAATACGACTCATTATCCGTAAGGGAATCAGAAGTCCTTAAACTTGTCACCAAAGAAGCCGGATATAATTTGAAAGAATCGGCACAAACAGGGGCACCGATGCAAGCCAGTAAATAATTAACTCCCAAAGTCCTCAAATAGGTGCTTTTCCCAGCCATATTAGCGCCGGTAACAATCATAAAATATGGATTAGACGGCATTTGAATATCGTTTTTCACACAAATATCCCTGTGCATCAAAGGATGCCCCAAACCTTTTGCTTCGAAAACAAAATATTTCTCTGTAATTTCCGGATAAATATAACCAGGATGATTACATCCAAACAAAGCCAACGATGTCAGCGCATCATATTCCCCTAACGCTTCAATCCATTGGACTAAGCATGTTGCATATTTTTGTTTCCAGCAATCAATTGCTAAAGATTTCCGGATATCCCATAAAAAAATGGTATTCAAAATAACCCGGGCAAAAATATTAAACCGGACATCCAAATCACCTAATAATTTCGACAACTTCTTTATAATTCCATGAGCAGGCTGGCCATCCTTATTAAATTGCTTCTGGATCTCTTGCAACAACTCCGATTCTAATTTTTCTGATGTTATGATATTTACCAACTCCGAATACGAAGAAAATATTTTTTCTTTCTTTCCAACCAACAACTGTAAACCATCTATTTTCTTTTTCTTACATTCGCCAAGAACCAAACCAGCAATAATCAGCAAACCCAAAGTATTGAAAGGAAGAACTCCCAGGCCTAAAAGGACAAAATATAAAATCCAGAAAGCGGGAACAGCATAAATCAAAACATTCCAAAGTTTATGGTTAGTAAAGAAAGAAGGACTTTGAACAAAATCTCTCATTTCTTTCAAATCAGATTCTTTGCTTGAAGCCAATTGTCCTGTAACAATAAAATGTTTTGCTATTTCCGGTTTCTTTGACAACTCAAAAACAGCCTCTTGCTTCCTTGTTATATCTGCATTATTAGTCAATGGATTTTCAAACCAATCAGCGAGCAATTTTTTTCCATAAGAAGTGCAGGTACGGTTGATTGATTGAAAAAGTGATTTATTTCCGAAAATGTCCAAATCCAAACTGTAATGATGTTGGGTAGATACACGTTCTCCTGCTCCGTCAAAAGATGAAAAATCATAGTCGATAGCTTTCAGTTCATCCGAATCATAGTTGATAACGGTTTCCAAATAATTCCTTTTGCGAAAAAATTTATCATGCTTTTTCACAAAAAACAAAAAGACTACAATTGTGAACAATAGTACTATAAGTATTTCCCCAAGATTTCCCCAAAACAAATATATCCCCACAATGCCAGCCAATACCAGCAACAGGCGTATGATACTTATCGTAAAAATGTTTTGCTTTACCAGTGCAAGTTTGTCTTTTTGTTGTTTAATATCCCACTTATAATAATCCCTTAATTTTGATACATTCATCACGAACTATTAACTATTTAATTCTTTTAACTTTTAACTTTGTGAAAATGGTGTATATCATAATATTTCGAAAAATTATATCCCCACATAAATTTTCGTTTAAGGAACTCTTTGACTATAGGATGTTCCGGATAAAGCGTTCCGGAAACATGTTTATCATGCTTAGCATTTTCCGGTTTCATTCGATGAGCATCCGATTTCCAAATCATCGGATTGAAAAACGGATTGATGTCAATTGCCATTCCTTCTGCATGCCTGGAAAGATTATTACTCCCCGCTACTTTTCGGTAACAGAATGAAGATGTATTGTTTGCAGCCATTGAACGATCATCGTCCCAACCAAATGCAACGACAGGTATTGCCTGAGCAATTGTAAAATGCCAATTCTTGATGCTGTCAAAGATAGCAATAATATCTTTTTCTATACAACTATTTATCAACAATTGACCTCTATGCAACTTATTATCAACCGAATAATATTCAACATTTATTAAAACGAGTTGGTTTATAATATTTTTTGGAGCTTTTGTTCCGGCAATGGCCTCTTCAAAAGTCATTTGGCTATCAATGATTATTTCAGATTCCGGAAGCTTTTCAATTGCTATAGTATCTGGCTGCAAAGATTTATTTTCAGTTGTTGTTTTCTTTACAGTAGAATCGCATGAAGATATTATCACCATAGACAAAAATAAATAATGTATTGTTTTAATGCTCTTCATGAATTTTATTTTTGCATAAGTCCATTGGGCTCAATATGAATGAAAAGAGCTGGAGTATCAAAAAACGCTCCAACTCTTCACTCTTAATTTTTAACTCTTAACTACTTACTATCCGAGGAATCCCAGCAAGATACCGGCTGCGACGGCAGAACCAATAACTCCTGCTACATTCGGCCCCATGGCGTGCATCAACAAATAGTTGGAAGGATCATATTCCAAACCTACTGTTTGTGAAATACGCGCTGAATCAGGAACTGCTGAAACTCCTGAGTTTCCGATAAGCGGATTGATTTTGTTGCCTTCTTTCAGGAATATATTGAAAAATTTTACAAATAAAATTCCCGCTGTGGTTGCAATGATAAATGACAAAGCTCCCAAACCGAAAATTTTTAACGAATCCCAAGTCAGGAATTGAGTTGCTTGCGTAGAAGCACCTACAGTTACTCCCAATAATATCGTAATGGTATCAATTAACGGACCACGGGCAGTTTCTGCCAAACGACGGGTAACCCCTGATTCTTTCAGCAAATTACCGAAGAACAACATCCCCAAAAGAGAAAGCCCTGACGGAACAAGGAAACAAGTCAATAGCAATCCTATAATCGGAAAGATAATTTTTTCTGTTTGGGAAACAGCACGAGGCGGTTTCATACGGATTACCCGTTCTTTCTTTGTCGTAAACAGCCTCATCAACGGTGGCTGAATAACAGGCACTAAAGCCATATAGGAATATGCTGAAATAGCAATTGCTCCCATCAGGTTGGGCGCCAGTTTTGAAGAAAGGAAGATTGCAGTAGGACCATCCGCACCACCAATGATACCGATAGCTCCAGCCTGGTTAGGCTCAAATCCCATCATCAAAGCTAAAATATATGCGCCAAAAATACCAAACTGGGCAGCTGCCCCGATAAGCATCAACTTCGGATTGGAAATCAATGCTGAAAAATCGGTCATAGCACCAATACCTAAAAATATCAATGGCGGATACCAACCTTGCGTAACTCCCTGGTAAAGGATATTCAATACAGACCCTTCCTCATATATACCTATCTGTAAACCAGCATCTTTAAAAGGAATATTTCCAATCAGAATGCCAAAACCAATAGGAATTAAAAGCATGGGTTCAAATTCATGTGCAATAGCTAAGTAGATAAAAATCAAACCTACTATAATCATTGCCAAGTGACCCGGAGTAGCATTGGCAAATCCCGTATAAGTCAGGAATGTCTCCAGGTTATCCGTTAAAAATGATATAAAACTATTATTCATAATTTTACTCAATTATAAGAAGATCAGCTCCTTCCAGCACAGAATCCCCTTTATTTACTTTTATTTCTTTAACAACACCATCTCTGTCAGCATTAATGGAATTTTCCATCTTCATGGCTTCCAAAACCATCAATTTTTGCCCTTTCTTAACTGTATCTCCAACCTTGCAGGCAATATCGAGAATAGTCCCCGGAAGTGGTGAGCGCAAAGCTCCTGGACCAGAAGACGTTGGAGTCGGACGGCTAATTGGAGTTACAGCAGCCTGAGCCGGACGGGTAATTGTTACTACTTGTTTTTTAGTGGGCTTATTCATCTCAACCTTGTATGGCGTACCATTCACTTCTACTTCAGCAATAGTATCTTCAATGCTGTTTACAACCACTTTATAAACATTTCCGTTAATTGTATATTTGAAAGTTTTCATTTCTCACTTCTTTTATTTTTTCGGTAATTCTCTCAATGTATAAATTTTTGAACTCCAGGGCGAATAGCTACGGGCTACATTTTTAATGGTAAGAACCGTATTTTCATCATCATGTTCATCTTCTGTTATTTCATGAATAGCCATGGCGATTGCAGCATAAATTTCACCCGACTCTGAGGCGGCAGTACGTGCTTGTTCCTTGCTCAATCCTGAAGCTTTCATTGCACGGCGACGACTCAAAGTTACGGCTGCATTTCCAATCATCTTAAAGAACAAATACAAAAGTATTAATCCAAGGAAAACAACAGCCATTGCAGTAACAGTCATACCCCAGCCTTGTTCATCATTCTCTTTGAAATTTTCTACTTTTTCATTCTGGTCTAATACAACATTATTGGCACTTGGAGTTACTTTGTCATAATAAATCCATAGTTTGTTTCCTTTTTTATACAAAGGATTCAACCTGAGTTCTTCGTCCAAACGTGTCTGGTTCCAGCCGTCTTCAACCAATCCATAACTAACGTCAATTTTTTGTCCTTCAGGCACGGTAATTGAATCAATCAAAGTACGCCCGTCTGCATCGAAAAGAGCTATAAAATTCGGTTTAATGGAATCCAATGTAAAATTCAGGTGAAAAGTTCCATGGTATGGATTACTATCTGCCCAAAATAATACATGCTGGCGAGGTTTGATTTTTGTAAGAACGTCTCCTTTAGGAACCGGATACATCTTGGGATTATTTAAATCGTTGGTCAAAAAACAACCTCCTATATCGACAGTTGCCGGAGAAGAGTTGTAAATTTCAATCCATGGACTCTTCTTTCCGTAATCATCCACGAAATTATTCTGGTTGATTACCAATACCTCATTTATTCGAAGAAATGTAGCCCGTTGAGCCTGCACACCTATAACAGCTAAAAAGGCAATCAACAAACTTATTCCTGTTTTATGTTTTCTAATCATAACTTATAGAAGTTAGAGAAATAGAGAAATAAAGAAATAGAGAAGTTGGGAATAAAAAATTCTTTAACTTCTTTATTTCTTTTAATTCTCTAATTCTTTATTCATTACAATGGTAAATTATCATGCTTTTTAGGCGGATTAACCTGCTTTTTAGTTGATAATTGCTGGAAAGCACGAATCACACGGAAACGTGTATTTCTCGGTTCAATCACATCATCAATATAACCATATTTAGCTGCATTATAAGGATTTGCAAATGCTTTGGTGTATTCCAACTCTTTTTCTGCCAGATATGCCTTGGGGTCTTCAGCTTCTTTTGCTTCTTTAGCATAAAGTACTTCAACCGCACCGGCACCACCCATTACCGCAATCTCGGCAGTAGGCCAGGCATAGTTCATATCTCCACGTAATTGCTTACAACTCATCACGATATGTGCTCCACCATACGATTTACGTAAAGTTACTGTTACTTTAGGCACAGTAGCTTCTCCGTAGGCATAGAGTAATTTTGCACCGTGTACAATTACGCCGCCATATTCCTGTCCTGTTCCTGGAAGGAATCCAGGAACATCGACCAATGTTAAAATAGGAATATTGAATGCATCACAGAAACGGACAAAACGGGCTGCTTTACGTGAAGCATTGATATCAAGGACTCCTGCCAAACGGTTCGGCTGGTTTGCTACGATACCTGTGGAACGTCCGTTCAAGCGGGCAAATCCCACTATAATATTTTGAGCATAATCGGCGTGTACTTCCAGGAATTCTCCTTCGTCAATAATTGCACCGATTACATCATACATATCATAAGCCTTATTCGGGCTATCAGGAATAATTTCATTCAAAGAATCTTCCAAACGGTCGATCGGGTCTTTTGTCGCTTTGATAGGAGCTTCTTCAAGGTTGTTTTGCGGCAAGAAACTCAATAAACGGCGAATCAAAGCCAAACCTTCTTCTCCTGTTTCTACGGTAAAATGAGTTACACCCGAACGGGAAGCATGTACTGTTGCGCCACCCAACTCTTCTTGAGTTACATCTTCACCAGTTACGGTCTTTACCACTTTAGGCCCAGTCAAGAACATGTAGCTCATTCCTTTTGCCATAATTGTGAAGTCGGTCAATGCCGGAGAATAAACAGCGCCACCAGCGCAAGGACCAAAGATTCCTGAAATCTGAGGAACTACTCCGGATGCCATGATATTGCGTTGAAAAATTTCGGCATATCCACCTAAAGCATTGATACCTTCCTGGATACGGGCGCCTCCGGAGTCGTTTAATCCAACAATCGGAGCTCCCATTTTCATAGACATATCCATTACTTTACAGATTTTCTGCGCCATTGTTTCCGACAAAGAACCTCCGATAACAGTAAAATCCTGAGCGAAAATATAAACAAGACGACCTTCAATTGTACCATAACCAGTAACAACACCATCGCCCAAAAATTGTTTCTTTTCCATTCCGAAATTTGTACAACGATGCTGCACAAACATATCGAATTCTTCAAAGCTACCTTCATCCAGCAACATGGTAATACGTTCCCTTGCAGTGTACTTACCCTGTGCATGTTGTTTTTCAATGGCTTTTTCACCACCTCCCATACGAGCTTTAGCCCTAAGCTCAATAAGCTCTTTTACTTTATCCAGTTGATTACTCATTATTATGTAATTTAGAATTTAGAATTTAGAATTTAGAAGTGAAAATATTTTCTTCCCACTTCTAACGTCCTATTTAGTGTTGGCAAAGTTCGGTAAGAACACTACAGGTAGATTTCGGATGAAGGAAAGCAATGCTTAATCCTTCGGCTCCCATCCGTGGAGACTTATCTATCAATTGCACACCTTTGGATTCGGCTTCTGCCAAAGCGCTGGCAACATCAGGTACCGCAAATGCAATATGATGTACGCCTTCTCCTTTTTTCTCAATAAATTTTGCGATAGTAGAATCTTCAGAAGTAGGTTCGAGAAGTTCAATTTTTGTTTGGCCTACCTGAAAAAATGCGGTTTTTACTTTTTGGTCTTCAACAATTTCAATGTTGTAACATTTCATTCCCAAAGTTTGTTCATAATAAGGAAGGCACGCTTCAATGCTTTTCACGGCTATTCCAATGTGTTCAATATGAGTAATTTCCATATCAACAATAAATTAAATGTTTAATGAAATTAAAATAAGACTGCAAAGGTACTGTTTCTCTTTTTATTAAAGAAAATTTTCCATATATTTTTCTTAGTTTTATAAATCAACAGTTCTGGAAATTCCAGTGATTGTGATCCCCTTCGGCCATTTCAAATTGACCCCTTGTAGTTGTTGGTCAAAACTGTGTAGATAAGTATTGAAACTCCTAACTTTTTGTCCGCGTAAAGTTAAGAAATTCAGTATCACCACAACACCCACCAACTACAATAAGGAAGTCCATGACCATAACATGAACATTCACTTATATTACTATGTAGTTGGTTTTCAAAAGTGGTGATTTTCTGAAACCACATGTAATAAAGCAAACGCTTTATAATATGTTATTATATTTAATGATTATCCGTTATTTCGCCCTTAATAATTATCTTTACTGAAAATTAAATCACAAAGGCATGAATTTATTAAATTTCGTATCACAATATCCTGACGAAGCGAGTTGTAAAGCCAAGTTTAAGGAATTTAGAGATAA
>JAVBLO010000129.1:0-30415 GCA_031553415.1 Bacteroidales bacterium | reverse complement strand
GTGAAATTCAGGATGTTCATAGTGAATTGTTTTACACTATAAATATACTGAAATTCAGCGAGATATAAAAATATTCTAACAACAAATGTCAGCATGAAGTCAACTGTTTTAACGGACATTATGCGGATAATCATTAAATTTATTTACAACCGGTCGTAAATTGAAAAAAACCGGATTTTTAGCAAAAGAAAAGAGGGAGAAAGTGGAACCATATTTTCCATTTTCTTCCTCCTTCTTTGTACAACTTCATAACAATCACTTGCCATTTTATAATGACTGACGATTTTTATTTAACTTCTTCCGGCTTCCTTACCGGCGAACAGCTGGACAACAGAACAAAGATACAACAAGAAAAAGCGTTTGTCAAGACTTGAATGAATTTAATATCAACATTTAAAGTAAAACCACTAAAATATCCAAAATATTTTAATAGATTTGTACTTTAATGAAAATGACAATTTACTGCAATTGTTTAGTATGATTTTACCACTTTAATCCCAATTTTATGGATATTCATATCATGAGAAGTTTCAAATTTTACCTCTCGTTTATCTGCATGGTATTTGTGCTATTGCCGCTACATGCAAAAAAAGTAGAACTCGAAAAAGCCGAAAAAGTAGCGCAACGCTATGTGGAATCGAAACAAAAGCTACGGGTAACAAATAATATCCGGTTGAAATATACTGCAACTAATAAGCGTAGCCATAAGATGGGTAATTCCCTTCGAGCACAGAGCACAATATCTCAAAATGTAGCGGATACAGTATATTACTATGTATTTAATATAAACGAAAGCGTTGGTGGCGGTTTTCTTATTGTGGCAGGAGATGACGCAGTAAAGCCTGTATTGGGCTATTCAGAACGCGGAAACTATGACGAAAACAATCTGCCTCCGAATTTTGCCTATTGGATGGATTATTTACAACAACAAATTGAGTATGCACAAACGCAAAAATTGCCACAAAGCAAAGCTATTAGTGATGAGTGGGAGGGTTATCTAAATGAAAATATCTCATTTTCGACAAACTCCGTAGGTACATTAATTCAAACAAGATGGGATCAAGGGTCTCCATATAATGATAAATGTCCCTTGGGAATGCCTACTGGTTGTGTTGCTACTGCCATGGCACAAATTATGAATTATCACAACTATCCGGTGCGAGGTAACGGGCAAAGTAGTGCTTATGTTACCAGAACGACGGGAATGAACATCCCAGCAGTAAACTTTGAAGTCAATTATGATTGGTCGAATATGCTTAATATTTATTCCGAGGCTGCAACTCCACAACAACGGGATGCTGTGGCTACTATGATGTATCATTGTGGGGTAAGCGTACAAATGGATTACACTTCAAGTAATAGCGGTGCTTATAGTAGTGATGTACGAAAGGCACTTATAAACTATTTTGGTTACGATTATGGAATGGAATTTTGTGAAAGAGGTTATTATTCGGATGACCAGTGGGTTGGTATGATTAAAACAGAATTATCATCTTCGCGTCCTGTTTATTATGCTGGCAGTGGTCCATCAGGAGGCCATGCTTTTGTTTGCGACGGATATGACGAGGAAAATAAATTCCACTTCAACTGGGGATGGGGAGGTTGGTATGACGGATATTTTGTGTTATCCGCTTTAACCCCGGGTACATATAAATACAATGATACACAAAGTATGGTCATAGGAATAAAACCTTCCGGGACTTATTCCTTATCTGTAGATACGAGACCAATGAACTTTAATGTTTCAGGAGGGGATAATACGATCGACATTATCTCTAATATAAATTGGATTGTCAACAGCAATGCTTCATGGCTTACGGTTTCTCCAGAGTCGGGAGTCAACAGTGCTACAATAGATGTTACTGCTAGTGCCAACACTGATGTAAACCAACGAACGGCAATTATTACTATTGGCGGAAATGGTGTCATGGAAAAAAGAATAAATGTAACACAATATGCTGACGGAATTATTAAAGGAACAATAGGTTCTCTTACTTGGTCGATAGTTGACGACCGAATCTTGATCATTAGCGGAACCGGAGCTATACCAGGTTATTCATGGTCTGCCCCTGCACCATGGTATTCTAATCGCAGTTTAATAAAAAAAATTTCTATTCAGGATGGTGTGACTTCTATTGGAAGTTATGCTTTCACAGAATGCAACAATTTAATGTCAATTACCATTCCCAATAGTGTGACAAGTATTGGAAACTATGCTGCTTCGAATTGCGAAAGCTTAAGTTCTGTTACCATTCCGGGTAGCGTAACGAATATTGGATATGGCACTTTTCAAGGCTGCTCAAGTCTGTCTGCCATATATGTTGAATCGGGGAATAATTATTATGTATCAGAAGGAGAGGTTTTATTCAACAAGGAAAAAACAGTTCTAGTATGTTATCCAGGAGGAAAAACAGGTGGTTACACCATTCCAAATAGTGTAACCAGTATTGGACTTGCCGCTTTTAATAGTTGTAGTAATTTAACTTCTGTTGCTATTTCTGACAATGTAACCAGTATCGGAATCCTTGCTTTTTATGGCTGTAGTGGATTAACTTCGCTTACTATTCCCGGCAGTGTAACCAGTATTAATGACAGGTCTTTTGCTGCATGCAGCAATTTGAAACACGTTATGGTTAATTGGGAAACACCATCGACTATTACTGCTTCTGCATTTGAAAACACGAATATCTCATTCTGTACTCTCCATGTGCCTGAAGGTAAGGAAACTCTTTATAGAGCCGCTGATGTCTGGAAAGATTTCGGAACCATTATCGGACCCAAAGCCATAACAAGTGTCAGTCTAAATAAATCGGAAATTGATTTACCGATTAATGCAACTGAACGACTAACCGTTACTATATTGCCAGAAGATGCTACTAATAAAAATGTGAGTTGGAACAGTAATAATACAAATGTGGCAACAGTAAGCAACGATGGTTTGGTAACAGCAAAAACCGAAGGAACGGCAACTGTTACAGTAACTACTCAGGATGGAGGAAAAATTGCAATTTGTACTGTAAATGTAATGCAAGAAGCTAATAACATTATTGCCTCAGGGAATTTTGGCCAAGAAGAAAATAACCTGCATTGGGTGCTGACAAACGACTATGTTTTAACCATTAGCGGAATGGGGACAATGCAGAATTTTACTTATCCTGGTTATGCACCTTGGTATTCTTATTGTTCTCAAATTACCCAAGTAAAGATAGAAAATGGAGTAACGAATATTGGCAGTCATGCTTTTCATGATTGCGCTCGCCTTGTTTCTGTTTCTGTTCCCAAAAGTATTGTAAGTATTGAAAGATTCGCTTTTAATAATTGTTATACTCTTAGTTCTATTGATGTGGATAGCGAAAATGTAACCTTTTCTTCGGATAATGGAGTGTTGTTTGATAAAAATAAATTTTCTTTGCTTCTTTGCCCCAGAGGCAAAACTGAATACATTATTCCCGAAAATGTGAAAAATATAGGAGAGTCCGCTTTTAGTATGTGTGGTAAAATTGAATCGGTCATTATGCCAAGTAGTTTAATAAGTATTAGTTCATACGCTTTTTGGAATTGTACCGTACTTACTTCAGTTATAATTCCGGAGAATGTAACAAGTATTGAAGAATATGCTTTTTATGATACAGGAATTAGTTCAATTACAATTCCTGAAAGTGTAACAAATATTGGAAGTGGTGCTTTTCAAATTTGTAAAAACTTACAAACAGTCAATTTTAGTGCAATTGAATGTATTTCGGAAGCTCATAATGTATTTTCCGATTGTAGCAAACTGACTACAATAAATATTGGAAGTAAAGTTAAAACTATTCCTGCTTATATTTTTCAGAATTGTTATGAGGTTACTTCAATTAATATCCCAAGTAATGTGATAAGTATTGGACGAAATGCTTTTAATAATTGCACTGGTTTGAAATCAGTTTCTTTCTCAAAAGGTATAATAAATATTGGAATTTATGCTTTTTCTTATTGTGAAGGGCTTATTTCGGTCACTATTCCTGAAAGTCTTACAAATTTAGGACAAGGTGCTTTTTCTAATTGTGAGAACTTACAAACGGTTAATTTCAATGCAGTTAATAGCATTAGTGAGTTTTTAGGAGCGAGGGACATATTTTCTAGTTGTAATAATTTGACTACAATAAATATAGGAAGCCAGGTTGAAGGGATTCCAAATAATGCTTTTAGAGGTTGTATAGCTTTAACAGACGTAACAGCAAATTGGATAAATCCGATTTCAATAAACAGCAGTATATTTACCAATATTACTTTGTCAAATGTAAATCTTCATGTTCCCGATGGTACACAATGTGCATATGTTGGTGCTCCCGTTTGGCAAGATTTTAATATTGTGAAGCCATCGCAAGAAATAATTTTCCCGACAATACCAACAAAAACTTATGGTGATGCTCCAATAACATTGCCTGAGAAAACAAGTGCAGGTTTGACAATCAGTTATCAGTCATCGAATACAGCAGTAGCAACGGTATTGGGTAATATTTTAACCATTATAGGTACAGGTACCACAGATATTACAGCAAGACAAAGCGGCAGTTGCGCTTATACAGCAGCAACATCTATAATTCAAACACTTACAGTAATTGCACCTATCACTTACGATGTAAATATCGGCTCGTTTTCCGGCGGTTCGGTATTGGTACGTATTATTAACACGGGTAACAGAGCTACTGGTAGTTTGACACTTGCTCTTTCTGGTGCCGATGCAGATGCATTTACTTTGTCGGCAACTACAATAAACACTTTAGCTGTTGGTGAAGAAATTGTTATTACGCTTACGCCTATAGACAATTTTGTTCAAGGGACTTATATTGCGACACTGACCATTAGTGGTGAAGGTTTGGAATCGAAATCAATTGAAATTACATATAATTCTACGGTTGACATCGGCGAGGTTGCTGCCAATCGACTTCAAATCTTCCCCAATCCGGTAAAAGACGATCTTTTTATAAAATCAGATTTGCAGATAGGAAAGGTAGAAATCTACTCATTAACAGGAGATTTGTTGTTGCAGGAAAATAACTTTAGTGAAAAAATATCTGTATCAGCATTATTGAGTGGCGTATATTTGATCAAAATTTATACTGATAAAGGTATGACAATTAGTAAAATCATAAAGGATTAGAAACAACACTTTAATAGCGGAAGCGGCAAATCTGAAAAGGTTTGTCGCTTTTTCTTATTTGTTCAGCTTGGTTCTATTCTAACAGGTAAGATTGAAAAATGAAAATAAATGGTAACTTTGCGACAAATGTTGGGGTGAGTTATCAAACAAGCATGACAAGTAAGATGTTGAATGAAACGCTATTTTATATATTTATCATATAATGGACGGAATTATTGTGGTTGGCAAATACAACCCAATGGAATTTCTGTGCAGCAAAAATTGGAAAAATCGTTAAGTATTTTATTGCAGGAATCAATTTCGATAGTAGGAGCAGGGAGAACCGATTCCGGTGTGCATGCAGCATGCATGATTGCCCATTTTGACTCTGAAAAAAATATTGGTTTGTCTTTGTGCAAAAAATTGAATGGAATTTTACCCAATGATATAGCAATTTCAAAAATTGTGGAAGTTACGCCTGATGCTCATGCCCGTTTTGATGCTATTTCCCGGACTTACAAATATTATGTAACAACAAAAAAAGACCCATTCCGGGAAAATTTTGCTTATAGGATTCCGTTTTCATTGGATTTTGAATTAATGAATAAGGCCGCAGAAACTTTGTTCGATTATGAGGATTTTACAAGTTTCAGTAAGTTACATACAGACGTAAAAACAAATAATTGTAAAATAATATATGCACAATGGACTCAGGAGAGCGATTCCCTTTGGGTATTTACCATTCAGGCAAACCGTTTTTTACGTAATATGGTACGAGCCATAGTAGGTACATTACTTGAAGCCGGACGAGGAAAAATTACAATTGAAGATTTCAGAAAAATAATTGAGCAGAAAAACCGGAACATCGCAGGAACTTCAGTTCCTGCCCATGCGTTGTTTTTAGTTGATGTAGAATATCCACAAAACATCTTTTCTACCTAAAATTCTTAACTCTTAATTCTTAATTTTTCATGTGGTAATATTTAGCTTTCCTCTCTGCTTTTCTTTTAAGAATTTATGAAGTCTGCAAAAAAGTTTCATTGAATCATAATGCAGTTATTCCCGTGTTCTTTTTGAACACTTTATTCACCCATCCGGTTTTTGGCATCTAACGGATTGTTTTTTAGCGGTTATATAAATAAATTTAAGCATAAATAATATCATTATACAATCCGGATAATCTTTTACGAAGATGCCGGACTGCATAATGTTTCCGTGACAATAAAGTATTAACAGGAATACTAGTTGTTTCTGAAATTTCCTTCACTGGAATACATTCCAATTCTGTCAATTCAAAAATTTCCCGTTGTTCCGGAGGTAGCTCAGAAAGAGCGCTTTCCAACTCCGTCCACACTAATGAGCGTAGATATTCCTTTTCAGGTGATAAAGAAGATTCGTCATTAAACAAAATTTCCGAAAAATCTTTCAAAATACTTTCGTCACTCTCATCATTTGTATAGTATGGCAATTCTTCCTCATGTTTTTTTATACCTTTATTTATTATAAGATTCCTCGCCACCCTATACAGCCATGCCGAAACTTGTTCTATAGGGTTCAATGTGTTATCAATTGTTTTCACCAATTGATAAAAAACATCTTGTAAAATATCTTCTGCATCTTCGTTATTAGAAACCCGTTTACGGATAAATGCTTTCAAACGAGGCTGATATTCTGCAACTAACTTTCCGACATCCTGTTGCTCCAATTGTTTACTCATTACCTTTTGAGGAATTTTCATTATCGTTACAATCAAAGCCACCCCTGAAAAAATCACGTCTTCCAAACGGACCTCCATGGGCATGCTTCATTCTTTCTTTAACGAATTTTTTCCTTTCTTCAGGTGTCATTTTCATCCACTTCTCATGAACCGGGTTTTCGCCATGCATTCCATGATGATGCATCATTCTTCCATGTTTCATTCCTCTCCGGCCACCCAAACCGCCAAACAATATGCGGGCAAGTACGAGTAAACCCAAAGCTTGCCAATAATTTATAACTGTTAGTCCAAATATAGTGGGAATAAGAGCATTCCATAACAACATAACTATAGCACTGAATACTGCAACAACAGCTACCCACCAAAATAAAGGCGCTATTCTTCTGATTTTTCTTGTTTTCATAAATTATTCATTTAAAATGATTGTATCTATTTATGCTAACAAATGAGTTTGAAAAATATTTTAAGAAGCATGAAATTTTATCTATAAAAAAATAGGGCAACCAACTGGCTACCCTACTCCTAATTTTTAGTTATACCTGGATTAATAGAACCTGATGCGTTCGTCTTCAACCTTGGATTTTTCTCTTAAAATTTGCATAGCCTGATATCTGAAACGATAACTGTTGCTTCCTTCAAATATCTGTTTTTGTGTTTCCAGATTAAATTCTCCTGTGCTTTCCTGTTTATCAGTAACTTTCAACACATAAACAGCATTATGACCTTGCATGGGTTTAGATATTTTTCCAACTTCCGACAATGGTGCATTCGCGGTAATAACCGGTTCCATACCAATACCGGAAATTCGATTTGTTGCAAAATTCACAAACTTAACTGATTGAACAGAACTTGACATTACTTCTGCATATTGTTCCAATGAACTGAATTGTTTATCGTTCAAACCTGTCAGGATTTTTTCAGCTTTCTTATCATTCAATAATTCTCTTTTCAACATTTCAGAAACAGAAGCCAAAGAACGATATCCTTCTTTTTGATGTCCTTCAATTGCTGCTACTACAAATTTATCCTGACACTCAAAAATATCTGAAACAGCACCTTTACTTTGCTCAAAAGCCCAACGAACCAAAGGACGAACATTTTTAACGGCTCCGATTGTTTGGTCATTCTTACCGACAGAAACTTCTGTATTACAAAGATAACCTGCTTCCTGAGCAGCAGATTTGAAAGTATCCAAACTTTTATTTTTAGATACGTATTGAGTTATCTTATTATACAAATCCTTGTAGGTATCAGAACTTGGTGTTACATCAATCTGAACATCTGCCAGTTTATATTTAGTAACAGGAGAAGTTTTCTCTGTAACCATAACCAGATGAGTTCCATAAGTTGATTTTGCAACAATGATTTTATTCAATGGAGCATTGAAAACGTCATTTTTAAATTTTTCATCAGAAGCCTTCACCAAAGAAGCTTCCGTCATCCAACCCCATTCTCCATTTGATCTTCCACCTGTAGCTTCAGATATAACTTCTGTAAAAGATTTGCCTCCGTTTACCAGGTTAATCAAACTATCTGTTAAATGTGCCATATCTTTTTCCTCTAATTGAGGCAAAGCAACTTGAGTTACTTTTACCGAATCAGGAGCAGTTATTTTATCTACCAGTTTCAATAAATGATAAGTCGTATTTACAAGGAATGGATTGGAAACTGTTCCAATAGCTGATTCCTGCACAAAATTTTTCATTTCAACAGGCATACCTGCCGCAGACATAAATACATCAGCATAAGGAACATCCGAATTGTCATTAACAACATCAGCGACAGAAGCTGAAGATTCCAACTGAGGTTTTACCTTCTCCAATGTTTCTGCAATTTTAGCATAGTCTTCCTGGCTTGGAACGATATCAACAGCGATGTAATCAATCACAGTAGCTTCGCCTTGTTTGAATTCTTCTTTTCTTTTATTATATAATTTTTGGATTTCCGAATCAGAAACAGTTACCTGATCATCAGCAATTGAAGAATACAATTGAGCTACATAATCAAAATCAACACTGATTTTGTTAGCATCAAAAGCTGATTTGGCATCCAACGAATTAGCAACAATAGATTTGGAAATTAAATTAGAAAATTTTTCTTCCAATTTTTGTTGCGTGATTGATTGCTCAACAAATAACCAATATTTTTTTGCGCTTTGAACATCCGGTTGGTTCACATATTCATCATTCTCAATTGTTTGCAAGAATTTAAGTAAGGTATTTCTATCGAATGCACCGGTTTGAGGATTGCGGAACTGAGGCATTTGCTGAATCATAGGAGAAATATTATCTCCCATAAGTATATCTTTAAGTTCTTCCTTACTAACTGTAAATCCTACTTTTAATGATTCTTCTCCCAATAAGATTTCCCTGATCATTGTTTCAAAAACCGATTCCCTGATTTGGGAGTGAACTTCTTCCGGTATAGAAGAATTCCCGGATTGCATTTTATAAATTTCTTCCATTTCTGCTACTTTAGCCTGGAAATCCTGTATCCCAATTGACTGTCCATCAACAGTCAGGACTGTTTCCTTTTTCTGACGAAAAAAAGTAGATCCGGAATTTAAAAAGTCTCCAATGATAAATGCGAACAAAGCCAAACCTACTACTCCGACGAGCAGCCCGGCCTTACTTCTAATTTTCTCTAAGGTTGCCATTTGTTTGTATTTTATATTTATTTAATTATTTCTATTAAAAATTGCGCACGAAGATACGAATATTTGCTTAACCAGAAGCGTTTTTCGAAGTTTTTTTAACTATTCTTCAATTTTTAATCTGACCAATTCTATTTTGGTACTCGTTACTTTGATTATTTTGAATGTATATCTGTCTATTTTTATTGTTTCATTCAATTTTGGGAAATTCCGGTAATGATTCAAAATATATCCTGATACCGTTACATATTCTTCTGATTCAGGTATTTGAAGTCCAAAATCCTCATTAATTTTATCAACTTCAACCCTGCCGGAAAAGACATATTCCTTATCGGATATTTTTCTTGCCACTTGGGATTTTGTGTCGTGCTCATCTTCAAATTCTCCAAAAATTTCTTCCACCAAATCCTCTAATGTAACTATTCCTGAAGTACCGCCAAACTCATCAACTACCACCACAATATTTTTCTTCTCCCGGAGCATGGTTTGCATCAGTTTGTTTGCTGCCATATTTTCAGGAACTATCGAAATAGTGTTGATATGCTTGGTCCAATCCTTTGGTTTAGTAAACATTTCGGAAGAATGGATATAGCCTACCACATTATCAATATCTTCTTTATAAACCAGAATTTTCGATAATCCAGTTTCAATAAAGGCGGCCAATAATTCTTCGATGGGAGTAACTATTTCAAATGCAACGACTTCGGTACGGGGTACAATACAATTCCGGACTTTCACATTTGAAAAATCAAGCACATTCTGGAAATACTTTACTTCTGTTTCAAACTCTGCATTATCTCCTGATTCTTCTATGGTTTTTTGCAGGAAACGGTCCAGGTCATTTTTATCTAAAGGACTTATCAACTTACCTGATAATGTCTTATATTTCAACATTCTTAGTAAAAACCCTATTACAGCCAAAATGAATACAGCAACAGGTGTTATTATGAGGATAGTAATTAAATTCATGGAATGCTGTCGTTATCTGAAACGTATAATATGGTATTTGTTTTGAAAATATCGTATTTGGTCATTGATTGGTTAGATTCAAATCCTTCTCCTACAATAATTTTGTCTACCTGTTCTATTCTGATGATTTTGTCGGAATATATTTTTTGAAGCTTTTCATCCCAAAATAATTCCTGTGTTTCAAATTTTTCTTTCTGAAGATTCAACACCTTAACATTGCCGATCAAGTGCCAAAGTGATTTTTTATCATAGTAATATGCTGTATCTGATTCGATACTTCCTTCTACTTTAAATACAGAATCAAATTTTTCCACATAAAACCCTTTGGGGAAATACCAATATGAATTCTGTGGCTGGGGACTATCATATACATCCCAAACTTTGGCCGCTAAACGATAACGGGTAACTCCGGAATCAGATATCAGAGAAGAAACATTTTCGGAATGCATCAGAGGCAAGGTTTTTACATCAAGAGCAACAGAATCCATAACCGTTTTCCCCTTTGAGCAAGCCACCGAAAGGAAACATAAAACAATTACAACAAATGCAACCTTGCGTTTCAGAATAGTTTTTTCCATATAACAATGAAAAGTTACTGAACTTTTCGTTGAAAGAACCACAATTCGTTAAATGTATAACTTACTGTAAATTTGAAATATTGCTCATCAATCAATCCCGCTACCCATTGTTTAGGCTTAGCTTTTGCATATTCAAAAGCAAGATTCAGATTAGAACGTCCTCCTACCAATGGTAATCCGAGCCCACAAGAAACACTATATTCATTAAATTGGTATGCATTTCCGTTCACAACAGGAGAAACATAAGAATTAGCATAATTTCCTCCCAAACGATAATGTATCTTACCCAAATAATTTCGTCCACGGGCATTGGGTACAAATTCACCTCCAAGGTTTATCTTTGTCCGGTTATTGAATTGGTTCGTACTTCCTTTATATTCAACATCCGCCCATTTTTGATAAGTATAATCAACTCCTCCCAGAAATTTATCTCCTTTAACATAAGTAAGACCAACAGCATAAGTTTCAGGCATTTCATATCCAGATTCTATTGGCGTAAGAGCTGTCCAATTTTGTATTCCAGAAGAATTATAAGTGAATTCAGCGCCTGAATATTTACCATTAACCGATAATTTAGGAGTATAAACCGCTCCGACTACAATTCGCTGGTCTTTCCCCAATAAGTGTGTATACTGAATACCAAAATCAAGCGCCAGGCCGGAAGTAGACAATGTATCAACTTCTACCAACGGATATGGACTTGTTTCATTAAAAGTAACCTGCCCCTGGTGATAGATGTTACCAAACAAATAACCTACATTCATACCAACCGACAAATTTTTATAACTATAGGAAAGAGCGCCATAAACCTGGTTTAATCCACCTGAACCGGTATATGTTTTAACAGAATCGGTGTAAGTTTCCCCAAATTTATAGCCAACCTGGGATACCGGTTTGAATCCGAGTCCCATTCCTAAATTTTTGTACAAAGGAAATTGCATCGCTACATATTCTAATTTCGCATTGGTATTTTTCGAGGTATTGACTTTGTCATCAAACCATGAAAGTTGCATGGAAACAGCAATATCAAGCATAAAAGTCATTGAATCGACTCTGGAAAAAGACGCAGGATTCGATGGATTAATTATATTTGCTTCCCGAAGCCCGTATCCGATTCCACCCATTGCTTTTTGGGCTCCATAAGAGGGGTCAGCTAATGAACCATAACCATATAAAGTATAAGGAGAATTTGTTGTATTTTGCGCCAATAAAGTTATTTGGACAAAAACCAATAATAAGACAGATAAACCTAATTTAATTTTCATTTTTGATAATTCAATATTTCATTCAAACCGGCCAACACCAAATTGCCGTCTGCAAAGGTGGAATTTTTTAGCTTTGTTTCAAAATAAAATGAATGACCGCCTGTTAAAAAAACCAAAAGGTCAGGATACAATGTTTTATATTCATCTATGTAAGCATCCATTTCTTTAATAATTCCCCGAACAACTCCCGAACGGATGGCTGTCTCAGTATCATACCCAAGTCCAGGCACATCTCCCTGCTCATCCAATAGCGGCAATTTTTTCGTATATTTATTCAATGCTTTGAAACGGATTGTCATTCCGGGAGATATATTTCCTCCCATGTAAGTATTAGAAGCATTCAAAAAATCATAAGTAATAGCTGTTCCTGAATCAATAACCAGTATATCTTTATTTTTATGATCCTGCCAGGCGCCGACAATAGCAGCGACCCTATCCTTCCCTAAAGTTTGTGGTGTTTTATATTGGACTTGAACCGGCAATTTCAATTTCTCATCAAAAATATAGAACTTCAAAAGTAAAGTTTTCAGAAATTCCGTAATCTCAGGATTAACCTCCGTAACAGAACAAAGAATCCCATGTGACGGTGAAAATTTATTCAACAACTTGCGTAATTTATCCACTGTCAATGGCTTGAATATAAATGATGCGAACAATTTATATTCATAAAAAAATGCGACCTTAGCAGATGTATTACCTTGATCTATTACAATATTCACAGCAAAAACTTATAAAAACGTGGCAAATATACAGGTTTTTCTCTTTTTGGTGCTATATTTGCATGCATTTATTCAAAATTTAAATATGAATAAACAAATTAAACAATTAATAAATATCCTTTCTCCATATTGGGGAGTTATTTATTTTATCGTATTATTGCTATTCACGCATTTTTTATGGAAATTGGTAGTAAATGGAGACTTGCATAGTCAACAAATAGCAATTTTCGGTAAGGATTTGACCTCACAGTTCCATTCACTTTCGGCGTTCACGGCAAGAGTGGTACATTGGTTTGTACGCTTGTTTCCCAACACCGATGATTTTTATAATGAAGATACATATCTTTATTTCAAAAACGGAAAAATTTTAATTAACATTATTTGGGGATGTACTGCTGTTAAACAATTGTACATTTTTATTGTTATTATGGCATTCTACCGTGGACCATGGAAAAAAAAGCTTTGGTATATTCCTTTAGGTTGTGTTATTTTATGGGTATACAACATCATCAGGATTGCCGCAATTTGTTATTTGACAGCCAATCATCCGGAAAGATTCGATTTTTTACACGAAGGATTGTTCCGGTATATTTTCTATGGTTTGATTTTCTTGCTTTGGGTTATTTGGGAAGAGAAATTTGTTAAAAAGGAACAGAAAGATAATACATCTACTAACTTATAACATTATGACTATGGTTACAACAGAAAAAATTACAGCTTTAAGAGCTTTGATGAAAGACAAAGGAATTGATGCATGTATTATTCCCAGTTCAGATCCTCATATTAGCGAATATATTCCTAACCATTGGAAATCAAGAGCATGGATATCTGGCTTTACCGGATCAGCTGGAATAGTTGTTGTAACTGCAAACAAAGCCGGATTATGGACAGATTCCCGTTATTTTCTGCAAGCTGAATCCGAATTAACAGGCTCCGGCATAGATTTATTCAAAGACGGGCTTCCCGAAACTCCAGGCCTGAAAGAATGGTTGGTAAAAGAACTTCCAGAAAACAGCTGTGTCGGTATAGACGGGAATGTCTATGCAGCATCCGAAGCACAAGCCTTGCTTACTTATTTTAATGATTATCAAATTAAACTTGAAACACAATTCAAGCCTTTCGATTCGATATGGAAAAACAGACCGGAAATTCCAACAGATAAAATATTCATTCTTCCTGAAGATTTTTCAGGCGCAAGCATTCAAGCTAAAATAGCCAGTTTGTTGAAAGAAATGCAGGCTACTGGTGCAGAAACGACCATACTGGCATCACTTGATTCAATTGCATGGTTATTTAACATTCGAGGCAATGATATTGCCTTTAATCCTGTAGCTGTTTGTTATGCTGTTGTTTCAAAAAAAGAAACTATTCTTTTTGTAAATCCGGGAAAATTAACTTCCGAGGTAATTGATTATCTACAAAGTCAGAATGTAACTCTTGCCGATTATAACAGGATTTTTGACTATGTGAAAAATATTCCTGCCGGACAAAAAATATTAGTAAATCCGGCTAAAATTAATTACTCCCTGTATAAAAATATTCCCGGAACTTGTACAATCAAAGAAATTGCAGTTCATCCGGTTGATATGTTGAAAAGCATCAAAAATGCAACTGAAATCAAAGGATTCAAAAATGCGCTAACCAGGGATGGAGTTGCCTTAGTCCATTTTTATATGTGGCTGGAAAAGACCCTGGCAGCCGGAGAAAAAATTACAGAAGTAGATATAAGCCAGCAATTGTTTTATTTTCGTTCTGAGCAAGCATATTTCTTTGGAGAAAGTTTTGAAACCATTGCCGGTTATGCTGCACATGGAGCAATTGTCCATTACAATGCTTCTGAAGGAAGTGATTCGGTCATAGAACAAAAAGGTTTATTGCTTATTGACTCTGGCGCCCAATATTTAGACGGAACAACCGATATTACCCGCACTATCGCTGTCGGTGATATTTCCGAACAAATGAGCACTGATTATACGTTAGTTCTGAAAGGACATATTGCATTGGCCCAAGCCCGGTTTCCACAAGGAACCAAAGGATGTCAATTAGATATTCTGGCAAGAAAAGCACTTTGGGAGAGAGGATTAAATTACCTTCACGGAACCGGGCATGGAATCGGACACTTCCTTAATGTCCATGAAGGACCGCAAAGCATCCGGATGGACCTCCACCCTACTCCATTACAACCAGGAATGGTTACTTCCAACGAACCGGGTCTGTACAGAGCTGGAGAGTATGGCATTCGCATTGAAAATCTCATACAGACAATTCCCGGAGAAAAAACGGATTTCGGTTCATTTTATCAATTTGAAACACTGACACTTTGCCCGATAGATAAAAAGCCGGTTAAAAAATCGTTATTGTCTGAAAGTGAAATTGATTGGCTGAACAAGTACCACCAAGAAGTATATGACAAACTTTCCCCGTTTTTGAATGAAGATGAAAAATCCTGGCTGAAAGAAAAAACCAAAGCTTTTTAAAATCAGTACCATGTATATTTTTTCATAATCAAAACTTTTTGGCATACTTAATTGTTATATATTATAGTCCATCAATTTTTAATATAAAAACAATGAATGTCAAAGTTATGATTAAAAATTTCATATTCCCGAAAAATACGCATAATACTATTACATCTATTGCGTTAGTTATATTACGTATTGCCTTTGCCGGCATGTTGGCAATCCACGGCTGGGGTAAACTTTCTAATTTTGAAGTTACAGCACAAATGTTTGCGCCAATGGGTGGAACAATCGCTGCTGTATTAGCAATATTTGCCGAATTCTTCTGTGCATTGGGAGTAGTCGTCGGATTACTCTACAAACTTGCTTTAATTCCCATGATAATCAATATGTCTGTGGCATTTTTCATCGCTCATGGAGCAAAACTGACAGGAGAACAAAACGGAGAAATGGCTTTCCTTTATTTAATAGTTTTTGTCGTTTTAATTCTGACCGGCCCTGGAAAGTTTGCTTTAGATAATATCCTTTCAAAATTCATAAATAAAGAATAAAATTCCGGCATACAATGAACACAAAAAAGATTGAAAACATATTTGCTCCACCCCCTACACATTGGGTTGGCAACGGGTTTAAAGTCCACAATTTCTTTCCAAATCTAATGGATATGCAAAGAATGAGTCCGTTTTTCTTGTTGGATTACAATGCCAAAATGTATTTTCCTCCAAGCCAGATTCCTCAAGGCGTTGCAGTTCATCCTCACCGGGGTATTGAAACTGTAACAGTAGCATACCACGGAAAAGTTGCGCATCATGATAGCACCGGAAATGGAGGAATTATCGGCGAAGGCGACCTGCAATGGATGACAGCTGGCGGTGGAATTTTACATAAGGAATATCATGAAGAAGGGTTCAATGAATTCGGTGGTGATTTTCAAATGGCTCAAATTTGGGTGAATCTGCCTAAAAAAGACAAGATGACCCAACCTAAATACCAAACAATATCTCATGAAGATATACCAAAATATCAATTACCCAATGATGCCGGTAATATAGAAGTTGTTGCAGGTAGTTATAAAGGACTTAAAGGCATTGCTTCCACATTCAGTCCGATTGAATTATACAACATTATCCTCAAAAAAAATGGAGAAGCAGCCATTTCCCTACCTTTAAACTACAATACAGGTTTGTTGGTTGTGAAAGGTTCCGTACAAATAAACAATCAGGAATTGGCAAAACAAGACCATTTTGTTCTGTTTAAAAATGAAGGCGAAGATATTACCATATCTGCAAAAGATTCGGGAGCAATTATTTTATTACTAAGCGGGAAACCCCTTAATGAACCAATCTCTGCAGGAGGCCCTTTTGTGATGAATACAAGAGAAGAATTATGGCAAGCTTTCCAGGATTTTGAGGAAGGAAAATTCGGATATCTGAAAGACTAAAATTGAAAATAAATAAACGGCTGGATTTCAGCCGATTTCACCTGGATAATAATTACAATCACAATCACTAAAAGAAGCGCATTGAATACTATTGGCATGGATGTAGTAATATCCATGCCAATACGTTTCCAGTTTTGAGGAAGAAAATGAGTTGCAAAACCAATGAAAATAAGCAGGAAAACATAGGGGTAACTTGCGATCAGGTTGAAGAACAATTCCGGATGAAAACTATTGGTTATTTGTGTCATCATTGCCAAAGCCGAAGTCATATCATTGGCCCTGAAAAATATCCACCCGAAACATACAATATGGAATGTCAATAATATTCCTAAAACACGCTGAAAAGGTTTCATTTTGATTCCGGTTGATTTCAATGACGGAAATGCTTCCAACAATAATTTATGTATAACCAATGCGACTCCATGCAAACCTCCCCATAATATAAAACGCAAAGCAGCGCCATGCCATAAACCACCCAATAACATGGTAATCATCAGGTTTACAGATGTACGGAATTTCCCTTTACGGTTTCCACCCAAAGAAATATACAAGTAGTCTTTCAGCCATGAAGACAAAGAAATATGCCAACGCTTCCAGAATTCACTGATTGTTGCAGATTTATATGGCGAATTAAAGTTATCATTGAAACGAAATCCCAATAACAACGCAATACCAATAGCCATATCGGAATATCCTGAAAAATCACAATATATCTGCAAAGCATAACCATAAATTCCAAACAGATTTTCAATCCCACTGAACAAAGAAGGATTATCAAATATACGGTCGACAAAATTGATACTGATATAATCGGAAATGACCGCTTTTTTCAATAACCCGATAGCAATCAAATAGACACCCCTGCCAAACATACTCTTAGTGACCAACAAAGGTCGATGAATTTGCGGAAGGAAATCTTTTGCCCGGATGATAGGTCCTGCAACCAATTGAGGAAAAAAAGAAACAAAAAAAGCATAATCCCAAATATTATGCAATGGTTTCAATTTCTTCCGGTAAATATCTATTGTATAACTCATTGATTGAAAGATATAAAATGAGATACCTACAGGAAGGAAAATATTGAATGGTTTAAATTCTTTACCTGAAAAATCACAAATATATTCATATACAAAATTGGTATATTTGAAATAGCAAAGAATACCCAAATTTCCAATCATGCTAAGGGCTAAAAGAAATTTTCTTGTATACCTCTCCTGGAACAAACCAAGACTCAACCCTATGTAATAATCCATTACAGTGATAACCGCCAGCAAAAAGAAATAACTACCACTGGTTTTATAGTAAAAATAATAAGAAAATGCAATAACGTAAAGAATCCTCAGTCTGTCCTGATTTTTCAGCAAGACATAAATAAGGATAAATCCCAGGAATAGAAAAAGAAAAAAACCGCTACTGAACATGAGCGGTTCATCCAGATTATATAAAAATATGTTTTTTAGTTTATCAAAATCAATATCTAACATGGATGTACTATTTTACCATCGCCTGTAAGTATCTTTTTTCATATACTCCTTTCTCATACATGAAAGTTTCGTATAAAAGATTTCCAAGATATTCTCCACCGGAAAATGTCAAATGAGTATAATCTTTATTAGCTTTCGGAGGATTGGAATCCACAAAAAGAGGCATGCTGTTTTTACCACCCATGGCTTCAAATAAATTCCAAAAAACGATTCCTGTTTTCTGACATATATTCTTTTGATGCTCAATCATGGCTAAAATTCCCGGCATAGTTTCATATTCTCCCTTGTCTTTATAACTCCTGTCCGGAACACCAACCAAAAGTATACTTGCATTGGGAAATGACGATTTCAAATGATTAACAGCCTTGATCATTTCTGCTTCATAAGCTTTATATTCTGTTCGTTTAGCTTCGGTTACATTTAATCCGAATCCCAAAATAATCAAATCATATTGTCGCAATTTATTGAATTGAGCAAGTTTTTCACCGGAAAGATTTTGTAAGCCTGTTCCTGAAAAACCTCTGATTGAATAATTATCTAAAATTACTCCGGTAGTATCTTCCAAAGAAACTCCATAAACATGTAAATTATTTAGTTGCGGAAAAGATATCTGTATATTTCCACAATTTCCATTAATATCTACACGGCCAACATTTTCTGCCTTAGGAAGACTGGCATATAAAGAAGTTCCTTTATTCTTTTTATAGAAAACCCGTGTTTCATTATCAGGTAATGAATAAAAAATACTAACCCTCCGGCAAGTATCCAAAAAATTCTTTTTAACCCCTTGATAATACACCCATGCATTGTTATTTGGAATAAATGTACTGCCCGCAATACCAAGTTTAGCTTTATCAAAATTATCAAATGAACGGGTATTCCATGCACTGAATTGATGTATAATTGTTTTTCTGAAACCGGTAACCTGAGATGTAACTGGCATCATACCAACACCTTTTCCTCCAAAATTTTCCTGAAATAAATGCCGCAAATCACCACTCAATATATCACCTTCAATAAATGAATCTCCAAAGAAAGCAATTCTGACAGGCCTGTTTAATGTTTTGATGTTAGATAAATTAGCCCAGAAAGAATTCAAACCGCTTTTATTTTCAGAATAATCATTAAACCTGATTATACCTAACTGATTATTATCATTTGCAGATATTATAGATTGAGTTAAAGGAAGTTGTTTGTCTTGAGGAATTTTACTGTTCTTATCTTCTGATACAGAATCCATTAATTCATTTCCGACAAAAGGAACTGTCTGAACTTGTTGGTCTTTCGCCACTTGTGAAAGCATATCCACAGGCTTCAAATCCACCTTATTTGCCTCACCTTCTATTGATTTTAATCCTAAAAGAATAACAACCACCAAAAGGACTAAAAAAAAGACAGAATATATATAATTTTTCGGCTGAGTTCCCATGATATTTTTTTATTATACCAAAACAATAACAATGTTTTGTAAGTGCTGTGCAAAAATATAACAAAAGTATAAAAATAAAATTATTTACAAATATTGTTTACAAAAAAGTATATGAATTTCATTCAAATATTCTTAAATAAATAAATAAATCGATTTTCTTAATTAAGTTTGCGTTAAAATTCAGAAAAATGGTAAGTTATTTACAAGTTGATGAACTGACAAAAAGTTTTGGAGATTTAGTACTTTTCAGGAATATTTCATTTGGAATTGCTGAAGGCCAGCGAATTGGTCTAATTGCGAAAAACGGAGCAGGAAAAACGACATTGTTGAATATTATCGCCGGGAAAGAAGATTATGATACCGGGAATGTTGTTTTCAGAAGAGATTTACGCATAGGATATCTCAATCAAGACCCTCAATACCCTTCTGACATAAGTGTTTTGGAAGCCTGTTTTCATTCGGAAAATGATGTTGTGAAATTAATATCCAAATATGAAAAAGCCATGAATTCCGGTAATCATGAAAACCTGGATGAGTTACTTGCTCAAATGGATCAACTTAAAGCATGGGATTACGAACAGCGGGCAAAGCAAATTCTTTCCATACTGAAAATCAATAACTTCAATCAAAAAATAGGAGAACTTTCCGGTGGACAACTTAAACGTATTGCATTAGCCAATGTATTGATAACCGAACCGGATCTATTGATTCTGGATGAGCCAACTAACCACTTGGATATCGAAATGACAGAATGGCTGGAAGAATACCTGAACCGCTCAAATATCAGTCTATTAATGGTTACTCACGACCGTTATTTCCTAGACCGGGTTTGTTCCGAAATTATAGAAATTGATAACCGCCAAATATACCTGTACAAAGGAAATTATAGCTATTATATAGAAAAAAGACAGGAACGGATTGATACACAGAATACAGATTTAGAGCGGGCAAATAATTTATTCCGCAAAGAACTGGAATGGATGCGCAGGCAACCTCAGGCAAGAGCTACCAAAGCCAAAGCCAGAATCGATTCATTTTATGATTTGGAAGAAAAACTTCATATAGAAAAATCAGCCGGCAATATCAAATTAGAAGTAAAATCTTCATATATAGGTAATAAAATCTTTGAAGCTAAACATATTTATAAAAATTTCGGGAACTTAAAAATCACAGAAAACTTCAATTATATTTTTGCCCGTTATGAAAAAATGGGCATTGTAGGCAATAATGGAACAGGGAAATCTACTTTCATAAAAATGTTAATGGGTGAAATCCAACCAGATAAAGGAGAATTCGACATAGGAGAAACCATCAATTTTGGTTATTACAGCCAGGATGGATTGAATTTCGACGAAAAAATGAAAGTGATTGATGTTGTTCAAAACATAGCTGAAGTTATTGATTTAGGAGGTGGAAACCGGCTCACTGCATCACAATTTCTGCAACACTTTCTATTCACTCCCGAAAAACAATACAGTTTTGTTCACAAATTAAGTGGCGGGGAAAAACGCCGCTTATACCTCTGCACTGTCTTAATAAAAAATCCTAATTTCTTAGTCCTTGACGAACCAACTAACGATCTGGACATCATAACTTTAAATATATTAGAAGATTATTTATCAAACTATAAAGGTTGTGTAATCGTAGTTTCTCATGACCGCTATTTTATGGATAAAGTGGTTGATCATTTGCTTGTCTTCAACGGTAATGCGGATATTCGTGATTTTCCGGGAAACTACACCCAATACCGGGAATGGAAAGCAATCAAAGCTTTGGAAGAAAAAGAAACAACCAGACAAAACCAGCCCATCAAAAAAACAGTTGAGCGTACAAAAAAACAAGAAAAGAAAAAGCTTTCATTCAAAGAACAGAGGGAATTTGAAACGCTCGATTCGGAAATACCGGCTTTAGAAGTCCTAAAGCAAGAAATTGAGCAAATGCTCTCTTCTGGTACTCTATCTCAAGATGAATTATTAAAAAAATCAAATCAAATCGAAAAACTAATTAATGAAATTGACATTAAAACCTTACGTTGGTTGGAATTAAGTGAATTTATTGACTAAAAACACTTTCAAATCAATATTCACACCACTTTTCTCAAAAAAATGAATCATTTTATAAATAATTATCTATATTTGTGGCGGGTTTTACAAGCACACTATAAACACACTATAAAACTATCAGTTAAGAATTAAAAAGTAATTATATGAAAATGAGAAAATTGTTCTTGGTTATTCTTACCATTATTCCAATGGGGATATTTGCACAAGAGATCAGGTACGTAACAGTTCCTACATCTCAAGATGCAACGCCGGTACCTACAACAACAGCTCCTGTAACTGCCCCTGTAATTCAACAGCAAAGTGAAGTTGCACCAACAGCCGATTCTGGTGAAATTTATCGCGACACATTAAAAAATAGCGAAAGAAAGGCCATACATACGACTTTCTTCAAAAACAGATTCAGAGATAACTGGTATATCTCTGTAGGCGGTGGTATCGGTATCCTGATGAGTGAACAATCCCGTTATGTTAATGCACTGGACATTGCCCAACCTACAATTGCTTTTTCAGTAGGGAAATGGGTTAATCCTGTAGTTGGTGTCCGTTTCAATGCTACAGCAGCTAAATTGCAAGGATTTTCCGTTTGGAAAACCCCAACAGATGCACCTCACTGGGGACATGGAGACTGGTATGTTGGTAAATACACAGATCCTTTCGAGCAGGAGTTGGGACGTAATTCGACTAACACTTATTTGGACGCATCTGCAGGGCAATGGTTTGAGCAACTAAAGAAGAATGGGGATATGACAGAAATACAAATAGCTACAGATATCGGACGATATATTGAAGATACTTTTTTAGAGATGGATAAACCCAGAAGTACTTCTAAAGGAGATGGTTATGATTATTTTATAACTTATGCTGCAGGTACAGTTGATCTCATGTTAAATATCACTAACTTATTCGACCGATACAAACCAAACAGATTTTTCAATCTGAATGGGTTTATTGGTGCGGGATATGCTCATACATTCCAAAAAGAAAGATGGCTTGATAAGGTCTATACAGAAGACGGAACAACAATAACAAGATACGGAGAAGCCAATGCAAACGGACAAGTAAAAAGGACCCAAAGTGCAGTAAACAGTGTAATGGGAAAAATCGGTTTGGAAATGACTTTTCGTTTAAGCAAACAAATGACATTCAATATTGAACCTCATTTCCTTGTCCTTCAAGAAGTATTTGATCGCCGTGTTGGTGATGGAAATACCATGGATATGGTATTCAACGGATTAGCAGGTCTTACTTACAGATTCAAGGATCGTAACTTCTATGAGCCAAAGGTTTCGGCTCCTGAGATTGTTTATGTAAAACAAGAAGTAAATAAGGCTATGGAAAATCAAAATGACGATATTGCTGACAGGTTGAAAAGAATCGAAGATCTTTTGCTAAATCAGCCAAAAACTCCTGCCTATGCTATTGAGAAAGAATTGGAACATTTGAAAGTAATTGTTCATTTCGTTATCGACAAATGGGCAGTAAGACAATCTGAAATGTATAAATTAGATGAAATTGCCAAATTTATGGCTAAATACCCAATGGTACATGTTTCAGTTTCAGGTTATGCAGATGTGCAAACAGCATATCCTGCTTATAACATGAAATTGAGTGAACGCCGTGCTAATGAGGTTGCTCGTATTCTTACCACCAAATATGGAATTGATAAAAATCGTTTAAAAATAAATCATTTCGGAGATACTGTTCAACCATTTAACGTAAACGAATTGAATAGGGCTGTTATCGCTTTCGATATTCCTGAAAATTGATTTTAGAATTCAATTTCATATCATGTAAAAAAACACGTAAGGACTCTTTCTTACGTGTTTTTTTATACTTTTGTTTTATGAGATTAATTTTTCACAGATATGCTTACAATTTACACACCTGAAATAACAAACAGAATCAAATTTATTATGAATGTTATATTCAAAGAACATTTGAGCATAACATACCAACTGACTGATTCCATTTCAGAATTCAATAATGCCAAAATCAAAATCTCTTATGCAGTACATCCCATATCTGATGAAATATTCATCTGGCAGCATTCATTATTGAAAGAAGATCAAATCAAAGAACAAACTATAGATATTGATTCATTCGAAAATGAAACAATTTTCTTCCAATCACCGGTAAAAGAATCTCTTTTACCATTTGATATTTTTTCTTTCTCATTTTTCCTGCTTTCCCGTTATGAAGAATATTTACCTCATAAAAAAGATAAACATCAACGGTTTCCCGGCACTGAAAGCATTGCTTATAAATATGGTTTTCTACAAAAGCCCTTAGTTGATATACATATTTTAAAATTTGCACAAAAATTACATGAACTCTTTCCTTCTCTGAAATTTGAAACATCCAGTACCAAATATCTGGCAACTTACGACATAGATAATGCATACGCATATAAACACAAAGGAATGACCAGGACTTTAGGAGGAATTTTAAGACCTTTACTCCATTTGGACATAAAAGAATTAAAAAACAGAATGGGTGTATTACTAAACATCAGGATAGATCCATTTGATACCTATCAATATATTCAAACACTTCAACATCAATACAATTTAAAAACCCGTTATTTTATTCTTTTCGGGGAAAAAAGTGAACATGACAGAGGATTAAATCCTAAGAACAAATACTTCCGGCAATTAATCAAGCAATTAGATTCAAAAGGGGAAGTTGGTATACATCCTTCTTATGTTTCCGCATCAAATAAGGGGCTACTGAAAAAAGAAATAACCGGACTATCTTCATTATTAGAAAAGAAGATAACTTTTTGCCGTTCACATTTTTTGTTACTTAACCTTCCTGGAACATATCAAAATTTTATAGCCAACGGAATTGATGAAGATTTCACCTTGGGATATGCAGATCAAGCCGGATTCAGGGCATCAACCTGTAAACCTTTCAACTTTTTTGATTTATCTGAAAACAAAGAAACCGGATTGAAATTATATCCATTAACCTACATGGAAGGTAGTATACAAGGATATATGAATCTTCCGGAAAAAGAAGGATTAGCTCTGATAAAACAACTAATGGATTCGGTAAAATCAGTTGATGGAACTTTTATCAGTCTATGGCACAATGAAACTTTAGGGAAAAAAAGCTGGAAGCAATGGCAAAAAGTATATGAGGAAAGCTTAGAATATTTCTTTACAAATTTTTAATAAGGAATAAAAATAATAATCGTACTTTTGTTGCAATGTCAAAAAAATGACAAATTAATAAACTCTATCTAAATAAAATACAAAATCATGTTTTCCGGAATTATAGAAGAAGCAGCTCCAATCGTTGGACTGAAAGCAGATCAGGGAAATTTGCATATTACAATGCAATGTTCTTTTGTGAATGAATTAAAAATAGACCAAAGCGTGGCACATAGTGGTGTTTGCCTTACAGTTGTAAGCAAAACTGACAATACTTATACTGTAACTGCTATCAAAGAGACATTGGAACGTTCCAATTTGGGTGTCTTGGAAATCGGAGATAAAGTCAACCTGGAAAGAAGTATGTTAATGAACGGCCGTTTAGATGGACATATTGTACAGGGTCATGTGGATCAAACAGCAACCTGCACTGAAGTAAAAGAAACTGATGGTAGTTGGTATTATACTTTCGAATATACATTTGACAAATCAATGGCAAAACAAGGATATTTAACTGTAGAAAAAGGTTCTGTTTGTGTTAATGGTGTAAGCCTTACTGTATGTAACTCTCAGGAAAACAGCTTCCAGGTGGCAATCATTCCTTACACACATGAATTTACAAATTTTCATCAAATTAAAAAAGGGAGTATAGTCAATCTGGAATTTGATATTATAGGAAAATATATCAGCAAATTGATAACATATCCCTAAATAAATCTTATGAATGACTTTGGCAATTTAGCAACATTAAGACAGAGTGATCGTGCCTTTGATTCGAAGCGCCCGGTTGAGAAAGAAAAAATTGACCGTATATTGGAAGCCGCCCGGTTGGCACCTTCTGCATGTAATTCACAGCCATGGCATTTCATAGTAGTTGATGATCCTGAAATAAAAAATGAAGTAGCCGATGCGACTTCAACTAAAATACTAGGACTAAATCATTTCACGAAACAAGCTCCTGTGCATATCGTGGTTGTTGAAGAAAGTGTAAATATGTCTTCTGGTTTTGGTGGGTGGGTAAAAGACAAATATTTTGCCCATGTCGATATCGGAATAGTGGCATCTTATATTACACTTGCAGCAGAATCAGAAGGATTAGGTTCTTGTATATTAGGTTGGTTCAATGAAGATAAAATGAAAAAGATACTGAATATTCCTCCAAAACGCCGGGTGTTATTAGATATCATCATTGGATATTCTACCCAGGATAAAAGGGAAAAGAAAAGAAAACCTCTGGAAGAAATTGTTTCTTACAATAAATATTAATAGGGAATAGAGAGGCTTCCCCACTCACAACTCACTAATAACACTCATGGATAAAAAACTTCATTTTGAAACCCTGCAAGTGCATGCAGGATATACGCCCGACCATACTAAATCGCGTGCGGTTCCTTTATATCAAACAACAGCATATACATTTGATACAGCAGAATACGGCGCTGATTTGTTTAATTTAGATATTCCGGGGTATATTTATACCCGTTTGAATAACCCTACCACTGCTATTTTTGAACAACGCATGGCAGCATTGGAAGGTGGAATAGCTGCAGTTGCCTTAGCATCCGGACAATCGGCACAAATGATCGCTATTATAAACATTATGAAAGCAGGAGAAAATTTTGTCACTTCTCCTTATTTATATGGTGGCACTTATAACCAGTTTTTTGTTTCCTTTAAAGATTTGGGAATTGAAGCCCGTAAAGCTAAAGACGATTCTGCAGAAGAAATGGAAAAACTGATTGATGAAAACACCAAAGCCCTTTATACAGAAAATATTGGAAACCCATATTTTAATATTCCGGACATTGAAAAATTGGCAACGCTTGGTAAAAAATATGACATTCCATTGATTGTAGACAATACTTTTTGTTGTGGAGGTTACCTCTCCCAGCCTATTAAATTCGGTGCAAACATTGTTGTAGAATCTGCAACCAAATGGATTGGCGGACATGGTAACAGTATGGGAGGCATTATTGTAGATGGCGGTAATTTCAACTGGGGAAACGGGAAATTTCCTAAATACAGTGAACCTTCTGTCGGATATCATGGCATCAAATTCTGGGAAAAATTCGGAAATGTAGCATTTACAATGCGTTGCGTGGCCGAAAATTTACGGGATATGGGGCCTTGTATCAGTCCCTTCAATTCATGGCAGTTAATCCAAGGGATTGAAACACTTTCTGTAAGAGTAGATCGTATTTGCCAAACTGCTTTAGCTTTAGCCAAATGGTTGCAAACACATCCAAAGGTTTATGATGTTAATTATTTAGGGTTAGAAAATCATAAATATCACGAATTGGCTAAGAAATATTTACAAAACGGTTTTGGTGGTGTATTGACCTTCCGTGTAAAAGGTGGATTGGAAAGCACAGTTAAGTTTGTAGAAAGCCTGAAATTAATCAGCCATTTAACAAATGTAGGGGATGTCAGGACATTGATTACGCACCCGGCATCAACGACCCACAGGCAATTAAGCGAAAATGAGCAATTGGCTGCAGGAGTTTATCCTGACATGCTTCGCTTATCTGTCGGACTTGAACATATTGATGATATTAAAGACGACTTAGAACAAGCTCTCTCAAATTAATTATCATGGAAAATTAAAATTTTTACAGGAAATGCCGTTCTTAAACAGTTTCTTATAGTTTGTGGTATAATTATTGCAAAACTTTCAGTGTTATATAACTTTGTTCTACTATATTTTATGAATCCTCAAATATTCGACAAATTAAAAACACTGGCTGAAGCTGCTAAATATGATGTTTCGTGCGCTTCAAGCGGTACCACCCGGAAGAACCCGACCAAAAGTTTAGGTTCGGCTGCCGGTTGGGGAATTTGTCATAGTTTTACTGAAGACGGGCGTTGTGTTTCTTTGCTTAAAATCATGCTTACCAATCATTGCATATACGATTGTGCATATTGTATGAACCGTAGGAGTAATGATGTACCGCGCGCAACATTCAGCGTATCCGAAATTGTAGAATTAACAATAGAATTTTACCGGCGGAATTATATTGAAGGGTTATTTTTAAGTTCCGGAGTCGTACGTAATCCCGACTATACCATGGAAAGAATCGTACGGGTTGCAAAAGACCTGCGCTTAGTTCACCGTTACAATGGATATATTCACTTGAAAAGTATTCCCGGAGCCAGCCGCGAATTGGTGGCTGAAGCCGGATTATATGCAGATAGGTTGAGTGTCAATATTGAAATGCCTTCGGAAGAAAGTTTGAAGATAATCGCACCGGACAAAGACTTCCAAAGTGTTTTTCGCCCGATGCACTATATACAACAAGGTTTTCTGGAAAGTAAAGAAGAACGCAAAAGATATCGCAAAGCACCTCGTTTTGCACCTGCGGGACAAAGCACACAAATGGTTATAGGCGCCACTCCAGATGATGATAAACAAATATTGCATTTGGCTTCGGCCTTATATCAGCGTCCGGCTATGAAAAGGGTATATTATTCAGGTTATATTCATATTAATAATTATGATACCCGTTTACCAGCATTGAATACTCCACCTTTAGTGAGGGAGAATCGTTTATATCAGGCCGATTGGCTGATGCGATTTTATCAATTCAAGGTGGACGAAATCGTAAATGATGTTCATCCTAATTTAGAATTGGACATTGACCCGAAGCTCTCGTATGCGCTCAGGCATCCTGAATTTTTTCCAATCAATATCAACACCGCCGATTATGAAATGATTCTGCGCGTTCCTGGTATAGGTATAAAATCGGCCAATCTGATTGTTACATCCCGCAAATATGGTCGCCTGACTTCAGATAACCTGAAAAAAATGGGAGTAGTAATGAAGCGCGCCCAATATTTTATCACCTGCAACGAATTATCGGCTTTCACTGTACAGGAAGCCCGGCCCGAATATATCCGGAAATTATTGACAGAAGTACCGAAAAAGAAAAAAGGAGACGACAAACAATTGAAGATAAATTTTGATAACCCCTAAATCCCCTAAAGTGCAGGGGTTTTAATAATCATGCTCTATTTCCTCTATGACAATACTTTCGAAGGCCTCCTAACCTCTGTTTTCGACGCCTTCTACCGCAAGCAGTTTCCAGAAAAAGTAGTTCCTGAAAATGTACAATTACCTTTATTTTCTGAAACATTCACAGTTATAACCAATACAGAAAAAGCAGAAAGAGTATTGGCCGGACTGCAGAAAAAACTTTCCCAATCAGCAATACACATGCTATTTGTATGTTTCCTTTCTGAAACAGAAGAACTTCCAACATTGATTTTCAATTATATACGGAAAGCATTGATTTCAGAAAAAAGTATTGAATTGAACTTTGCAGATAATGATGTTTTGGAACTTTCCAAAATCTACAAAAAAGTACAACGGGAAGCGGAAAAAATGAGGCAATTCGTTCGTTTCCAGAAAACTGCTGATGGTATTTTCTTCTCAGTAATGGAACCATTATACAATGTAATACCATTAAATTCAGAACATTTCGAAGATCGTTTTGCCGACCAGCAATGGATTGTTTATGACCTGAAACGAGGTTATGGCATATATTATAACCTAGAAAAAACAGAAATTGTCCGGTTTGAAAATCTGGAAATTTCTCCCCAAACCGGACTACTATCTCCTGATAAATTAGACGAATACGAATTAGCTTTTCAACAACTATGGAAAAATTATTTTAAAGCAGCAGCTATCAAAGAACGGATAAATCCTAAATTACACCGTCAGCACATGCCCAAACGTTTCTGGAAATATTTGACAGAGAAAAGATAAATTTATATGTTACAAAAATTCCATAATCAAGCGAACATCTGCGGACAAACTCTCCCGATAAGGGCTTTTGTCTGCCCTTGTTTCCCTTATACGGGTTCCAGTGCCATTAGTCAACGCTGAGTGGTTCTGTGGCATTCTTGCTGCTGCTCTTGGCTATAAACACTCTTTTGAGAGAATGGGAATGATACCCTCGTCTCTTCAAAAAACAAATTATATTCAGCTTATCTGTAGAAGTGGTACATTTTACTTTATCCACTCCCTCTGTTCGTTTTTCTTTATTTTTGGTTGAAGATGCACCCTCCGTTTTCAATTTGCTCATTTGCAGTTTCTTCATTTTGCAACTTCTTTAAGGAACAAACAGGAATCACATTTATCTATTATCTTCAACAATATAGAATTGAAAAGGCGTGCCAGCTACTTGAGTAATGAAGTTTTACACAATGATAACCGCCTTGGCGTAGCTAACCAAAAGTATCATCAGGTAACTTCCGGTATTAACAATCAAATTCTTTATCACAATGAAGACATGACTTTGAAAAATGCCTTTCTACGGAAAGGCACAGCCACAATTTTGTTATAACTTTAATTTCTTAACCTTATGG
>JAVBLO010000007.1:0-190800 GCA_031553415.1 Bacteroidales bacterium | reverse complement strand
CAATACCAATACACCACAACCGGGCATACGCAACGAGGCCCGGAATTTGAACTTTACAGTTGTTTTCATAAATAATAATACTATTTGGAATGTTATTCTTCTTTGTGAAAACAAATGTAAAACGAAAAAGTTAAAAGAGAGAGGAAAAATTGAGAACTGACTGTAAAATAGGGATGAGCACCTTCACAGGCCTCATCCCCACATTTCCATGAGCACAATTGCATCAACGAGTAAGGTTTATTTAACTACAGTACCATCTTCATTATAAACAACTTCTTTTTCACTCTTATCTTCTTTGTTCACAAGAGCTACTTTAAACTGCTTTGTAGCTTCATTAGTCTTAATGCTCATGATGTCATTGGTTGTTGACAATTCTTTAAGTTCAGCCAATACTTTTGCCGGCAAAGCTTCCGGTTTAATATCTTTCCATTCATCCTGTTGCACTTGGGTGATAGAAGTTGCCACCTGTTGAGGTTCCTGAGGTTGATCCTGGGCATTAACAAACATCAAAGCGCCAAATGTTAAAACTACTGCAAAAAATAACTTTTTCATGACTCTAAAAATTAAAATGAATACTATTTAATATATTACAATATGCACTTTTTCAATTACAATAATATAAAAACAATCTGCATGCCATTTGTATTTGCCTCCACACAAAAATCAAATACAACAATTTAATTATCAGTGATTTAAAACAGGAACAAATACATACCATTTATACGCTTATTACTGTCAAAACTTTTGTAACAGATACCCTTAAACTAACACCTGAAAAAAGAGCAGATATCCTGTCTGAAATGACAGAAGCCACCAAACATGCCCAAATTGGCTATGCAAGCCAAATTTCAGCAATTGCACGGCAAGTGAATAATTTAATCCAGACCGACCAGGAAATCTCAATACAGTTATCAAATCTTCTTAACAAATTATCTAATCAAACTTTAGCATCCACTTTGGCGGAAATCCAAAAAACAGAACAACTTATACGGCGCAATTATACTTTTTCGATTGTAGGCGGAAGCATTGCATTGGGATTGGTATTGCTCTTTATCTTATTGATTATAAATGATGTGAATAAAGGGAAAGCAGCACGTCAGGCACTTAAACAAATATTGGAAACACGCCACCAATTGTTATTGTCTGTTTCACATGATATTAAAAGTCCGCTCAACTCCATTTTGGGACAATTGGAAATACAAAAAGGAGACAAAACGTTTTCTGAAAAACAAATATCTTCCATGCTCAATTCGGGCAACCATATACTTGCTTTGTTGGAAAATCTCCTCGAATTTTCAAGCCTGGAACAAGGAACACTTATTATTTCCGAAAATAATTTCAATGTATACGAATTATGCCTGGAAATAGCTGAAATGTTCATTCCTTTAGCTCAACGGAAAAATTTATCTTTTGAATATGAATTGACAATTGATAAAGATGTAATGGTTTGCGGAGATGTCATTAAAATAAAGCAAATTGCGATTAACATACTTTCCAATGCTATCAAATATACATCCAAAGGAAAAATTGGTTTCCTCGCAAATTACAAAAATGAAAAATTGTATTTCCATATCAGCGACACAGGAGCCGGAATTCCCGAAGACCAAATCGAAACTCTTTTCGAACCTTTCACACGTGTGGAAGAAAATAAAAATCTGGCCTCGGGAAGTGGTTTGGGAATGTATGTTGTGAAAGGATTAATGGATTTATTACACGGAAATATTATTGTAGATTCTGAAGTCAATAAAGGAACAACTGTAAAAATATCCATTCCGATACATCCTATTCAGAAGGAAACCACAAAATTTTCTGCGCAAAAGATATTGGTTATTGATGACGATCAGGCCATGCTTGTTGTAATTAAAGATATGTTTCTCTGCTTAGGATATGACATTAAGACATGTGAAAATCCTGAAAAATTGGAAGAATCAGGCATTCATTTGGATAATTATGATTTGATAATTACCGACATGGAAATGGGAGAAATTTCGGGAATAGATATTCTGAATGAGGTCAGGGCTACGCATAAAAATATTCCTGTAATTATTATGACTGGCCATGCAGATTTCAATGAAAAACAAGCTATTGAAGCCGGATTCAACGGGTTTCTGCCGAAACCTGTTACTATGAAAATGCTTGAACAACTTACCGGGAAAAAGATAGAAACAAAAAATGCGCAAAACGAATTTTCATCTATCGAAGAAATGTTTGGAGATGATAAAGATACTTTGGACGAAATATTGAAAATTTTTACTCAAACGACAAAAGAAAATATTATCCAATTGCAGGAAACTTTATCTGGTGATGATTTTTCGAAAGCCCGGAGCACATGTCATAAAATGCTTCCCATGTTTCAACAAATGAATGCTCTGGAATGTGTTGAAACTCTGAAATGGATGGACTCTGCCAATATAAGTATGGAAGAAAAACTTCCCGGGTGGAAAGAAAAAATAGCCGGTTTGATTGTCGATACAGAAAAGTTTCTCCAAACGTTGTAAATCCTATCAGATATTAAGCTCCAACCGATGCATCATGTTATAAAGCGTTTTACGGTCTATTTTCAGAATTTTAGCTGCTAAGGTTTTATTCCCGTTTACTCTTTTCAAGGCAGTTTCTATTTGTTCCTTTTCATTTCCCGGTTTCAGAGCCAATTCTTCACCTAACAATGGAACGGAAAGTATAGGCAAGTCGACAGGTATAATTTCGTCACCTTCGGCAAAAAGCGCAGCGCGACGAACTACATTCCGCATTTCCCTCAGGTTGCCGCCCCAATAATAATCGTTCAGAATTTGCATTGTATCATCTGAAAAACCTTTTATATCCTTACTAAGCTCCTGATTGGCTTGCTCAAGAAAGTGCATGGCAAACAACCCGATATCTTCTTTACGCTCGCGGAGAGGAGGAATTTTGATTGAAAATTCATTGAGGCGATGATATAAATCTTCCCTGAATTTTCCCTGTGAAATAGCATCGAGCAAGTTCTCATTGGTGGCCACAATAATCCGCACATCAACATCAATGTCTTTTGTGGAACCAACCGGACGGACTTTACGTTCCTGCAGACAACGCAACAATTGCACTTGAACATCATAAGATAAATTACCGATTTCGTCAAGGAAAACAGTTCCTCCATTGGCTTGCTCAAATACTCCCTTTTTATCCGCAACTGCCGAAGTAAACGCTCCTTTCAAGTGGCCAAACAACTCGCTCGGAGCAAGCTCTTTTGAAAGGCTTCCGCAATCTACTGCGATAAAAGATTCTTTTTTCTGTTTGCTGAATTCGTGTATACGCCGGGCAGCATATTCTTTTCCGGTTCCACTTTCCCCTAAAACAATCACAGACATAAACGTAGGTGCAACTTTCAGTAATTGCCTGTCCATTTCAGCGGCAGCATGGCTTTTTCCTACTACATTCCCGGACGACTTAGATTTATTTATTTTGCTGATTGGTGGCTTTTCTATATGACTTTTGTCACCCAGTGCCTGGTCAATTTTCTGTTTTAGCACAGTAGGATTCAGAGGCTTCTCAAGATAATCAAAAGCTCCAAGTTTCATAGCAGATACCGCACTTTGTATTTGTCCATAACTGGTCATTACAATCACCGGAACCGGCTTTTTTTGTTCCTTAATCCAGGATAACAACATGATTCCGTCACCATCAGGCATGCGTAAATCTGTCAAAACCAGATGATATTCCCGGGCTAGATATTCTTTTTTAGCCTGTGATATATTAGAAGATAATTCCGCCTCAAAATCATTTTTACGGAACCAGCTTTTCAGCATGGTTCCGAATGATACATCATCATCTACTATCAGTATTCTTTTTCTCATCGAGGATTTTGAAAATTTCACTCTTTATACTTTCCATGCAAATATACATGATAATTCATATAAGCAGGAACAAAACGCGCCAATTTTTTAATCAAAATGATATGACCATTTTTCTTTCTATACTATATAATTGGTTATTGGTTATTATATAAAACTTTCTTTATTTTTACTTTTTGAAACTTATAAATTTTCTTCTCAATATAAACACCATTATCCACAGGCTCTTTTATTTCGATTCCCTGCAAATTGTAATAATGCGTATCGATTATTTCATCTTCTTCTATTTTAACATTGGGAGAATCGGTTGCCACATTCTCCATACTAATGGATTTCAATACAATATTTGTCTTATCTGTTACATTTATTAACACCAATGATTCAAATGGCTTCAATAACAGAAAAGTCCCTTCAGCAACGTGCAAAAAAGTTTTTGTACCATTAAACGGATAATAATGGATATTGCTTACACCATCAGTTAATGATATGTTAGATACAGAAGGATTGGCTTTTAAGCAATACCTTCCTGTCTCTTCAATAGAGGCAAAGTCGGTAGCAGATTTCAATACCGGATTATTTTCTGAAACAAAAGTGACAACCTTGTTATTGAAAACGCTTGGAAATTGTAAAACACACCCTTCACCAGCTACCCATCGATCTGTTGAGTTCTCATCGCCAAAGTCCTTAAAATAAAATTCACGTTCTACTTCATCATAACCTTTCATCCAAAAATCGCCACCATATCCTTGCAAGTAAGAAACTAATGCATCTCCATTATACAACTCGCTATATATTGTTTGGATATCAAATGGAAAACCAAGAGAGTAGCATTGAGCTGAAGTAATGGTTTTCTCGAATTTAATTACTCCGTTAACTGTCAACGATTCACCAGCAGGAATAGTCAATTGACCAGTAGAAGTGTCATTCGATTTTATAATAATATCCTCATATCTTCCCAAAATATAATCCGATTTTGTTTTAATTTCATCGGCCTCAATATACAAAGAATTTGAGCCCTGATATTCATACGCCCCCATATCAATAGCCGTATTATAAATACGTACATTGCCTGCCAGGTCTGTAGGTGTTCTATTGGCCGAATTTAATCCACTATCTATGCACGGACTACCTTTTTTTAATTGCAGGTTAGTGTTAGCCACATCGACAAACATGGGGTCATCATCTATGTTATTACCCTTATCTTGAGTTTTCGCTCCAAAATTGGTATTCCAGTTAGAACTACCGCTACAGCCTTGTACCAGACTATATCTATATGTGGGAACAGCATTACTCGTATTGATCACATTATCAATAGTTCCTGCAGTATTTGTATTGTTATAAATAATACTATTAGAAAAAACAGGTTTGGTAGTTGACCCTGTATTTCGGATTCCACCACCGGCAGCCGATGCGGTATTATTCGCGAAAGTACAATTCATTATTGTTGGGGAAGAGGATGTATTATATATCCCGCCACCGTCAACAGCAGAATTATTTGAAAAACTGCAATTAGTTATCGTCGAGGTAGAAGAAGTATTGTATATTCCACCACCTCGATATGCAATATTATTTACAAAATTACAATTGGTTACCGTTGGAGAAGAAGTCATATTGTATAGTCCGCCACCGAACTCCCTGTATATCCCTTTCCCATTTACAGTAAAGGTATCGCTACCATCGGCATTTCCTCCGGTTATGGTGAATCCATCCAAGAGGGCTGTTCCTACATCTTCCGCAGAGATAATCACATGGTAACAGTTGTCGCTAAGCGTAGATTTTTCTGTAGTATCATTATCATCAAGGTCACCACTCAGGATGGTAATATTTTCTGCTATTTTCCGTTCGCTAATAGAATTTTCCGTACCGGCAAAACCACCATAAATTTTTACATTTTTTACTAACACAAAAGATTTGTCGCGGTCGGTTGTACCATTACCTGCTCTGTATTCCGGTTTATAAGTACCAGAAGCTACCCAGATTTCTGTAGTACCGTTGCTTGCAGCTTGACTCAACACATCGGCCAGACTGCCGGATGCATTTCGCCAACCACTACCATCGCCGGTAGCATTTTGTATTACATATACTCTACCATTGGCAGGTACAATGATTGTAGTAGCAAAACCGAGTGAAGATAACAGCACGGCTGCTAAGAATAAAATCTTTCTTTTCATGATCTTTTTGTATTAATCTAGTGAAGACACAAGATTTGGTTTTAAATTTTGGTATTATTTTTTTTGTATTCAACTTGTTTTGGTATCGAAATTCAACCAGTTTTGGATAAAAAACAACATCCTTAAGTTATAATATAATTCATTGCCATAATCAATTGGGTTTTTAGTTAATAATCGGGGCAAATGTAAAAATTGTTTTTGAATATAGAAACAAAAATTCTTTTTATTTTTTTTATTATTATAAAATTTCTATTTTTTATCTAATTTCAAATTGGGATCTATTTGAGTTATACGTTTTAAGTTGTAATCCTAAGGGGTAAGACATGCAAAAGCGGATTGAGAGTCTTTTATAAACTCATCAATCCGCCCAATATCTAACAAATAAATATTATGTTTTCAAACTTTCATGCATAGCTGCAGCAGCTTTTCGCCCATCTCCCATCGCTAAAATCACAGTTGCTCCTCCCCTGACGATATCGCCTCCGGCATAAACATCAGATATGTCTGATTGCATCGTTTCCTGGTTTACTATAATCGTACCCCATTTGCTCACAGACAAACCTTTAAAAGCACTTGGGATTAAAGGATTCGGAGATACTCCTACACTCACTATAACTTCATCAACATCAATTGTATCTATGGCGCCTTCGATTGGAACAGGTTTTCTCCTTCCGGAAGCATCCGGTTCGCCAAGTTCCATTTTTTGCAAACGCATTTGTTTCACACGGCCTTTTTCATCTCCGATATATTCTATGGGATTATGTAAAGTCAGGAATTCAACTCCTTCTTCTTTAGCATGTTTGACTTCTTCAATACGTGCCGGCATTTCTTCTTCCGAACGGCGGTAAACAATCATGGCTCTTTCAGCACCCAATCTGCGGGCGGTACGGACAGAATCCATGGCAGTGTTTCCTCCACCGATAATGGCAACTTTGTGACCTTTCAATACAGGAGTATCCGAATAGGCTTTACCTGCAGCCATCAAATTCACACGAGTCAGATACTCATTTGAAGAAAGCACACCAACTAAATTTTCTCCCGGGATATTCATGAAATTAGGCAATCCGGCGCCACTGGCAATGAAAATACCTTTGAAACCTTCCTCGTGCACATCTTCATAACTGATTGTCTTACCAACTATACAGTTGGAAATAAATTTTACACCCATTTTTTGAAGGATATCAATTTCCACATCTACAATTTCATTGGGCAAACGGAATTCAGGAATACCATATTTCAAAACTCCTCCGATTTCATGCAATGCTTCGAAAACAGTTACATCATACCCGAATTTGGCCATATCGCCGGCAAAAGATAAACCGGCAGGCCCTGAACCTACAACAGCTATTTTAATTCCATTGGCAAAAGCGACTTCCGGAACAGACATTTTCCCGCTTTCACGTTCATAATCGGCGGCGAAACGTTCCAAATGTCCGATTGCAACAGCCTCTTTATTCATTTTCAGGTGAATACATTTGCTCTCGCACTGTTTTTCCTGCGGGCAAACCCGGCCACAAACAGCTGGTAGTGCAGAAGTTTCTTTCAATGTTTTGGCAGCTTCAAGAAACTCTCCTCTTTCAATGTTTTTAATAAATCCGGGTATATTTATCTCGACCGGACAACCGGTTATACATGCGGGATCAGGACAATCCAAACAACGCTTGGCTTCGAGTAAAGCTTGTTCTTTAGTTAATCCCAGATTCACTTCTTCATAATTATGACTGCGGATCTCAGGATCAAGTTCATTCATGTGAACGCGGGTAATATCCGCACGTTCTTTATTCTTCATTTGTTTACGCAATTCTTCCCTCCACGGTTGGTTGCGTTGTTCTTTCAAATATTCTGTTGTTGCCATTGAATTCTCGTTATTCTATGTCTTTATATGCACTGAGTCTCATCAACATTTCATCAAAATCTACCTGATGAGCATCAAATTCCGGGCCATCCACACAAACGAATTTGGTTTTTCCCCCGACAGTAATGCGGCATGCACCACACATCCCGGTTCCATCGACCATTATCGTGTTAAGGGAAGCCACAGTAGGAACATTGTACCTGGCTGTAAGAAGTGATACGAATTTCATCATAATAGCAGGGCCAATGGTCACACAAAGATCTACTATTTCCCTTTGTATAACTTCTTCCACACCATTGGTCACCAATCCTTTTTTGCCATACGAACCATCATCAGTCATGATAATCACTTCATCTGAAAAATCTTTCATTTCTTTCTCCAGGATAATCAAATCTTTAGTACGCGCAGCTAGTACGGTAATCACTTTGTTTCCGGCAGCTTTCATAGCTTCAACAATCGGCAACATAGGTGCGGTTCCAACACCTCCGCAAGCGCAAACAACCGTCCCGAAATTTTCGATATGAGTCGCTTTACCCAATGGACCAACCAAATCGGTAATATTCTCGCCTTCGTTCAAAGCACAAATTTTCTTTGAAGAATTGCCTACAGCCTGAATAACCAAGGTTATAGTCCCTTTTTCTTTATCAGCCGAAGCAATAGTCAGAGGAATTCGTTCGCCATATTTCCCCACTTTCACAATGACAAAATGGCCCGCTTTTCTTGATTTAGCAATCAAAGGAGCTTCAACTTCCAGTTTAATGACATTTTCGGAGAGATACTCCTTTTTAACAATCTTATTCATTTTTGCTATAACAACACGTTATTTTGTTTTAATTTCCGATAATTAAGCAGCAAAAATACACAAACAAAATAAGACAACCAAATAAGTTAAAAATAATTAATTACATAAGCAAAACTATGAATTACAATGCATATAAGGTAAAATTTCTTATAAATATCAAGTTTCGGTTTTGTGTTTGAAAAGGACAAAAAAATATTTATATTTTTGTAACCAATCCCAATAAATGTTCGTCTAATTGTTATGTAAATTACACTTATTCGTTATTTATGTGGTGACGTTATTGATCTTGACGTTATTAATTACAAATTAGACGCTTTATAATGATAAATCTTAAGGGTATCAATAAAACTTACCACAACGGGGCTGCACTACATGTGCTGAAAGGCATTGACTTGTACATCGCACAAGGCGAAATGGTTTCAATCATGGGTGCTTCCGGTTCGGGAAAATCAACACTACTCAATATTTTAGGCATATTGGATACTTACGATACCGGCGAGTATTATCTTAACAATTTATTGATTAAAAATCTGAGTGAAACCAAGTCTGCAGAATTAAGAAACAAGATGATTGGTTTTATTTTCCAGTCATTTAATCTTATTTCTTTTAAAAATGCCATGGAAAATGTGGCGCTTCCTCTTTATTATCAAGGAATAAGCAGAAAAAAAAGGAATAATATAGCATTGGAGTATTTAGATAAATTAGGATTAAAAGAATGGGCTTCGCACATGCCTAACGAACTTTCAGGCGGACAGAAACAACGGGTAGCCATCGCCCGTGCGTTGATAGCCAAACCCCAGATCATCCTGGCCGATGAACCAACCGGAGCTCTTGATAGTAAAACATCAGAAGAAGTAATGCAGATTCTCAGGGAAGTAAATGATGAAGGTATGACCATGATTATTGTTACCCATGAGCAAAGTGTGGCTGAAGCGACAGACAAGATCATCCGATTGAAAGACGGAATCATAGAAACTATTGAAGTTAAGAGTTAAGAATTAAGAGTTAAGAGTTAGCTTACGCACGAAAATAACTTTTAGCTCTTAATTCTTAACTCTTAATTCTTAACTCTTAATCATGTTTGACTTAGACAACTGGGCAGAAATATTCAGTACCATTAAAAAGAATAAAATGCGTACTTTTCTTACGGGATTCTCTATCTCGTGGGGGATATTTATGTTTTGTATGTTACTTGCGTCAGGAAACGGACTAAAAAATGGCGTTATGTCTAATTTCGGAGATCGTTCAGTTAACAGCATCCAGTATTGGGGGCGTAGCACTTCTATCCCATATAAAGGATATCCGGATAGAAGGCCTGTAAAACTCGATGACAAAGATTTAGAGTTAATACGAGAGCAAGTACCTGAAGCAGTAGAAATTTCCGGATTAATTTTTACCAGTGTAAATGCCAGTCACAAGACATACAGCATATCTTGTTCGTTACAGGGGGTTAATCCAAATTACAGAGCCATTAGCGGTTTGAAAATAAAAGATAACCAAGGACGGTTCCTGAATGAAATGGATATTAAAGAAACCCGGAAAGTAGCGGTCATCAACCAGCGATTGAAAGATGTTCTATTCAAAGACGAAGATCCTGTTGGTAAAATGTTTATCGCAGGGAGTTTGAGCTATCATGTAATTGGTGTTTTTGAAGAAGATAGCTGGGGTGATGAAGCCAAAGCATATATTCCTGTTTCAACTGCTCAATTATTATATCGCAATGGAAAAGGTTATGACGATATTTCCTTTACATTAAAAGGCCTCACTACCGAAAAAGAAAACGAAACTTTTGAGGAAGGTCTCCGTGAAAAATTATCCATATTACATTTCCACGATCCCAAAGACGAGAGGGCTGTAGGCATCTGGAATCAATTGCAAAACTATCTTCAATTTGTAGGAATTTTCAACGGCATAACAGCATTTATCTGGATAATAGGAATAGGCACTTTGATTGCCGGAATTATAGGAGTCAGCAATATTATGCTAATCACCGTCAGGGAACGAACCCGGGAAATAGGCATCCGGAAAGCATTGGGAGCCAAACCCTCTTCCATACTAGGAAGTATCATCATGGAATCGGTGTTTATAACTTCCATATTTGGTTATATCGGAATGTTTTTAGGGGTCGGATTAGGAGAGTTAGTTAATTCCATTTTACAATCGCCGGAAATGGCAGAAGCTTCAAAGATGTTCAATAATCCTACAATTGATGTCAAAATTGCTGTCGGAGCCATGTTGATATTGATTTTTTCAGGAGTACTTGCCGGTTATTTTCCGGCATTAAAAGCAGTCAATATATCACCGGTAGAAGCCATGAGGGCCGAATAGAAAAAAATGAAAAATGAAAAATGAAAAATGAAAAATGAAAAATGAAAAGTACAAAATCATTTTTAATTGTTAATTTTTAATTGTTAATTCCAAAGTGTTTGATTTAGACAGATTCGATGAAATATGGGTAACAATAACCCGGAATAAGGTAAGGAGTTTACTTACCGGGTTTGGCGTATTCTGGGGGATATTCATGCTGACAGTAATGATGGGTTCCGGATTAGGACTCAGCCGGGGAATGATGAAAGGCATAGAAGGATTCTCCACCAACTCCTGCATCATGGGAAGCAGTCAAACCGGAGAACCATATAAAGGCTTCAAAAAAGGAAGAAATTGGAACATTCACAACAGTGACCTGGAAATTATCCAACATTCAATAGCCGAACTGGATGTATTATCGCCGATTTTGTGGGGAGACAGATCTCCAAACAATGTAGTCATGGGAGAAAATTCCGGCACTTATGGTGTCCGCGGCCTCCATTCCAACTATCAGTCCGTCGAAAACCAGTTCATGCAGCAAGGCCGGTTTCTAAACCAGATAGACATTACACAACACAGGAAAGTTTGCGTAATTGGCATTAAGGTATACGAAGAACTGTTTCCGACAAAAGCAAATCCTTTAGGAAAATACATAAAGGTTAATGGCATCTATTACCAGATTATAGGAGTCGCCAAAGGAGTTGAAAACATGAGTTTGGGTGCACGTACCTCCGAAGCAATTTCTATCCCTTTCACGACCTTACAACAAGTCAACAATCAGGGAGATGTTATAAACATGATAGCCGCTACTGCAAAACCAGACAAGCCGGTTAAAGAAATGGAAGAAGAAATGAAAAAAATCCTGAAAGCTCATAATAATATTGCACCTACTGATAATCAGGCTATTTGGGGTTTCAACATGCAAGAAGAGTTCGATCGATTCAGATACCTATTCATCGGTATAAACATATTAATCTGGATTGTTGGTTCCGGAACCCTGATTGCAGGAATTGTCGGAGTTAGCAATATCATGTTAGTAACGGTAAAAGAACGAACCAAAGAAATTGGCATTCGTCGTGCCTTAGGAGCAAAACCCAAAACAATCATTGGGCAAATCATGGCGGAAAGTCTCGTCTTAACTGCCATTTCCGGGTTGTTGGGATTAAGTTTGGGTATCTTATGCTTGCAGCTGGCAGATGTTTACTGGCTGCAAAAAGCAGAAAATGTTTTTCTTAGCAATCCAATGGTTTCTTTCGGTTCGGCAATAGGCTCAACTGTCATACTATTAGTTTGTGGTTTATTTGCAGGCATGTTACCTGCGGGAAGAGCATTGCGTATAAAAGCTATTGATGCCATCAGGGAAGAATAACACCACCCCTAAATCCCCTAAAGGGGACTTTGAGGGTAATAAACCATAGTCAACTATAAATATTTAGCAACACCAAAGTCCCCCTTTAGGGGATTTAGGGGTAAAATACATAAGTCATGAAAAAAATCGGTAAAATTATTTTGTTCGCTATTATCGGGATTATTGTGTTAATAACCTTCAAGTTTCTTTGGGACAAATCACGTCCGGAAGTTACTGTTTATGAAATTATTTCACCTGAAAAGGGAAGTATTGAAAACAAAACTATCGCTACAGGAAAAGTTGAACCCCGCGATGAAATATTAATCAAACCTCAAATTTCCGGAATTGTTTCAGAAGTTTGGAAAGAAGCCGGTCAAATGATCAAAGTGGGAGATGTAATCGCCACAGTTAAAGTTATTCCGGAAATGGGACAACTAAATTCGGCAGAATCCCGCTTACGGATAGCGGGGATTAATTTAGAACAAATTGAAAAAGAATTTGCCCGCCAGACACAACTTTTCGAGAAAAATATTATTTCAAAAGAAGAATATGATCAAGCGAAAGCTGCTTACAACAAAGCTGTTGAAGAAAAAAGCAATGCTAAAGACGCTTTAGATATTGTAAGGGATGGTGTAACCAAGCGATATGCCAATCTAAGCAATACAAAAATACGTTCTACTATTTCAGGTATGATACTCGATGTACCTGTTAAAGCCGGGAATTCCGTTATTCAGGCAAATACTTTTAATGACGGAACAACCATTGCCTCTGTTGCTAATATGAACGATCTTATTTTCAGAGGAAATATAGATGAAACCGAAGTAGGGAAAGTAAAAGAAGGAATGCCTGTCAAACTCACTATTGGTGCAATTACAGAGCAAACATTTGATGCGGTTTTGGAATATATTTCACCGAAAGGGAAAGAAGAAAGCGGCGCTGTTATTTTTGAAATGAAAGCAGCAGTAAAGGTTCCGGATTCTGTCTATATACGCGCAGGATATAGTGCTAATGCGGAAATCGTTCTTGCAAAAGCCGACAGTGTCATTACAATTCCTGAAAGCTCAGTTGAATTCAGCAATGACTCAGCTTTTGTTTATGTTGTAAAAGCTGAAAAGCCGGAACAAATATTTGACAAAAAACATGTGGAAATCGGATTATCTGATGGAATAAAAATCGAAGTAAAAAAAGGATTGACTTTAGATAATAAAATAAGGGGAAATGCCATTGACCCGAAAGCTAAAAAAGAAGAAACAAATAAAATATGAAAAAAATTAGTTGGATATTCATAATAATGCTATTATTAAGTATTGAAGTTTATTCTCAAGGCGATATAAAAAAATGGTCATTGGAGGAATGTATTAATTATGCGATAGAACACAATATTGATATACGCCAACGTGAATTAAACAAGCAAAATGCTGCAATAGATGTAAATACTGCTAAAATGAGCCGCTTGCCCAATTTAAATGCAAGTGTGGGGCAAAATTGGAGTTTTGGTCGTGGGCTTACCGAAAGAAACATTTATGAAAATCAAACTTTATCGAATACCGGTTTGGGAATCAACAGTTCTACTCCCATTTTTACCGGATTCAGAATCAACAATGAGATAGAAAAAAGTAAACTGGATTTGGATGCTGCCATTCAAAACCTGGAAAAAGCGAAAGAAGATCTTTCTCTCAATATCGCATCTTTGTTTTTACAGGTTCTTTTTAACAAAGAGCTTTTGAAAGTTAGTGAAGAACAATTATCGCTCTCCAAATCACAGGTTGAAAGAACAACATATCTTGTCGAGGTGGGCAAAGTTCCTGCATCACAATTGTTTGATATCAAAGCACAGGTAGCAAAAGACGAAGTGAGTGTAACAGAAGCGCAGAATAGCCTGCAGCTTTCGTTGCTGGATTTAGCTCAAAATCTGGAACTTGAGCACAATACATCGTTTGATGTGGCAATTCCCGAGCTTGGTAACGTTTTTGAAAATAATATCCAAAGTATTCTTCCTCCATCTCACATTTACGATAATGCTGTTGGCTTCAAACCACAAATAAAGGAACAGGAACTACGAACTGAAAGTGCAAAAAAGAGCCTGAAAATTGCCCAATCGGGTTATATGCCGACACTTAGTTTAGGCTTTGGTTACAACAACGGATATTATTACAATTATTCGAACGAAGGACAAAATGACTCGTTCTCCACTCAATTCAAAAACAATAGTGGAGAATCTATCAGCCTGAATTTAAATATTCCGATATTCAACCGGTTTTCTGTAAGAAATCAGGTGAAAGCAGCCAAAATAAATGTAGAGAATCAACAGCTTGCTCTGGAAAATGTAAAAAAGACTTTATTCAAAGAAATTCAGACTGCTTATTTGAATGCTACTGCTGCCCAGACAAAATACAATTCATCCACTAAAGCAGTTGAAGCATCACAGGAATCTTTCAAATATGCGGAAGAAAGATACCAACTCGGCAAATCATCCGTTTTTGAATTTAATGAATCAAGAACCAAACTTATTCAAAGTCTATCCGAACAAATCCAGGCCAAATACGATTTCATTTTCAGAAGCAAAATCCTGGATTTTTATAACGGATTACCAATCAAACTGTGAATAGGGAGCAGGAAATAGAATTATTAACATCTCACTTATTCACATTTCCCCATTTCACATTTTTTTTCTAACTTTGCAGCTTCAATGAAGCAAGAGGATATTATGATTAAGAAAATCAATGAATTGTCGGCAGAGATTGATTCTCTGAAAGCACAAACTAAAGACGAATTAGAAGTTTTACGTATTAAGTATCTAAGCAAAAAAGGAGAAATATCTTCTTTAATGAACGATTTCCGCAATGTAGCTGCAGAAGAGAAAAAAGAAATCGGGATGAAGCTGAATGACCTGAAAAATAAGGTTCAGGATAAAATAAACGAACTGAAAGATAGTTTTGAAAATGCTGTCGGAGGAGATAATTCCATAGATTTAACCCGTACATCTTATCCATATCACGTTGGAACCCGTCATCCGCTATCAATCGTTAAGAAAGAACTTTGTGATATTTTCGGTCGCCTGGGATTCAGCATTGCTGAAGGACCTGAAGTCGAAGACGACTGGCATGTATTTACTTCATTGAACTTCGCAGAAGACCATCCGGCACGCGACATGCAGGATACATTCTTTACACAACATGGTGCAGATGTTTTGCTTCGTACGCATACATCTTCTGTGCAAACCCGCGTGATGGAAAAAACACAACCACCTATCCGCATTATTTGTCCGGGACGTGTATACCGCAATGAAGCCATTTCTTACCGTGCACATTGTTTCTTCCATCAGATTGAAGCATTGTATGTCGACAAAAACGTTTCATTTGCAGATCTACGCCAGACATTGATGTTTGTTGCCAAGGAATTATTCGGACCGGAAACAAAAATCCGGTTGCGCCCGTCATACTTTCCATTTACAGAACCCAGTGCCGAAATGGATATCAGTTGCAACCTCTGCGGTGGAAAAGGCTGTCCGTTCTGCAAACATACCGGCTGGGTTGAAATTCTTGGTTGCGGTATGGTTGACCCCAATGTATTGGAAAACTGTGGAATTGACAGCAAAATTTATTCGGGATATGCGCTCGGTATGGGAATTGAACGCATCACCAATCTGAAATATCAGGTAAAAGACCTGCGCATGTTCTCTGAAAACGATGTGAGGTTCTTAAAAGAATTTGAAGCAGCATATTAATTTGTGAGTAGGGAAATGGGAATTGTGAGTTTTATTTCCCATTTCTCTATTCTCATTTTCCTATTCCCATTTCATGACAAAAAAAGAGCGTTATCAAGGTGTAATTGATTGGTTTGAAAAAAACATGCCAATTGCTGAAACTGAGTTAGATTACATGACTCCGTTTCAATTATTGATTGCTGTAATACTCTCTGCTCAATGTACAGATAAAAGGGTGAATATAGTAACCCCAGCCCTTTTTGAAGCATTTCCCACGCCTGAAGTCATGGCAGCATCCAACAAAGATGCTGTTTATGAATATGTCAAAAGCGTTTCTTATCCGAATAATAAAGCGGCACATTTAGTCGGTATGGCAAAAATGCTGGTCAATGATTTTAGCAGTAAAGTACCTTCAAATGTAATTGATTTGATGAAGCTTCCGGGAGTTGGAAAGAAGACAGCCAATGTGGTTGTTTCTGTTGCTTTCGGAGTTCCTGCAATGCCTGTAGATACGCATGTTTTCAGGGTTTCCAATCGTATCGGATTAACCAACAATTCCAAAACACCATTGGAAACAGAAAAAGAATTAGTCAAAAATATTCCTTCTCATTTATTATCAAAAGCACATCATTGGCTGATTTTGCATGGTCGTTATGTATGCACAGCACGCAAGCCCCATTGCGAAAAGTGTGGTCTGGCTTCCTATTGTAAATATTTTGGTTCCAAATAAATTTCAGGGATTACTGTTTTTATAACCATATTTGCCATATACTGATTTTTGTTGCTTCAGATCAACTCCATTTACAACCACATAAAGGTTTTTCAACTTCTTACTTTCGCTGATTGAATTGAGTAACGAAATAGAACTTTTATCTGCATATCCAATTCTGAAAACATATAAGCAAACATCAACAAGCCTGTTTAAGAGAAGAGTATCCGAAACTATTCCAATTGGAGCTGTATCAACTATGATATAATCATATTGTTGCCGGAAAGAAGCGAACAATTCGTCCAAACGTTTTCTCAGCAATAATTCGTTAGGGTTCGGAGGAATCGGACCAGCTTGCACAATATCCAAACAAGGATGAATAGTAGAAGGTTGTATCAATTCTTCAGGGGTTAATTCTATATCTGTCAAATAATTTGTAACTCCCTTTAATTTCGGCAAGTGTATATAATCTCCCAATTTAGGATTCCTGATATCCAAGCCTACCAATAATACTTTCTTTTCCGTCAAGGCAAAACTAAGCGCCAAATTGATGCTGATAAAAGTTTTTCCTTCACTTGGAACGGAAGATGTTAATAAAATAACTTTCTGGGAAGCATCTTCAAAAGTAAACATCAGGTTAGCCCTTAAAAGCCGGAATAACTCAACTGCAGAATTTGTTTCATGAGGCTTTACTACAATTCGCTCATTATTATTAACCTGGCATATTTCACCTACAACCTCCACATTGGTAAAACTCTCTATTTCTTCTTTAGTCTCTATTTTTGTGTTCAGGAATTTCTTTATATAAAACCATATAAATGGCAAGACAAACCCTAAAAACAACATAATCGCCAATGTCGTCAGTTTTTTAGGCGCAACAGTTTTTATTCCAGGCATCGGCTCATCTATAATTTTAGCTTTAGGAGCCGTTGCTGCCAGATTCAATTCTGTTTCTTCCCGTTTCTGTAATAAGAAAGAATAAATGGTTTGCTTTACTTCCTGTTGACGTTTGATTTCCAAAAACTCACGTTCCTGCCGTGGCACCGCCCTGATACGGCTGTTAGTTGTAATATCCTGATTTTTAATATCACGCAACATAATTTCCAGGCTTCGTGAAATATTTCCAATATTAGCAAAAATATTTTCACGCATTGAAACTAACTGGCTGTTAATTAAAACCAATGCAGGGTTCGAACTGGATGATGACCTTTCCAGGTTATTCCTTTCAATAAGAGTTTCATTATATTTAGCAATTGTCGCCAACAATCCTTTATCTTCGATACCTATACTTGGAATCAATTTCTCTTTATTTTCCGGATTTTTCACATACTCACCAATATATTGAACCATATTGAGTTGTATTTGCGTTTCAATACGATTCCTCTCATATTCACCCATCTGTTCCAAAAACAACTTGGCCTCGGAAGATATATCAGTAAGATTATTATCCTGCTTATACTTTTCAGCTTGTCTTTCAACTGACGAAAGTTCTGTAGTTATTTTGCCTAACCGGTCTTCTACAAATTCATAAGTTCTTTCGGCAATTAAATTTTTATCTTCAATGGCATATTCATTAAAGATTTCAATCATCCGGTTAATCAAATCTTGTGATAATTTTACATTATCGGTCTGCACAGCAAGCCTGATAACGGAAGTTTTTTTACTGGTAGCACCTACCGACATTTCTTTATTCAGTAAAGCTGTCAAAACATTCGGATTGATAATCACCACATCAATCTTCTTTTCTTTTTCTCCGGGTACTACTCCCCAATTAATATTTCTATCAATAGATACATCAATGGAAGGTGTCTTGACTATAGAAGGAAATTGAGATACTATACTTTCAAATTTTCCACCATTATATTTACCTGAAATTTTATATTGATTATTCTCCAAAGGTTTGATTGAAAATTCGATATTATATTTCATAGTATCAACTCTCAGTGGGTCTACAGTAATATTAAAAGGGCAATCAGGATATAAATTAACATTCTTCAATCCTTCTCTTGCTTTACAAACGACATGAAGGTTAAGGTCAAGAATACTTCTTTTCATTATTTTGCGCGTATTCAGGACAGTAACCTCATTATCAACATTTTTACTTCCCATAAGTGAACCCAAATCGCTGGCACCCGACAACATCGCAATAGGAGAAGAACCTAAGGATGAAGTTTTTTTGTCATCTTCACGCAAGAGAATCAGTGCATCAACAGAATAAACCGGATTTTTGATTAACAAGTAAAGAACACCCACTCCCAAAAAACAAAAGATAGAAATCATAAATACTTTCCAGTTTTTAAGAAACAGGTTTACAAGTTCCGCAAGGTTAACGAAATCACTTTTACTATTTTTGTTTGCGGTACTTTTATTTTTTATCATAACAGGAAGTTTTTCACTATTTGAACACAGTAATAAGAAGTGTTGCAACAGAAATCAATGTACCAACAATTGATATAGTCATATTTTCTGTTGAACCGATACTTGAACTATTCCCTCTGGCTTTATTGGGTTCTATATAGATAACATCATTTTGTTGCATATAAAAATATGGAGAAAGGGCCAAATCTTTATCCTGCAAATCTATTCTAACAAATTCATTGCTCCCATCTGCATTTTGTCTTTTCAAAAGTACATTATTCCGTTTACCAAAAATGGTCAAATCACCGGCCATAGCCAAAGCATCCAACAAATTGACCTTCTCCGATGAAAATTGATATTGTCCAGGGCGATTCACTTCACCTAAAACACTTACTTTATAATTTACAAAGCGAACTGTAACAATAGGTTCCTCTGTAATATATTGAGGATATATCTTTCCTTTCAGCATTTTCTCCAATTCGGTTCTTGTATAACCGGCTATATGAAGTTTACCTAATACTGGAAAATTTATGTCTCCCTCGTTGTCAACCAAATAAGCTTGTGCACCAACAGTTTGATAAATTCCTCCGATTCCATTTCCAGGCACAGGAGTTAGCGGAAGGTTGAAAGGTAATGCTGCAGACGGATTTGTTGCATTAACATTGATTGTTAAAAGATCGGCCGGCATCACCTTGGGTGTGTATAGTTTACTTGCTTCTGCCAATTGATCATGGGATAATGTTTCGACATCTTTTAAATATCCCATTTTTTTGTAAGAATTACAACTGGAAAGAAGGCCTAAGATGATTGTGAGGGTAATGATGGATTTGAAGTTCATGTTTATTCTCTGTTTATTTATACAAAATACTTTTATTTAACGGAATACAGAGCTAATTATTGCATTTTTGTCATTTCAAATATTTCTCTATCAGTTCTTGTGTTTCTTGTATATGTCCTTTAGAAGATGCTCCAAAAAGAACAGATTCTATTTTTGGGAATTGACCTAAATATTCAATAGCATCTTTTGGCCTTAATGCTCCTGCTGCCAAAACCTGCATAGCAATCGGGCGGAATTCTTTTTCTTCCAGATATTTTTCATAAATAGCTTTTCCTCCCGACATTCTGAAGCCAATTTTATTAATAGAAGAACAAATTATAGGATTTTTGACTCCTACACTATTCAATGCATCCAACATCATTGGCATATTCATGGTTATATAACCCGGTTCTGAATCATATTTTTTTCTGATATAGGCATCATATTCAGCAAAAACATCATACATCTTCAATCCGAGGATCATGTCTGTTATAACATTTTGAATAAAAACAACAGGAGTGTTAATTCCTTTGAACATTTTCATTTCTGCATCAACAAGAATTTCCATTAATTTTCCAAAATCTTTACTTAAAAATGCCAGTCCACCCTTGGCAAAGGTACCAAATATATTTCCAGGAACATACTGTTGAATAGTTCCAATGACACCTAATTCAGTCATCGCATTAGCATATTTATGTGCATAAGGCATTCCCGGAAGAATTTTGAAATGTTTATATTTTCCAGGATTTTGACGAATATGTTCACATATATTAGCAATACGATCATGTGTAGTACACATAAAAGAATTGATACCTAATTCAATAGCACTATCCAAAACTTTGATAATCGAAGTATCATCTTTGAACCGAATTGCTTGTTGCCGTGATTTTTCATCAGACAAATGATTAACAGCAAAAAACTGGTTATCTCCGAAAAGGACTTTATCTAATTTCATATCATTTACCATTAAAGTTTTGAATAATCATATTTACCACTTTGTCTGTATAAAGACCTTGCTCAAAAGTATTGGTCTCAGAATGGCCTTTTTTTCCTATACAATCGACAAAATAATCTATCTGAGCACTATATTCTTCTCCCCGAAGATAAAAATCAACAGGAATTGCAAAATCGGTTATATATTTTATTGTCCATCCTTTATCATAACCCAAAATCGGATTTGCTTCTTTCAAATAAACTTTGAGTTCAGTTGCATCACATATAATTTTTCCTTTTTCCCCTTGTAAAATTAAAGAGGTTGACATTTTCCGGTAAGTTTCATCACTCCAATTTACCAGCAACGTGCCGGTTAATCCATTTTGGAGTTCAAGTAAGCTATAAACAGCATCTTCCACATCTGCAGAATAAAATTTCTTCAATAATGTTCCCTTAACAGAGGTTGGTCGTCCGATTATTTCCTGGATTAAATTCAAAACATGAGAAGCATAATCATATAAACACCCACCACCTTCTTCCGACTTGGAACGCCATGTACCTCCTTTGGGTTTCACTACCACTGGCCCATAAGCCTCTCCTGAAAAATGGAATAACTTACCTAAAATATTTTGCTGCAAAAGTTTTTTCAGTTCCCTGAATGTACCTATAAAATGATTATGGTAACCAACTTGGTTCACTAAACCTTTTTCATTGGCAATACGAACTAAATCTTCTCCCTCTTCCGGTTTAAGGACAAAAGGTTTTTCGCAAAACACATGGATACCTTTTTCCAAGGCAACTTTTGCAACAGGATAGTGGTATTTAGTAGGAAGCGCTACAACAATAAAATCTAAAGTTTCTTCCTTTAGCAGCTTGTTATAGTCTGTATATGTTTTTACTTTAGTATATTTTTTGAAGGCGTCCAAAACCAATGATGAAGTGTCACACACTGCTACCATTTCCACTTTCGGATGGGCGCTTACTATGGAGGCATGGGAAATACCCATTTTGCCGAGGCCAATGATCGCTCCTTTTAGCATATCTTTTTTATTTTAGTTATATCTAATAATAAGTCTTTGAAAAAAATCATTTGGTTTCCAATATTCCTTTTGAATATTTCTTTTCTATAAAAAATACGTACAAGCCATTCCAATCCTATTTTTTGCCAAAAAACATTTGGTCTTTTTGAGTTTCCCGCATACCAATCGAAAACATTTCCTATCGAACATATCAAATTGATGTCTAAAGATTGAGCATTGGAACTCGCCCAAATTTCCTGTTTGGGTGCTGTCATTCCAACAAATACAACATTGGGTTTGAACTCATTTATTGCACATATTATTTTTTCATTCTCATCTTTAGAAAAAGACGGTTTGAACGGAGGAGAATAGTATCCAATTTCTACATTGGGAAAATCATTTTTATATTTTTGTTCAATTTTCTTTAATGTTTCTATTGTTGAACCTAAAAAAAACACGCGGCCTTTTTCTTTATTTAATTCTTGAGAATAATGTATAAAAGCGTCCCATCCCGTAATTCTGTTTATTTTGATATTACATTTTATCAATGGCAACAGTCCAAAATACACTCCATCAAGGATAAGAATATCACTTTTTTGCAAACTTTCTTTTACTATTACATCTTTTTTTGACAACCCATAAGAATTAGGACTGATAGTATTAACCACAAATTTATTACAGGCTTGATACTTATACTCTTTTAGATTTCCTTTAAATAATGGGAAATTACAACATTGAACTACTGGCATATCTTATAATAAATTTCGTTTAATTTTTTCACATAAGTATCTGCATTGTAATCATTCTCTATTGTCTTTCTCGCATTATTTCCTATTTGCCTCATATTGCCCTGGTTTTTCAACAAACTACTTATTTTCAAATAAATATCTTCCGGATCCTGTTTATTAACAACAATACCATTATAATTGTCTTTAATAACATATTCCATTGAAGCATCATTTGTGACAACAGGAACCAGACCAGCAGCCATAGTTTCTAACAAAGCCATTGGTAATCCTTCTCCATAACGAGAAGGTAAAACAAATATGTCAGACACCGATATTACATCCATTTTTTCTTGCCCGGAAACAATACCTCTGTAAACAAAATCATCTTTCATGAACTTTTGACACCCCACTATCAAATCATCCTTCTGAGGTCCTGTACCACAAACAACAAATTTAAAAGGTATTTCTTTATACAATTTCTCAAATGCGGGAATTATATCAAAAATCCCTTTACTTTCATGAATTCTTCCCAAAAAAAGAATTTGTTTTTTTTCTTCCTGACTTACATTAAAATTATGATATGGAATTGGTGAAATATCAACACTGTTAGGTAAAGGTATTGCATGAGAGAAATTATATAATTTTGAAAGACTTTCTTTTTCCAATTGACTCAATACAATTACTTGTTCTCCTCGTTGCAAAACTTTTTTCAAACAATATAACGTTATAAAGTTAGACGGTTTTTTCATTAAAAATTCACCTCCATGTAAGTGTATCAATACCTTTTTTTTTGAAAATTTCGTTAAACTTGATGTGACATATTCTCTAAAAATACCTTTGGTATCGCATGGAACATTTAAATGTACTAAATCAATCTCAGTATTTTTAATTTTTTTGTAATAACTAACAAATATTTTTATCTGCCGAATTAACCAAGTAAGATTTTTCTTTTGTTTGTCCTTATCTTCACTTCCTAAAGAAAACTGAATATAAAAATGATCTGTATTCTCCATTATCAGCTGTACAACAGAAGATATTCCACTCACATTCTTTGTTACATTTAGATTTGGAGATGTAATCAATATGTTTAGCTTGTCTTTTTTCACCTGAAACAAATTTGCGCCATTATATTGTGGCAAGTATTATCCAGCTTATTACTCATTTCTATAGTTCCTATAAAGTCAAGTATAATACCTTGTTAAAGCTAACCATAAAAATCTTAATTTTATATTTTCCCATGTTTTAAGATTAAAAAACAAATGGATATTTTTTAGGACAAGCCTCAAAAGTTTTATTTTATCAGAGACTGATGCAACAGCTATAGTTTTTGTTAATATGAATAAAGTTCTTTGCTCCACAAAACTAATAATTTCCTGTTTTGATTTTTTATCTATAGGCTCATTTTTACTTAAATATGAATTTTTTATTATGTTAAATTTCAACAAAGCTTGTTTCACGTTCCTATAATTTACATCTGAAGGATAAAATCTAGATATAACTATTCTATGAACACTTTCTTCAAGTTCTATACCTAGTTCTTTTTTTAAAAAAAATTTTGAACATTGAGTATGGTTTTTTTTCTGCAAATCAGATTCTTTATAACTGACACTTTCAAAATTAACACGATAACGATATAATATTTTTGGTATTATCTTAAATTTCCTTCCATCTGCCAGCATTCTATTCCAAAGTTCATAATCTTCTATATGCATAGATGAAGGTAAAGTGCAAAACATATATTCTTTCAAAATTTTCGTTTTAATAAGTAAACCTGCATGCAATATTGGTGCGTCAAATAATGCCATGAATCGACAGGAATTAGATTCAGTACAACAAAAATGATTAAATTTTCCTATTGTTTTACCTTTAGATGTTATTCGGTCTGTATATATGGAAACTGCATCAATGGTTTCATCAGAAAGTATCAAATTCATTTCTTCTTCAATTCTAGTAAGGAGAGAAATATCATCAGCATCCATTCGCGCAACATACCCTCCATTAGCTAAATTTATACCTTTATTCAGTGTCCGAATTAATCCTAAATTTTCATCATTATGATAAACTTTTATACGGGAGTCTTTCTTGGCCAAATCTTCTAAAATATTTCCCGTTTCATCTTTAGAAGAATCATTTATGCAAATAATCTCCAGTTTCTTATACGTTTGGTTAGTTATAGAATTAATTGCATCCTTAATAAAAGACGCAGCATTGTAACAAGGGATAAGTACTGAGACTAAAACTTCTTTCATTGTTCTATGTTAATCGACTTTTATCATACGATAAAAGACTCTGGATAAAGTAAGGATAATATATTATTAATCGACACCTTCAAAATAAATAAGATGCTTATATCACGTAAAAAGACGTAGACAATTTTCCACGATATGATGCATGTCATAATACTTATAATCGCCTAACCGGCCTCCAAACAAGACATTCTCTTCTTGATTAGCCAGTTCTTTATACTTTGAAAAGATCTCATTATTTATTTCATCATTAATCGGATAAAATTGTTCTAGGCCTTCTTCCCAGTTTACAGAAAATTCTTTGGTAACAACTGTTGTTGACTGTTGTCCAAACTCAAAATGCTTATGTTCAATTATCCTTGTGAAAGGAGTTTCTTCATCCGTATAATTTATCACAGCATTTCCCTGATAATTCGGAATATTTAAAATTTCATGTTCAAAATTAAGCGAGCGATATTCCAATTTTCCATAACAATAATTATAATATTGATCAATTGCACCTGTAAATATTATCTTTTTTGCTTTGGCTTTAAGTTCCTGATGTTGAAAAAAATCAGTATTTAAAAGCACATCGCAATTTTGAAAACATTTGGAAAATATAACATTATAACCTCCCTTGGGAATTCCCTGGTAAGTGTCGTTGAAATAATTATTGTTGAATGTAAAGCGTAATGGTAGCCTCTTTATAATAAACGAAGGCAATTCCTGAACCGGCCTCCCCCACTGCTTTTCTGTATACCCCTTAATCAATATTTCATAAATATCTTCACCGACTAAAGAAATCGCCTGTTCTTCAAGATTCTGAGGTTCATTAGTAATTTTCTTTGTCTGTTCCTGAATTCTCTTTTCAGCATCTGCGGGTGTGGTTACTCCCCAAAGTTGATAAAAAGTATTCATGTTAAAGGGAAGATTATACAGCTTTCCTTTATAATTCGCAATAGGAGAATTTACATAATGATTGAATTCTACAAATTGATTCATGTACTCCCAAACCTCTTTATTGCTAGTATGAAAAATATGTGCACCATATGTATGCACATTTATATCATTGACTTTTTCACAATACAAGTTTCCTCCGATATGACTTCTTTTATCTATTACTAAACATTTATGCCCTCTAAGCGAGGCTTCTCTGGCAAAAATAGCACCAAATAATCCAGCTCCTACTATTAAATAATCATATTCCATTTCCATGTCGCCTGTTTATTAATGAAAAACATTCTAAAATGATAGAATCTTTGCTCATGTAGAGAAAAATACAATAACATAAGATTGCAAAGGCGGAGCCAAGAATAAAAGCTCCAATAGATTCAGGAAATAATATTCTTAGCAAGAGTAACATTATTATCATAAATCCGCCAGCAAAGAAGTATTTTAAAATATCAGCATTAAATAATTTTACGGGAATAAATTTTTTTCCAATTAAATACATAATAACTGTAACTATCAATTCTGCAATTACAATACTCACTGCTGCACCATCTTGCGACAGAACAGGTATAAGAATGAGATTTATGGTAAAATTAATAAACGCTCCGCAAACTGTTGAAATTATAACAAATTTTTCTTTTCCCTGAGGAAATAAGATTTGTATTCCCAAAATATTTGAAATTGCAATGAAGATAATACTTGGCGCAATAATTCTCAAAGTTTTAATCGCCGGTTCATAATCTGTTCCTGTGAGAATATGAATAATGGAATCTGCATAAAATTGCAGAAGGATTACAGCAGGTAATGAAATAAAATAAGCAACATAAATGCCTTTTTGTGCTATACGTCTAAAATCTTCATAATTGTTTTCGAAAATAAGACTTGATAGTCTGGGCAATAATACAAAGCTCAATGCTCCGAATACACCTAAAATCAGCCGATTCATTTTTACTGCCGCAGTATATAGTCCAACGGATTGATCTCCGGACATAAAACCGAGCATAAGCGTATCCAAACCAGTATAAATACTTATGATAAGATTTAATGTAAAAATAATTATTGCCGGTCTCAAGTGCTGGGAAATATTTATATTTTTAAATTCAATGTATCGAATTTTAATATACCTGCGAAGCCTAATAAAATTAAAGATATTACCGACTCCTATACCGACAATATTTACCATAGCATAAGGAATAATATCTTCTTTTGTTTTTACAAATAAAAACAGGACAATAAGAGAAATTAGCTTGACAATCAAACTTCGTATGGTAATATATTTAAAATCTTCAACACCTTGATAAAACCACTGAACACCAATAGCATTTAATATAAGAGAAGAGCTTAGAAACAATAACAGAGGTATATCCTGTTGGAATTTTTGAAATGAAATTATTAATAGATAGACTATGACATATCCTAAAAAAGTCATAATTGTATGTAATGACAGAATTTCGACAGTGGTCACAGAAAGCTTTTGAGGATCATTCTTTACTTTTGATATTGTCTTTATTCCATAAAGTGGGATTCCAAGGGAAGTCAAAAGTATGATGTAATCAATTGCAGATGAAAAAAATTGCACATGACCAATTCCCTCTGACAGCAAAATCCTTGAGGCATAAGGAAATGTTATCAATGGAAACAAAATGTTTGACAAAGTGTTTATCAAACTAAATGTGAAATTATATTTTATGGATTTCTGATTGCCCACAAATTTTCAATCAAATTTTCATATAAGAATGCATTACACCTCTAAGCACTGATTTGAGATATTTAAACTTATGCTTACTCGGAACTCTTTTTTCTTTAATAATTCCTCCCATATATTTCAATGCCGATATCCAATAATTAATATGAGTCTTGAAAGATAAATTCTTATTATAAATATTCTTACAATATTCATTAAATAAATGAAAGTTGCGATAATTATAATATAAAAACAGAGGACTATAAGGTAAATCTGTAGATTTTTTCGCTCTATACATATGAGCATTTTTCACGACAGATACATTTGTGTATAAACTGGCCATAAAACCATATACCGTATCGTCTCCCGCTATAAAAAAGCGGGAATCAGGAAATCCAATTTTGGCAATAATCTTTTGAGAAATAAGCATTCCTTCAAAACACCCTACATTCACAAAAGAAGCATTATTTTCATGATTAATAAAATAACTCAGGGGAAAATCTATAATTTTCCAATCCATTAATGAGAAACAATGTTCCCAATTAAATCTTTTTCCGTCTAAAAAAAAACGAGTCGGATGTATACATTCAGAAATGAAAGTATATTTTAAAAGGTTTTCTAAGCAATCATCAGCAGGGACAACATCATCGTCCATCATCCAAACCCATTCGGCTCCATTCTCAGATGCATATTTCATTCCTGTATAAAAGCCGCCAGCTCCTCCCAGGTTTCTTTGATGAATAACAAACAATCCTGATTCCAGCTCCAGGAATTCTGTTGTCCCATCTGTTGACCCATTATTTACAACAACTATTTTATCTAATGAATGTGTTTGCATTCTTAATCCATCCAAACACTTCTTCAACAAATCAAGTCTGTTATAAGTCGTTATCACAGCATATATTTTCATCTGAAGTTTCATTTTCTAATTTTTCTAATTTTATTGATAGTATATGTAAGGCTATATACATTATAGGCATGTAAGTAAAAAAACCATTAGTAAACATAGCTAATATCATCATCATCAATATATATACATCTTGGGTAGAACGATAATATCGATAAATACAATAAATATAAATAGTTACACCTATAATACCCAAACAAAAAAACACATCAAAAAAATCATTATGCAGCCACAAACGTATGCCATATTCTTCTTCTAAAAAGTCTAAAGATGCAGCAGGACCTCTTCCTGTCAAATTTACTATTCCAAAACCATCTGAAGCTATTTTCATAAAAGCAAGTGCCCACAATATAGATCTTGATGCCGTAAAATCTATACTTTGTTCATTATTTTCAGAAAAAATATCAATGGAAAAATTTGAAAATGTCACTAATGAAGTAGAGATTTGTTCTCTGAAAAAAAAAACAAACAATGACGCTAACACAATCCCTCCAATCCCTATAAAAATAATATTCTGAAACTTATTTTTAGAATTATCAAATATATATTTTTTTACAAGATAGATTACAGGAATCAAGCTAACAAGAATACCACTCCTGGTTCCTACAACCAACCCAACAAAAACAATCAATAAACCAAGTATAATTTTAGTTCTTCGAATTAAAAAATAGCCACAAAAGGCTGTGATATAAGCAAAATGATGTGCAATAACAAATCCATGATAATATATACGATCATCATAGGTTTTTTCTGTTGGGTTTATGGAAATGATATAACATAAAAATAATATTAGAATAAAATAATATAATAATTGGGGGCTATAATCCCTTAAATCGACATCTAAACTATTTAATCCATGTAAGCAAGCACATGTTAGTACAAAAGAAATCATATAGCTAGCTCGTATTGTTAAGTTCCCTGAGTGGAAGAAAAAAACATAAAAAATGAAATATAAAAGCAAAAAACATAAAAAAACACTTCTTATTTTGTATATTAAATATCCAAATAAAAACAAAAACAAGTATGCTGATAAGTCTTTTATTCTTTCATCGGAAAGCCAGAAGATAAACACTGGTATCAAAATAGATATAATAAAAAAACTTATATATCTCTTATATGTAATATAGTTTTTAAATTCAGACATAATAATTTGTAATGTAAATTTTTATTTATGTCCATACCCATATCCATACCCACCGTTCTTTTCTCCCAAATCAACTCCATTGGCCACCACATAAAGATTCCTCAAACTATCTTTATCTACAATCGTATTGATATTTTTCACACTATCTTTATGCACATATCCAATTCTGCTGACATAAAGAGTAATATCTGCCAATCGATCCAACAAGAACGTATCTGAAACAATTCCAACCGGAGCTGTATCTATTATGATATAATCATATTTTGTACGGTAATATTTGAATAATTCATCCAAATTATCTTCCATTAATAATTCGTTGGGATTTGGAGGAACCACTCCTGCCTGAAGGATTTCCAAGTTTGGATGAACACTTGATTTTTGAATCAAATCATCAGGAACAAATCCGCTTTCCGACAGGTAGTTGGTAATTCCATTGGCTTTAGGCAAATTCAGATACTCTGCAAGCCTCGGTTTACGAATATCCAATCCAGCTAACAACACCTTTTTGCCGGTAAGCGCAAAACTCATGGCCAGATTAGCCCCAATAAATGTTTTTCCTTCTCCTGCAATGGTTGAAGTTATCATGATAACCTTTTTATCCGTTCCTTTTATTTTGAACAATATGTTGGCACGTAATAACCGGAACAATTCAACTTCCGGAGCCATCGAATCTTTCTTGACAACAATATGTTCTTTATTTTTACTCTGGCAAATTTCGCCAATAATTTCAGCATCACAAAGTTTTTCCAATTCTTCTTTGGAATCAATTTGTGTTTTCAATTGCTTCTTCAAATAGAAAAATACAAATGGAAAGCCTATTCCTAAACAGAACATGATAGCAAGTGTTGTCATTTTTTTAGGTGCAATTGGCTTGACACTTGGCATCGGAATATCAATAGTTTTGGCTTTAGGAGTAACAGAAGCTAAGCTAAGATTGGTTTCCTCTCTTTTCTGCAATAAAAATAAATATAATTTTTCTTTAATTTCACGTTGGCGGGCAATTTCAATATATTCCCGCTCCTGACGGGGAATCGATTTGATTCTATTGTTCATTACTTTATCCTGGCTCTTCAAGTCCTGATGCATTACATTCAAGCTTGCCTTAACATTCTTTATATTAGAAATAATATTCTGGCGCATTGAAACCAATTGGGTATTCATGGTTTGCAAAGTCGGATTTATACCGGAAGATGCACTCTCCAATGAATTCCTTTCAATTAAAAGTTCATTGTATTTCAGAATAATTGCCTGTAATCCTTTGTCTTCCAATCCAACACCGGGGATCATCTTATCTTTATTCTTTTCGTCCTGAACATAATTTTCCAAATATTGGATGACATTCATTTGAATCTGTGTTTCAATTCGCTTGGCCTCAGATTCTCCCAATTGTTCCAAAAACAACTTTGCTTCAGATGAAATATCTGTAAGATTATTATCCTGTTTATATTTTTGAACATTTTTTTCTACAACTTCCAATTCGTCAGCAATAACAGCAAGCCTTTCATCTACAAAAGCAGCAGTATTCATTGCTTCGATATTTTTATCATTTACCGCTTCCTTATTGAAAATTGCGATCAAAGTGGTTAATAAATCCTGGGCTTTTTTTACATTATCAGCTTCCAACCCTAACCTGATTATACTTGTTTTTTTACTTGTAGCACCTATCTTTACTTCTTTACCCAATAAATAAGTCAACACATTGGGATTAATGATAGTAACCTTCACTTGTTGGTCATCTTTTTTCAAGTTGACACCAGGATTTTTATCTATATTTACATCAATCGCCGGAGTTTTCAAGACTGCAGGAAAACCGGAAATTGTGGTTTTGAACTTTTCCGACTTATACTTTCCGGAAACTTCATATTGATTTCTCTTAAGGGGTTTTATCTTAAATTTGATAACATCCTTGATTGTATCGACCTGTGCAGAATCAACAGTTATTATGTAAGGCGAAGCCGGATACATGTCTACAGTTTTCAAGCCTTCTTTAGTTGTGCATATAACATTCAGGTTCAATTTCTGAATCGCACTTTTTAAAATCATACGGGTATTCAAGACACCTACTTCATTATCAACATTCTTACTTCCCATCATCGAACCCAAGTCTCCTAACCCAGATAACATAGACATAGCTGAGGATGCTGATTTTTTATCATCTTCACGTAACAAAATAGAAGCATCAACATAATATACCGGATTTTTTATTAAAAGATACATTACTCCCATCGAAACAAAAAGAAAGGCACTTAAAGCAAACCATTTCCAGTTTTTGGTAAATAATGTGATGAAGTCTTTTAGATTTAAGTCGTCTTTTTTGTTAATTGTTTTTTGTACCGTTTTTTTGCTTTCCATAACACTCTAAAAATACATAAAATAATATAAGACAACAACTTCCGATTGATAGTTGCCTTAGCGTCTTTATAAGAAGCTACAAAAGTAGCTTTTTTCCATTTCACTTGTTGTTTATTAAACGTTGAAATATTGTTTTTATTGAACAATATCGAAAATAATATTTCAAATTTAATCAATTATTTATTTTATATTTGACGCCGGAAAAAATTATGTTTATGGATAAATTGCAATCTTCACTGAAAAATCTTACATGGGTACGCTGGACTACTCTTGGTTTAGTCTCTTTCTCAATGCTCTGCAGCTACTACTTAACTGATGCATTAGCGCCTTTGGAACAACGGTTGGAGTCCAATCTTCATTGGAGCGCCTCCGACTATGGCTTATATTCCAGTGGTTATGGCTGGTTCAATGTTTTCTTGCTTATGCTCATATTAGGTGGTATGATATTGGACAAAGCAGGAGTACGATTCACCGGAATATTATCTATTATAATTATGCTTGCCGGGGCAGGCATTAAATATATGGCCATATCGGGATATGTAGGAGAAGATATGTGGACATTTGGTATTGGTACATGGTTAATTTCAGCTAAAAAATCAGCTCTGGTTGCCGGACTTGGATTTGCCGTCTTCGGGGTAGGGGCAGAAATGTTTGGAATAACTGCCAATAAAGCCGTAATCAGATGGTTTAAAGGCAAAGAATTGGCTTTAGCAATTGGCCTCAACACATCCGTAGGACGAATCGGAACGGCATTAGCCATGTTCACCCCCATTCCGTTGGTTAATTTAACTAAACACTTGACCACTCCTGTTATTTTATCCATATTCCTGCTTTGCATCGGATTAATATCTTTTATTTTCTTTTGTATGTTCGATAAAAAACTGGATAAAGAATCTAAGAATAAAACCGAATCTCCGGAAGAAGAATTCAAATTCAACGATTTAAAGGAGATAGTCAAAGTACGCGCTTTCTGGTATATTACCATTTTGTGTGTTTTGTTTTATTCAGCGGTCTTCCCATTTATAAAATATGCTACCAATCTGATTGTCCAAAAATTCGGCGTGTCGGAAGAATTTGCTGGCATTATCCCGGCATTACTTCCCTTTGGCGCTTTGATATTAACACCTTTTTTCGGTAACCTGTATGATAAAAAAGGTAAGGGAGCTACAATAATGATTGCAGGCTCAGTTATTCTTTTATGTGTTCACCTGCTTTTTGCCATACCTTCTTTAAACAGTTTATATATTGCGATTGGATTGGTATTGGTTTTAGGAGTAGCTTTTTCTTTGGTTCCCTCATCCATGTGGCCTTCTGTAGCCAAAATTATCCCTGAAAAACGGGTAGGAACTGCTTATGCAATGACATTCTGGGTTCAAAACTGGGGAATCATGGGTGTGCCTATGTTAATCGGCTTTGTTTTAGACAAATATTGTGTGATCGGATACTCTGAAAAAATAGTAGACGGAGTAGATTCCCAAATAACTTTATACGATTACACACTACCCATGCTCATTTTCGCTTGCTTCGGAGCATTAGCCGTCTTTTTCTCCTGGCTATTAAAAAGGGAAGATAAGATAAAAAATTATGGATTGGAAAATCCGAATCAAACTTCATAAGATTTTCAAATCTGGCACAAATAAAAAGCCAACTCCTTTTGAGAGTTGGCTCTATTTGTCTAATAAAGAAGAAATTACTTTACTTCTTCTACAGCAACTGCTTCAACAATAGTGTCAGCAGGAACAACAGTTGTATCAACAACAGTCTCAGTAGCAACTACTTCATCAACAACAGGAGCAGCTTCTTGAGCAGCTTTTTGTTTACAAGATGCAAAACTTACAGCAACAACAACAGCAGCGAACAATACTAACTTTTTCATTTTCTTTTAATAATTAAAACGGTAAAACTTATATAAAACTTATCTGTTTTCAGTTTTTTATGTTTTTTCTCAAAAACTGGTGCAAAGTTAAGCATTTTGTTTTATTGAAAACAAATTTTAATGATATTTTTTTTTACGATTGATATAAATATCTTTTAATACTCTTTTTGGGAGTCTTTTCAAACTCGGTAGGATACAATTGAATTTCCGCTATTCTTTCATAAGGAGCCACCATCTCATTCAATATTGTTTTATTTTCTCCCATAATATAAGATAGTTTTTCATGTTCAATTCCGGTTTCATCAACAGCATCATAATCCGGGTAAACCAAGGCGATTAACTTACCATTTCTTTCTACAATCAGGCTTTCCATTACAAATGGTAGATTATTCAATTTCGACTCGATTTCTTCGGGATAGATATTTTGTCCACTGGCCCCGAGGATCATACTTTTAGAACGGCCCCGTATAAAAATGTGGTTTTCTTTATCAATAGTTCCCAAGTCTCCTGTTTTCAACCAGCCATCTTTTGTAAATGCATCTTTAGTTGCTTCTTCATTTTTATAATAACCAAGCATCACATTTTCGCCCCTTACCTGTATTTCGCCAGCAATGCTATACGGATCTTCTGAATCAATCCTGACTTCCATAATATCATCCAATATTTTTCCACAAGAAGTCGGAACAAAATCGGTATAATTATCAAAACTGATTAACGGAGCACATTCCGTCATACCATAGCCAACTGTAAACGGGAATTTGATTTTAAATAAAAAGTCTTCCACATCTTTATTCAAAGGAGCGCCTCCAATAATTACCTGCTCAAATTTACCACCCATGGCATCTATCAATTTTTTACGTATCTGGGCATAAATTTGTGTATCAAGTATCGGAATGCTTAATGCCAAACGCATTGTTCTTTTGCCTATCAAAGGCAATATCATTTTCTTGTAAATTTTCTCCAGAATCAATGGAACTGTAATTACAATACTCGGACGAACTTCTTCGAAAGCTTTCATCAAGATTTTGGGTGAAGGAGTTTTTCCCAGAAATGTCACATTACATCCTTCTGATATGGCGAACAAAAATTCAAATGCACAACCGTAAGTGTGTGCTAAAGGAAGAAATGATAAAATAACATCATGTCGTTTAAGAATGCCTTTTCTTTTAACAAATGTAAGATTCCCCGCCAGATTATTCCCTGAAATCATTACCCCTTTACTAAATCCGGTTGTTCCTGAAGTGTAATTCAAAACGACAACTCTTTCATTAGGCACATTGGCATATATTATATCATCTTTTGTAAATCCATTGGGATATTTTTCCTTGAACTTTACATCTGACTGAGCTACAACCTGTTCAATATCCAAACCTTCTTTCTGGTATAATACCTTGAAATCTGTCAGGGAAAAAGCCGCTTTAAGTTCTCCCATTTTTTCTTCATCCAAAGTTTCCCAAATCTGATCAGATGAAAACAAGACTAACGACTCGGAATGGTTTACAATATGCTGAACATCATTCGGATTAAAATCCTGTAATACAGGAACTATAATCGCACCATAAGTTACTGTTGCCAGATAAGCAATTCCCCAATTACTGGTATTTTTGCCGATTAAGGCCACCTTATCCCCTTCTTCAATACCTATTTCTTTCAATACAATATGTAACCTTGCAATTTCCTGGGCAAGTTCACTATATTTGAGTGTTTTTGCTTCCCCATAATTTGTCATCGCCGGCAAATCCCAGTTGTACTTAAAACCATCCTCAAATAACTTGACAAAATTTTCCTTAATCATAATGGCACACTTTTTAGATTTCTGTGCAAAAATATAAATAATATGCCAATTATACAATGTGCCAATGAAAACAATAAATTCATTGGCACATTGGCATATTATATTACTGGCACATTTATAACGCTTCCAGCATCCGTTTTATAACGACTTCGGCAGAGATTTCACGATTGGCAGCTTCAGGAATTACTATAGATTGTGGACTTTCAATCACATCGTCCGTAACAATCATATTTCTTCTTACTGGCAAACAGTGCATGAAATAAGCATTGTTGGTCAGGCTCATTTTTTTTGCATCAACAGTCCAGTTCATGTCTTTGCTGAGTATTTTTCCATAATTCGGATCTTGGAATGCCGACCAGTTTTTAGCATAAATAAAATCAGCACCTTTGAATGCTTTTTCCTGATCATACTCAATTTCAGCTCCCCTGACGAATCTTTCATCTAACTCATAACCTTCGGGATGGGTAATAACAAAATCAACATCAGCTTCGTTCATAAAATCTGCAAATGAATTAGGAACAGCTTGCGGTAACACGCGGGGATGAGGCGCCCAGGTCAGAACAACTTTAGGACGTGCTGTTTTTTTATATTCTTCTATTGTAATTAAGTCTGCAAAAGCCTGTAACGGATGACCAGCCGCACCTTCCATACTGAAAACAGGTTTTCCTGAAAATTGGATAAACTGGCTCAATATTTTTTCATTCGAATCATCTTCTTTATTTTCAAACTGGGCAAAGGCACGTACACCAATGATATCACAATAGGAACCCATAACCGGAATCGCTTCCAATATGTGTTCAGATTTATCACCATCCATCACAACGCCTCTTTCGGTCTCTAATTTCCAGGCTCCCTGGTTGATATCCAGAACTATACTGTTCATTCCCAAGTTCATGGCAGCTTTTTGAGTACTTAATCTTGTTCTCAAACTGGCATTAAAAAAGACCATTAAGAGCGTTTTATTTTCGCCTAAATGCTTATATCCAAAACGGTTTTTCTTTATTTCCAAAGCTTCCTTAACTGCATTTTGGAGATTCCCCAAATCCTTTACGTTTGTAAATGTTTTCATTATTTTTATACTCTGATTTGTCCGTTTCCTTCAATTACATATTTATAGCTGGTCAATTCCTGCAAAGCCATCGGACCTCTGGCATGCAATTTTTGCGTACTAATCCCTATTTCGGCGCCTAAGCCAAATTGGGCGCCATCAGTAAAAGCTGTTGAAACATTGGCATAAACGCAGGCTGCATCAACCATTTTTTCAAAAAGGGAAATATTTGCAATATCTTCACTTATAATACTTTCACTATGTTGAGAGCTATATTTGGCAATATGTTCCATGGCTTCCTGTATATTATCAACCGTTTTGACACTCATAATATAATCCAGAAATTCGATGCCAAAACTTTCTGCCGTAGCATGCTTCAACAGATTTTCGGGATATTGATCTTCCAGCGCATTGTAAGCCGGTTCATCGGCATAAATAATCACATTGCTTTGAGATAACAATTGGCAAAGATAAGGCAAATCCGGCAACCTCTTCCGGTGTATTATCAAACAGTCCAAGGAATTGCAAACACTAACCCGGCGAGTCTTGGCGTTATTAATGATTTTTTGTCCCTTTTCCTTATCTCCGGTTTCATCGAAAAAAGTATGGCAGATTCCGGCTCCTGTTTCAATCACAGGGATTCTGGCATTATCACGGACAAATCGAATCAAATTCTGGCTTCCCCGTGGAATTAATAAATCAACATATCCTACAGCATTCAGAAGAGCAGTTGTAGCTGTTCTGTCGGTAGGAAGTAAGGTACAGACATCTGGATTTATCTGAAAAGACTGCAATACCTTCCGGATAATCCCAACAATAGCTAAATTTGAAAACCCGGCATCTGATCCGCCTTTTAGTATGCAGGCATTTCCTGATTTGAAGCAAAGGGAGAACACATCAAAACTGACATTCGGACGTGCCTCGTAAATGATACCAATAACTCCAAACGGAACACTCGTTTTTTTTATTTTCAATCCGTTAGGCCGCTCTGCCTCCATCAAAACAAGACCAAGAGGCGTAGGCAGTTGAGCCACATTACGCATATCATCAGTTATATCTTTGATGCGTCCGGTTGATAACAATAAACGATCATATTTGGGATCGTTTATATCCATCCTGTCCAAATCTTTCTTATTTTCCGAAAGGATGAAATCAGTCTGGGATAATGTTTCGTCAGCAATGGCATTCAACACCTTGCTAATGATTTCATCATCCAAAAGATTCAAAGAACGGCTTGCTAATTGTACAGATTGAAAAATACTATCCATGATTTTGAGTTAAGTGTTAAGAGTTAAGAATTAAGAGTTGGCTTACACCATATTTTAGTGTAAACCATTTCTTAATTCTTAACTCTTAATTCAATACACTTACTTTTAAAGTTTGTTTTAAGTTTCTGGCATACTTACTGATATAATCAAACCATGCCTGATCTGAATCAAAGCCCCATTTACTCCAGCCAGCGCCAAAATAGTACGTAAACTCTTCTCCTTTTTTATAATCGGCTATAGCCAAAAGATGTTCATTTTGTTGTTTGATATTGACAACTCCACCAGGAAGTATAACACCAATATAATCTCTTCCTGAAGGCACACCTGCGTCAGAAACAGCATTTTCTGCATAAGCAATATATCCGCCTTCTTTACTTTCAGCAATGTTGCCGATTTCTTTGTGCAACCAAATACCTCCGGCTACCTGGATTTGTTCAAAGTCTCCATCATAAGATACAACTGCTTTGCTCAATTGAGAACCGGCATCCAGACTGATAATAATTTTTTCTTTCAATAACTTACCGTTTGCTGCCGGAACCGAATCATAAGTTAATTCAAAAGTAGTACGTAATTCTCCGGATTCCAATAATTTGGCTGTTGTATAATTTCCACCTACAAACAAAGAATCATTTATATAAGGAGCAACACCTCCGGCTCCCAAGGTATGAGCTACCTTATAACAATCCAATCCTAAGCCATGGTCGACATGATATGAAAGTTTATTTACCAGTTCATCTTTATAAAATTTATCCACAACGAGTGAATCTGTTCTTTTCAACCAAATGTCTACTCCATTGCTGGCATTTTCTTTTGCTAAAGCAGGACCATACATACGGAATGCAATCCGATCGTTTTCCCATGCAAAATCGTCTTTCCTTTCAGGGACAGCACGACCATAAGTCTTTCTTTCAAAAATTTCAGGTTTACCACCCTTGATTGTATAAATTTTTTTTTCGCCTGGACCTGCTGAAGCCTGGAAAATGATTTCCTGAGGTTCATTTTGTCCTTTATATAATACCTGATACGGAATCTGTCCACCTTCTTCATTCAGGACAATTATAGATTGCCCTTCATGTAAAGTCAGTCGTTGAGTTAAATCTGTCCATGAAACAGATACCATTTCGTTTTCTTTTTCATGCGATGTTTCATTTGTAATTTCAATTTTTACTGATTTTTCAGCACAAGCAACCATCGCCATAGCCGCAAACAGGAATAATACAACCTTTTTCATAAAATTTAAAATATTAATATTATATAAATCAGAACAATAACAAACAGGAAATTGTTTAGAACCATAATAGATTTCATGCAAATATATATCAATTTGCAGCATTTTTTCTTCTTTTTGAATATTTATTATACATTTGCTTCGTAAAAAAGATTGTTTTTACGAAAACAAAGAGTACTAACACTCCATTTTTAACTTTAAAAAAAACAAAATGAAACGTAAATTGAATGTATTCGCTGTCGCAGCAGTTTTGAGTAGCAGTGTATTATTTTCTTCTTGTATTGGTTCTTTCAGTTTATTCAACAAACTACTGTCATGGAATCAATCTGTCAGTGACAAATGGATCAACGAACTTATCTTTATTGTGATTTCTCCTGCTTATGGTATTGCCATGATGGCAGATTCAATTGTATTGAATTCTATTGAGTTCTGGACAGGTTCAAATCCAGTTGCCGATGTTAAGGTTCAGAAAATAGAGGGAAAGGATGGACTTTATACTGTTGAAACCAGCAAAGAAGGTCATAAAATCACTAAAGAAAATACAGGTGAAACTGTTTATTTCCATTTCAATGAAACTGAAAAATCATGGAGTCTTGAAGCTAATGGAACTGAAACTCCTTTGATGAAAGTTGTTGATGACCAACATGTAGTTATGTATCTTCCTAATGGTTCTGAAATGCCGGTAACTTTAGATCAGGCAGGTGTTCTTGCTTTCAGACAAGTTGTAATGAATAATGCTTACTTCGCAGCGAAATAAAATGAAAAATTAAAAATGAACAATGAAAAATGAGATTTATTTTTCATTGTTCATTTTTAATTTTCATTTTTAATTCTTCATTTTTTCCTTATAATGCTCCCAGCGTTCAACCACATGCTCTACATAATTCAGAGTTTCCGTTCCCCGGAAATAGCCATACTTGCATACACTATCATTATAATATTCCGGCAACCGCTTCCATTTTAGGCATTCCTCTACATTCCCATCCCAAACAGACGGATTTTTTCCGTATTTACGCGCCAGCGCCTGCGCATCATATATATGAGCGATTCCGGCATTATAAGCCGCCAATATAAATTTGGTCTGTTCGCTTTTATCATCAATTCTGGAAAACGAACGCTGCAATGATCTGATACAGGCGACACCAGCTCTGACACTGGGTTCCGGCAACACCCGTTCCTGGGGAGAGATACCAAAAGCTTCTGCAGTTTTGGGCATTAGTCCCATTAAACCTACAGCTCCCGCCCACGACATTTCATTCAACTGGAATTTCGATTCCTGATAAGCCATAGATGCCAACAGTTTCCAGTCCCAATCAATTTGCGGTGCATATTTTTTGAATATATCATCGTAAGGAGAAATTTTTCCTTTCCCCAACATCGGAGCGGGTTCATCACCAGGCATCTTGCTCATTTCAAAATAACGTTTCATGATAGACCTGTACCGGGAAGTATTTTTATTATTTTCGTTCCATTCATCCAAAGCTTCCGCCAACCGGTAGGAATCTTTATTGACAACCCAGGAAGAACGCTGAGGGTGACTCACCTCGAGATTAATATTTATGTTTGAATAATATGTTTTGTTCAACCGGGCAACATCTTCATCACTCAAGGTATAGGAAATTTGCCCATGAGCAACCATTTCAATCAAATCTTCAACAGAAACTGTGTCTTTTTCTATATCTTTAATGATAATCCCACCACCAACCTCTTTGTCAAGATTAACCAACCGGTTGTAATATTTGGTTTTATCCAATACCCACACTTCCTTGCCAATTAAATCCGTCACATCTTTCAATACGGTATCTTTGGCATTCGCCTGCTGCACCAATACCTGTTTATTGATGACTTCCCGTCCACAATAAATAAATTGTTTCTTATTGGCATTAGTAAGCGGTATGTTGTAAGCGATGACATCACCTTCACCCACTTCCAACATTTCCAATAAGCGGTTTTCATTTTCCGCAACTTTGATATTCAGTTCTAATCCTTCCGATTCTGCAAAGTTTTTGATTAATTCATACTCATATCCCATTTCCTCTCCTTTATATATAAAATAAGAAACGGAACTCGATAAAGTCAGCGCGGTTAGCTGCCTGGCTTCTTTGATTTGGGGCAAATCAAGATGTGAAACCGGAGAATTGTCTTCACTCTTTTTTTTCCGGACACAAGAAAATGTCATCCAACCCAAGGTCAAGAAGCAAATAATGATGATACAGTAGTGAATTGTGTTTTTCATATAAAAATAATGGCTGAGGGTATATCAAAGAAAAAATACAATTTCATCCAAATGGGAATCCTTATATCCAAGGAAATAAAGGATTCCGTCCAAGCCAATTGTTGAGATTGATTGTTTTGCATTTGCCTTTACCTGAGGTTTTGCATGAAAAGCAATTCCCAAACCGGCGATACTAATCATCGGTAAATCGTTGGCTCCGTCACCGACAGCAACTGTTTGGCGGATATCCACATTTTCGACCTGGGCAATCAGGCGTAACAACTCTGCCTTGCGCTTGCCATCAACCACATCGCCCAAATAACGCCCGGTTAATTTTCCGTCTTCTATTTCCAGTTCGTTGGCATATACATAATCTATATTATACCTTTGTTTCAAGTAATTACCAAAATAGGTAAATCCTCCGGATAATATAGCAATCTTAAATCCTATTTTTTTCAACACACACATCAAGCGGTCAACACCTTCGGTTATAGGTAAATTTTCGGCTATCTCCTGCATCACAGAAGCATCCAATCCTTTCAGTAAAGCAACCCTGCGTTTAAAACTTTCAGTAAAATCGATTTCGCCCCGCATAGCCGATTCTGTAATCGCTTTCACTTTATCTCCTACTCCATTCCTGACAGCCAATTCATCAATGACCTCTGTTTCAATCAGGGTAGAATCCATATCAAAACAAATCAGTCGGCGGGTACGGCGAAACATACTTTCTTCCTGGAAGGAAATATCCATTTCCAGTATTCCTGCCAAATCCATGAATTGTTTATGCATTTCCTCCTTATTATTGGGAGTTCCACGCACAGAAAATTCCACACAGGCTTTGGGAGTTCTTATGTTTTCATCCAAAGGAATACGACCTGTAAGCCGTTTGATATCGTCGATGTTTAGTCCTTGTTCGCTAACGACTTTTGTTACAGCAGATATCTGCTTAGCCGTTAATTTCCGGCCCAATAAAGTAATGATATATCTGTTTTTACCTTGTAAGCCAACCCAGGTAGAATATTCTTCTTCCGTAATCGGACGAAACCTGATTTGCACATCCAATTCGTAGCTTTTAAACAACAGATCTTTAAGGATTTCTCCTGAGTTTCCTTCGGTAGATTGAAACAGTATACCCAGAGAAAGCATATTATGTATATCAGCTTGTCCAATATCCAATATATTAGCATTGTACCGTGCCAGGATTCCGGTTAATGCAGCGGTCACACCCGGACGGTCTTCGCCCGAAATGCTCACCAAAATAAGTTCTTCTTTTTGCTCTTTCTCCATTTTTATTAATACATAGTTACCGGGCAAAGATAATTATTTTCCAGAATAAAAAATCAGCTTATCCTTGAAGAAAACTCATCAATAAACGTATATTCAGATAAGTAACAATTGATCCAATAAACAACAGAGTGGCATTAAGGAACCTGCCATTGGCATACTTACCCATTAATTGTTTATTAGAGGTAAGGTATATCTGGGTAAAAATAGTAACAGGTAGTTGAATACTCAATATCATCTGGGAATAAATCAAACCTTGAAAGGGGTCACTTATGAACATAATTATCAGCAAAGCGAGCAATAAAGAAATGGCTACCCCCAACCTGGAATGCTTATCTTTTATATCATAGGGTTCACCAAACATTCCGGCGAAAATTGTTCCACCCGCCATTCCGGAGGTTACACTTGAAGAAATACCTGCAAATAACAAAGCGATGGCAAATACCACACCCGCTCCATTTCCCAATAAAGGAGTAAGCATACTTTGCGCCTGCTGCAATTCTTCAACAGGAATCTTTTGTGCAAAAAATGTAGATGCAGCCAACAAAATCATAGCGCTATTGATAGCCCAACCTATCACCATGGAAAACATGGTATCACCAAATTCATATTTCAATTGTTTTTTTATAACTGCATCATTATGCAAATTCCATTGACGGCTTTGGATGATTTCCGAATGCAGGAATAAATTGTGAGGCATCACAACAGCTCCCAACACGCTCATTATAATCAACATCGAACCTTCCGGGAAAGCCGGAGTCACCCAGGAAACAGCCGCCTCTTTCCAATCTATAGGAGCAAGGAATAATTCATAAAGGAAAGAAAAACCAATGATAGAGACAAAACAAATAATCCATTTCTCAATTTTATGATATGAGTTGGAATAAATCATGAAGCCAATCAAGACAGTTGCAAGTACAGCGCCTATTTTTAAGGGAATATGAAAAAGCATTTCCAATGCAATGGCTGCACCCAAAATTTCGGCTAAGGAAGTAGATACAGAAGCTAACATGGCCGTCGTTAAAACACCTTTTCCGAGTTTTTTTGGAAATTTTTCCGTAACGGCTTCCGACAAACATTTCCCGGTAACGATTCCTAAGTGGGCAACATTGTGTTGCAAGACAATCAACATGACGGTTGATAGTGTAACCATCCATAACAAAGAATAGCCAAAATCGCTTCCGGCAGCAATATTCGATGCCCAGTTTCCGGGATCGATAAATCCAACCGTCACCAACAAACCGGGACCAATATATTTGAAAAAATCGAGAGCAGGCTTGTCTCCCCGCTTATCAAACAGCTTTTTTATCAGTTTAATCGGATTCATTGTTTGATTTTTTTATTTCAAATGTTTTCCAAAGTTTATCATCCGGCACAGGAGCAACTATTTCGATTTCCTGTTTCGAAACAGGATGAATGAATCTTGCTTTTCGCGAATGAAGGCTGATTCCTCCATCGGGATTTGAACGGGGGAAACCATATTTTAAGTCACCTTTAATAGGACATCCTATTTTTGCCAGCTGGCAACGGATTTGGTGGTGCCGACCGGTTTTTAAGTCAATTTCCAACAGGAAATAATTATCCGACCGGGCAATTATTTTATAATGAAGAATTGCTTTTTTGGAATTAGTTTTTTCAGTATCGTAGGCAAATGATTTATTTTGTTTCTCGTTCCTTACCAAATAATGTATTAATTCTCCCTCGGGTTCCTTAGGTTGATTCTTCACAATCGCCCAATACGTTTTCTGAATCTCCCCCACCCTAAACGTTTCATTCAAACGAGATAATGCCTTACTCGTTTTTGCAAAAAGAACCAACCCTGAAACGGGTCGGTCCAATCTGTGAGTTACTCCGACAAATACATTGCCGGGCTTATCGTATTTCTCTTTCAGCCATTGTCCCACAATTTCCGAAAGAGGAGTATCACCCGTTTTATCTCCCTGAACAATTTCCGAGCAGGTTTTGTTCACAGCAATCAGGTGATTGTCTTCGTAGATAACTTCCATAAAGTTAAGAATTAAGAGTTAAGAATTAAGAGTTAAAAGCCGCTTGAACAAAAACTCTTAACTCTTAATTCTTAACTCTTAACTTATTAATATTACATGTTCATTCCACCGCAAACAGGAATGACTTGCCCTGTAACATAAGAGGAAAGGTCAGAAGCGAGGAATAAAGCCACGTTAGCCACATCGTCGGGAGTACCGCCACGTTTTAACGGAATCTGGTCAGCCCATTGTTTCCTTACTTCTTCCGAAAGTTGGCCTGTCATTTCAGTAATAATGAATCCCGGAGCGATAGCATTAGCACGGATACCACGGGAACCCACTTCTTTGGCAATAGATTTAGCCAAGCCAATCATACCCGCTTTAGAAGCCGAATAGTTGGTTTGTCCTGCGTTTCCGGAAACTCCTACAACCGAACTCATATTAATAATACTTCCTGATTTTTGTTTCATCATAACAGGAGTCAGTGCATGAACAAAATTGAAAGCCGATTTCAGGTTTACATTGATAACCATATCCCACTGTTGTTCAGTCATACGCATCATCAAACCATCGCGTGTGATACCAGCATTATTAACCAGAATATCCACACGTCCGAAATCTTTTATAATTTCTTCCACCACTTTGTGAGTATCTTCAAAGTTTGCTGCATTTGAAGCATAAGCTTTAACCTTCACACCATAAGAAGCAATTTCTGCTTCTGTAGCCTTGGCATTGTCGTCAATACTCAAATCTGTGAAAGCAATATCAGCACCTTCCTGTGCGAATTTAACAGCAATTGATTTGCCAATACCACGAGCAGCACCTGTTACTACAGCAACTTTTCCTTCTAATAACTTCATAACTAATTAAAAATTAAAAATTAAAAATTAAAAATGAACTATAGAATTGAGTTAGTGAAAAACACTAACAAACAATTCTTAATTTTTCATTGTTAATTTTTCATTGTTTTTTCAGTATTCCATAAAACATCAAATCAATGACGCTTTTTATTTTTTTCTCGTTGTCATCTATCAAATCGGAAATTGTTCCTCTGATATAAGGAACTTCCAAGCCTTTGAAGGCATAATGCAATACTTCGGCAGCAGCATATGTATCTTCAATTTGAAAAATACCAGTCCTAACGCCATCCGAAAGAATCTTCTCCACAAACTCGATTTCCTTTACATCAAAATTCCTCCTGACAGTTTCGACACGCCAAATGTCACGAAAAAAATCGGCTCTTAATGTACCATTGCGAAATACGACATCTTTCACGATTTTCAGTCTTGCATCGATGAATTCAAGCAATTTTTGGTCAGCAGGAAGATCTTTTTTAGCGACTTCATTCAGACTAATCAACATTTTGTCAAGTTCGGACTTAGTAACAGCCTGATAAATTTCCTTTTTACTTTTGAAATAGGTATATAATGTGCGCCGGCCTTTTTTGGATGCCTGGGAAATATCATTCATTGTAGTATTCTCGACACCATTCCTTGCAAATAGCTGCCGGGCTACTTCAATCAATCTTTCACGTGTTTTAAATACAGTTATCTCCATCATGATTTGCACATTTATCTGACTTGTGTGCAAAAGTACAAAAAAGCACATTCCGAGCAAACTTTTTCAAAAAAACATCGAAAAAATTTGCATTTATAAAATAAAGCTGTACCTTTGCACTCGGAATATCGCGGAATGGAGCAGTGGTAGCTCGTTGGGCTCATAACCCAAAGGTCGTAGGTTCGAGTCCTGCTTCCGCAACTAAATCGAAAGAGCTTGGGAAATCAGGCTCTTTTTTTTATTCTAAAGGCTTTCCTTTAAGATAGGAATTGTAGAGATAACTTGGATTTTCGTAATACATACTACTATTGTAATCCTCAATTTTATCTGAAATCCATGAATTATACACTTCTATCAATGCATTGATTGGTTCTTTATTTTGATTCTCAGCCACATCAATTATCAAACGATGATAAACTTTTCCTATATCCCAATAGGTAGGAATATTATATTTTGCTACCGATAGATTATCAAAATTATCTACCTGAATATGGTGTTTGATTATTAATTCATCCGATAATTTATCAATATTCTCGCTATGATATATTTCTGCTAATTCATACAATTTCTGCAACTCAACATTACCTATCTGATTAACAATTACATTGCGATGATTCTTGGTTTTACGTGCAATATATTCAATAAGACTACACAAAAAAAACAAGTCATTATATTCTTTTTTTTCTCTACCTGTTGTCATAATACAATTTCACTCTTTTCAAATTTCAAACATGATAAAGCATTCGGAGTACAGAAATTAATCTGATGAGTAGGATGCTTAAATTCAGCTAATACCCAGAATTGTTTCCTGGTAATAACGCCATTTATATAATCTGCAATATAATTATAGATTTGGTCATTAGCCATTGCTCCTATCACAATATCATATTCATGGATATTACCATTGCGGCAAGAAACTATAAAATCGAGCCATTCTTCCGTCATTTTCTTAAATTCAAGAATAATTAACTGCTCATCATTCTTTGTTTGAAAATTATAAGAGGAAACAACAGGAGTACTATAACGTCTCGCCCATTTTTCAGCTTGTTCCTTTATTATTGTACAATAAAATCCTTGTCCAAAATCTTTTGCATATTTACCTTGAATGATTTTAGGCAAATTTATTTCACAATATCCTCCATGATATACTATCATAATCAATTGCTATAATTTGAAATACAAATATAAAATCATTTATTCAAATTCTCCGAAAATAGTATAACCTTTTTGAAATCATCAACAAATTTGTTAGATAATGTGATAGGGAGTTCTAAAAGATCTGAAAGTAAATTGAGGAACAATTTTATATATTTTAACACAAACTAATTTTGAAAATTAGCCGGGAAAAGTCTTTGTTTCTATATGAAACTCCAAGTATTATAATTAAAATTATCTGTAATGTAATTGTAATTATATTACAGATAATTTTAATTATAATACAGAAAAATTTATTTATAACCGGTTGTAAATTGAAAAGAAACCGGTTACCGGCAACAAGAAAAGGCAGGAATTGAAATAGATATTTTTCCAATTCCTGCCTCTTTTTTTGTTCAATCCTATAGCAATCACATACCATACACCTTGGAATGGAACAATCTGTTAAAATATGATTAAAAAATCAAGATAACAATTTTTTCAAAAACTCAATCACATATACAGGTTCAGAAAGACGATACCGGGCGGCAGTATAATGTTCTCCGATTTTGATTGTATAAGCGTTCGCAGGCAATGCCCTGAACATATCTTCATCGGTAGTATCATCGCCCATAGCAAGGATAAAATCATATTTTTTTTCACTAAGTAAGCGTTCAGTTTCTATACCCTTGTTCACTTCACTAGTTTTAACCTCGATTATTTTGTTTCCTTTCACGATTTGCAGGTTTGAACGGGAACAAGGCGTTATCAAAGCATCTATTAATTGCGTAATTCTCATATTCACCAACCACGGATCTACATTTCTGTAATGCCACACAATAGCCGTATCTTTTATTTCTATCCTCGACTTGGGAGTCCTCTTAGTAATTCTCATAATGATGTGGAGAATTTCATCATCCCATTCAATTTTAGGAGCTTGTTGATGCCAAATACCATCCTCTTTAAAATATACTCCATGTTCTGCCGACAAGCCAATCGGTAAATGCCCAAACCACTTTTCCAAAATATTCTTATTCCGTCCACTACAAATCTCAATCCTGTTTTTTGAATCACAACTTAGTTTTTCCAGTAAGTCCAATAATCCGGCCGGTGGAGTAGCTTTCAATGGATTATCCTGAAAATTTACCAGAGTTCCGTCATAATCTAAAATAAGTAATCTGTTCCGGGAAAAGTTGTAAGCTTTTTTTATATCGTCAAAATCCGGTTCGATTATGTTTTTCCGTTGCAAATGACGGTTTTTTTCTTTTACACTTTTCAATTCATCCAGAAAATCTTTTGCCCACTGGCTAACAGTCTGAACGGAAACAATTTCCTGTAAAGCAGACATGGTTTGTATTTGTTCTTCAACAGGCATTTCCAACGCTTGCTTGATGGCATTTTCCATATCCCTCGCATTGTTGGGATTAACAATTATAGCATCCGACAATTCGTTGGCCGCTCCTGCCATTTCACTCAAAATCAGTACTCCCGGTTGGTCTCTTTTGGCTGCAAGATATTCTTTGGCTACCAGATTCATTCCATCACGCAACGGAGTAACGAGTGCAATATCAGAAACGTGGTAAAATGCAGCTAAATCTTCAAACGGATAAGAACGGTAAAAATAATAGATAGGCGTCCAGTTCATCGTCCGGTACTTCGCATTAATGGCGCCAACAGTTTTATCGATTTCGTCTTTCAGTCCGGCATACTTTCCAACATGATCACGCGAAGGAGCGACAATCATCACCAAAGAGACATTTTTCCTGTAACGCGGATTATTTTCCAAAAAATTCATAAAACTTGTCAGCCGGATTAATATTCCTTTGCTATAATCCAACCGGTCGACAGACAATATCAGTTTCCCATCGCCAAAGTCACTCCTGAATTTTTGCGCTTTCTTCGAAATCCGTGGATTATCCAATGCATTATAAAACATATCATAATTAATGCCCATTGGAAAAGCATCAACATTGACCACCCGGTCTTCCAAATAAATTTCGTCCAGATGACAATCGAGTTTAAGAACCCTATATACAGCACTGATAAAATGCCTCATGTAGTCGTGTGTATGGAATCCTATCAAATCAGCTCCTAACAAACCATTCAAAATATCCGCCCTTTCGGATAAAGTACGGAAAAGCTCATAGGAAGGAAAAGGAATATGATGGAAATAACCGATACTTATATCCAAGTTATTTTCACGGAGCATTTGAGGAAGTAGCATCAACTGGTAATCCTGTATCCAGACAATATCATCCGGTTCAATTATTTTCAGGGCTTCCGCACAAAACAATGCATTTATTTCCTTGTAGGCTTCCCAATATTTATTATCATATTGTATATAACTGAAAAAGTAATGACACAAGGGCCATAACACGCTGTTACAATACCCTTCATAAAAATTTTCGATTTGTCTGGGAGACAGATAAACCGGATAAAAATTATGCTTTAACAGTTCCTGATTGATTGCTTCTTTTTCCTTAGGATTTTCGACATACATACCCGGCCAACCTACCCAATACTTTCCGACAGATGTTTTTAAAGAATCAAGGCCAGTGGTTAATCCGCCTTCGCTGGGAACTATACTGTGCCGGCCATTACCATCTTTCGAAATTTTAAGTGGTAATCTGTTGGATATAATAACAAGCTTCATGTTCAGGTATTTTTGTTTCAGCGGTTAAAAATAAAACAAAGTAAAATTATTACTTACAGATGATGATCAGAAAACTAAAAATCAGTAAATTTGCCAATAGATTATACTAATGAATCGAGGCTTCGAAAACATTAGAATTTTAGACCGATACATTTTTCTTTATCACAAAGGTAACGATTTATATAAAAAAATCCAAGTTAAACATTTCTAATATAACAACTACAGGCATGGATGGTTTAAACTATGGGGTTATCGGCAACTGCAAAACAGCCGCATTGGTTTCCCGGACAGGGAGCATTGATTGGTTATGTCTTCCTTTTTTCGACTCTCCTTCTGTTTTTTCAAAAATTTTAGATAAAGATAAAGGAGGTTGTTTAAATTTCATTGTATCTGATGATTACAACGTTACTCAAAAATATCTTGACAACACCAATATCCTTTGCACCCAGTTTTCTTCGGAAAAAGGAAGTTTCGAAGTACTTGATTTCATGCCGAGATACCGCACTTATTCGGAAAAGCATTACATACCGGCAGAAATATACCGTTATATCAGGCTATTAAATGGGGAGCCTTGTTTTCGTATACAATACGAACCATCGATGAACTATGCCAGGGCTCAGGTCACACACCGGAAATTCCCCGACTTTATCCGGACCTTTTCCCTTGAAAACGGGAACGATAATATGTATTTGTATTCGAGCATTGATTTTGACATAATCTTAAACAGTTATGAATTTGTACTGACAAAAGATGAATTCCTGCTCTTATCATATAACCAGAAACTTATACCAATCGATATTGAACGTACCTATTTGGAATATCAACGGACAAAGGTATATTGGCTGAACTGGAACAACCGATCCAGAAAATTCAGTTCATATAACGATGTCATCTCCCGAAGTTTACTGATACTAAAGCTGATGTCATCCGAACAATCCGGTGCGGTCATCGCGGCTTTGACTACAAGCATTCCGGAAACAATAGGAGAAGTGCGGAACTGGGACTACCGTTATTGCTGGATACGCGATGCCTCCATGTCGATTGAAACCTTGCTGAAAATGGGACACCAATCGACTGCCAAACGATTTATGTTTTTCATTAAAAACATATTGAAAACAAAAGCCGATTCATTCCAAATCGTATATGGCATTGATGGCAGCCGTACTTTGACCGAAGAAATTTTAACTCATCTTTCAGGGTATGAGAATTCACAACCTGTGAGGATAGGAAATGCAGCATATTACCAAAAACAAAATGATTCGTTAGGTTACCTGATGGAAGTTATCCGGAATTATTATTTTCACTTTCCGGGAACATTAGACGAAATCGAAGAAATGTGGGAAATAGTTAAAGCCATCGTTAAAAGTGTCTACATCAGCTGGAAAGACCCGGACCAAAGTATTTGGGAATTCAGGAATAAAGAAAAGCATTTCGTATTTTCGAAAATAATGAGCTGGGTGGCTTTAGATCGCGCTATCGATATCGCCAGATTTTTAGAACAGACTGATTATGTGAGCGCATGGGAAAAAGAAGCCTATAAAATCAAATCCGACATCCTTGAACATGGTTGGAATGAGAATTTGCAGAGTTTCACTCAGGCGTATGACAACCACGATATGGATTCTTCCCTTTTGTTAATGGAACGATATGGATTCATCGAGCCGGCTGACGAAAGATACATCAAAACAGTAAAAAAAATTAAAGAAGAACTTTTACATAACGGATTGATGTATCGTTACAAAAATGAAGATGATTTCGGCTTGCCGTCTTCCGCTTTTACCATCTGTACTTTCTGGTTAGTCAGGGCGTTATATATGATCGGAGAAAAAGAAGAAGCCCGATTGATCTTCGACCAGCTGCTTACTTATTCGAATCATCTGGGATTATTCAGTGAAGATTTGGATTTTACAACCAAACGCCGGCTGGGTAATTTTCCACAGGCTTATTCGCACCTGGCGCTAATCAACACTGCACTACTTTTTGGAGAAGAAAACAGCGTGGCGGCAAAGTTTATCAAACCGTAAAAACAGGCAATATTCCTCCTACTTCCTGTTTATATCTGACGGAGAAACTCCGAATTTCTTTACAAAGCAGGTATAGAAATAAGATGGAGAAGTATAACCCACATCATAAGAGACTTCCGATACTGTCCGTCCACCATCTTCAAGCATTTTCTTTGCTTCTTCGAGGCGAATATTACGGATAAATTCTCCGGCAGAGAGTCCTGTGAGCGCTTTCAGTTTGCGGTGTAAACTCATACGGCTCATAGCTACATGCTGGGCTATTGTTTCACCATTGATATCCGGGTCAGATATATTTGTCCGGATAAACTCGACAATCTTCTGCAACAGTTTTTCATCGAGAGAAGAAGTTCCTTTAGGCTTTTCAATCGTTTGTTCGCCGAGATTTTCAACATACCTTGAGCGGATGTTTTCCCTCAATTCTATCAGTTTTTTTATCCGCACACGCAAGTGACGGATGTCAAAAGGCTTGGGAATATAGGAATCTGCCCCGACTTCCAAACCTTCAATTCTGTCATCGACAGTACTTTTGGCTGTCAACAGGATAACCGGAATATGACTTGTATTGATATTCGTTTTCAACTCCTTACACATCTTTATACCATCCATTTCGGTCATCATTACGTCGCTGATAATCAAGTCGGGGATAGTCTCACAAGCCTTTTCCAATCCAATGCGACCGTTTGACGCCTGTATAATATCATAATCATTACCAAGTTCAAATTTCAGAAAATTAAGTATTTCCGGGTCATCATCTATAATCAATATTTTATTCCGTTGTTCTATAGCGTGATCTTCTTCCTGTTGAGGAAATTCAGTTGTAACTCCAATAGCCGACAGCTGTTCGGCATGATAATAGGTATACTCTCCATTTACTTTCTCTTGAACGGTATAATTATCACCTGTGAATGGGATTGAGACTATGAATTTCGTTCCCACTCCTACCTTACTTTCTACAGAGATAGTTCCTTTGTGAAGTTCAAGAAGTGATTTCACCAAGTGAAGTCCGACTCCGGAACCGATTGTTCCGGTTTTCTCCACTTTAACAGTTTCGGCCTGATAGAATCTTTCGAAAATTCGTGACAGGTGTTGTTCCGGGATACCTTTACCCGTATCGGTGATTTCTATACACAACCGGCTATCTTCAGGCATGTCTGCATCCGTAGTAAAGAGGTTGACAATAATCTCGCCATGTTCGGGAGTGAACTTCATAGCATTGGATAATATATTACATAATATCTTATCGAGGAATTCAGGGTCAATCCAGGCAAGTAATTCATTGTATTGGTGACTATATTCAAGTTCTATGTGTTTCGATTGCGCCAGGTCTTTGAACAGTTCAATCACTTCTCCGACAAACGAAACAATATCCATTTCCTTGACCCGTAATTTCATCAAATCACGGTCAATTTTACGAATATCCATTATCTGGTTGATATTGTTGAGGAGACGAACCACATTCCGTTTGATAAGTGATAATAAATATTTCTTATCGTTCGATGTTTCATCTTTCAGCAACCGGTCAACGGGTGCTGCAATCAAAGTAAGAGGCGTTTTAAGTTCGTGCGAAATATTGGTAAAGAACAACAGTTTCTCCTGATGCAATTCTTCCGACTTCCGGCGTTCAAGACGTTCGTATTTTATCTGGTTCAATGCTTTTGTTTTGATGGTTAGGAATACCCAAACCAAATAACATAAAACAAAAAACAATATAACATATATTATATAAGCCCACCAAGTCATATAGAATGGTGGATTGATCGTAATCTTAATATTCCTGTATTTCGAAGAATCAAACTGTCCGTCGAAATTAGACGCCATCACTTTGAACAGGTATGTTCCCGGAGCTAAGTAGCGGTAAGTTGCTATCCGTTTGTCTTTAACATAGTTCCAGTCTTTATCGGCTCCTTCGAGGATATAGGCATAATTGATTTGCCCCGTACTCCGGTAATCCACCGAAGCATATTCAATGGTAAATACCGATTCATCATATTCCAACATTATTTCATCCACATAATTGACATCTTTTTCCAATGGAGATTTAGGATTGGAAGCCGACCGCACCTGAACAGGATTATTAAATAATAAAAAATTGGTGAATATGATATTGGGATGCATAAAATCACGTTTCACTTCAGACGGATAAAACAATGTCAATCCTTCGGTGCCTCCAAGTAGGATTTGTCCGGAACGGGTGCGGGTTCCACAATTTTCGATAAACATCCCGGGCTGTATGCCATCCTTGGTATTAAAGTTTTGAATCTCTTTGGTTGATTTAGATATTTTCGTAATGCCTTTTGTAGTACTTATCCAAAAGTTATGCCCATTATCCTGTAATATTTTGCACACATCATCGCTGGGTAATCCCGACTGTATATTGAAGTTCACTATGCTTTTATCTTGGGGATTATAGCAGAAAAGCCCCTGTCCTTTTGTTCCAATCCACAGTTTGTTATCTTCATCTACAAACAGGCAATTTGTAAATAAATTTTCAAATATGGGATGAGGCGATTTCAATTCTTTGGTAATAAAATCGTAGAAAAACACTTTAGGTTGCGCCCCGATATAAATTCCGTCTTTAGTCGGATAAATACAATTCACACAAATCCATTTAAGTTCGGGTATCTGAACAAAAGTCTGTTGCTTTTTGTCGAAATAAACCAATCCTGAGCGTTGCCCAACCCAGATTCTTTTGTAGTCATCTTCGGCAAGGCAAAGCAAATCACCACTCATCAAGGTATTTGATGTTGATTCCGAACCTTTATAAACGGAAAAGTTCTTATTTCCTGTATTTTTGTGATATAGCATATTGTTATAGGTACCAAACCAGACATCACCATCCGAATCTACTAAAGAACATAGCACTGCATTATCTTTCAGGTTGCTGTTGTTTTTATTGAATACGGAAATATTTTTCTTTTCCTTATCATAGTAGTTAACACCTCCACCATCGGTAGCAATCCAAAGATTTCCTGTTTCGTCTTCACTTACCGATGTTACACGACGGTATGACAAACTGTTTTCGAGCCGCGGATCATAAATAATGCGGCTGAACTGTGGTTGGAACCGGGCAATAAAATTAACTCCTCCGGAATTGGTTGCAATCCAGATATTGTTGTTCGAATCACAATGAAGGTCAAGCACAGTCCGGTATGACAATCCGTATTCATTGCGGGTTTCATCATACGAATCCATCTTGAAATTGTGGGGATTGAGCAAAGCTTCACGGATATTGAACGAGATCAGTCCGGTTTCAGTACCCACCCACAAGTTGCCTGTTTGATCTTCTTCCAGTGCATTTATTTTGCAATCCTTCAGTTTGCCGTTAGAAAAGACCCTTAGTTTCTGGTTGGTTTTATTGTAATGAACCAATCCACCCCATGTTCCAATCCAGATATTGCCAAATGAATCTTCCAATATCTTCTCGACTTGTTTATCTGGCATTCCTACCTTTATATCGCTGTAATTAATTGTATGATTTGTCTTCAGGTCTACTACATCTAATCCGCCGAAGTGAGTTCCGATATAAAGATGTCCTTCTTTATCTTCATAAAGTGAGATAACCCTGTTGTCGGTATACTGATATTGCAATGGAGTAAATGATCCGTCTGTAATATTATATTTATAAACGCCATGACCGTCATACGAGCCCACCCAGATGTTTCCATCAGAAGAATATGCAAGGGCTTTTACTTTCATACTATTGGTTCCAGAAGGCAATATCGTCTTAAAATTATTAAGTTCCATATTGTATACCACAATACCAAAATGAGTGGCAACATACATTTTATTCTGGTTATACAGGATTTTCAATGCCTGGTGATTTATCATCTCGGCGCTGTCCCGTTTCCAATCATAAGAAGAGAATTCCAAACCGTTAAATTTAGATATTCCTTCAGCTGTAGCGAACCAGATACAACCATCGGCATCCCGGCACACATCGTAGACTATATCGTTCGACAATCCATCCAGCATACTATATTTCTGGATAACAGTCGGATAGTTAATCTCAACCGGAAATATTGAGATTGATTCAACAATCAAAAACAATAATATGAATAAGCGTTTTAACATTCAAATAAATTTAATTCCAAATGTAGTAAAATTCCTACAATTATTTTTTGAAACACATAGGCATATAGAACACATAGAATTTCATACAGATTATTTTATCAATGGCTCTATTGAATATCCATATTCGTAATATCTCAACAACACAAGGTATTCGACATGAACTGGTTTTCCCCATGAATTATCTCCGCCTACACCTTTTTGCCCGTAATCGATATTGAGGTAATAATCCTTTTCTTTTTTCATATCTATCGTATAGCGAATACGTTTGCCCTCAGGAGTAAAAAAATTAGCTTGCGACGTGTATTGTGCATTGAAGCAGAACATGGGAGTCCCTTTGATTTTCAATCCTGCACCATCGGCATTGGTTAATTCCAGCCAGCGCACATCTGTGCGGTATCCGTTTTCCTGCGGACGGATATAATCATAAGCCAGGTCTTTTACCGGCATAGAATAATTTCCCACCAACGCCGAAGTTTTCCGGTCGGCATAATTTTCCCACGGGCCACGTCCATACCATTTGGCATTACTCAATTCTCCATTAATTTGCACGACCTGTCCGATACGGGGAATTGACATACTGGCTTCTCCATTATAATATTTTGGTGTGAAGCGGTTGGCTATATCAATTTTTCCATCTGGATAAATTGTATACATATTTTCGAAATAAATCATGTTTTGAGCTTCACTGCCGGCAACCAATGTATAATTGACCGAAACCGTAATTGTTCCAAATTGATTCTTTTTATTCTTCAACGGTTCTTTCAGGACATTTACTGTAACAGTAGTAATCTTGCCGGATGTGTTCATCCATATATCATTGGCAGCATCCCAATCATCATTATCTATCCGTACACGATAAAAATCGGGTTTCATAGAAGACCTGACAAAATCGATGCCATTACCGGTATATTTACAAAGCATTCCTTTCTTTTTATCGAAAGCCACTATTAATCCGTTGTTTCCACCAATGATAATTGAATCGCTTGTTTCCCGGCAAATCAAAGCATCATCTGTAGGAGAAACAATACTGGTATTATTTTGCGGTGAGTACTGGTAAGTGTTAAGTGGCAACTGGTCGTAAGCTATCACCCAATCGGCAGGTAATAAACCTTCAGCCTGGCGGGTAATGAATTCAAAGTTAATATAATATTCTGCATCAACAGTGATTGTTGTTTTATATGGAATCTTCACTATATCTGATTTAAGGGGAGCAATGGCAGGCGAGAGCGTTCCACTTTCAACAACATGCCCATCCTTGATAATCGACCACTTCATTACATATTTATTGGTATTTATGAAACTATAATTGTTCACAACCAGGAAGCCATTTTCTCCCGCCGGAGATTTTTTCACCCTGATACCCTGCAACACTTTTTTAGCTTCATAAGCATGTGGATTGGGATTGCGGCCGGAATTAAACAGCCCGTTGGCACAAAAATTAGCATCATTCCTGATATGTTCCAATCCGAAGCCTCCTCCATAGTCAAAGAAACGTTGCCCATTGCGGGTATTCTCTATTCCCTGATCGATAAAATCCCATACAAATCCGCCTTGCAGCAACGGATAGGATTCTATTAAATCCCAATAATCCTGAAAATTACCTAAACTATTACCCATACTGTGTGAATATTCGCATTGAATCAATGGTTTAGTTGCATTTTTAGACAAGGCATAGTTCTTCATGTTCTCCATTTTCATGTACATCGGACAATAAACATCGGTGTGAGGCAATGTTCCGGCTTGCTCAAATTGTACATAACGTGTAGGATCAAATTTATGAAGCATTTCGTATCCTTTCCTGAAGTTCCGTCCGTCACCACATTCATTTCCCATCGACCACAGGATTACTGCCGGATGATTTTTATCACGCTGGAACATACGTTCCATACGGTCAAGATGGATTGCTTCCCAACCCGGATCACAAGCGATATGCCTTGTGCTGTCAATTATATTCTGTAATGCAGCACCTAATCCATGCGATTCAACATTGGCTTCATCAACCATATACACACCATATTTATCACACAATTCATAAAAATACGGATCAGCAGGATAGTGTGATGTGCGGATAGCATTGAGATTGAATTGCTTGATCAGTTCCAAATCTCTTTCCATCGACTCTTTGGGAATATAGTGCCCGAATTCAGGATGGTGTTCGTGTCTGTTAGCTCCCTTTACATACACATATTGTCCGTTGATAAGGAGTTGCGCATTTTTAATTTCAACAGTCCGGAATCCGGTTTTAGATGATGAATATACTGTCCCCTGCGGAGACTTCACTTCAATCAGCAGAGTATAAAGCTGCGGATTCTCAGCATTCCATTGTTTACAGTTACTTATTGTTTGTGCTATATTTTGAGTAACAGTTTTATTTTTCTGTAATTTCAAGGTGTTTTTTTTATCAATTACAGGTATATTCTTTTCATCCAACAGGGTAACAGACACTTCGGCCGTTTCATTCCGGTTGCTTTTGTTTGCGAGGGTAAATGACAAATCAAACTGTCCGTCTTTATAGTCGTTCTTCAATCCGGCTTTGACAAAAAAATCCTGGAGGAAAACCTTTGGTGTAGCGTATAGCCACACATCCCTTTTAATGCCTGCTAATCGCCAGAAGTCCTGTCCTTCGAGGTAAGAACCTTTAGAAAACCGATATACTTCAACAGCCAGTACATTAGTGGCGCCGGCCTTCACATAAGGAGTGATATCAAATTCAGCTTGCATCTTCGAATCCTGTGAATAACCTACTTTTTGCCCGTTTACAAATACATAAAAGGATGATTTAACTGCTCCAAAATGCAATACAATCCGTTTATCCACCCAACCGATAGGAACATCGAAATTACGACGATATGCACCTACAGGATTCCAGTCGACAGGCACTTTATAGGGATATGGGTTAGTTGTATTGAATTCATAAGGATGGTTCATATAAAGGGGTTTGTCATAACCTTGCAACGGCCAGCTCCCGGGCACATCAATATCTTTCCACGCCGAAACATCATAGTCTGTTTTGTAAAAATCGACAATCCTGTCAGCAGGCTTTTCGCAAAAATGGAATTTCCATTTCCCATTCAGCGACACATTGTCGTTACATTTGTAATAACCACCATCTATGGCATTATCACGGCTGGAATAGTACCAGAAAGTCGAGCGGCCTTTTTCACGGTTAACGCCGGTAACCGATTCATCTTCATATTCCGGCACAGCAGGTTGTGCCATACATACACTCAGGGATAATACCAGAATTGCCGCTACAATAATTTTAGAATTAAAGAGAGTCATATTTTTCACTATTAAATACTCAAATACGGATATGTTTTCCTGGTTACAAAGCAACCTTTTTTTCATGAAACCGGCAATCAATAGTGTAACAAATACATTTACTCTTGTAACAAAAAAAAACAGTTGTAGCTATTTCATGAATAATATATATTAAAAAAGCGGGATTACCTTTTCAGATAATCCCACATGCTTTATTAATAAAATCCGGAATTAAAAGACAATAAGTTTTTGGATATAAGTGTTTTCGCCATCTGATATTTTTACAATTCCCATTTTTGAATTAAAAGGAATCAGTATCTGTTCATTTTCGGAAACAACACTGTAAATCAATCTACCTGTTACATCAAACAACTTCACCTGGCTTCCCGGTTGCATTTGGGTAATACTCACCATGTTATTTTCTGCTATACAAACCGGCTCTTTTAATGTAATATTCTTTGTATCAGTCTGTATGTCGTCAACGTAGTTGAATACTATTGTTTGTACTGAGCGAGCCGGGATAAAAAATCCGGAACATTTAACAGACCCGCGGTTTGACAGATTGTAAGTATTATCTGTTAAATAACTTACATTCGAATCTATTTTTTTATTCGGTATAGATGGAATTGCAATCGAAACGGCTTTGGAATCTTCAGACAAATTATTAAAAACGGCCACAACCTTTGAATTATCGGGAGCAATATAAGCCGTACCCATTAAATCGCTCATTTCACTACCATTTGTTCCGGAGATACCACCTAAATCAATTCTTTGATAACCGGGCTTAATAAAGCGGCTGTAATTTCCTAATACCCAAAGATTTTTATTGGCGTCTGCATTCCCGTCATTTCCGCTGATAGCTCCATAATCTCCTCCAACGGGGTTCAAACGAATCAAGTAAAAACGGTTTTTCTGATCGTAGCGTTCTGCGGCAAGAGCCGTCCAATACGACCAGGAAATTACTTGTGCATATTTTAAGTCGGCATAAATTATTTTAGCCATCCACAATGCCATATCCATGTATGAAGCATCATCGTATGAAGGAATTCCATCCACATCACCATTATCAGCGTTATCACTCAAAGCACACCATTCGGTTTGATGCAATTTTACACCATAACCAGTTGCTTTTGAATAAGCAGTTTCCCGAATTGATTTGATGGCAGAATCTTTTAAATCCAACCAATAGCTATGACTTGCTGTTTCTTTAGGCAAGTTGGATAATGACCTCAAATCTCCGCCATTGGTCTGGTTGAATAAATAATCCAATTGAGCAGTTGTTCCTCCCGGAGTTGATAAACTGCTATAATTCCCTGTTATTGAACTCCATCTATCGGCTTCGGAAATCATTATTTTAGTAGAAAGACCATTGCTCGCTAAAGATGTATTCAATGCGGAAACAACACCTTTTAACTGACTGTTCTGACAACCGGATCCTTCCTGTGCTTTTTCATTCCAGGCATATTGAGGCTCATTAACAGGACTTACATAATCAAATGTTATTCCATCTACATCTTTGAAATGTTTGATAACTGTTGTCAGGAAGGTTGCATAATCGCTATATTTTGCACTTGCTAAATTATAGTCGGGAAATAATGTCGATGCGCCTGACCAGGCTTTTCCGTTACTGGTAAGAGACACGGGAGGAGTATTTGCAAAAAGCACAAGTTTCTCCACTCCATATTGTTTCGCTTTTTTAAAGAAGTATTGTTGTCCCAGTTGCTTGTTCCAATTGTATGAACTACCATCGAAGAAGCATTCCGTGCGCCTTTCAATGTCATTTATTTCACTACCTGCACCTTGTTCGTAAGAACCTGCACCCAAATTGACACGCCACATAGAGAGACCTATACCAAGCGGACTGCCATTTGAATTGACTTCATTGCTAAACAACCATTGAGCAATATTTTCTTTAGTCGTATTGTTCCAATCCTTTCCTACAGGTTGAACATTCCATGCATCGGAAGCTCCAAAACCAACAATAGTTTGATATTTCATTGCAGGATTAATACTTACGTTCATTTCCGGCGTTACTACTTCCGGAGTAACCGGCGCTTCACGAGGATCGGCTGCATCATTCAATAGAAATTCATCAAAATAATATGTATTGGCATTGGCATCATCCGGGATCCTAATATTTATGGTACGGATATTATTTAATTGAGGTGTGCCAAACACCCCAAGATCAATCACATAATCTTGCCATTCTGATGCCTGGTTGGGATAAACATTGTGTACGAATTCTTCTCCTGTAATATTATTTATCACAACACTTACTTCTTGACCGGCAGGATTATACATCATAAAATGCAGATAGCGGTTTGTTGAATTTACTCCCACAAATCCATCCGTGAAAAGACGAAGCGATTGCCACCATTCTACTCCGGCCGGACGAGTATATTGTAAAACACTGAAAGTTGTATTCAACAGATCTGATGGTAACGGATTATTTACTATCGTGGCGGTTGCTCCGGCATTTTGATTTGCCATTGACATGATACTCTGATTCAATCCATTTTCAAAATCACCTATATTATCAAGATAACGCATTGTTCCTACAGGACTTTTACTATCAGACAATACAAAATAATCATAATAATATTGTTGAGCTGCACTGTTGAAACTTTGGATATTATTAACAAGATATATTTTTCCTATTACAGATCCTGCGATACCCGGAAGCCCAGCATCGGAAGCGGTCAAATCAAGCACGATTTCCTCCCATGTATTGGTAGTTGTGTTTGAAAAACGTTTTTGATAGATACGATTTCCTTCATTATCATATATTTGCAATTCCGATTCGGAAAGAAAATCCCTGTAGGAAAGGAAGTGTAAATATTTATGGTTTGCTGAATTCGGTTGAATTAAATAATCCGATTTGGGTTCAAGTTTGATTTTATGGCTCCAATCCGTACCACTCGAATAATTACCATAAATACATTTTGCCGAATTATCAATCGTATTGCTTTTTGGATTATTTTTCGTGAAATCTAAAACACCGCCTTCTATGCTGTAATTGAAAGGAGTTTCAATTCCTGTTTCAAAAGTGACCAATATGGGATCATTCCACCTTTTTATATTTGCAGGAATATCATCCGAAAGGCTAAATTCGTCATAATAATAAGTTTGAGAACTACCGGAACCGGTAATGTTATGGATTATTTTAATATTGTCGATATATTGCCCGATACATCCCGGCAGTCCGTTATCCGAAAGCGAAAGATCTAAACCGATGTCTTCCCATTGATTGGTTTGAGTATTGGTAAAATCTTTTTGATAAACCAACTCTCCCTCAAGATTGGTAATTTGTATCCGGGATTGAGAGATTACATTGCGATAGATAAAAAAATGGAGATATTTATTCAATGTAGTAACCGGTTTGATAGAATATGCTCCGGTTGAAACCAACAAAATATTATTAGCCGATGTTGTATTTGCATAAGTTGCCTCTATACTTTTTGTGGTAGTATTGATTCCTGTTGCTAAAGGATTGGTTACAGGAGTTGTTCCCACGCCATCTTTTTGACAAGAAAAAGGAGAAGTAAAACCGTCTTCAAATGTGGCAAAAACGGCATTGGTCCATTCCGTAGCGGGAGGAGTTTTGTAATCCATCAGGAAAATTTCATCCACATAGGCAGCTTTATTTCTATCGGCGGGAGTGGCGTTGAATGTAGGTGTAAATACAATTGAAGATAATGTATTGGCAGTTGTGACGGGAAGTGTTATTACAATTTCCGTCCAGGTGTTTGAGCTGGGAACATTAAATGTTCCGTTAAATAAATCGGTAGAGCCATCTTTTACTGTAATGGCAGGTGTGGTGGTTCCACCTGTTCTGTAATACAAGAAGCGAAGATACTTATGTGCGTTTGTTTTCGGTTTCAACTCGACAGACGCAGTTAGAGTAAAAGTATCTCCTGCCCCGGGATTAGCACCGGTCGGAGTATTGTATTTTACACAATATCCTGATGTATTTAGCCCGCCCGGTGAGGGATTTGCAGACTGAGTAATGGTACATCCTGTTTTAGCATTAGTTTTAGTAAAAGTAAAAGGACGCATTCCATATTTCAAATCATATTCGAAATCGGCAATTCTTGAACTCGCAGGATTATCACTGAGTTCAAAATCATCATAAAAATAAGTAGAATTGGCTGCTCCGGAAAGATCGGATGCCATTTGGATTTTATAAATATTGCTGCTTTCAATTACTCCGGTTAAGTCAAATACAAATTCTTGCCATTCTCCTATTTTTGTTACACGGAATTCTTTTTGATAAATGTTTCCTGAATTGCTGAAAATTGCTAATTCCGACCTGTCGGTTCCCGATTCACGGTATGCTTTGAACTTTAAATATTTATGATTATTGGATGCCGGAAGAACAAGCATATCTTTGAATGTCCAATAGCCTTTATCCCACCAGTTCATTGAAGCCGGAGTAGTATATTTCAAACAATAATTGCTGGTGTTTCCCAATTTTTTCGGATTGTTCGCTATGCCTGAAGTTCCACCGTTGTCTCCTGTGAAATTGAATGGAAATTGTTTGTCTTCAAAATTGGCAAATGAAGGAGATTTAGTAATATTATATCCTCGCGGATAGGGATTGTCACTTAATTCGAACTGGTCGAAATAACAAACAGTACTTGCCGATACAAAAGGACGTATCCAGATTGCTCCGATATTGTTCCCGATAATGGCCGGTATATTGGCAATCACGTCATACCAACCGGTTACATTTGAAAAATCGATTTGTTGCTGGCTCACCACCACTCCCGATGTATTGAAAACACATAATTCAATACCATTGATACCTGTCGGACACATTATGTTAATGTGTAAATACTTGTGGTTGGACGATGCCGGAGATACAGATGTTCCGGCTTGCATTTCGAAACGGGTTTTGGAATACCAAGCTTTGTCAGCCGGCACATTCAACTTAATGCATTTATCGGAAGTATTTACCACTTTGTTGGGGTTATCTACAATGCTTTGGTCCTTCATTTCGCTACCCTCCCCTCCGGCTCCAAGTACAAAAGGAACGGGCGTTCCGTCTTCAAAAGTCCCAAAAAGCGGTGTTGTGATATCAATTGCATGTGTTAACATTATAATTGATGAATACACCAGTAATGTAATGATTAGAAATATTTTTTTCATGGTTGTAAGAATAAAAAGTTATGTTATAATGAGTTTATCAAAAAATACCAAGACGCAAAGAGTCTCCTTTCACGGAGTATATATAAATATAAAACTCCGTGAAAAACTCCTTTTACTTCGTACTTTTATAAGATTACAAAAAAATGGATTGATTCAAAAAAGATTTAATTGCTTCTTAAAAGACAATTTTACGAATCAATATTTGCCCGTCATTTTTTTGAACTTTAAGAATATAAATACCTTTTTCTAAAGACAAGATACTACTTCCAAATTCAATTGGTTTTGCCAGAACAGTTGTTCCACTCAGATTGAATACTTCAACAAATGCAATGTCCTGCCCTTTTATATAAAGATTATCACCATTAGAATAAACCATTAAGTCATCTAACTGATTTTTTTTCACCCCTGTTATTATACGAGGTATGGTAGTGTCACTTAATTCGAATTGGTCGAAGTAATATACTTTTCCGTCTTCTATGCTGAACGGACGAACCCAAATTCCGGCAATGTTATTATCTGTTATACCCGGTTTGCCATTCAAATCAGCAGTCAAGTCAATAATCACATCGTGCCAGTCAGTTGTAGCATCCCATTCAATGTTACCTGTTTGATAGATTTGTTCGCCTGCGATATTAAACACACCGACTTCAACGCCTGTTGTATTTGTCGGACTCATCATATAGAAATGTAGATACTTGTGATCGGCGGAAGCGGGAACAACTGTTGTTTTATCCTGCACCTTGAAATAAGTTTTATGCCACCATTGAATGCCTGCAGGAGCAGTTAGTTTGATACATTTTTCACTTATGTTATCCTTTTTCAATATATTATCGGCAATAACCTGGGTTTTCATATCACTTCCCGGTCCATTAGCATTCAACGCGAAAGGAGCAGCATTTCCATCATCAAAAGCGCCGAAAAGAGGAGTTGAAATTTCTGTTATTGCACGAGGTTCTGCACTGTCGCTTAATTCAAATTCATCGAAATAATAAGTTTTTCCAACTGACAAACCAAACGGACGTATCCAGATTCCTCCGATATTATTATCTGTAATACCTGGTTTTCCATTCAGGTTGGCTGTAAGGTCAATAACCACATCATGCCAATCAGAGGTTTCTTCCCATTCAATACTGGATGATTGGTAAATCAATGTTCCTGTTGTATTATACACTCCAATTTCTGCACCAGATGTATTTGTCGGACTCATCATAAAGATGTGCAAGTATTTGTGATCTACAGAAGCAGGAATGATAGCTGTATAATCCTGTATTTTAAAATATGTTTTGAAGTACCACTCTGCACCTTCAGGCACATCCATCCTGATTGCTTTGGCACTTACGTTATCTGTTTTCAGAGGATTATCAGCAACAACCTGGTTTTTCATATTAGCATTTTCGCCTTCAGCATTTAATATGAAAGGATAAGTATTGCCATCATCAAAAGTACCGAAAAGCGGAGTATTAACATTAGTTATTGAACGCGGATTAGCATTGTCGGTCAGCTCAAATTCATCAACATACATCGTGGTATTCGAACCATAGAAAGGACGAATCCAGATTCCACCAATACCATCGGCTGTGATTTTATCTGTCAGATCAATAACCACATCATGCCATCCATTAGTATTAGCATAATCAATTTGTGCCTGATAAATAGGGGTGGTAAAATCACCTGTTTTGAAAACAGCAACTTCCAGACCATTTGATCCTTCGGGATATTTTACAAAAAAGTGAAGATATTTGTGATTGACTGATGCTTGTTTTACGACTGTTCCGTCTTCAAGTTTGAGGAAAGTCTTGAAATACCATTCATAACTCGCAGGTTTCTCTACCTTGATGCATTTGTTTGTGATGTTTTCTTCTTTAACCGGATTATCAGATATAACCTGGGTTCTAATTTCACTACCCGGTCCGTCGGCATTCAAAACAAAAGGAACGGCAGTTCCTGCTTCGAATGTTGCAAAAAGTGGGGTTGTGATATCGGCGGCATACGTAGATGCAACGAATAATGGCAGGACAGCCATCATAATAGAAGTAAAGATTTTTTTCATTTTGTGCTTTTTGATAAAACTAATAGTAAATAATGCTAATTGGGCCCTATTTATATCTATTCCTTTAGAGTGCTATGTGTTTAATTGAGGAAACTGCACCTGCTCCATTTTCAACTTTAATAATGTAAGAACCTTTGGGTAAGCTAAAACGGATATCTGAAGCGGAAGCAGCTTGTTTAGCCGCCATTTGACCACTGATTGAATAGGCTGTAGCAGATTTCAAATCATCGCCGGTTATACGGATTACACCATTTTCGTTGAATACTTTCAAATTTCCGATTACTGTTGGCTTGATACCCATCGGGGTAATTGTTGTACGTGGATTCGGGTCATCATTCAATACATAATCATCTACATAATATGAACCGGCCGGATTGTTCCAGTTGTCTTCTGTGTCTTGGTTGAAACGGAATGCTACCTGGTTGATATAATGCAATTCTGAAACATCAACTACATAATCAAACCAGTTTTCGCCATCTTCCGGATAGAATTTTTCTGATTTAGTTAAGCCTGAAGTTGCAGTAATATTAACTGTTGTAGTCGTTGCATCAGGAATATGCATCATGATGTGGAAATAAATACCAGGATATTCAACAGGGATAATTTCGTTAGGATAGCACATTAACGAATGCCACCAGGTTGTATTGGCAGGCTTGTTGTATCTTAATACTTTATCACTTGGATTAGTGTCTGTTTTTGCAGTATTGGTTGTAATTGCATAAGTAGCTTCGCCGGATTGAGTTCCGAAACCTGACCAGTTTTTAGTGGTCAGACTTTCATTATCGAAATTAACCAATAAACCCGGATTAACCTTAACGGCGCCCCTCGGTTCGTCATTATCGCTAAGTACAATGTTATCCAACATACAAGTACCAACTTCTGTCCCATTCCATGTCCCGAGAAATACGACAAATGTCCTCACCTCCAAGTTCTTACATGTTTTTTCCAATCCATCGGCGTTTTTTCCATTGAACAAGTCAAACACCATATCTCCCCAGACTCCAACTGAAGAAGGTTTTTGTTGTCCGAAATAAGTACTTTCTTTATAACCATCGTTAGCTACACCGACAGACATTGTTGTTGTATTAGGTGAACGTTTACCAAATATTTTAAGATAACGGGTTGATTCTGTGATGGTAATAGGTTCATCCAAATCAATCCACATCCAATACCCCCAACGATCGGGAGGAGTTGCTACATTAGTAGTAGCCATAAAACATTTATCGGTATTGTTTTTTCCCGATGTTTCCGTGTTATTTACAATCGACCAATCATAATAGCTGTACCACCGGTTACTGTTATTGATAGTATAACCGGTTTCGCCATCTTCAAATCCGGCGATAAACACATCTCCGGCATACGTTCCGGTAGAAAATGCTGCAAACAGCATTAACAAAGAAGTAAAAATAAACTTTTTCATGATAATGAATTTTTAATTTATGAATACGTTTTACGTTTTTTATTTTCTGTATTTTGTGTCAAAACAACGATACAAAGCAACGGATTCCCTCACTAAATCAGATTCAGTTTGGTAACAATCATTCTTAATCCGGTAACAGGTATCGTTTATTTAACGAATTTAACTCCTACAACAGATGATGGCGGCACATCCACTACCACCTGAGTTTTAGTATCAGAAGTAAAAGAAGGTGTTGAGGGAGTTTCTCCTTTTTCAGTAAAGGTGACTGTATATTGTTCTACTTTGGAAACACCTGCCAGTCCTGCAACACGGAGATCGACACGTATGGTTGAAGCGCCTTCATTCACTGCTACAACTGAAGTGATTCCATCAGAATTCTTAAAGGCAATCATATTGAGTAGTTGCCCTGCAGAGTTTTCCAGTTTCAGTACCTCATTAGTCCCTTTTCCCAAGCCCAATGATCGCGACATCATCTTAAACACAAATGCCTTTGGAAGAAGGTATCCGGTTTTATTGGTCGAATTCCAGGCATACATGCCATGAGCATCAGTATTTGCACCAGCCTCTTTTGAACCAATTGAAACGCCTTGCAGGTAGTTCCAGTGATGAGCTCCGGTTAAACCGTCACGCATCCAGTTCACCAAACATTTCCCGGCATAAGTATGCGATTTGGTTCCTGTATAGTAAATTGAATCTGCAGCATTATTAATAGAACGGCTCCATTCGGTAAACCATACCGGCAAATCACCAAAGCCAAATTTAGCCAGTTCACCCTTAACACGTGTTACAGTTTCCTGCGAGGTTTCTATACCATAATCACTGTACACATGATGCGAATAGAAATTAAAATTGGAAGTATTGATACGTGGGTCACTGAAAAAATCACGATTGGTACTTCCCCCTACTCCACCATCGTTCTGGGTAACAACAGATAATCCTCCCATCGGCATACCCGGTGTAATTGATTGGATAACTTCGTAGCAAGGGATATACATATCAGCTAATGCTTGCCCAACAGATTCGTAAGGGCTTCCATCTATCTTGAAGAAGTAGCCCGGCTCGTTATAAAACTCTACGTAATCAACATACTGATGATAACGTGAGTATATTTTACGTAGGATATCAGTATAAACATCCATATCTTTAGGGACACCACTGCTTTTTCCATTATACGAAAGCCATGAAGGACAATATGAAATAATCATCATTGTTTTCATTCCGGCTTTTTTGGCCAGCACCATCAGTTCAACATTACTGTAATCCCACTTATCGGGATTCTGACAGTCATTCACATTGTTGTAATATTCTTCTACTGAAGATAAAGCAGGGACTATCGATTCAATCCATAAATCGGTACGAATAGTATTCATTCCTGCATCGGTGAATAGCGGGTAGATTGTTTGCGCATGAGTGAAAGAAGGACTTTGACATCCACCGAAAACCAGGTTTCCGCAGGTATTAGTAATGTTATTAATATCTATTTCAATTTTATAGCCATCAGCCAATTCGTCATCTGTAGTAAATAACACTTCGCTTAACCCAATGGCGTTACCACCCCAGTTTCCAGCATCGGAAGAACCCAATTGTGCAGCGGACATCCGGATATAGCGGGCGTTGGCGCTGATACTGACCGGAGTATTGTGTCCGTCGTTGAGATTGGTAGCCAACATATTTTCCATTCCCGAAGCTTGCGCCAATTGAAACGGATAGTTGTTATTTACTGTATAACCCGGATTAGAAGGTGGAGTAACATTAGTCCACTGCGAATTATCGGCAGAGCATTGTATCTTTACATTCTTCATTCCTTTGTTGGTGTTACCCGACTGGTTAAAATTCCAGACATATAATTCTTTCACATTATATAATATGCCCAAATCGAATGTCACGGTAATATCCGACCATTGATAGTTCGAACTCCACATGGTTGCACCTGTAGATGAATTATCATGCGTTCCGTTTATAGTGGCAGCCGACATACCCGAACCGTTTATAAGGTTGGCAGCCGGCATTCCGGACACAGAACTGGTTGAACTCAGTATCTTTACATTGGGAATAACATTGACACTGTTTGCTCTTGCTGTTAATACCAGCAGGAAAAGCGTGCTGAATATTTTAATTACATATTTCATTATTTCTTATCTTTATCACCCCCCAACCCCCTAAAGGGGGCTTTTAGAGCCGTAAATATTTGTAGTTAACTATGATTTATCGCACACTAAAGTCCCCTTTAGGGGATTTAGGGGTTTATCTTTATTATTTTTGTTCCTGATTCACCTTTAACAACTGCCAGGTAAACACCCGGATTCAAACCGGGAAGTTCTATCTGTGACAATCCACGGATAGAATAATTACCCAATATGCGTCCTGAAATATCAGTAACTATCAACTGTTCCATGCCTTCACCCTGTAGCTGCAAAACATGTGTGCCTGACACAAAACAGGCTTTCCAGTCATTAATTGTTACAGTATTGAGAGATGTATAAGCCTTATTTACCCGGAAAGATATTTTCCCGTTGTCAAACCGGATATCCGAAATGTCAATATCATCGGAAATTGTTCCATTGCTCAGGAATGAGACCGGATTGGAACCTGAATTAAACAATGTTCGCCCGTTAAGGTCAGAAAAGGGTGCATTGTTAATATTTCCTGCTTCGGTAAATGTACCGTTCTTACGATACAGGTAAACTTCAGGATTGGTTGTAAGTGAACCCGTATAATTCGTATTCACCCGGTAGATAATCAATCCGGATTCCGGCAGGTTAGTATCCCATGCAGCCGACTTGTCGCGATATTCCAGAACCCAGTACTGCTGGCTATCGGAGGACAATATTTTATATGCATAATTAGTGGCGCTACCAACAGGAGAAAGCGAATAAACACCCGGTTCTGTGATTTGCGGAATATTATCAATCCAGTTGCCGTTGGTATATTTCATCCGGTTATAAACCAATGGATAAGATAACAAAGGCCCGTCCATCGGGTCCCAGGCGCCAACTGTACGAGCCAATGTGGAAGCATAACGATACTGGACAGGAAATCCCATGTATTCGAGCAAGAAACGGCAATGAGTATCCAACGAATTGCGTTCGTAAGTAATCGTATAGTTTTGAATGGTTTTACCTTTCAGTTGAATTTGTCCATTGGCATTAATGAATGTAGAAGAGACTTTGCCAACCTGCGGAGAATAAATCCCTTTATTGGCGCCACGGGCAGCACCACGGAATATAATCACGAAATTATCTATACATCCGTCATTATCACCATCCAGGGTTGAGGCATCCGGCAAATTACCGGATTCTTCCAACTTGGCAACCAGCTCTTTGATAATGAATCCGATGTTAATATCGAACAACGAAGTAATATCATTTCCCTTACAATCCGGATATGTACCTTTCCACGAGTTATCGTAGCAATAATAGCAATACTTCAGTTCATACGAATCATTAACTCCTGAGTTTTGCGGATACATCAGAGAATTAACCATCAACTGATTGTTTGAAACAGCTTTGAAATAAGACCGGAACGAATTATTTTCCCCATTGAACATTGATTCGAAACTACTGCGTGGTGTATCTATTTCCGGATCACCATTGAAACGGGCAAAAACAACCACCCGGTTCTGTGTCCCGGTAAATAGATTAGATTGCGCCGGTAAATGCGGACTGAAACACGTCAGCAAAAATCCGAGTATAATAAAAACTCTGTTTTGCATTTTCATATTTAATACCAATATGTTTGTTTTATATCGTTTGTCATTTCAAGCACAAGACTACCTCCTTTTTTAATTGCTTCAAAAGGAATGCGCAACACATCTAATTTCTTTCCATTCAGATAAGCAGCCCCGATATATTTATTTTCATCAGAATTGTTCTTTGCCTCAATTATAAATTCTTTACCTGGATAATAACGGTTATCAAGTGTGATGGTGATTTTATCAAATACAGGACTGGTAATATCAAATTCCGGATTGGCTGTTACTCCGCCATTCATCTCAAATAAACCGATAGCCGACATCACGAACCAGGCACCCATTTGTCCTTCGTCTTCGTCACCTTCCCAACCATGATAGGGTGTATCGCCATAATACAAATCAAGTATCTCTCGGGTATATTGCTGGCAAAGCCAGGGTTTGCCGAGATAGTTGAAAATAAAGGCCGAACTCATATTCACTTCATTTCCCTGATTGATATAGAACTCTGCCGACTGTCCCATTGTACGGTCGAATACGTGAGCTGAAAAGTTATGCTTACGTGATTTTTCAAAACCCTCCTCCAATCGTTTTGCTGCCTCTTCGCGGCCAATTATATCCAGCAATCCGTTTACATCGTGCGGAACATACCAGGTGTATTGCCATGAGTTTCCTTCAATAAAACCTTTATTAGAGAAAACATCAAATTCCTTGTCCCAATTACCGTCTTTATCCCGACGACACACATATTTATACTCGGGATGAATCACATTCCTGTAATTCATTGAGCGTTTTTCAAAATATGTTGCATCTTTTTTATTCTTCAATGCTTTAGCCATTTGTGCTACACAATAGTCATCATAAGAATAATCAAGTGTTTTGGAAACTACATTTACTTCCATCGGCATATATCCATATTTGATATATGCATCAAGGTCGATTTGTCCGCATTGCCCGCCGCAGGGATGATTGATTCCCGGTTCGGTAACCATTTTCTTTACAGCTTCGTAGATTTCATTTCCATCCTTGCGGATGCCTTTCTGATAGGCTGCAACCATCAAAGTAATTTCGTGCGAACCTTCCATGATACCGGAATATTCAATACCGGCCGGACCTTTGGAAGTCCATCCTGTATGCTTATACATTTCTAATTGGGTGGTTACCCAGTTATCCATTATTTCGGGACTCATCAACGACCACAATCCGTTCAGGTTCCAGTAAGAATTCCAGAAAGCATCTCCGCCGTACATCTTTTGCCCTGGTTTTAATTGTTGCACATTCTCACAGGCATCGCGGTATTTACCATCCACATCATTCCATGTTTGTTTTCCGGCAAAAGCGCGATACATATTGGTATAGAACTTGCGTCTGTTCTTTTCACTTCCACCTTCCACTTTGATTTTTGACAGAAGAGCGTTCCATTCATTTCCGGCATCTTTCACACAAGCTTCGAAATTCCAGTTGAAAGGATCCATCTCTTCTTTCAGATTAGCGCGTGCTCCTTCAAGACTTACTAATGACACACCACTTTGCACCATAATCACTTCATCTTTCTTAGTGTTCCATATAGCATATAATCCAATGTCTCCCTTTCCTTCAATTTCCTTAATGTTATCTTTCTCACATCCCTCATTCCAGCCATTAAGTTCTTCAAACGGTTTACTGAAACGGACTACAAAATATAATGTCCAATCATTCCAAGGACTCCAGCTACCGGATTGGCAAACAGCATAGCCTTCAATCTCACTGTTATTTACCTTTGTAATCTTTGCATTCCTGATAGTAAATCCATAATCCCATTCTGTAGGGAAAAGTAAGTCTATTAATATCCGCGATTCTTTACATTCAGGGAAAGTATAGCGTTGAAAACCGCAACGAGTAGTTGTGGTAATTTCAGCTTTCACATTATGGTCATATAGATGTACTTCATAATAACCGGGTGAAGATTTTTCAGTTTCCTTCATGATGCGGGAATGATAACCGGCATTAGCTCCCTTGTAAGGAGAATCCGGACTGGGATTATCCAGCGCCAAATCGGCAGTGGCAGGCATAATCATTAATCCTCCCATTGTCCATGCATGAATATGACTGAATCCGGATACACTGTTAATGGCATATTCATATCCTCCCATCCAGCGGTTTCCCTGGTTATCAGGACCTAACTCTATCATTCCCATCGGGCGTTGGGCATAAGGTCCTAGCATCCACCGGGAATTTGAGGTTCCGGTAAAACAATCCACATAATCCACAGGTAATTTATCTGCTGCATTCACAAAATGAGCTAACAGCAAAAACAGGGCCACAAATAGTTTTTGTTTCTTCATCACGGGAGAACTTTAATATAAAAATATTTTACATTTTTATTTTTTACGGCATCATAAAATATCAACGACAGCTTATGATAGGTCTGTTTAACTTTGAATGTAGAACCATCGTGTTTCTGATAGTCTTCTTCCCATTCAAACAGAGCATCATCGGGTACAATTATATCTGCTGTGAACTGGTATGTTGCAGGAGAACCTTCTTCATGCAACAAAACTTCCTGAACTACTTTCCATTTGGCATATTCCAACTTGTAAGACCACAATCCGCTTTCATCCGAAAGGGTTGCATTTAATGTTACGGCTTCTCCCCTATGAACTTCAAAAGTATCAACAGGAATAGTTGCCTGGGGCGAATGCATATCGAATGCATCGTTGGGATCTTCGCAAGCAACTACAAACGAAGCTATGCATACTGCAAACATTATTTTAACTAAGTACTTCATATAAAAAAGTTAAGAATTAAAAGTTAAGAGTTAAGAATTGTAATATTGATTTTGTTTTTCATTTTTCATCCTTAATTCTTCATTTATATATTACTCCCAGCCGGGATTTTGTTTCAAATTTGGATTCTTCAACAATTCATCGTATGGAATGGGATACCAATCCATATTAAATTTATAAGTGCGGTTTTCTACTTCAATTGTTTCGTAGGCATAAGTTCCGTTTTCATTCTTCGTAATTTTCATTCCATGAATAGGCCGGTTGAAATATTTCACTCCTTCCTGCCAGCGACGTACATCCCAGAAACGATGTTCTTCAAAAGCCAGTTCCACACGGCGTTCTTTCTTGATGGCTTCTTTCATCTCTTCTTTTGTCATTGAGCCGGCAGTATAGGTAGCAACTCCTCCTCTTGAACGCAACTTATTCAATTGAGTATAAATTGAATTATCGGGAACATCCAGGTATTCATTCATCGCTTCACAATAATTGAGTATGATTTCTGCATAACGGAAATGAACCCATGCCCGGCGTGATTTCTGATTCTGGGATAAATCAAGACTCATATTAGTAAATTTACGCATATAATATCCCGTTTTGGTAGCAGTTGAAGAACGTCCCATACCATCTTTTCCCCCAACATAAGTAAATACTGAATCAGTCCTGTTGGATAACGGTTTTTGCGCGTTGAAATAGAAGTAAAGGTTGAAACGCCTGTCCCGGTTGGCATACGGATTAGCCGGATCGTAAGTTCTTCCATTCAACATATCGAAACAATCAGCCAATTCCTGTGTAGGATTAGTATATCCCTTTCCTAAGAAACTGATCGGCAGATTATTTGTTTCAATGTCATTCCGATCATCATACCCTGTAGCAAACAAGACTTCTTTGCTGTAAAGGCTGGATACGAAAAGCGGCATCGCTATCGAGGCACTGTATGTAGTAGGATCCAATCCTATCTTAGAACCGTTTCCGGTTGAAGTGATGAAATCCAATGCCACATCGGCAGCTTCTTTCCATAATTCCTTATTGTTAGAAGGATTATTCCACGGACTTGCCATATAAAGCAGTGCACGCGATTTCAAAGCAATTGCAGAAGCAGTGGTAGCCCGTCCTTTGTCGGCATCACTGATTGTTACTTTAAGCGGATCTTGCAAATAAACGATTGCGCTGTCACAATCATTAACGATAAAACGGATAGCTTCGGTGAAAGTACTTTGTTTCAGCTTTTTCACTGATTCTTTATCTAAAACCGTATCAACAAGCAATACATTTCCCCAACGTTTAGCCAGTTCTAAATGATAGTAAGCACGAAGGAAGAGCGCTTCTCCTTTCATGCGGGTATACATTTTTTTGTTTTTGTCTGATTCATCAATCAATCCTGATGTTTTTATTGTCTGATTCAGTTCTTCCAAAAACACATTGGTTTGACGGATTCCGGTGTACATGTTATTCCATACATTTGCTTCGGGATTATATGTAGGACTGATAGCGCCATAATTGTAACCATGGACTTCAGAACCGGAATAAGAACAAATAGCTTCATCAGTTGCACAAGCAAACATGGCATTATCCAACCGGTTATAACCATTGATAATTTCACGGTAAGCGCTGTTGAGGAAACCGGGAGCATATCTTTCATTCGAAAAAATATCTTCTTTATCCAGATTGGTATCAATGTCTTTGTCAAGCAAACCGGTGCAGGATGTTCCCAAAAGCAACGATAAAGCGGCGAGTGACAAGTGACGGATGACTTTTAATATATTTGAGTGTTTCATAGATCTATCTGATTTAGAATTTTAGTTTAAGGCCGACATTTACTGCTCGTGTCATAGGGTAACCTGTAATACCGGCATCCAACACTTCAGGATCGAGATTATAATCTCCCAGATGATCGAAAGTAAGCAGGTTTTGTCCGTTTACATACAATCGCAAATCGTTCATCTTCAATTTATTTATCCATTTCTGAGGGAACGAATAACCTACTTCAACATTACTCAAACGCAGAAAATTACCATTCTTTATCCAATAAGTGGAATTGCGGTAATTATTTTTGTTTGCTTCTGTTGTCAAACGCGGGTAAGTTGCATTGTCTTCCCTTACTCCGGCTTCCCAAGCGCCATAAGCCAGGTTGGTTACGTTACCGTTATTCTGGAGTATCCATACGGAAGCATTGCTTAGCATCACCGAACGTCCGGCATATCCCGATAAAAGAAAAGAGAAATCAATGCCCTTATATTCAGCACCGGCGCTTAAACCTAATGTCCATTCAGGAAGGGACGGAGAGCCAATAGCTTCTATATCCAATGCGTTTATAACTTTATCTCCATTGACATCGTAATATTTAATATCTCCCGGACGGACTTTATATAATGTGTTAGGAGTGCTGTTATTGATATCCGCCTGATCTTTGTAATAACCGATGGCGCGCATTCCCCAAAGCTGAGTAATTGAATGTCCGGTCGCTTTCAAATATTCAGGCAATTGCTCCAGTTCATCAGTTTGTTTGACTTCATTGCGGGCGAAAGACACATTTCCCTGCACGAAAAATCCTACCTGGCCAATCTTGTCGCTATAAGTAGTCGTTGCATCGAATCCTTTATTGATAACTTCACCGGCATTGGCAAAAGGAGATGGCGCTCCGATAACTCCCGAGGTACTGTTATCCATCAACATGATAATATTATCCCGGTCATGAATAAATCCGTCTAAAGTCAATGACAACTTATTCCACAAAGAAACATCCATGCCAATGTTGAAATTCCGGGTGGTTTCCCATGTTAAATCAGGATTGGGAGTACGTCCCTCCCAGGCGCCATCGCTCCAGGTCGGAGTTCCACCGAAAAGATATCCACCATAAGAAGCTTCAAAACCATACCAGTGTGCCTGGTAAGCATAACGATCAAATCCGGTTGTTTTGCAATTTCCTGCTTCACCATAAGACGCACGGAGTTTCAGGAATGTAATTGTTTTGTTATCTTCCAGGAATTGTTCGTTCGAAATCATCCACCCGGCAGAAACCGCAGGGAAAAATCCGAAACGGTGTCCGGGTGCAAATTCATCCGAACCATCATAAGCAAAGCTGAATCCGGCAAAATAACGGTTATCGAAATTATATCTTGCGTCTCCGTTAATACCTTGTTTCCCATAAGGAGGATTGTCTCCCCGGATATATGTTTGCGCCTGGTAATAACGAATATTAGCGCCTATTCCATGTTGTCCGAATGTACGGTTGTAGTTCAACCCGCCATAAAAATTCATCAGGTAAACATAGTTTTTCTCATCAACCGATTCCATATCCAATGCAACAGGAATATTTTCTCCATATTTAGAATATGTACCATTAGGCTGTAATTCGTAGGTAGCATAACCAGCTCCCCGTTTAGAACCATAAACCGAATTTCCGTCGTAACCGAAAACGGCCTCACCACTCAGGCCTTTCATTACGGCGCTCATGTCCAACAAAGCTTTTGCACGAATCTGTACACCGATAGTCCGGTACTGGCGATACCCCGATTTTGAAATCATCCCCAATGGGTTATTCCGGTATTGAGATGTTCCGGCCAGCATGCTGTCATTGTATTGAACAGGCATAGCATTAGGAACCAAAGAGGAAAGTGTACTGAACATATCGCTTGAACTAACATTCGGAGCATTCCGGTTTTCCATCCTTCCCGCCAAATCAAGAGAGACGACTAATGCTTTGGTTACATTGGCATCCAGATTGGTACGGATACTATATTTATCGTAATTGATATTGGTACTGTATCCGCTATTTGATTCTGTATGTTTATACAGTCCTTCCTGGTTCAGGTAGCCAAGTAACATAAAATAGCGGACAGCTTCGGTTCCTCCCCTGAATGTAAGTTTGTATTGTTGTTGCAATGCATTCTTGTTAATGAACTCATTATACCAGTCTACATCCGGATAAAGGAACGGATTTTGTGTGCCATTGTATGCATCCGGATTATATTTGCTGCCGGAAGGAATCATCAATCCATCATTCTGTAACGCCTTATTATAAAAGGTCACATATTCTTTCGCTCCCAAAAATTCGGGTAGGCTTATAGGCTGCTGTGTTCCGAGTTGCGAGGTAAAACTGATTTCCGGTTTACCAACAATACCGCGTTTAGTTGTCACGAATATGGTTCCGTTAGCTCCACGTTGACCATACTGGGTATTGGAAGCTCCATCTTTGAATATGGTTACAGACTCTATTTCATCCAGATCCATTTTGTCAAAACTGCGTTCAACATCATCGACCAGGATATAAGGACGGCTCATGCTGAAAGTGCCCAATCCCCTGATATACAAGTTGGTTGCACTTACTCCCGGTTCATTTCCATAAGCTTGTAACACGGTGAGTCCTGCTGCTTTTCCGGCCAAGGCTTTTTCTCCAGAAGTGATAAGCGGTTTGGCAAAAGCATCTGCTCCGACAACAGAAACAGCTGTTGTCAATTCCTGCTTTGATCGGGTATTGTAACCAACCCGGAATATATTCTCTTTTTTAAAATTAGTGGTATCTTCAGGCAAAACTGAACCTTCACTATTTTGTGCGGTTAATGTAAGCATCGGAAGCCAAAGCAATAAAGCCACAGTCAGATACCGTTTGATATTATTATATTTTTTCATGATTCTATCCATATCCTCATTTAGTTAAACTATCAATTAATTACCAACCCGGATTTTGAACATACATGGTATTCTTGTCCAATTCGGTTGTCGGTATCGGATAGAGATTCATTTTCGAGGTAAAAATCCGTGTTTCAATATTGACCCGGTTGTAAGAGAAACTTCCGTCTCCGTTTTTGGTAATATCCATCCCGGAAACAGTACCGCTGAAATATTTTTCTCCATCCAACCAACGGCGAACATCCCACCAGCGGTGTTCCTCGAATGATAATTCGATTGCACGCTCATGCTTGATGTGTTCCCTCATCTGGGGTTTTGTCAATCCTTCCGGCAAATCAGGCATTCCGGAACGGGCACGGATTGCATTTACATAAGGATACGCTTTATCAGGCCCTTCAGCTTCGTTAATAGCCTCGGCATAATTCAGAAATACTTCTGCCAGACGGATGTATTGCCAGTTATGATATGAACCTGTCGAAGCATTATAGGTCACTGATTCCGGCAGGTATTTGCGTACATAATAACCGGTCAGGCAGTCGGTCGATTTCAACCGTTGTTTTCCTCCGATAAAAGTTTCGGCGGCAAAACTTTGCCACATTGCGCCATTATATATGATTATCTTATAAAACCTCGGGTCCCTGCGCAGATATGGATTGGCCGGATCGTACAACGGACTCTCGTTAACCGGTAATCCATCTTCCATTTCAAACATATCAACAAAATTCTGAGTAGGCCAAACAGCTCCATTACCCATATAGTTTTCTCCGGAGGGAGACCATACTTTAATTTCATCACTATCGAATTTCTTGCCTTCGTCATTGAACCAGAAAATAACTTCGGTATTCTGTGGCGGACGGACAAAGAATTGTTGTTCGTAGTCATTTACTCCCGAACCGGTATTGTATAATGAATACACACGACCACCACCGGCTGTCAGGGTGATAACATCCATAGCTGCATCTGCTGCCTGTTTCCATTTGTCGGCATTTGTGAATTCACCATCCCACAACGGACTGGCGGCATAAAGAAGTACCCGGGCTTTTAAAGCCATAGCAGCGCCTTTGGTTACACGACCAATTTGATTGTCATCAACTGTGGAAGGAAGTAACGGAATCGCTTTTTCCAAATCCGACAATATAGCAGTCACGCAATCCTTATAACTGTTGCGGGGTAGATTCATATCATCATTCGGGAAAAGCAGTTTGTCATTCAGGTCAGGCATTCCTCCATAACGTTTAATTATGTCGTGAAAGAAAAATGCGCGAAGGAAATAAACTTCCCCGGTCATGTGATTTTTTGTATCAGTATCCGGAAACGGGATAATATTTACCTTCGTCAGGAAAACATTGCATTTACGGATACCCGCATAATCTTGCGAAAGAACATTATCAACACCATCATAAGCGCCGACATTCAGGTTATTGGAAGTGTGCCAACCCGAACTAGCTTCCGCTTCGTCGGTTGCACAGGCAATAGGAGCAGGTTGGAAACTTCCCAACACATTAAAACCTTTGCGCAGGTTGAAATAAATATCAGCCTGGTATTGGTAGGCTGTTTCGTAGTTGTGGAATGTTTTGTCTTCATCAAGATTCAGGTCGGGAGCCCTGTCAAGGAAGTCGTCGCAACCCACGCAACCCACCACCAAACCAATACAAATTATATTCAATATTTTATTTTTCATTGCTTGATTCATTTAAAAGTTAACATTCACACCAAAATTCAATGTCTGCATCGGAGGCATATATCCTCCACGATTATTACGGTTGTCAGGGTCCAGTCCTTTTTCTTTCGACCAGGTAGCTACATTCAATGCCGACACATAAAAGCGAACCATATTCATATACACTTTTCGGGTCAAATGGTTAGGCAATGTATAACCGAGGTCGATATTTTTCAACCGGATATAACTTCCGTCAGAAAGTGTGTAATCGGCTCCGGCTTCATTGTTCTGGTATTTACCATATAATTCGGTATAATCTGCAGAGGCATCTCCCGATTCAGGATTCCAGTAATACCAGTGACGGGGAAAGACATTGTCATTGTTGGAAAACGCCCACATAATTTCCCAGTTCTTATCAAAAGCGGTATGAGCTGATCCCTGGAACAAGCATGAAACATCAAATCCTTTCCATGTTAAACCCAAAGAAATACCATATTGTATTTCGGGAGTAGTAGGATAACCGGTTCGTATCATATCAAAACGGTCGATAACACCATCACCATTAATGTCTTTGTACTTCAAATCACCCGGATTAACTTCCGTATTACCAGAAATACCCAATTGCGACGGACTGTTTTCAATTTCTTCATACGATTGGAAATATCCCAACGTAATATATTTCAAAGGGGTATCTATGGGGAAACCTTCCGGTCTCTGATAAAGTAACGTACCCTCAGATGTTCCTCTTTCCAAAGTTTTATTCCGGGCGAAACTAAAGTTACCTTTTACAAAATAAGAAAAATCCTTGTTGACCTGTTTGAAGAAAGATAAATCGGTTTCAATACCCTGGTTAGTTGTTCTACCTATATTTCCCGGTCTGATAGTTGCACCAACATAATCAGGAATTTTTTCTGATTCCAGCAATATATCCCAACGATATTCATGAAAATAATCGATATTCCATGTCAATAAATTATTGAAAAATCCGAATTCTGCTCCAACATTAAATTTACGGGCATTTTCCCACGTAACATCAAAATTAGGAATTGCATCCTGCCTGATACCATTTATCTTATTATCTCCAAACATATATCCACCTTCCGGCGTATTTGCACTTCTGTCTTTATAGTCATATTGGTTCAGATAAAGAAATTGCTGTTCTTCTCCATTAACCCACGATCTGTCATTTCCAACCCAACCCAAAGAAGATCTCAGTTTAAGTTTATTAACTACATTATATATTGGATTCTCCTGCCAGAATTTTTCCTGTGAAACAATCCAGCCTAACGAAAATGCAGGAAAGACGCCATATCTTTTATCCGGATTAAAATTTTCGGACCCATTGACTCCGATGTTGAACTCTGCCAGATATTTTTGGTCATAATTATAAATAACACGTCCAACCCATCCTTGCAAGGCACGAGGCTGATTTGTATCCGTATTATCCAACATCCTGTTAAACAGGAATAAAGAATTTATACTATGCTTACCAAAATCACGTTCATAAGTTACGGCTCCTTCCCAGTAAAATTTACGTATGTTATGAACATCATCCCAATTATATCTCAATGGTTTGGCAGCTTTATTCAAAGTATATGTATCTGTAGGATATGTATAATCATAGACATCCGGATTCTGATCATATAGGATTGGGTGATTACTGTTATCATCGTAAGCAATCTGGCCTCTCACTGCTAATCCTTTTAACAGCCAGTCCATTTTGTATTGTACATTCAAACCTAATTCCAATACAGTACGGTTATCCTTGGCAGTTCCCGAATCTTTTATCAAAGCAAAAAGGTTATTGGGTGCATACGATCCATTCATATTATACATCGGATACCTGATTCCTGATTGAGCAAAAGCGCCATGATAAATTTCCCATGAATTATAAAACATTGAAGTCGGATAGTGACGGTCTTCAACACGGGCACCCATATTAACAGATGCCAATAAATCTTTGGTTATATCAATGTCTAAATTTGAACGGAAATTATAACGCATGAACTTAGTTATATTATCTTCCTTAAATGGCGATTGCTGGTCGAAGAAACCTCCGGAAATAAAGTAACGCACAGATTTCGTTCCACCTCTTACATTGATATTGTATTGTTGCTGCCAGGAATACGGTTTCATGATTTCATCCATCCAATCGACATCCGGCTCTGTATATGGAGATGCTCCCGTCCGCCAGTTCATCAGTTGGGACGCCGAATAAGGGATCGGTTCTCCTTTGTGATTTTTCACTGTATTATATAGTACGGCAGTCCGGTATCCGTCTATTGGTTTATGAAGTCTCATCGGAGAGTTCATTGCGATCTGACTTGTAAAAGAAACCTGGGCCTTGCCGGTTTCCCCACGTTTGGTTGTCACAATAATAACTCCGTTTGCTCCTTTCACTCCAAATACAGCTGTGGCTGAAGCATCTTTCAGGATATTGATACTTTCTACTTCATTCGGGTCAATCTGCGAAAAACTTTCCCTGATAATTCCATCGACAACAATCAATGGTTGGGAAGCTTCGTCTGAAAATGTGGCTTTACCCCGGATAAACAGTTTTGCCTCATCACGCCCGATTTCTCCCGAAGGCTGAACAACTGCCAAACCTGTAGCTTTACCCGCAAGCGTTTGTGTAAGATTTGATGCCGGAACACTGACTAATGTTTCAGATTTAATGGAAGAAATTGACCCAACCAACGTTTCTTTCTTTTGGGTTCCATATCCTATAACAACCACTTCATCAAGGGCTTGCGTATCCTCATGCATTTCTATTATGTTAGATGCAGTAGTTTTTGCGGGGACAACAAGATTTTTGTATCCTAAATAAGTAAATTGCAGGTTCGCCTTATCTTTGGGTATCGACAATGAAAAATTACCATCGAAATCAGTTACCGTGCCGATAGATGTCCCTGTAACAACAACACTGACTCCAATCAGCGGTTCTTTTGTGGCAGCATCTTTCACATTTCCGGTTATCTTAACCTGAGCCATCATGACCACCGGGATAATCACTCCCATCATTAGTAAAATTATTCGTCTCATAATGTTTTCAAATTACAGGTTAATCCGTTTGAATACATACCGGTAAGTATGTTGCTCTTTATTTTGGGTATCCAAGGCTAATTTTTCTTCTCCGGTCATACCGCTTGTATTGTCCTGATCCATCAGGTTGAACATGACTGTTTTCTTTCGTTCGAAGAGATACGTTTTAATCCGCAATTCAAGAGTAGTCGCATCAACATTTAAAATAGTAAAACGAACCAGCACTTGTCCGAAAGTATTTACGCCGCTACTGTTCGTACTGGCTATCTTATCCATCGTCAGGTTCAGCCAATCGCCATCAGAAAACAGCCAGGTGCCGGGACGTTCCTGATTTCTTACACCATCATACAAACGGTAAACGCCATTGGCATCCATAATAAGCATTGTGTTGAGTTCTCCGGCACTCATAGTTTGCGGCACATCATCAATATATGTTTGCTCCTGTTGCCAGAAACCAGCCAGTTGGGGAGATAGGTCTTTGTCATCTTCTTCGCAGGAAACCAGGAAAAGCGACATTAATCCTATGCCCGCAACAAAAAGAAACTTTTTCATATAATATATGTTTATGTTTTTATTCCTGATTATTACTCATCCAAACGTATGGTCAGGTTTTCCACTCTAACTTTGGCAGAAGCATATTCCTTAATGTATGTATCAATACTTCCTGTTGATGTGAATGCATTGTAGCGTACTATCAAACTGCTGTTATTGATTGTTTCCACATAGTAGGTAACAGGCAATAAGGAAGCAATATTCAATGTAAGGTGGGAATCGTCATAACTCCACGCTGTGCGGGTGTTTTTATAGGTCCATGTTCCCTGATTATTAACAGGTATAGCCAAATAACATACACTCTGGTTTCCAAAATACATCAACTCAGGTATGGGGATACCTGAAATATCCACATCCGCTCCATTCTGTTTTTCGGCAACCAATAGCCAGCCTTGTTTGAAAAGTTTTTCATTTTGCTCTTGTTTGTCATCATCACATCCCGCAAGAAAAAATAAGGAAAGAATAAATGGTACTAAAAAAAGTTTTTTCATGTTTACCCTTCTATTTATGTTTGAGTTTCTTTTATGGATTTTTTGAGATTCATAATAGAATCGTTTACATTTTATCATGATGCAAAGTACGACATTATCTCTTGTAAAAGTTTTAACTCTCGTAACAGAAATGTTCAGTCTAGTAACAAAAAAGTTACAAGACTGAACATTTCTGTTACGAGAGTTAAAATACCTGCAACGGGTAATGTCGTACTTTGCATTGTGATAAAAATGTAAACAATACAAATTTCAACAAACCCATGGAAACAAATTACTATGCGGGGATAGATATTGGAGGAAGCCATATCTCATGCGCTTTAATTGATTCGGAAACTGGTGAAATCAAAGGAAATATTGAAGAGGCAAATGTTAATTGCAACGGAACTGCGACAGAAATACTGCAAGCATGGGCTGCTGTTATCAACAAGGTTATTTCGGGACAGGAAATTGCAGGTATCGGCATTGCAATACCTGGTCCTTTCGACTATACAAGAGGCATTTCCCTGATTAAAGGCGTTCAGAAATTCGAATCTTTATTTGGCTTGAATGTAAAAGAATCAATTTGTGCGGAACTGAACAAATCAAATATACCTTTCACATTCATCAATGATGCCTCTGCTTTCGCATTGGGTGAATATTATGCAGGAGCCGCCAAAGACAATAAAAAAAGCCTTGTCATTACAATAGGAACCGGGCTGGGGAGTACTTTCCTCAACAATGGAACTATTGAAACCACTGCATCCGAATCTGTCCCGGAAAACGGATACTTGTATAACATACCATTCAAAAACAGCATGGGCGATGATTATTTTTCAACCCGTTGGTTCATAAACGCCTGGTTGGAAAAAACAGGCGAAAAAGTTCCCGGTGTTAAAGAGATTGCTCAACTTGCGATGCAAGAAGATGTTAGTGCATTATCTGTCTTCGATGAATTTTCTACAAATCTGGCCGGATTCATCTCACCCTGGTTACAGGAGTTCAATCCGGATACGCTTGTTATAGGCGGAAATATCGCTAAAGCTTCTCCCTTATTCATAGATAAACTAACCGCATTGTTACAGGATAAGAATATCGGAACTGCGGTTAAAGTATGCCAGCTTTGGGAAAAATCACCGTTAATTGGCGCCGCAATAAATTCAAAAAACACATTAAATAAAACGTTACAATTCCAGATAAAATAATCATGAAAAATCAAACATTTGCCTCCAAAGCGCTTCCCATTCTTTTCGGATTTTTTATCATGGGATTCTGCGATGTGGTAGGAATTACTTCCACACATGTGAAAGAAGATTTCGGATTGAGCGACACGTTATCAAATATGATTCCGGTAGCTCTTTTCTCCATGTTTTTAATCTTCTCAATTCCTACAGGAATTCTGATGACAAAAATCGGACGTAAAAAAACAGTACTGCTGAGTAATATTATCACTGCCATAGCTTTGCTGATTCCACTTATTGATTACTCATTTGCTACTTGCCTGGCTGCATTTGCATTATTGGGAATCGCAAACACTATTTTGCAGGTTTCTTTGAACCCGCTGCTTACCAATGTTGTGCAAGGTGACAAACTGACCAGTAGTCTGACTGCAGGACAATTCGTAAAAGCTATTTCATCATTCTGCGCTCCTTTTGTTGCAGCTTTTGCCGCCAATCGATTAGGACAATGGCAATATATGTTTCCTGTTTTTGCTGTTATAACTGTTCTCTCCACTATATGGTTGATAGCAACACCTATTCCGGCAGAACAGGAAAAAGGAAAACCATCTACATTCGGAGAAGTTATGCGCCTTTTACGGGACAAACACATTTTCCTGATGTTTCTTGGAATTCTTTTCGTAGTTGGCGTCGATGTCGGTATCAACACGGCAGCTCCCAAAATCCTGCTCGAACGTTGCGGATTAGACTCCATTTCAGCAGGATACGGTTCGAGCGTTTATTTTGCATTCCGCACGGCAGGAGCATTTATCGGAGCATTTATCCTGGCTAAATATCCGGCGTCCAACTTCTTCCGTATCAATATTATTATAGCTGTTGCGGCTTTAATTATCCTGATTTTTGCACAAGGAGAATTTTTCCTTTATGCTTTGTATGGCGTCATCGGATTCACAATAGCCAATATATTTCCTATTATTTACTCGTTTGCCATTCAACGGAGGCAAGATAAAGCAAATGAAATTTCGGGATTAATGATTACAGGTGTTTTCGGAGGAGCAATCATTCCTTTCCTCATGGGAATTGCAAGCGATAATGTTGGTTCTCAAACAGGTTCGGTAATTGTAATTTTGTTCAGTGCCATATACTTGCTTTTCTGTTCATTTTTTCTTGCAAAAAAGTAATTGTAAAAGGTTGTTTCAAAAGTTATTTAGCCACAAATTTCACAAACTTCTTTATTCGTGTTAATTTGTGAAATTTGTGGCTAAATATGTATAGTTATTATCTCTTAACTATTTTTTCCGTTTTAAGAACACCTTCTGAAGATGAAACAGACACTAAATAAAGTCCTTTTTCATAAATTCCCATATTGATTGGCGTATTTCCTGCCTGCTTATAAATTGCTTTTCCATCCATATCAGAAACAGCAACTTTAACATTTTTATCCTGCGAGTCAATTCGAAGATAATCCACCACAGGATTGGGATAGACAGAAATTTTATTTTCCGGAACCGTTTGTTTGATTCCTGATACTACAGGGCGAACAAACGGGGTAGAAACCTCTGTCCCGGAATAATCAACAATATGATACCTCCTGCCGATTTGGGTATTATATGTACTCCTTTCCATTCCGTTAATAACGGATTGAATGCCACGCAATCCGGGAGTAGAAATACTTACATTACAGGCATTATGAACTTTAACTCCTGTTCTCTGAGGAACTTCGACAGAACTTTCTATAGCAACATTCGCTCCATTTGTATTGATAAATACATCATAGATTCCCAACATGGAAGCTTCGTGCCATTGCACATGATCTGCAACTTTATAGGCAGCATATCCATTCACAGTACCATTATGACTCATATAGTCACTTTGTTTCGTTGGGTCGTAAGGTGATTCGCACTGATAAAAATACATACGTCCTTTTTCTCCGTTCCAAAGGGTTTGATATTCCTGGAAATGTTCGTTAAATAAGCCATAAATTGTCACATAATGCCCATTAACAATCAGTCCGTTTTTCGAAGTATTTTTGAACCAACCCACACCTGAACCGTGATCGGCGCGCCAAATCCAGAAATGGTCGCCGATAACATCAGAACTATTGATTTCCAAAGCAACATCTACATTAACGTTTTCATTGCGGGTTCCACCTACACGGAAAAATAAGTCCGCCAACAAAGTAGGATTAGTTCTATGATTTTTCAGTGAACCTTGAGTACCAACCTGCATCAATGTTTTTGAATTATACCGGGCATCCAGCAATAAACTTGCAACTGTCACCCCGTCAACATCTCCAATGATAATTGCCGCATCCGGATTTGATTGCCCAGGTATTAAAGTAGCATAACCTATTCCTAAAACAATTGTATTAGGATTATTTATTAAAAGAGGTTCCGACAATTCATATATTCCGGGAGTAATAAACAGATGTTTCCCGGCAGCTAACTGTTGATTCATGGTTGTAGCGGAAGTTCCGGGTTTAACCACATAAAAATCATTCAAAAGATCATAAATTGTTCCGGCTCCCATTGTATTCTGATTCCATGAAACTCCCTTGGAATTTTCCCTGAGGGCAGGTTTGAACACTTTATACCGGCCATCATCATCCCAAAACAAAAAAGGTTTTTCCCTGATTACAGGTGTTGTTTCCATCCGGCTTACATTATTCCATTGAGTATCACCGCTACGTCCCCAGTTATCACTGTGATCTGCCAAATTAACAGTAGAACCGAATTCTACTCCCTGGTAGCAAACATTCCAGCCACCTTTACTATAATTCTGGGAACCTTTTCCCAAATAAGAATTCCGGGTATACCATTGCTGTTGTGAATATGATCCGGAACGGGCGTTGTCGAAATAACAATCAGCAGTAAATCCGCCGCTACACCAACCATCATACTGCCATTGGTAATAACCATTGCGTTGGGAATAAATCCGCCGGATTGGAGCTGCCTGCGAAACCGCCCACATAAAAGAAGCCCAGGGATCGAGCCAATCCTGTCCCATAATGGAAAGATTTTCAGCAGAACGCCAGAATGTACAAGTAGCATTATTATTGGATAATGGAGCAGGAGTGATAACATTATTCATTTTAACTTCATACGGAGTTTTACCCAATCCTCCGATATGTGTATAATAAGCAACCTTCAGATATTCCGATTTAGTATAATCACCGGGTTTAAACAGAAAAGCATAGCGATTGGCGCTGAATTCCTGATGAAGCATTGCATCATGAATGTCGTTTATCTCTTTCGAAAGTGCGGCCATATTATCTGTAGGACTGTAGATATAAACGTTAGGCCCGAATAAGTCGACATCTTTTGCCGCTTTTAATTGAGTATTGGAAAAACAAATACAACAAACAAAAATCAACAATGGTAAAAACAGGTTAGAGTTTTTCATGTTTTTTATGATAAAGAATTATAAATCAATACACAAAAATATATACTGACTATATTTACTTAATAAAAAAACACCTCACAAAAACTCAACTATAGCAGAATTTTGGTTCACAAAAACACAACAAATTAATTCTTAAACCTCTATTTTATCAATTCGTCCCTGATGCCTTCCGCCTTCAAATGGTGTTTCAAGGAAAGCTACGACACACAATTTAGCTTCAGCTTCCGAAATATACCTTCCGGGCATAACCAATATATTGGCATCGTTATGGGCGCGAGCCAATTGGGCAATTTCTTCTTCCCAACACAAAGCGGCACGGATGCCTTTATGCCTGTTCAAGGCCATAGCCATACCATTTCCGGTTCCACAGATAGCAATACCTGACTCAACTTCTCCGCTTTGTACGGCAACAGCCAGCGGATGAGCATAATCAGGATAATCGGTACTTGCAGTAGAACATGTTCCAAAATCTTTATAAGCAATCCCTTTCTTATCCAAAATGGATTTGACATACTCCTTGAGTTCAAATCCAGCGTGATCAGAAGCCAAACCTATCATAATAATTAAGAATTAAAAGTTAAGAATTAAGAATTTAATAGCTCTTTTACTTGATTATGTACGTTAATTCCCGTAAAGCCAAGTTTTTCATCCAAAACTTTATAGGGTGCAGAAAATCCGAATGATTCCAATCCCCAGATTTTACCGTTACAGCCAACCAATCCCTGAAGATTGACAGGAAGACCGGCGGTTAATCCGAATATTTTTTTGCCCGGAATAATTACGGAATCCTGATATTCTTTACCTTGAGAACGGAATAGTCCTTCGGACGGTACCGAAACGATGCGAATCTTTACACCATCTTTTCTTAACAAATCAGCGCCTTCAACCAAAGTTGAAACTTCAGAACCGGAAGCAAGTAAAATTACATCCGGATTACCATCACATTCAACTACATAACCACCTTTAGATGCTTGCAAAGCCTCTTCATACCGGGATGATTTAGCAGGTAAGTCTTTGATATTCTGACGGGAAAGAATCAATGCAGTAGGCGTATGGGTATTTTCCATTGCCAATTTCCAGGCAACTGTCGTTTCCTGTACGTCGGCAGGACGAAGCACCAGCATGGAATTAAGACCTTTATGGTTTTTCAGTTTTTCCATCAAACGGATTTGCGCTTCCTGCTCAACAGGTTCATGAGTAGGTCCATCCTCTCCTACCCTGAATGCATCATGCGTCCAGATGAATTTTACTGGTTGTTCCATCAAAGCAGCCATACGGATAGCCGGTTTCATGTAATCGGAAAATACGAAGAAAGTGGCACAGGCAGAAATAATTCCTCCATGCAGCGACATCCCGATCGACAAACAGGCCATGGTTAATTCAGCAACACCGGCTTGTAAAAATGCCCCGCCGAAATCACCTTTAGTGAAAGCTTTTGTTTTTTTCAGGAAACCATCTGTTTTGTCGGAATTGGAAAGGTCGGCCGAAGTTACAATCATATTTTCAACCTGTTCCGCCAAAATTCCTAAAACTGTAGCTGAAGCTGTGCGGGTAGCCTGATCAGGTTTTTGAGCAATTTTATCCCAGGCAATAGCAGGGATTTCTCCTGAAAACCAGGATTTCATCTTTGCAGCCAACTGTGGATTTTCTTTTTCCCAAGCTGATTTTCCGGCATATTTCTGAGCAACAATATTTTTAAGTTCCTGCTTCCTTTTTTCGTAAAGCGCTTGTACTTCGGGGAAAATAACGAAAGATTTTTCAGGATTTCCTCCTAAATTTTCAATGGTTTTTTTGAAGCAAGCTCCGGCTTCGCCCAAAGGCATACCATGAGTTGCACATTTATTTTCGTAAGAAGCGCCTTCTGCTGTCAATGCGCCTTTACCCATAATGGTAGTACCGATAATCAATGTTGGCTTATCTTTTTCGGATTTGGCATCTGTTAATGCCTTGCGGATTTCAGTCACATTATTCCCGTTAATTTTAATGACTTTCCACCCCCAGGCTTCATATTTTTTCGCGACATCTTCATTCGTTACAGCAGATGTTTCTGTAGATAACTGTATACCATTCGAATCATAAAACATAATCAGGTTATCCAAACCTAAAAATCCGGCAATACGTCCACCTCCCTGTGAGATTTCCTCCTGAATACCTCCATCAGAAATGAAAGCATAAATGGTTTGATCCATTACTTTTCCTAAACGAGCTTTGAGGAACTTGGCAGCAATAGCGGCTCCAATGGCATACACATGGCCTTGTCCCAACGGACCGGAAGTATTTTCCACACCACGCATAATATCCACTTCGGGATGCCCGGGAGTAACACTTCCCCATTGACGGAACTGCGACAACTCATCCATATTGTATTTTCCGGCAAGTGATAAAACCGAATACAACATGGGTGACATGTGTCCCGGATCAAGAAAAAAACGATCGCGGCCTTCCCATTTCGGATTTTCCGGATCGTAAACCATAAATTCGCTGTATAGTACATTGATAAAGTCGGCGCCGCCCATAGCTCCTCCGGGATGTCCGGATTTTGCTTTTTCTACCATTGATGCGGCAAGTATACGGATATTGTCGGCCGCTTTATTCATTACACTAACGTCGTTCATAACGGATTATTTAGAGTTTTTATTGATAAAGAATGTACAATTTGAATGCAAATATAAACAAACTTTACAAAGAAAAACCACGAATTCCGAAATGAATTTTTGCTAAAATTTCAGGTTATTGTATTTTTTTGAAGGCTTTGCCCCATTGGGTGATCCTTTAAATATGCAAGCCAGCACTAATGCCTCTGGATTTTCTATTATATTATAAACTATTATCTCTTTATTATTTTTACAGTCTTAACGCTATCATTACCAACAGCAACAAGGAAATACATACCTGGCTGACAATCAGATATTGCAAACCTGACAAATTCTGACTCAACAGTTTTAACTGCCACTATTTTTCCGGTTACATTCATGATTTTAAGAGATTCAACACCATCCACACCCTGTAAATCAACGGTAAATTCGTCTTTGAACGGATTCGGATAAACCAATATATTTTTAATTGTTTTGGTAGAAGTAATACCCAATGGTTGTCCGAAATTCTGGATTCCATGACCATATTGAAAAAGAGGATCGCCAAAAACAGGAGGTACAGGCAAATCCTGGGCTATATAATTACGAATCATAGCTCTTTCCGAATCTGTAGCTCCGATATCATAAGGCAATTCCCATTTTTCTATCTGGTTTTTGGTATTATCAGTTCCCACCTGATCTTGCGAACGGGGCATCTGGAACGGCAACTTTCCTGTAGGAGCAAAATCTCCGAAAATACATTCGGCTGTAGCCTGACCGATACCATTTCCACCACGGTAAACCGCTAAAATAGCATCCGACATTTCCACAACAGGAGTCAGCACGTAAGGACGCGGTAAAATAACTACTGTAACCACTTTCACTCCGGCCTCATGGAAATTCCTAATCACGGCTAATTGTTCTTCCGGTATGTTCGGATTTTTATCCGCCCATTGCGTGCCGTGCGTGTAAGATTCTTCTCCAATCACAACAACAGCTACTTTAGGATTAGCGCTATTATCCTGATATACTTTGATTCCATCTTTGGCAGCTCTTTCAGTAATGGCCTGCAAGTAGGTCTTCGCTTGCTTGTTATCATAATAAATAGACTGCCATATTACATTGGGGTCGTTGTTTTGTCCGTTCCATGTTGCACGGGGTCCACCTACGACAATTTCGTCATTGATATCCAATTTCAAGGGCAATAGATTATCGTTTTTCAATAATGTAACAGATCTGCGCGCCACATTCAATACAACCGGATGATGTTCTGCATTATTCCATTTACAAGTAGGATCGCCATACGGATTTTCAAACATTCCCAAGCGGATTTTGGCATCCAACACTCTCGCCGCAGCCTCATTGATACGTTCCATTCCAACGGCAGCAATTAATTCGTCAAAATTAGTCGGTGATGACGGCGCTCCTCCCAATACATCAATACCGGCTCCTATACTTTCTACAGACTGATTAGTGGTGGCTCCCAGCCAATCAGTTACAATAAATCCTTTGAATTTGATTTCATTTCTCAGATAATCAATGATTTTCTTGCTTGAATTTGCCCCTTTCCCACTAGGATCAAGGAAAGGAGAAGAGCTATAACCAGGCATTACGGAAGCAGCATTGGCATCCACAGTGGCATACCAGGGTTTCATGTGGTATTTGATGGTTACTTCGTCATATTGTGTAGGACCTTCTCCTCCTGCACCCTGGCTTGGCCAGTGTTTTACGGTAATCATCATAGAATGAGGATTGATTTCCGGTCCACCCTGCATTCCACAAACAATAGCGCGGACACTTGCAGCTACTTCATCTGCATTTTCTCCGGCGCCTTCCTGTATACGGGGATAAAGAACTTTCGTACTTACTTCAGCCAAAGGAGCTAACGTTCCTGTAAACCCGAAAGATTTTTGCTCAATACGATGCAAGTTACCACATTGATATACCAAATCCATATCCCGGGTAGCCGCCAGACCCAATTGTGTAGGATAGATAGTTTTCCATCCATGCATTTTATCTCCGAGATATGCGATAGGAATTCCCATACGGGTTTTGGATGCTGCATACTGGGTTGTTCTCATTCCGCCTTCAACGCCATAAGAAAAAGCAAAACCATCCAAAGGATTATCGTTACCACCGTAGAACAATTGGGAAATTTTTTCTTCAGTTATCAGTCGTCCCATCAAATCGGCCAGACGTTCTTCGGGAGTCAGATGCCAGTCTTCGAATGGTTCAACCGTTCCGTTTTTATTCATGTCACGGCAACCATTCACGATGTTGATACCATCATTTTCAGTTTCCATCACAGGAATATATAATCCAAACTGTTGTTTATTGGAATATTTCATTCCCGAAGCAGTTGTTGCTATCACATACCATTTATAAGTCCAACGATCGACCAGATCAATATTCATTGTAAAAGAGTTGGTAGCTGATTCTCCTACTTTTGTATACCTGTCAAGGAGATTTCCTGCTGTATGCCATTCGTAATCATTCCTTGTAATATTGACAAATATTTCATATTTGGTCGCATCCGGGCTTGCTTCCCAGGTAAATGTCGGTTTGCGTGTATCCGTAACCATCACTTTATTCGCGGGTAACAACAAATTAAAGTCCACTTGTTCGGGAGGCAATACGGAAACTACTATATCATCTGTTCCCATAGCCATTTCATTATCAACGACTGTCAGCCTGAATTTGTAATCACCCAACTGCGTCAGACCCTGAACTTCAGTTTCAGGAGTATTGGGAGAAACTATTGTCGCCTGAACAGGGCCACTCACCTGTGTCCATCTGTAACTCACAATTTCCCCATCCCTATCCTGGCTTCTGGAACCATCCAATTCTACCATACTTTGAGGAGCATATAAGGTGACATCCGGGCCGGCATCGGCTACAGGAGCTTGATTACCGAAAGTAATTTTAGGAGTCAATTTCACATTAATCACCATATCTTTGTAAACCGTCAGGTTCAAAGGAATCCCCTTGATGGTGTCTGTTGTTGAACCTTCTTTCAACGACCAGAAATCGATAGTGAAATCTCCACGGAAATCAAGTAAATCCATTTTCAGGGCGCTTCCTTCATTAAAGTTCAGATTTACAATTTCATCTTTATTCTGTATGATTAATTCTTTTTTTCCTTCCAGATCGGCAGGTGAAAGACTCACTTTCAAGTATTGAACATAAGGCACATCAAAAACAACAGGCACAACTGTCAATCCGGTATCCCCATATACCCGGCATTCATAAAATGAATATCCGTAATCCATATTACGGGATGTTCCATGCACTCTTAAATACCGTCCTTTCACATTTATATCAGTCGGTATAATATCTGTATGATTACCTGACCGGGCATTGGTAAGACTACCGATTTCTGTAAAAGCAGCAAAACTTTTATCGTTCGATATTTGTATGGTATAATCTTTTGCACAAGCATTTTCCCAATCAATTTCCATCCGGAAAATATGATATTCCTTTCCTAAATCAACTGCCCACCATTGTGGATCTATTTTGTGCTTGCTTTCCCAACGGGTGTTGGATTTACCATCATTACCATAAGAAGCAGCAACACCATTTCCATTAATGGAAGAAGCCCAAGCCTCTTTTCCCTGGCTCACCAGTGTTTGTGAGAAAGAAAGTTGGCAGAAACAAATGATTGCCGTTAAGAAAAGTGTTATTTTTTTATTCATGATGTTTGATGTTATGTTTTATTTTAAATAGGGCTCTATTTGAACTATTTTGCATTTTTACCGTTTTATTACTCTCCGGGAAATAACACCATTATCCGAAACAACCGACAATATATAATATCCAGGTTGTAATGCAGAGGTATTCAGATGAATGAAAGATTCATCTTGTATCTTTTCTTCCAAAACAACATTTCCAGCTATCGAGAACAACCTTACTTTAGACACTTTGTCTTTTTCTCCGGTTTGAACAATCAAATTGTCTGCAAACGGATTAGGATATATAATTATTTCCGGGGTATGAACTTCTTTAACTCCACTTGCTTCATTGGCAAATATGCGGACATTAGCCGAACCGGTTGCCCCCTCATTATCAGTAACCGTTAACTCGAAAATATACAGGTTGCCGGGTTCAAGTCCTGTTACACTTGCTGTTGGATTTGTATTTACATTCTGATTGATTATAACCGGATTATTAGAATCGATCTGTTTCCATTCATATTTGACAATAGTTCCGTCCGTATCTATGGAAGCGCTTCCGTCTAATAACAACCCATCGCCCGCATCTACTGTCCGGTTATTGCCAGGATTAGCTATCGGGGCAAAATTGGCGGGTTTCACACAAACTGCGATTTTATCACTCGCTGAGGCGCCATTACTGTCTGTTATTTTCACTTCAAACACATAAGTGCCTGACTTCATGTTTGAAACCACAGTAGAAGTCTGATTTGGAGATGCAATCGTAACCGGTAAATTGGAATCAACCTGTGTCCATTCGTATTGGGTTACAGTGGCCATTCCATAAGTTTTAGCTATTGCATTCAATGTAACGGAAGATTCGGGATACAAAATTACCATATCATTACCGGCATCGACTTCCGAAGGCATTGCTCCCGCTGTAACAGTAAACTTGAAAGAACAGAGGTTGGCTCCGGTTTTATCAATCATTACACGCATGATGTGTTTGCCTTGTTTCAAAGGAATATTGGCGACAAACATATCAAACCGTGTCCATCCGGATCCTTTAGGAACTGTAACCGAACCAGTCATATCTACTCCATCAATTAATATTCTCAATGCTCCTCCGCCATTTGAGCCTAAATTAGCATTCATGGCATATATACCATCCGCCTGAACATTTATAGTATATTCAAACCATTCACCGGTATTTGTCCAACCGATGTTACTGGTAGGAATATTAGAAGTCCCTTCCGTTTCAACGCCGGTTCCCGGTCTGTAATTAGTTCCGCCCTGCATGGCAATTTCATTGTCATGGCAGGCAACTTCGGGACCGCCTTCATCAAACTGTACGGCATAAATTGTTTCCTGAGGAACATTCCATGGAGTACCTTTGAACGGAGTTTGTTCTACAGTAAGTACTTCTATGTTCACTATAGCCGGGTCACTTTTAAGTCCTTCATTATCTGTAGCAATCGCTTTCAATTCTTTTACACCGGATTCTGCCGGAGCAAAAGAAATTTCATAAGGTTCAGCATAAGCCGTACCAATCAGCTTATTATCGAAATAAAAATCAACCCATAACACACTGCCGTCTTTATCCGTAGCAGTAGCTTGTATTTTGACTTCTTTTTTCAAAGCCATTTTATCATCATTATTATAGGTTGTAATGGCAACTGACGGTTTACTGCCTCCGGTTATCCTGGAATTGTAGTATTTACCGGCAGCCACCCTGATAGTTTCAATTTTTGATTCATTTTTATAGATATCAACATCTACATCTTCGCTTGAAGGATTATACAATAAATAAGTCAGTTCACCTTTATCATTTACATATACAGCACCTGAAGGAATACTTGTATGATAACCAGGAGCCGGATTACCATAAGTAATCATAGCGTTACTCATATAGTAATTTGTAGTCGTATTTAAATGTTCTCTCCAATTTTTCCCTTCAGAATCCGGAAGCCTGCAAAAATCATCTACCCATTGGGCTGCATTTACAGGATCGATGAAATTCATTATATTCAGGTGGTAACCTCCCAGATATGGTCCCATTGTTTTGATATTGTCATAAGGATCATCATTGGTATGCATCGGGTTTCCATCATAAATAAAAGTAGTCCTGTCGTGAAACATGGCAGTATTGATTTCTTTCATCCGTTCAGGATTCACAAAGAAATCCCTGTAATAGAAATCAACCGGACAAGCCTGAATGCCAAGTACCCAAGCCGGGTCGCCCGCAAAATAAGTCGCCCATGCCAGGTTGTCGGTTCTTAAAATACCAACATAATCGTGTGCATAAGTTGAGGGGAAATTTTCTTTATACATATTGAGCCAATATTCTCCTGCGGAAATATTTTCAAGCAAATATCCCATAGCTCCGCAATCGATAATGGATTTATCATTCAGTTCGACACCTAACATGTAAATACCAAACCATGAGTTGATTGCTTCGGAAGTAGATTCCTGATTATTTCCTCCGCCATCTCCTGTTCCTCCGGCAAAAGAATGCCCGAGATAAGGATCAAAAGTACGAAGGAAAGGCTGGTAATCAGCCGTATTATTATCAACGCCTTTATAATGCTCCCAGTTGGCATACGTTTTGGCCACCAGCTTAACAATTCCGGCATAATCTTTTTTGAATTCTTTATCAACCATCATCAGACGTGCAGCGCCTGCGATGAAATATCCATTATGGAAATGAAGGTCATTGAATCCCTGCGAACCATATCCGGGAGGGAAACCTATCAAAGCGCCATAATTCGGATATCTGGCAAAATAATACGATTTCTTTGATTGTTCAGAGGCATCGTATGTTAACCAATCGGCAAATTCAGTTTTCAATCCGTTTCTGAATAAATCAAATCCTGAATGGTCTAAAGATTTGGCCATCAACATCATGGTTGTTTGCTCTCCAAGTCCTTTGGCATAAGAATTTCCGTTACGACCGAAGTGTGTCGAAGAATAAGTCAGCAACGAACTCAACATTTCTTTCCTTTCCTGCGACATATCCAATGGTTCGGGCAGATAAGGAGGCATACCTCCAAAGTTGTAAGCGAGGGTAAATGTTTGGGCAACACCTGTATGCAGTAATCCCCTGAACATTTGATAATCCGCACCGGTTATGAAGTTAAAATTCTTAGCCGTTGTCCGGTAATGATGTGGAAGAAAACACATTAAAACCTGCTGGCCGAAAGCGCCGGTGTCTAAATTTTTCGCATCCATATCAAAAGTAGTGACTATTTTTCCTTCCGAAACTTTGTATTCATATTCGAAACGGATATCACCCGGTTTATTCCTTGCATATTGGTCGTAAGTCGCCAAAAAGGTTCTGTCGGGAAGCGCAGAAACAACCACATATCTTTTACCGGCAGGAGTTTCCAGCTGGAAATCCCCACCTTTGGATTGGTGTACCCTACTTCCTTCCGGGGCATGAATACCATATACTTTGTCATCATATTCGATAGTAAAAACACTAACTGAAGCCGGGAACTCGGTAATTTTCTGTCCGCTTGCATTATAAACGGAAGCAGTATTTCCCGGAACCAAAATCGGATACAAGTCTTTCAATTCGACATATACAAACGGAACTCCATGGATAATAGTAGCATCCATATATTTTCCCGCATCTTCACTTCTCAAAGTAAACCCAAGGTCTGACCAGTCATATACCTTAGCAGCAGTTGTATGGAAATCAGGCGTATAACCTGCTCCTCCGAACTCGCTGTTAGTAAATATCATATTATCACACATGATAAAGCCCCAGCCTGAGCTGGTATCATCCACAATGCGGATTTCAGCTTGCTGCCCTTTATACTCTGTCACATCCCAAGTGTGCTGTTTCAAGTTACCGCTATTTTCTCCCGTAGCATTTCTAACTTTTTGTCCATTAATAAATAAACCCACGTATGCTGCATCCGGATAGTTTCCACCTCCGGCATATAAACGGATATAATCTTTTTCTATAGTGAATTTCGGAGAAATCAATGTCAACTTAGCATCATTTTCTTTATATGTATTCACAAACCGGTCTCCAACATATCCGTTTGGCTTCGGTGATTGAGTAATTTCAGATGTCGCCATTGGCCCGGGAATATTCTTGTTGTTATTTGAAACAGTCCATCCTGTTGGCCATGTAGGTGTTTCAAAATCGGTAAAAAGAATATTTTCGTCATTGGCCTGTAATACCGATGTCGCATTGATTTTCAATGGATTACCTTTAACCATTCCTCCTCCGGAAAAACCTTTCGGGAAGAATACGTTAAATCCTTCGGCACTGGCAGTTACCATGTGGGGATAAGCCCAGGCTTCGCATCCGAAACGGTTGCCATCTTTTTTGACCGTAACAGGAGATTTTCCAATTTTAGGCTGCACATTACTCAATCCCCTGAAAATGAATTCAGTCCACCAATCATTGGTAGGCAAAGGTTTATTACGGGCATTATCATGAAGATTTAAATCCGGCCAGGCCTGTTGAAACCAACTATATGGTGGGGCAAAATAACCATCTTCATAAGCAACTGAATCGGCAGGATATTCGGCATAACTACCTTTTCCTACTTGTATGGCTTGTTGAGCAGATAAGGAAACACTTGTCAGAAAATAACACAAGATACAAAACAATGATATTTTATTCATAGACTAACGGATTATTTATTTTTAACATGGAATCAAAGGAAGCAAATACAACGCTTCAAGGAAGCGACGGCTTCGCTTCAAGGAGGCGACGGTCACGCTTCCTTAGTAGCGAGAGCATCGCTTCCTTAGTAGCGAAGGCATCGCTTCCTTAGTAGCGTGAGGGGTGCCAATATAGTGGCTCCAGGACAACCCTCAGACAACCTTTCATATATCCACTTCTTTATACATTATTGAACTTGAAAAGGAATATTGGAAGTACCAACCATTCCACGGCCATTTAATACGTATACATATAAACGATAATTTCCTGTGGAAGAAGGAGCTACTATATCCTGTTCATTAGAATAACCGGTAATTACCTCTCCTACCCTGTCGGGACGTGGTTCATAAGAGCCTCCATTTCCTAACACGGTTGCTTCTTTAAGGATTTCCCAATGATAAGTCAGGTTATAACCACGAGGATCAGAAGCATTTACAACTGCTTGAACCAAAGCTCCTGCACTAAATTTCTCGGTATTATTAACACTATTTCCATTCAATGTGATTCCATCAACAATAGGCGCTCTTTCTTTCGGTTCTGAGTTTGTCCACAATTTTTCCATCGTTTCTATAGTCGGGCAAGCTTCCCCGTTCAATGGTAATCCCGACACGCCACTTTCAACAAACATGCTGAACCAGGTTGGTGTACGTTCTTCTTTTTGTCCCCATAAGAAGACAAAAGAACCTACACTTCTGTCATTGTTTAAAATGAAATCAGTATAACGTTTTTCATATTCCACCCTTTTCTCTTCACTGGTAGGTTCTACAGGGGCTCCCCATGAAGTGTTCCAGTTTTCCCAGAAGCCGTTGGGTCCCCATTCCGAAACCATATATGGTCCCTGATACAAGGAATTGGCAAACATATTTTTCATGGCATAAATTCCACCATAAGTATTCAAGCCTACTATGTCGATATTCGGTGCATATCTGGCAATGTTGTTCAATGCCCCGGAAGAATGGGAAATTACAGTAGCTACAGGGTGGTTCGGATCTTGCTCTTTGATTATTCCAGCCAATTCATTGATAAATTCCCAGGCCACTTTTGTATCTGCTCCGCTATTGGTTTCGTTTCCAAGCGCCCAAATCATCAGGTTGGGATTATTTTTGAATGCTTTCAACAATTGGTTTATCTTATTCCGCTGGTTGTTTTTATATGTTTCGTTATTATAATCACTATTGTTTTGTGACAACCATATACCCATCATCAGGTACATATTATTGGCCTTGGCTTCATTCAATTCCTTGGTGGTTCCGGCAACACTCGCATCCCATGTACGGAATGCATTGGCTCCATAAGAAGCGGCACGCGACATCTGAGTCATCCCACCGATACCTTGTATAAAAAAAGGTTCGCCATTTTTATAGATTTGAGCTTTACCATCTTCCATCACTACTTTGAAATTATTCGATCCGGCCATTTCAGGGGTTACCACAAAAGTTGAAGAGGCAGAGGCATTTGCATTTTTCGACAAACAAACTTTGAAATAATATGTCCTGGTTATTTCGAAATTTCCGGTAATAAGTACAAACTGAGTTTCCGCATCAGTAGTCGTATAAGGAGATGTAGACGCATCTATAGGATCTCCACTAAAATATACTGCATAGTCATCTGCCTGCTTATTTACGAAACCCGACCAATCCAAAAAGAATGTTCCATCTTCGTAAGCAACAACCAGTTGAGGTTCTCCGGTTTCCTTATCGTCAGAATTATCGGAATCACTACACGAGTAAAAACAGAAAAGGCCTAAGAGGCATAATAATGATAAGAGCTTTTGCATGATATATGATTTAGTTCTAAAATATAAAACATATTGTTTCGAATGCTTTGGTTTACACAACATCCAGAGGATGTTTCCTATTTATAAATAGCAAACTGAGCTTATGCGCCTATAGGGCGCTTCCTATGTAAGCTGTAGGCCATGCCTGCTGCATGTCGGGATGCACATGATGCCCCTGAGTTAGCCTCTGTAAGAGGCATCTATGATGTATGATGCTCTAATTACTTTACAGCAATCTTGAATGCAGAAGCATTTCCTGCCAAATCTTTCACACTTAAGATATAAATACCTTTAGGCAATGCGGAAATACCAATCTCAGATGTTCCGGATGCAGCAATCTGGCCTCCGATAGTGTATAATTTAGCAGAGGAAATTCCATTTTCGGCATAAACCTGGATAACATTTGCATCCTGATTATAAGAAATACCTTTTGTTAGAACTACTTCAGAAATACCTGCCGCTTCGAAACTGTCACATATTGTAAGATCTGAAACAACTATATTGGTATTTGCAGGATTGCCTCCAAAGTCAAACAAAACCCTTGTTATTTGCGTAAGTGCTGCGGACGGGGTCAAGTCCATTACTTTCAGAGTTACAGTACCTGCATTAACTGTTGTTCTTGGAATTTCAAAGAAAGCATTGTCATCAGTATCCATGAATTTGGCATAGAACGGTAAATTATTGTTCGCTCTTACAGTCATCATGATCCCATATTTTTTATCATGATCGATAACAACCGGTGTAGCAAACAGGAAACGGAACTGGCCTTGCCATACTTCAGAGGTAGCAGCCGGAAGCGTAATATTGACTTCACCGCCAGCAAATCCGGAAGTGTAGGTGTTAATCGGATTCCAACCAGGCGCATAATAGTTTTCACCCACAGTCATATTCATTCCTTCAAGTAAATTATTTTTGCAGTTATATTCGGGGGTGGGTTCCGGTTTTTCGATATCAATTCCCGTCCCGATTTTGTGTAAAATAGGAGAACTTTCATTCTCTCCCGTTGTAATAAATTTGTTTTCAGTCACATAATGCCCCCAATCACCAATAGGCATAGTGATATAACCCAGGTTTAATCCGAGAATCGCATTTTCCGCCCAGCCCGGAATATCAGCAGCAGGAACTGTTATCTGATATTTTTGTGTACCAACAACTTGGTTGATTACCGGTTTCCATTCTTTCGGGTCTAATGATACTCCGTTTATTTCCAGTTTTACAAAAGCATCACCGATAAGGTCATTGGAAGTACACTCGATTTGCAATTCAGTCAATGAACGGCTGTCTAATTTGAAAGAAATCGCTTTTGCCGTTCCGTTCGTAATCCATGTAGGCTCAACAGCATGTGTACCAACAACTCTTGCTGCGCTTTGATTACCCGAAAAATCAATGGCATAAATCGAAAAAGTATAATCAACATCAGGAGTAAGGCTCAAGGTTACATCGTTGAAAAACGACACTTCCGCAAAATTGTTTCCTGCATCTTCTATGTAATAGAAAAAATTTCCGGAATCATCAGTAGCCGAGAGCAATAATTTAAGTTGCATCGACGTTTGGCTTACAACAGTTGGAGCAGCAAGTACAGGAGCTATATTATCAGTTGCATTTGCGGAATTCTGCAGCGTGTAATTGTAGGTAAAATCAGCCGTTTCATAAAATTCATTATTCCAGGACTGAAAATAAGTAACTGTAAGCGGATTCATATTTGGTAGGCGGGCGCTACCGAAAGTCTGTTTGTTTCCATCAGTTCTTCCCGTTAAGTTTATTTCCGTTTTCGTAGGTTCCCAGTAACGAAGCTGTGATGCCCAGGCATCAGCAGAAACAGTCTTTCCTCCTGTTACATTAGTCCAAGCCCATGTTTTTGAACCGACAGTTACCATTTTAAAGTCAAAAGTAACTCCGGCAATGGCAGTACCTGGAGTTGCTCCATTGCGTTGCGGATACAAAGGCAAATTGTTGCCTGCCATCGAACCATGATTCAATGCCGTAGTATTGAATGCTATCGACAAAAGAACTACAAGGCTAAGTAAATTTTTTTTCATGATATGTTTTTTAGATTAAACACTAAATAATATGCAAAATGAACATAGAACGGTGAACAGAAAGCCTGTTCACCGTTCAGTAATTCACTTAAATTTATTTAACAAACACTTTTTCAGTTTTTACAGAATTGTCACTGTAAGTTTTCTTTACAATATACAGTCCTGTAGTTGGAGCATTTACTTCACGACCATCGATAGTGTAGTATTGAGTGTTAATTAATTTCGAAGCAATAACAGGAGCTGTTATGCCAGTAGCTGTAGATGTTTTAAATACAACCTGACCTGCACTTGATTCGTTATCCATAGAATCTATTGCATAGATATCAAAAGCATAATTAGTGTCTGCAGTTAAACCAGCTAATGTATACCAATTATCTGTACTCTTATCAAAAATTTGCACATCATCATCAGCTGTACTTCTAGCTCCAGATTTTACAAATTTAATTTGCTTAATTGGATAAGTACCCTCAACTACGTCAACCAATACCTTAACACTTGTAGCTTTCACATCACTAGCATTTAATACGCCTTCTTCATTACCTTCCGGAGTTACAATTTGAGGAGTACAATCGCAATTTGCAGCACCAATAGTATAAGTTTTAGACCAAGCATCTATATAACAGTTGCCATTGTTCCCATAATTGGTATAACCAGTTGTGGTCCAAATTAATGTTGCACCAGAAGTGTAACTTATAACAGCATTGTCTGCTAACGGTTGGCCAAATGTAAGCATGATAGTATGGCTATCAACTTGAGTACGTAGGGGATTTGCAGCCACGCCATCTACTAGAATTCTAGCAGCATTTAATGCTCCACCATTCCATGTTGCATCACCTGTTACATCATAAGGTGCAATCTTGTAAGTAAGAACAGTTTTTGCTTCATTTATACTTATATTCAATAATGCAGGAGTAGTTAAAGTGGCCCCTCCTCCTTGAGTGATAACATAATTACAATAATTCGAAAATTTGGAATCAGATGTCAAAGAAATTGCAACAGGATGCTCTAAACCATCAGTATCAATTATAATATTATTTCCCAAACCATTAATCCATTTAATAGTTAATTCCGTATCTGCAATAATACCTTCTACAGGAGAAATCGTTGTGGGTGATATACTATAACCAGAAGGAGCCGTTAAAATAACATCGGAAGGAATATTCGCACCAGAAAGAGTTACTTTTTGTGTTCCATTAGTAGGAGTAAATAACAAATTATTACTTGATAAAATGATATTCGGCATTGCCAAAGTTGTATAAGCAGATAAAGTTTTAGGGTCAGATTCATTACCTGCCAAATCAACAGCTATAATGGAAAAATTATATGTAGTACCACCTTGTAAACCATTAAAAAGATAGGTTGCCGTTCCATTCTGTGTTAATGCAGATAATGTCTGCATGTAGCCCTTTACATTATCAACCAGTTTAATTTGAGTAACACCAATATTATCTGTAGCATTTACACTAACATTTATACCCCACGCTTTAGAATCACCTACAATGTCTGCTGCTACTACCACAGGTTTTTCCGAATCGGAACAACTTGTTCCATAAATGTAATTCGTGAAAAATTGTTTTGTTCCGTAACCACCTAAAGTAGTCCATTCAATGGTTCCATTGTAGCTGATCAAAGTGCCCTTTGGTATAGTTATACCTGTTTTCGGACGAAAGACATTCGGATTTGCCGTAGCTGCACTAACTTTATCCAAAATATTGGTTCCAGTGATTCCTGCAATCGTAAATGCACTAGTTTGCACTCCATTGTCTCGATATGTATCTCCATTAATAGTTACCCATATATCACCGTTTTCTTTGGTTTCTACTGAGAAATTAGCAGATCCAACAGCTCCTGTTATAGTAGTACCACAATATATAGAAACAGGCAAATCGGTTTGATCCGAATTATTTACAGTCCAACTTGCAGGTGCAGATGCATCAGAATTGGCATAAGTTCCTGTGTTATCTGAAGCCACAACTGTTACAGAAGCATTTCCGTTAAGAGGAGCAGAAATAACTTCACCACTACCCGAAATATTAAGTGTTTTTATAACAATACTATTAATAGTTACTGTTGCAACATATCCCGTTGCATTAGTAACTTCATTAAAAGTCAGAATATTGCTAGCACTAACAGCAACATTGGTTGGAGAAGATAATTTCGTAACATATACTCCGGTACAATTCGTACCATATGTATAAGCAGGAAATGTTACAGATGGATAAAAGTCATTTCCATTACCCGTTACACTTTCATTGTCTGTTTTATATTCGCACTGTCCACTGAAATTGATAATTGTTCCTTCAGGAACCGTTTGCGTAGGAGTTAGTATTACCGCTTTTTTGTCGGAACTCAAAGATTTTGAAAAATAATTTGCAAAAATCAGTCCGCCACCAAGCGAGAAACCGCCTGTAGCCAAGCCATTATCACCTCTATAACAAGCATAAGGTGTAGAAGTACCTGCATTATCAGGATGCGGAGCAATACGAATTTCAACTGTTCCATTGGGAAGCGTTTCCCAAGTAAAAAGTACAAATCCAGCAGTTGATGGTGCTACTGGTACATTATTAACACCATTTGGTGTAAATGGCCAATTGCAAATTTCCGATAAAGTACCTGGTTCTATGGCTACTGCCTTACCAGTCCCCAGCAATCCTATTACCGTGACCAATACAAATAGTAAATTTTTAATTTTCATAATAACAACATTTTAATTGATAAATATTTATTAGTAGTTGTAAGAGTGACATCTTTGTAATGCCACCCTCTATTTTTTTTATTTTACAAACTTAATTGTCTGACCTTTTACAGAAAGGAGATAAATTCCTCCAGGAAGATTAGATATCGCAACTTCACCATCGGTTAATTGTGTATCAAGCACTTTACCTAACAAGTCTAATATTTTCACTTCAACTTGTGTATCCAATCCATCAATAGAGATGATACCTTTAGCAGGTGAATAAATACTGAATACTGATTTTGGAGTATTGCAAATACCTGTTCCTGTGCTGGGACAAGAAGAACCATAAATATATGGAGCATCAATAGTATATGGAGTTACCGGATATAAATCATTCAAAGCGCCACCAAGACCCAAAGCCGTGTTAGTAGGTCCATCAACAACTGTTTTGTATACGATATAATTGCCACTGCCGGTATAGCTGATGCTACTTCCGAGAGGAATTGAGGCGCCTGCTGTTTTTGTCAATTTCATTTTTTTATACAAACCATCTTCCTTGGGAAGAAGAGACGCTGTGAAATATTTATTTCCGGCATTTAAATCTCCGTTAACCATAATGTTGGCAGGAGTATTGATACCACTTCCCCTGAATTCTGTCTGGTTAGTAACACCATTCACTAAAAAGCTTGGAGCGATTGCAATAATAATATTTCCTTCAGTATCTGTAGACCAGCTGAAATAGGCTGCATCTTCGTTACCTGCAATACAATTGTTATTTGCGGGAGGATTGAACAAATAATCACAATACATTGCACCCGGAGTCAAATTCAATTCGCTTGTTGATACATTCCATGCAATTGAAGCAAAGTCAGAGCTGGAATAATTATTTCCGTCGCCGATTGCTTTTATTTTTATGGTCAGATTTCCGGCAAGGAAATAGCGCAAAGCGTCTCCCGAAGCATAATTATCTTGTTCATAAATGATATTATCGCCATCAAAAACAATCACTAAATAACCGGTAGCATTGGCCACATTATTGAATGTCAATGATTTTTTATCTGCACTTAAAGCCAAACCTGTAGGAGCAGGTAATTGTGTTGCATCCGGATTTGCAGTGTATACTGTTTGAGGGTCACTTACATTTCCGGAAAAATCAATCGCGTAAACTGTGTATGTATGGTTCGGCTGAGTTACAGGGAAAGTATAAGTAACCGTATTGGTGAAAATAACATCAGCAATACCATCAGTTTCGTTTACTATATAATAGAATACGTTTTCGGAATTATCCGTTGCATTCAATTCAATTGTAATCGAACCACTTGTCAGTATTTTACCAGGACCTCCGGCCGGGAAAGCCGGTTTTTGAGTTTCTCCGGTAGAACTATTGTAAGCTGCAGGATTATAGTTAACAGGCTGTGTATGATGGTTACCATTGCCACCTCCGGCACCTGTCAAATTAACCTGCGGACGCATAAACAATTGGGCTTCACCGGGAATAAGTTCCATTGTAGAACCTGTAATCTGCCTTTTATTAGTATTAGGCACAATGTTTTTGAAAGGAATTGCAAACTTTGTTGCTGTTACACCGGCATCAGTTGTGTATCCGAATTCTGAATTCGCATCAGCCCAAATATCTCCGGCGCTTACTGCCATCCAAATCCATGTTTTCCCATTCATGGTAACAACCTTGTAGTTCATCGTAGCATTTGTTTGTACACTGGCCGGATCTGCAGGAACCGGAACTGTTCCTGTCCAAACAGGCACATCAGCGCCAAGTAAAGAGCCATGAGCAGGCACCTGGGCAAAAAGATTATTAACAGATAACAACAGAACTGTTGTTGTTATCAATACAGTTAGTAAATTTTTTAATTTCATGATATCCTATTTAATTGTTAAACGTTTCTTTTATTTTTTCTTTTTGGGATAATAACACTACATTGGGGTTTCAGGGCGGGCAGACCCCGCCCCTACCCGTCACCTTAACCTAAAACTGCCTTCTAATCCTTCCCTGCTGTTTGTTCCAACCCATATTTTGAATTCTCCCGGTTCTGATATAAACTGGTTGTCATTGTTCCAGAATTTCAGCTGGCCGGGAGTTAATGTAAATTCAACTGTTTTGGTTTCACCTACTTTCAGGCTGATTTTTTGGAATCCTTTTAGTTCTTTTACCGGACGGGTAATTGAAGCTGCAATATCGCGTATGTATAGCTGGGCGACTTCAGCAGCTTCATACTTACCGGTATTTTTCAGTGTACATGTAACTTTGAGGTTATCATTGGGTCCTATTTCATTCGCGGATAATTTCAAATCGCTGTATTCAAATGTGGAATAAGAGAGTCCGTATCCGAAAGGATATAATGGTTTGTCTCCTGCATCTAAGTAAAAAGAAGTACAGCCTAATGAAGTTTGCCCGGCTTCTACTTCAATATCATCAATCAAGACTTCATTGCCTTTAGCTGGTCTACCTGTATTCTTATGATTGTAATACACTGGGGATTGACCTACCATTTTAGGATATGTTACAGGCAATTTCCCGCTCGGCACTGCTTTTCCGAACAACAAATCGGCAATTGCGGGGCCTCCCATCGTTCCGGGATGGAAAACATACAGGAAAGCATCTGCCAAAGGAAGCTCTTTATAAATTTCAACTGTCCGTCCTGCCATTACAACCAACACTATTGGTTTTCCGGCTTTAGCAATTTCAGCCAATAATTCCTTTTGGGCTCCGGGTAATGAAATATCCGCGCGGCAGTGCGCTTCTCCCGAGAGGATGGCTTCTTCACCGGCAAAAAATAATACCACATCACTTGCCCGTGCTGCGCTGACAGCTTGTGCGAACGCCGATTTATTCATATCACGGCTATATGCCAACGCCTGTACGTAATTGATTTTAACTTTATCTCCATATTCCTCTTTCAAAGAAGTCAACGGAGTAATTGTATGGCTTTTTTCTCCATCGAAAGACCAGGTACCCATTTGGTCGTGGGGTGCATCGGCCATTGGTCCTATTATGGCAATACTTTTAATATTTTCTTTAAGGGGAAGAATATCTTTTTCATTTTTCAATAAAACAGCGCTTTCAACAACCGCCTGTTTAGCTTTTTCTAAATTATCTTCGGTATAAAATGCGCCGGGTTTATTTGTATCCACATACGGATTATCGAAAAGTCCCATCCGGAATTTCAATTTCAGGATATACCGCACAGCCTGATCAATTGTTGCTTGTTTCACCTTGCCCTCTTTCATCAGTTGAGCCAGGTTCGGCCGGTAAACATACCCCATCATATCCATATCGACTCCGGCATTCACACCTTTTCCGGCAGCTTCAACTCCATCCGCACAATATCCATGGGAAATCATTTCACCCAAAGAATTCCAGTCACTGACTACTACGCCATCAAAACTCCATTCTTGACGAAGAATTTGTTTAGTCAGGAAAGGATTTCCTGAACTGGGGATACCGTTTATTTCGTTAAAAGAAGTCATGAAGGTAGCAGCACCAGCATCTACGGCAGCTTTGAACGGAGGCAGGTAGATATTGCGTAATTGCTCGCCCGAAATGGTCGTTACATTATAATCCCTTCCACTTTCGGAAGCGCCATATCCTACAAAGTGTTTGGCACAGGCAATCATGGAACTTGCATCATTCAGATTGTCTCCCTGGAAACCTTTGATCATGGCTGCACCTAATGCAGAGGTCAGGTAAGGATCTTCTCCTAAACTTTCCACTATGCGTCCCCAACGTTCATCGCGGGAAATATCAAGCATGGGAGCGAATGTCCAGCGGACACCTACCGAAGTAGCTTCCAAAGCGGCCACACGTCCACCGTTTTCTACGATTTGGGGATTCCACGAAGCAGCTTGCCCCAATGGAACCGGGAATATTGTTTTGAATCCATGAATCACATCCCTTGCAAAAATGATTGGAATACCCAGGCGGGTTTCTTCAACCGCTACTTTCTGTAACTTGTTGACAGTTTCCGGATCTACTTCGTTCAGTATGGAACCCACTCCTCCCGATTTGATTTGGTTCACCATATTACCGGAAAAACCTTCACCGGAGAGTTGTTCCATTTGTCCGATTTTTTCTTCCAAAGTCATTTTGGATAATAATTCAACAACTTTTTTATCGACCGGATCATTACTGTTGATACCTGATTTGTTGCCACAGGACGTTAATATTAAAGCAGACAGGATTCCAATAAAGACTTTTTTACAAGATAATTTCATGGATTGATGTTTTTTATTAAGTACCAATTATTAATTTTCAACTTTTAACTCACACAAGCATTATTGTGGTATGGAAAACGTCAACCAGTTCATTGCTAAAGAACCTTCAGTCATATTCAATCGTAAAGTTTGTTTTCCCTTACTAAGCTTTATGCCTTGTTCCAATGTTACCCATGTAGTTTCCGGATTCGTTGAACGATTCAATTCGAGCGAATTAATTTTTGTTCCATTAATTAATAAATCCATTTTACTTGCAATAACAGTTGAATAGCGAAGTTGGAATTGATAAGTTCCGGTCGCAGGCACATCAATTTGATACTCCACCCACATTTCCGGCTTCATGTTGTTAAGGTCAAGATCGCCACCTTGTGGGTCGGTAGTGAAGCGAAGTGTCGGAGTAGCCTTCAAGCCCGATTGTCCCACACTTTCCGAACAATTGATATTGCTGTATTTTTCCGCTTCTATTGTTTGATTTTCAACATACCATACGTTTTTGTCTTGCGAAGAAACCGCATTATATAACACTCCAAGGTCGAGCAGATACGGTGGATTGGTTTTAGAAAGTAAATACTGATATACATATTTTTCAGTCGGATAATTTCCACGAGGGATAAACCATGCGTAACGTTCCACCATCGGGTCCGATTCCATATAATTCACAATATCAATCATATAAGATATTTGACCTTGCTCAGAAAAATTAGCATTATTCAACCCATCCCAAGCACAGAATTCTGTCATCCAGATAGGTTTTCCGTATTTCTTAAACATATCTATATATCCTTTTACACTTGAAGCATTAGGCATATAGCAATGTATAGCTATTCCATATATATCATTAATGTTCACAAGGTTAAAAAATTCATCCAACCATTTGATCGGATCATAATATCCTGCTAAAGTACCATAGTTCATAGCAGGAGACAGGAGTTTCAAATCCAATTCTTTTGCCAAATCCACGACTTCCTGCCACTTTGCAGCAGCTTGAGCTGGAGTCATATTTGCCTGATCGGTAAGGTTCGGTTCATTAAATCCAAGCAGATATTTTGTATTAGGGTGTGCTTGCACGTAAGCACGAATGGCAGGGGCATTCACACCATTCCAGGTCATCGGACAATAATCCATTTCCAACTGGTCGAACAAATCGCCCACAGTGCTGGATTGTGATGTACCCCAGTTGTATGCCCAACAACAACCTTCTGAAAGCAGCAGCACATCATTTGTATTTGTAAAGCTAAACGACACCCCGCGTTTTACGCTACGTGCCTGTTGCACAGGATAACGAGGTTTTAAGTTGCTCAAATCGGGTTCATCACTACCTGAATCATTACATGTAACAAACATGAGGGCTGCGACACTCAAAAAGAGAGATAATTTTATATTTTTCATAAATTTCATATCAATATCTTATTATCAGTCAGACATACTGAGTTTTCCCGAACATGCCTCCTCTCAAATCAAAGAAGAGGCATGAACCGGAAAAATTATTTACTTATTTTTTATAGAAGAATGCTGCATCCAAGTGCAAAGTCACACCTGATGAAGGGAATAATAGCATAACCAGAATATTAGTATCGTAGAATGGTTTTTGATACATCATAGCATCACCTACAATGAACTCTGTACAAGGAATTTCAAATTCATGCCACATACCATCCTTAGTAATAGCTGCACGTGGAGTTTGTTTGTTGTCGCCCTGGACATCACCAAATGTAAATTTAACTTCATGTTTACCATTTTGTACACCATCGCCTAATGTTAATGTTACAGAGAAAGATGGATCAGTAGTTTTCAAAGCTACATGGAAATAATATTGTTCAGGATGAGCATAGATATCTGTTAAATCAAGTGGTTGAACAGCCGGAAAATCTGATGGTGGTGCAATGGCAAAACCGGCACCTGCCCAATCAGCAGCAGCTGTACGTTTCAAGCAAATATAACCATCCATTTCTCCAAAAGAATTTAATGGTCCAGGAGTTCCTGTATCAATAGTGCCATCCCAATACCAAAGATTTCTTCCATTTGTAAGTTTTCCAGCAGCATCTTTTCCTCCATTACCATCAGGACCTAAATCTTGAATAATCTTATTACCAAGATAAGTTCTTGCTCCTTCGCTCAACACAATTGTGTAATAGTTACTTCCTTGCAGACAAGCAATTTTTGAGAAATCAACCGCACCGCCGGGTCCTGTTCCTTCAACTACAGTTACTGCACATTTAGCCTGGGCATCACCACTAGTTGCAACTATATTGGTAGTGCCTTTTGCTTTACCAACAACTGTTCCGTTTATAACAGAAGCAATATTGGAATCTTCAGAAGACCACGTAACCGCACTACCCGCAGGTGTTACAGTAGCTGTCAATTTTACAGAACCGTTCACAGTCACCTCAGCTGTAGTTTTGTCCAAAGTTATAGTTACCCCACCACTTGGATTAGGATCTGGATCAGTCTTATCATCGTCACCACAAGAAACGAAAAACACGGTTGCCAAAGCTACCACCATCAATCTAAAAAAATTTGTACTTTTCATGTTTGTTTGTTTTAAATTAATACTCATTTATACTCAATTATTTTACAATTAATATCCGGGATTTTGATCACTCTGAGTATATCCACTCAGATTCATCTCTTCACGAGGAATAGGAAACAATTCGTGCTTACCTTTTTCAAACGGCATCATATCAGCTTGAGCTTCAGCATTCTCAACGCCCGGAGTAGTACGGTATGCTTCCATAACATCACCCACAATACCCCAACGACAAAGGTCGAACCATCTATGGCATTCCATTGCCAATTCCACACGTCTTTCATGGCGAATGGCTGATTTCAGGTCAGTTGCGTTGTCGGAATACGATCCATAAGGAAAATCGGGTAAAATGCCGGCATTATCACCTCTTGCTCTGTCACGCACCAAATTCAGAGCAGTTTTGGCATTCACCAAATCGCCGGTTGCAACACATGCTTCAGCATATAAAAGCAGTACATCTGCAAAACGAATTACTTTGGTATTGATAGGCCCACGGGTAGGATGTGTCAATTCATATAAGCCACCATTAGTACCATCACTATACATAGCATATTTTCTGCTCAGATAAGGATTACCCATATAAATTTCTTTAGCAGGATTAATCATCAAACTTGGGTCGGGATTCCAAACGGTAAGATCACGCCGTGGATCGGACATTCCACTTGTCACTTCATATTCATTGAAAAGATTTTGAGTAGGTTTATTAAAACCCCATCCTATCGGACTCTTCGATATATTCTCAGAAATTGAGCGAGTCATAATTATTGTGAAAGTACCCCGGGTAAAGCCATTACCTTCGCCATAGTCGCCTTGAGAATCCTCACTGTATTGTACTTCAAATATTGATTCAGGCCCGTTTTCACCGGCAATGGTAAAATTATCCCAATACTTTGGGCATAGCGAGTACACACCAGTTACATCCTGATGATTAATTAAAGAATCCCCATAAAGTTTTGCCTGCTGATAATAGTCGTTAGCATTTCCCTCCATAAATCCGGCTTCTGTCCATCCGGCGCGGTAAAGGTTCACTTTCAGCAACATGGCTTGAGCTGCTCCTTTGGTAGCATGCCCCATGTCTGAAGAAGGATAATCTTCTTTCTTCCAAAGCAGTGCATTGGCAACTTTTAAATCCTGAATAATTTGGGTATAAATATCACTCATAGAAGCACGGGGTTGACGCCAGCGGGCCTCATCTGTTATAGGTTCGGTTACTAAAGGAGTGCCTCCAAATACACGTACCAACTTGAAATAATAGAGAGCTCTCAAAAAATGCGCTTCTCCCAGCAAACGTTGTTTTAGGTTTTCAGTGAAGGTAGTGTCGGAATCAACTGTCGGAATATACTTCAACGAAATATTGCAACGGGAAATACCAATATATTGTGTACGATAAAAATCAAGTAACATATCATTGTCTGGAATAGTCATGAAATTTTCCATCTGCAATACAGATGACATATCCTCCCGGGAACCTCCACCTTTCAAGGCATCGTCGGAACACACATCGCCAATAAACCATTCCGGATAATATGTCTTATTATATTCCCATTGTAAAGGAGAATAATCTCCTGTAATGTTATTGATACAAGCTTGCCCTCCTCCGGTCAGGAAATATTCATTCAAATCCGATTGGGCAGGTTGTTTTTCCTGCAACCAATCTTCACAAGAAACAAATGTCGAAACCACGATAAACATGATTAAAAGACTTGTAAAATATTTTATATTGTATTTCATAAAATTGTATTTATAACTTTTAATTTCCGGTTTTTCACTCTTAAAAATCCAAATTCACACCAAACATGGCCGTACGCGACTGTGGATAGTTACCATAGTCCACACCGTTGTTACCCACTTCCGGGTCATAACCGGTGTATTTGGTAAAAGTCAACAAGTTACTGAACGACACATAAAATCTTGCACGATTAATTGCCACCTTTTCAGTTAGTTTTTTAGGCATTGTATATCCTAACTCAATATTTTTCAATCGCAAATAAGATCCATCTTCGATAAAACGACTCGAATTTTGAGTATTGAAAGCTCCGTTAGGGTTAGGTATCGTTCCATGCAAATTCAAAATATCATCTAAATTTATACCTGCATTCACTAATGCATTTTTATGGTCTTGGCTAAAATCAATATACACATCACGCATGGTAGTACTCATTTGGCTACCTTTGCCATTACCTTCGGTGCGTATACGCAATGCATTGTAAATTTTATTTCCATATACTCCCTGGAAAAACATTTGGAAATCAAACCCTTTATAGGCAGCATGTAAATTTAAGCCTCCTGTAAGCCAAGGAAAATTACTACCCAATGTAGTATCATCCAAAGCATTAATTATTCCATCACCATTCCGGTCTTCATATTTAGCATCTCCTGCATGATAAGGACGTTTATCTTCATCATATCCCCATAAATAGGTACGTGCTTCTTCTTCAGTTTGATACACACCCAAATATTCATAACCCCAGTAAGTATAAAGCGCCATATCCAAATCAGATTTCACACGGTCTCCCCAAATAGGCGCTCCTCCATTAAGTGCAATTAATTCATTACTAATAAAAGATACATTTCCTTCAACACCATATTCAACACCGCTTACCTTATTATTATGTGCTAAAGTAATTTCAATCCCTTTGTTACGGACAACACCCACATTTGCTGTCGGAGCATATCTATTACCCACGATAGCAGATGTTTCTACAGGCAACAACATATCTTTAGTATCTCGCTGGAACAAATCAATTGTTCCGCTGATTAAACCGTTTTTAAATCCGAAATCAACACCCAAATCCAGCTGCTCGGTTGTTTCCCATTTACCATTCATATTGGCAAAAGTCAACACAGCCGCACCATTTTTATTCACAGCTTGGTAATAACCATCATTAGGCCCAAAAACATATCCTGTAAATGAGGGACCTGTTGTAAACATTTTTGTAACAAAATTAGCTTCACCAACACTGCGTTCATTACCAATACGTCCCCATCCAAAACGAAGTTTAAGATTGTCAAGGTCTTCAACATTTTTCAAAAAACTTTCCTGATTCATGCGCCAAGCCAAAGACATGGAAGGAAAATAGCCCCATGTATTGAGAGGAAATTTACTTGAACCATCAGCACGGAAATTCACCGTAACCATATAACGGTCTGCATAAGAATAAAACACACGTCCTAAACCTGAAAACATACGGGTACGTTTTACTTCATCACTGGCATAATCCCTCTCCTCAGTAGTTTGATTCAAGTACCAGTTTGATTCTATAGGATTAAGAATAGAAGCACCTGAACCACTCATTCTATACATATTATATTCCTCAACAGTTTGCCCTATCATCACAGACAAATTATGCTTCTTATTCCATTCATTGCTATATGTCAAAGTATTGTCAACTCCAAAAGTATTCCAACGTACCACCTCTCTGCTTAAAAAATTCTTCAGACGTTTTCCTTCTGCAGCTGCAGATACATCAAATTTGTCGGTAAAAGACAGTCCTTGTTTATATTGCGAATCCAAATTGAACGAAGAACGGAACACCAATTGTTTAACAGGCGAAATTTCCAAATATAGATTACCCACCCAACGTTCATATTTATCTTCCGGATGGAAATAATTTTTCAATACAACCGGATTAACTCCCTGTGAGTTATTAGCAGAAGCGGCCGGTTTACCTGAAATATTTTCAAGCAAAACATTGTAAGTCTCTTCGGGATAATATACAGGATCCCATGGAGCCATCGTGAGCGCGGCTGAAAGCATAGACGCACCCGCAGCAGAACTATTATTCATTGCTTTACGCCCGGTAGATGTAATAAAAGAGAGGTTTTCACCTATTTTCAACCATTTGCGCACCTGGTTAGAACTGTTAGCACGCAATGTTAAGCGCTCATAGTCAGAACCGATAATAGTTCCTTCCTGATTAAAATAACCTGCGCTGATTGCATAATTACTTTTTTCCGTACCACCTGTAAATGACAAATAATAATTTTGGATAAGGGCATTCTTTTGAAAGACCTCATCCTGCCAATCAGTTTCCGTGTTAGCATAATCATAAGTATCATAAGCAGGATAATAAGATGAACCTATCTTATACAATTTCAACCATCCGTCAAAACCATAGTTATAATAGTCAATTTTTTCACCTGCGTCAGTTGATAAACGTACCTCCATATTAGCCATCTCATCCCGTTTCATCAAATCCAATTTATTCCAACGATTTTGAAGACCCCAATAGGCATCAAAAGAAATTTTTCCGGCACCACTTTGCCCTTGCTTAGTAGTAACGATAATTACACCATTAGCTCCCCGAGAACCATAGATAGCAGTCGCGGAAGCATCTTTCAATACATCAGTCCGCTGTATGTCATTAGGATTCAAAAAAGAAATATTATCCGTAACCACACCATCCACTACATATATCGGAGATGAATTATTTATAGTACCGATTCCTCTCACACGCACATCGGCAGCCTCACCAGGTTGTCCACTATTAGCATTCACAGTAACACCCGCTACTTTTCCTGATAAAGCCTGATCAAGACCAGAAGCCGGGATTTTCTGCAATTTATCACCAGAAATTGATCCTACTGCCCCCGTCAAATCACTTTTTTTCATTGTTCCATAACCAATCGCAACAACTTCGTCAAGCATGTGCGAATCAATTTGCATTACAATGTTAAGAGGAGTGTTTCCCTTAATAGAAACTATTTGCTCTTTGTAACCTAGGTATGAAAGTATCAAAGACTTGCCTTTGGGGACATTGAGAGAAAATTTACCATCCAAGTCTGTAATAGTTCCAGTACTTGTACTTTGTACCGATACAGTAACTCCCATTAAAGGAGAACCATCTTCTGCATCAGTTACAATACCCGAAACCTGCCAGGAATCCTGAGCAAAAGACAAGTGTGTAAAAAATGTCAACAAAAAGAGAAAAAAAGCGTTTTTCATATTAATATATTTACATTTATTTAATTAAAAATTATAACTTTTAGATATGACAAATTTATGAAAAAAACAACACTTAACACTAAAAAATCACCACACAAAAATTCACTAAATACCCAATTTCTATTCAATAAAAACTCAACAATAATATGGTTAAAATTATGGCTATAAAGTAATTAAACACACAACATGTTTTATAACATAATTTCATTTACCAACACAATCATCAATCAGGGAAATTTTTCTGTCACTATTCCCATTTTTTTCTAAAATATCTTTAATCCGGAAAGGTATATTTGCAGTTCCGACACGTCCTTTATCATTCAACACATAAGCATATAAGCGGTAATTTCCGGACTCTTCAGGCAATTGAATTTCCTGCACATTTGTATTGCCAATCAAAACAGTTCCGATTCTTTCAGGACGAGGTTCATGAGAACCGCCAATACCTAGCTTGGTAGCTTCCTTCAATAATTCCCAAACATACGTCAGGCTCTCTCCATTAGGTTCAATGACTTCAACAGAAGCTTTGGTCATTTTTCTATCTTTCAACAACAACATTCCTTGCCTTGAAAGCCCTTCAATTGTAACAGACTGAACAACAGGAGCTTTCTCGGAAGGTTCTTTGCCTGTCCAGACTTTCTCCATAGTTTCTACCGGAGGACACAATTCTCCTGTGAGCGGCAATCCTTCAACATTATTCTCAACAAACAAACTATACCAGGTTGGCGTACGTTCCTGTTTTTGTCCCCATAAGAACACAAAAGACCCTAAACACCTGTCATTATTTGAGATAAATGAAGTATACCGTTTCTCATATTCAACTCTTTTCTCTTCGCTCGAAGGTTCAAAAGGAGCTCCCCATTCGGTATTAGCATTTTCCCAGTGGCCATTAGGCCCCCATTCCGTAACAATATATGGACCTTTATATAATGAATTTTCAAACAACTCTTTCATCCCATAGATAGCTCCATAAGCATTAAATCCAATCACATCGATATCCGGTGCATATTTTACAATATTATCAACTGCATTTTCAGAATATGAAATAACAGTTGCAACCGGATGATCCGGATCTTGCTTTTTAATCATTAATGCCAATTCATTAATAAACTCCCAAGCCTCTTTAGTATCTGCATCTTCAAGATTGACTTCATTTCCAAGACACCAAACCATCAGATTAGGGTGATTTTTAAAAGCTTCAATTAAAGTTTGTATTCTAATCCGTTGTTCTTCCTTATAATTATTATCCAGATAATCTTTATTATCATGAGAGAGCCAAATACCCATCATCATATATACATTGGCCTTTTGAGCCTCTTCTAACTGCTCTGATGTTGTTTTTATATTCGCATCCCACGTACGAAATGCATTTGCCCCCAACGATGCCGCCAAAGCTATACGACTTGTTCCTCCAACACCTTTAATAAAAAAATCCTCTCCATCTTTTTTCAATCTCGCAACTCCATTATCTGAAGAAATGGTAAAATTCGTACCATAAACTCCAATAGAAAACAGAAGCATGAAACATGAAAAAAGCACCAACAAATTACTACGCATATTTTTATTATTTTTTTTACACAAAATTCAACCCAAAGTTGTAGCACAAAGTTAAAGGTGTAATAAGCTAAATACACAAAAAAATCCTACACAAAAATTCAATTACAAGGCAAAACCAACTCAACATTACCTATACAAAATAAATTTTAAATAACTGATAATCAATAAAATAATTTCAAATATGCTGTACAACATATTTTACTACACATTTCAACAAGAAAAAAAGGATTAAAATTGAAGTGGATTTTGAGATATTTTATCAAATATTGTTTAGTATTATGAAAAAGTTCGTTTTATTATTTTTCGTTATTATTTTTTTTTCGAACGAATTGTCGGCAACTTACCCGACAGTTCATAACTATCATAGGAAAGAGTCTAATTCGGGAACCCAAAACTGGGACATAATCCAGCACGAAAACAATTGGATGTATTTCGCTAATAACAGTGGGCTGCTGGAATTTGACGGTTATCGCTGGAATACTTACCAAATAGGAAACTACACAAACGTCCGTGCATTATATTATGAAAAACAAAGCGATAAAATATACGCGGGCGCTCACAATGAATTCGGATACTATTCCAGGGATGATAGAGGAATACTCAATTATCATTCATTAACAGGCCTCATTGATAGTACAGAAAGGGATTTCAATGAAATCTGGCACATTAACCAGGTAGAAGATGCTTTGTATTTTCAGGGAGATAAAGAAGTTTTCAGGTATAAAGCAGGGCAAATAAAAAGAATCAATTTTACCGGTAAAATCGAATACTCCAACTCCATATATAATATGTTTATTATATCAAGTGTCTCCGAAGGAGTTTTTTCTCTCAACGGAGACATTTTCATTTCATTGCCGGGGACGGAAATATTAAAAGGGAAAAAAGTGTGCTCCATTCTGCCTTTCCGCGACAACGAAATACTTTTTGTTACTGATTTTTATGGTTTATTCTTATATGATGGTGCCAATACAGTCCCCTACAAAACCAACATTGATCACTTTTTATATGAAAACCAAGTCTTCTGTGCTGCCATAAAAGACAATAAATTAGCACTGGGAACCGTCAGGAAAGGTTTGGTAATAAAAGACATTGTTACCAACGAAAATACTTATGCCAACATTTATTCCGGATTACAGAACAATACTATTTTAACGGTTTCTTTCGATAGCCAGGGAAATTTATGGCTGGGGTTAAATAAAGGTATAGACTATGTTATGATAAATTCACCCATATACGATTTATTCGGAAACAATCAATTATACGGGGCAGGTTATGCGTCTATAATTATAGACGATTTATTATATTTAGGTACTAACCAGGGACTATATAAAACTTCATATCCGGTTGTAACATCTCCTGACCCATTGAAAATACAGTTGGCAGACCGTATGTCGGGGCAAGTATGGTCTTTAAAAACAATTGACAACACATTATTCTGCGGAACCGACCGTGGAGCATTTATTATTAAAGGAAATATATCGGAACAAATACCAGGAGTACCCGGGACATGGAATTTCCAGGAACTCAAATCCCATCCGGGATATATTTTAGGGTCTTCTTATATCGGATTCTTCCTGTTAAAAAAAGGAAACAACACATGGCAATTTTCTCATTGGGTAAACGGATTCTCAGATTCAGGAGGAATGTTTGAGGAAGATAAAAACGGTGACATTTGGTTTGCTCACTGGATAAAAGGAATATTCAGGCTAAAATTCAACGAAAAACTCGATAATGTTTCAGTAGAAGCTTTCGACACTTCCAAGGGTTTTTATGTAAACAGGAATAATGTGTTGTCTAAAATTAACAATGAAATAATATTCTCAAGTGACGGTGGTTTTTATCAACACAATCCAGCTACCAACCGCATAGAGCATGCTGAAAAATATGAAAAACTCTTCGGGCAATATCCTTATTCGATGCATTTATATGAAATGCCTTCCGGAGACATCTGGTGTGTTTCTCATTATTCTGTCAGTATCGCTTTTATCCAACCCGACAAAACTTATAAAGTGAATAACACTTCTTTTTCTGCACTAAAGAAAAAATTAATACTCGGATTTGAGAATTTCAATCCGATTAACAATTCAAATGTCCTGGTAAGTACAGAAGACGGATTTTCATGGATCAATTTAAATAATGCCAAAGAAAATGAATTTGTGAAATATCCATTTTATGTATCCATCAGGAATATATATTTCACAAATGAAAAAGATTCTTTAGCCGGAGGTTATCAGCAAACACAAAAAACGGTTCCGGAATTCAGTTATCGCGACAACTCCATCCGGTTCGAATTTGTAGCTCCTGAATTCCGCTATGACCAAGCTGTTTCATACAGTTATATGCTGGAAAATTATGATTCCGACTGGTCATTTTTTTCTCCTGCAAACACTAAAGAATATACCAAATTGCCCAAAGGAACCTATACATTCAAAGTAAGGGCCAATAACTCACTGGAATCAGAGGCGACAGAAACTTCATATAAATTTACAATATTACCTCCCTGGTATGAAAGCACGATTGCATTGACCATATATATATTGTTATTTGTATTTTTACTTTTCCAATTGATTTTATTCATTAAAAGGCGTTCGGAAAAAGGCGCAATGGAAATGAAAATACAAAAAGAACAAGAGATGAAAGAACAGGAAAAAATATTCAAAGCCGAAACAAAAGAAAAAGAAAAAGAAATCATCGCATTGAAAAACCAGCGCTTACAGTACGAATTGCGTCATAAATCACAGGAATTAGCCAGTTCTACCATGAATGTTATCCGGAAAAATGAGATTTTGTTTGAAATCAATAATAAAATTGAAAAAATTGCAACCGATATCAGTGCAGATGAATTATCAAGCGTAAAAAAACGCTTACAAAAAATCCAGCAGGATATTAAATTAAATATCGAACGGGATGATAACTGGAAAAAATTCGAAGAAAATTTCGATATGATTTATGAAAACTACCTGAAACGGTTGAAAGAAAAATATCCTTCACTCACTGTCAGTGATAAAAAACTTTGCGCTTACCTCAAAATGGGATTAAGTTCAAAAGATATAGCTCCATTATTGGATATGTCATTCAGGAGTGTTGAAATGAGTAGGTATCGTTTGAGAAAAAAACTGGAATTAAGCAGAGATGAAAACTTAACAGATTTTCTACAGAATTTTTAAACATTAATTACATTGCTCAGATTATTTATTTGTGTGCAATTTTACTTTTAAAAATTTGCAACCTTGCCAGAATCTATTACTTTTGCAGTGAAAATTATTTAGAATACTAATATCATAAAATATGAGCTTTAAAATTATCGTGTTGGCAAAACAAGTGCCGGATACACGTAATGTTGGGAAAGATGCCATGAAAGCAGATGGAACTGTGAACCGTGCAGCCCTACCCGCCATTTTCAATCCGGAAGACCTGAACGCTTTGGAACAAGCATTACGCTTGAAAGACAAATACCCCGGTTCAACAGTTACTCTCCTCACTATGGGCCCGGGTCGTGCAGCTGAAATCATCAGGGAAGGTTTATTCAGAGGTGCAGATGGAGGTTATTTATTGACCGACCGCTCATTTGCAGGAGCAGATACTTTGGCTACCAGCTATGCCATTTCAATGGCTATCCGCAAAATCGGCAAATTCGACGTGATTGTTTCCGGACGCCAGGCTATCGATGGAGACACTGCCCAGGTAGGCCCTCAGGTAGCTGAAAAATTAGGTATTCCACAAATCACTTATGCAGAAGAAATCCAATCTATCGAAAAAAATGTAATTCGTGTTAAACGCCGTTTGGAAAGAGGGATCGAAATAGTTGAAAGCAAATTACCTATGCTGATTACGGTAAATGGTTCAGCTCCCGATTGCCGGCCGCGCAATGCCAAATTGTTGCAAAAATACAAACATGCCCGCACAATTACAGAAAAGCAAGCTGAAGCAGTCGATTACGAAGATTTATACAGCATCCGCCCTTATTTGAACCTTGCAGAATGGAGTGTTTCTGATGTAAACGCCAATGTTGAAGATTGCGGTCTTTCAGGCTCACCCACAAAAGTGAAGAAAATCGAAAGCGTGGTTTTCCAGGCCAAAGAAAGCAAAACATTCGATTCTTCGGATGTGGATATTGAAGAATTAATAGTTGAATTAATTAATAATCACACGATTGGATAATACTATGAATAATTTATTTGTTTATTTGGAATTAGAAGGCAATCAAGTGGAAGAGGTAAGTTTGGAACTTCTCACTAAAGGCCGTGCATTAGCCAATCGTCTGAACTGCAAATTAGAAGCAGTAGCCATTGGCGCAAAATTAGATGAAATCGGAAAACTGGTTTTCCCTTATGGAGTAGACAAACTCCATTTGTTTGATGATACAAAACTTTTCCCTTACACATCTCTTCCTCATACTTCCATTTTAGTTAAATTATTCCAGGAAGAAAAACCGCAAATTGCATTGATGGGAGCAACCAGCATTGGCCGCGACTTGGGTCCGCGTGTTTCTTCTGCTTTGCACAGCGGCTTGACTGCCGACTGTACTTCACTGGAAATCGGCGACCATGAAGAAAAGAAAGACAATAAAAATTACAAAGATTTATTGTATCAAATCCGTCCCGCTTTCGGAGGAAACATTGTGGCAACAATTATCAATCCTGATTGCCGTCCGCAAATGGCCACTGTCCGAGAAGGAGTGATGAAGAAAGAAATCTTCGATGCCAACCATAAAGGTGAAACAGTAAAACACGAAGTCGCCAAATATGTTTCTGATGCCGATTTTGTGGTGAGTGTTATCGAACGCCATGTTGAACAATCAAAAGTAAACATCAAAGGCTCTCCTATTATCGTTGCCGGAGGTTATGGAATGGGGTCGAAAGAAAACTTCCAACTTTTACATGATTTAGCAAACACTATCGGCGCTGAAGTGGGCGCTTCCCGTGCTGCTGTTGATGCAGGTTTTGCTGAACATGAACGCCAAATCGGACAAACAGGAGTAACTGTCCGTCCTAAACTATATATTGCTTGCGGTATTTCGGGACAAATCCAGCACATCGCAGGAATGCAGGAATCATCCATGATTATTTCAATCAACAATGATCCCTTCGCCCCAATCAACACTGTTGCAGACTACGTCATTACAGGCGAGGTAGAAACTGTAATCCCGAAAATGATTAAGTATTATAAGAAGAACAGCAAGTAGATGAAGCTGAGTTTTGATTTAAGAACTGACGATTGGGTTCTTTTCCAGGAATATTTCAAGGAGAAGAAAGCCCCTTTGTACAAATATCTCACACCTCTGTTGATATTTAGCGCTGTTATGTTGGCAACAATGAATGGCTTATATATCTATTATCAGAGCACATCCTATGTTACCTTATTTTCCCTCTGTCTTCTGGCAATCGTTTTATACCTTTTATACCTGAAAGGAAGAATGAAAGGAAGATTAAAGAAAACAGCCATAGATATCCAATCAAAAAATCCCGAAGCATTCGGTCCAAGGGAAATGGATTTCAACAACAGATGTGTGGAGATAACAGCAGGAAATTCCCACAAGATATTGGCATGGGGAGAATTGTCGGGTTACAATCAAAACAAAGACTACTTCTTTTTATACTCTCAAAAGGGGATGGTTTATATTATTCCAAAAAGAGATTTGGAAGATGTCCCCGGACTTGAAGAAATATTGAATGAACATCTCTCAGAAATTTAATTAATTTATGGCAAATTTTTTTTCAGATAATCCGGCTCTGAAACACCATTTAGAGCATCCACTGATGAAACGCATCGTGGAATTAAGAGAACGGAACTATACAGACAAGGATAAATATGATTACGCTCCCATTGACTTCGAAGATGCAATGGATAGCTACGAAAAGGTAATGGAAGTTGTTGGAGAAATCTGTGGCGACGTAATTGCTCCCAACGCAGAAGGAGTAGACCACGAAGGTCCGCAAGTTATCAACAACCGCGTAAAATATGCTCCGGGAACAAAACAAAACCTGGATGTAACTTCCCAAGCTGGCTTAATGGGACTTTCCATGCCCCGCCGTTACAATGGATTGAACTTCCCGATGGTTGGCTTCATCATGGCTTCAGAAATGTCTTCGCGTGCCGACGCAGGATTCTGTAACCTTTGGGCATTACAGGATTGTGCTGAAACATTATATGAATTCGGGAACGAAGAACAACGCAAAAAATATATTCCGCGTGTCTGCGCCGGAGAAACCATGTCAATGGACTTGACAGAACCCGATGCAGGCTCCGACTTACAATCGGTAATGTTACGCGCTACTTACAGCGAAAAAGACCAATGTTGGTACCTGAATGGTGTAAAACGTTTTATCACTAATGGAGATGCTGATATCCACCTTGTATTAGCCCGCTCGGAAGAAGGAACCAAAGATGGCCGTGGTCTTTCCATGTTTATCTACGACAAAAGAAGTGGCGGCGTGAATGTACGCCGTATTGAAAATAAAATGGGTATCAAAGGTTCTCCAACCTGCGAATTGACATACAAAAATGCTAAAGCAGAACTTTGCGGCGACCGTAAACTCGGTTTGATTAAATACGTAATGTCATTGATGAATGGCGCCCGTTTGGGCATCATGGCTCAGGCCACAGGCCTTTCTGAAGCTGCTTATCGCGAAGCGCTGGCTTATGCCAAAGACCGCAAGCAATTCGGAAAAGCCATTATCGAATTCCCTGCTGTTTATGAAATGATTGCCAACATCAAGGCAAAAACCGATGCTTCCAGGGCAATCCTGTATGAAACTTCCCGTTTTGTAGACATGTATAAAGCGTTGGAAGACATCGAAAAAGAGCGTAAACTGGAGCCTAATGAAAAAGAAGAACTCAAAAAGTATAAAAAATTATCAGATGCTTACACTCCGTTAGGGAAAGCGATGTGTACGGAATATGCTAACCAGAATGCATACGATGCCATCCAGGTGCATGGTGGTTCCGGCTTTATGAAAGATTATGCTTGCGAACGCATCTATCGTGATGCCCGTATCACAAACATCTACGAAGGAACAACTCAATTGCAGGTAGTTGCTGCTATCCGCCACGTAACCACAGGCACATTCCTTTCACAAATGCGTGCTTATGAAGCAGAACACGTAGCTCCCGAATTAGAGCCTTTGAAAAAACGGTTAATCGCAATGACCGAAATTTACGAATCGCTTGTAGCTAAAATTGTTGAAATAAAAGACAATGAATATATTGATTTCCAGGCACGCCGCTTGGTTGAAGTTGCCGGACATACTATTCTCGGATACTTATTATTATTGGATACCAATAAAGATCCGGAACAATTCCGCCGCTCTGCTGAAGTATATATCAACTATGGAGAAGCTGAATTGAAAAAAATCCAGGACTTCATCAATAACTTCAACATCGACAGTTTGGGATACTACAAACAAAGTTAAGAATTAAGAGTTAAGAATTAAGAGTTATGGTTTGGATTTATACCTTTAGTATTCAAAAACTCTTCACTCTTAATTCTTAACTCTTAACTTTTAAGTATTTTTATTTGCTTTTTAACAATATTATTTTTTCCTTTGTACCATAAACCAATAAAAAATCTGCCTATCGCACACGATTACTTTTGAACTAATATCTAAAAGTAATGACTACATTAAGATCCATGACTGACGAAGAGTTGGTTGAACAATACGCCCAAGGCAGTAACACTGCTTTTGATGTTTTATTGAATCGCCACAAGGATAATGTTTATTCTTATATCTATTTTATAGTACGCAATACAGAACTGGCAGAAGATATCTTCCAGGAAACTTTCGTTAAAGCTATCGTTACCATAAAACAAGGCAGATACACTGAAAACGGAAAATTCCGCGCTTGGATCAGCCGCATCGCCCATAATTTAATCATCGACAACTTCAGGCAGGAAAAGAATGAACAAATGGTTTCGAATGATGAATTCGAAGTAGATTTGTTTAACAATCAAAAATTTTCAGATGGAACCATTGAAGACGAATTAGTCAAAACCCAAATTCTTGCCGACGTGAAAAAATTGATAGAATATCTGCCGGATAATCAAAAAGAAGTCTTAATTCTTCGCTACTATCAGGACTTAAGTTTCAAAGAAATTGCAGACATCACTGGCGTTAGCATTAATACTGCATTAGGCCGCATGCGTTATGCTATTCTGAATATGAGGCGGATGGCTGAAGAGAAAAACATGATATTGACAATGGATTGATAATAATTTTTAGCCACGAATTTCACAAATTGCATTTTTATTTTTATGTTAATTTGTGGAATTCGTGGCTAATCTAATAAATAGTCAAATGAAACAATTATTCTTTATTCCACTTTTATTGCTTGCTTTTATGAGTTGTAACAACAAACAAGAAACAAACCCGCTAATTATGCAATGGGAAGGTACTTATGAATTACCTTCTTTTGAGAAAATCACATTGAATGTTTATAAGGATGCTTTCGACAAAGCTTTCGCCCTACAGGAAAAAGATGTTAAAAATATCACTGATAATCAATCGGAAGCCACTTTTGAAAATACGATTGTAGCGTTAGACCGCACACATAATTTGTTAAATAAAGTCGCTTTGGTGTTTTTCAGCGCCACCAGTGCTGAAAGCACTCCCGAATTATTGGAATATGAAACAGAAATAACTCCCAGATTATCTGCCCATTCCGATAATATTTTAATGAATCCGGCTTTATTTGAAAGGGTTAAGTTTGTATATGACAATAAAGCCAAATACAATCTGAATAAGGAAGATGCCAAACTGCTTGACGAAACATACAAAAGTTTTGTCCGTAACGGAGCTTTGTTGGCACAAGCAGACAAAGACACTTTGAAAAGTATCAATGAACAACTTTCAACATTGGAAACACTTTTCGAACAAAATGTATTGGCTGAAACAGGCTCATACGAAATGCTAACAGACAAGGAAGAAAATTTATCCGGATTGCCACAGGATTTGAAAGAATCTTCAGCAAAAAGAGCCGAAGAAGCCAGTAAAAAAGGTTGGATGTTCGGACTGGACAATCCCAGCGTCATGCCGTTTTTGCAATTCTCAGACATAAGGGACCTGCGCAAACAAATGTTGGACGCTTACCTGAACCGCTGCAACAACAATAACGACAAAGATAACAAACAAGTTATACAGAAATTAATTTCCTTAAGAACCCAAAAAGCAAAATTATTGGGTTATAAAGATTTTGCCGAATATGTATTGGCTGAACGCATGGCCAAAATGCCTCAAGCCGTATATTCTTTATTAGACCAAATTTGGACACCGGCATTGAATATGGCAAAAACTGAATTGAAAGACATGGAAGCACTGGCTAAAGGTATTTCTCCATTTGAAGCATACGATTGGAGATATTACAGCGAAAAAATCATGCACCAAAAATATGAATTGTCTGATGAAATGATTCGTCCTTATTTCAAATCAGCCAATGTAAGAGACGGTATTTTCTGGGTGTGCAACCAATTATATGGAATATCTTTCAAAGCATTAAATGATGTTCCGAAGCCTCACCCCGATGCAGAGGCATTCCTTTGCCTGGATTCAGACGGAAAAACAGAATTAGGCGTTTTATACATCGACCTTTTTGCACGTCCCGGTTCTAAAAGAGGCGGAGCCTGGTGTGGTACATACCGTGACCAATCCTATAATGCAGAAGGAAAACGTGTGATGCCCATTACATACATTGTTTGTAATTTCTCCCGGCCAACCGGAGGCAAACCTGCTCTGCTAAGCGCTGACGAAACAGAAACATTCTTCCATGAATTCGGTCACGCATTGCACAACTTATTCAGAGATGTTCATTATGCAGGAACTGTAGACACTCCTACCGACTTTGTAGAATTACCTTCCCAGGTAATGGAACATTGGGCATTCCAACCGGCAGTATTAGCACAATATGCCAAACATCATGAAACGGGAGAAGTTATTCCACAGGAATTAATTGAAAAAATAGACAAATCGTCGAAATTCGGACAAGGATTCAAAACAACCGAATATCTGGCTGCTTCTTATTTGGATATGGATTACCATACCAAAGAATTATCAAAAGATTTTGACGTCTTGGCATTTGAAGCAAAAACGCTATCCGACAGAGGCTTAATCTCTCAAATTCCGCCACGTTACCGCAGCACTTATTTCCGTCACACAATGGCAGGAGGATACACTGCCGGATATTACAGTTATATCTGGTCGGAAGTATTGGATTGCGATGCATTCAATGCATACGTTGAAACCGGAAATATTTTCAACAAAGAAGTTGCAGGCAAATTCCGCAAATATATTCTGGCTCCGGGCGGAAGCGAAGATGCAGATGTGATGTATCGCAATTTCAGAGGTTCTGAACCGCATGTTGATGCGTTACTTGAAAATAGAGGATTGAAATAAATTATAACAATGCTGGAAGAATCCTCCCCCTGCCCCCTCCAAAGGGGGATAGGCTTACGCACAATCAAATTATCATGAATAATTGGCGTCAGCTATCCCCCTTTGGAGGGGGCAGGGGGAGGATTTTCGTCAACAAGGTAACAACCAAAATCCGCTCTAATCCCCGTAAATCCATAATTGTAACAGCTTTTATTGCACTCCTAATCTGGTATATATTCTGTCTGCCCCAAAAACTATTCAACACCCCCTACTCTACTGTAGTTGCCGACAGGAACCACGAATTACTCGGCGCCCGCATCGCCACAGATAACCAATGGAGATTTCCACCAACAGATACAATTCCGGAAAAATTTAAAATTTGCATCATCGAATTTGAAGACCAATATTTCTATTTCCATTGGGGGGTCAATCCATTATCTATTGCAAGAGCTTCGTGGCAAAACCTGAAAGCCAAATGCATTGTGAGCGGAGGAAGTACCATCACGATGCAAACCATTCGCCTTGCACGGAAAGAAAAGCGTACTTATGGTGAAAAACTAATCGAAATAATTTGGGCAACACGTTTGGAATTCCGTTATTCTAAAGGAAAAATACTGGCTCTTTACGCTTCTCATGCGCCTTTCGGCGGGAATGTAGTTGGACTTGACGCCGCAGCATGGCGTTATTTCGGTCATTCATCGAATGATTTATCATGGGCGGAAGCTGCAACCCTGGCAGTACTTCCTAACGCTCCTGCATCTATTCATCTATCCAAAAACAGGAAAACACTGGTAGAAAAAAGAAACCGCTTGCTAAAAAAATTATACGATAGAAACATCATTGATAAAACAACTTATGAATTGGCTCTCTATGAAGTTTTACCTGAATCTCCCTTACCTCTACCACAAACCGCGCCTCACTTAGTCAGCTATTTTTACAAAAACAACAAAGGAGAATATTGTATTTCTTCTGTTGAAAAAGGGATGCAAATGCAGGTTGAAAATATTCTGAACCAATGGCATGAAGAATTTGTACGCAGCGATATTAAAAATATGGCTGCCATCGTAATTGATGTGCAAAAAAATCAGGTTATAGCTTATTGCGGCAATGTAGATTTCAATAATAAAAATTCGGGAAATCAGGTTGATGTCATCCGTTCCCCAAGAAGTTCAGGAAGCATTTTGAAACCATTTCTCTATTGTGCCATGTTGGAAGAAGGAGAATTATTGCCCAATACTTTAATTCCGGATATTCCACTCAATATCAATGGGTTTACACCTCAAAACTTCAACAGGCAATTCGATGGAGCTGTTCCTGCATCAGAAGCTTTGGCTCGTTCCCTGAATGTTCCTGCCGTACAGGAACTAAGGAAATACAGTGTCCCGAAGTTTTATGATTATTTGAAAAAATCAGGCATTACAACTTTGAATCAGCCTGCTTCATTTTACGGACTTGCCCTTATATTAGGAGGTGCAGAAGTTTCCCTTTGGGATGTAACCTCTGTATATAACAATATGGCTAAAGAATTAAACGGATATATCGCTCAGAAAGAAATTGCAACAGGATATCCTGAAATATTACAGAATCCGGGTAAAAAAGATACCAAAACAACCCATCAAACTGACAAAGACAGAATCGGCGCTATTTACCAGACTTTTCAGGCTTTAAAAGAAGTAAACCGGCCGGAAGAAATTGATTGGCGGCACATTTCCTCCATACAGGAAATCGCATGGAAAACCGGAACAAGTTACGGATTCCGGGATGCGTGGGCTGTAGGTATAACTCCCCGGTATGTAGTTGGTGTTTGGGTTGGAAATTCAGCCGGAGATGGCAAACCCGAATTAACAGGTGCGAGGACAGCCGGACCAATTATGTTCGACATTTTCAACATATTACCATCTTCATCCTGGTTTAAAAAGCCATCCAACGTATTTGTAGAGACAGAAATTTGTTCTCAAAGCGGATGCCTTAAAGGTCCTTATTGCGAACAAATCGACACAACTTTGATTTGCTCTGCCGGATTAAAAACAGAAGCCTGCCCTTATCACGTATTAATCAATGTAACCGAGGATGAACACTTTCGTGTTTATGAAAATTGTGCGGGAAATGATGGAATCAAGCAAACAACATGGTTTGTTCTACCTCCTGCATGGGCCATGTTTTACAAACAACATCATACAACCTATAAAAACTTGCCTCCTTTCAAGCCCGGTTGTGACGGAAGCGGAGAATTCCGAGTCATGCAATTTGTATATCCCCAAAGTGGCGCCAGGATTTCAATGACCAAATTAATGGATGGCAGTAAAAGTGAGCTGGTTTTCGAATTGGCACATCTCCATCCGGATGCCACTGTATACTGGCATTTGGATGGAGATTATGTAGGTTCTACTGACTATTTTCATAAAATGGCATTAATTCCTTCAATCGGAGACCACATAATGACAGTGGTTGATAATGAAGGGAATACACTTTCGGTCTCCTTTAAAATTGAATAATTTTTTATTTGAAAGACTCACTTACAATCGCTTTCATTTCATCAAAATGTTTCTCCATTTCCTGAAGCAATTTTAATTGAGCTTTTGTCCGCTGTAAATTATGTTCGGGATGATGTATTTTGTAATATGTATCACCATTGAGGTAATCGGTAAAGAAACGAACAGTTTGCATGTATGTCAGCAATTTAGCTCCAAAAGCAAGGTTATCAATTTCAATGTGCAAAAGGAATGATTTTGCTTTTTCGGCATATCCTTTGGCATATCCTTCAAAAATTTCCAGGTTAATTCCAACTTTGGCCAAATCAGTATCGTCTTCGGCGCCGGTATTTGCTCCGGTACGCATAAAATCACCGAAATCAGACAATACAAATCCAGGCATTACTGTATCTAAGTCAACCACACACAACACATTGCCCGATTCATCAAACAAAATATTGTTTACTTTCGTATCACAATGATTAGTCCGTTTAGGAAGTTTACCTTCCCTGTATAAGCGATTAGGCAGACACATTTCTTCTGCACGGCTTTCAATTTCCCTGATAAGCTCCCAGTTATTTTTAACCCTGCCGGCCAAATCATCTGATAAAGCCTGTTTGAACTGTTGCAAACGGAATTCTATATTATGAAAATCAGGGATGGTTTCCCCTAAAGGTTGGTCTAAATCGGCAAGATAAGACTGGAAGTCACCGAATGCTTTCCCGGCTTCATAAGCTAATTGGGAATTGATAATATCAAAACTTCGTCCTCCTTTGATTAACAAATACAATCTCCAGTAACTTTCGCCATCGAAATAATATAACTTTCCATCTTTGGCGGGAATAATAGTCAATACTTTCCGGTCGATATCTTTTTCTCCTTTTTCCTCTAATTTCCGGCGGATATGAGAAGTTACTTCCTGAATGTTATTCTGTAACATATCCACATCTTTGAATATGTGATGATTGATGCGTTGTAACATGTAATCAGGTTTGTCAGTTTCAACGGTTCTCAGGATAAAAGAATCATTGATATGTCCTGCCCCAAGTACAGAAAGACTCTCAGGCGTACCGGCAATAGCAAAATTTCCGGCAATTTGCATGTATTTATTCATGGTGCTAAAATTAATATAGGATTAATTTGTATATAAGAATTTCATTTTTTCTAAATCTACGTCCAGATTACTTATCAAATAATTATCCATACCTCCAAATTCATTGTCAATTGTATCAAATGCGGCCTGGATATATTCTTTTTTCGCTTGCATCAGGGGAGCCAGCATTGGCATAAAATCAATAATAGAAGCATATTTATCTCTCAAGTAATCATTAGTTAAAAGATAATCCTTGATAATGATTTCCCTATCGACTCCTAAAGAGGAAAGAAATAATGCGGCGCCAAGACCAGCCCGGTCTTTTCCGGCCGAACAATGAAATAATAGAGGTGTAGCCTTTTCATCCATCAAAATTTCAAAGAATTTTTTATAGGTTTCCTGGCTGTTCCTGACAATAAACTTATTAGCTTCAACCAAAAGAGTAGGAGCTAATTCAGGGGATATTTTCTGAAACTCAATTACATTCCCGGTTTCAATCGGAAGAAAATATTGTTTTTCCAGGGATGCAGGCTTACGATCCGGCGCTCTTTTTATTTCTTCTGCATCACGGAAATCAATGGTTATTTTTAATGGAATTGCTTCCAGATATTTTAAATCCTGCTCTGTGAGGTTATTTAAATCCCCTGAGCGGAAGATAGTTTTCCATTTCACAGTTTTTCCATTTGCAGTAAGATATCCGCCCAAATCACGTACGTTATATGCTCCTTTCAAAGGAAGTTCTCTAATCATTGATGAATCCATAATATATTTTGTTGTTAATTATCTTCATATAGGGCTCTATTTGAATGTTTTTTTTGACAGGATTTACGGGATTGAAAGGATAACTGTGTAGCAGTTTGATTTTTGTAACCGCGGGTTTTAACCTTACACACGATTTCTGAGATACAGTGTTATCTGGCGTAAGCGCTCGGCGTAGTTTTCAACTACGTCGTTGTTAGAAGCAAGCCTCCAGGCTTGCCATTTGCAAAGCAGAGCTTTGCTTTTAGATACGACGTAGTTAAAAACTACGCCGAGCGCTTACGCCTATAACGCGCATTGCATCACGGCATGGATGGCATTTATTGACCGTGGGCTGATGCCACACGGTTACAAAAATCAAACCGCTACACAGTTATCCTTTCAATCCCGTAAATCCTGTCGAAAAACATTCAAATCGTGCCCGAATTGAATATTTTTTTAATCTGTAAAGCAGAAATAACCAAACAAATCTTAATTTTCTCCGGTTGTAGTTAAAATTGAACTTTCCTGAAACAAAATTATAATTATCAGGGTTATGTTTTAAAATATGTGAACTATTTTAGTAAGTTAATCATATTAACATAACCTAATTTTACAACCAAAAGAACTTATATTTTTTATCATGAAAAAAATAAAAATTTTTACGTTTCTGTTGTTTTTATTTGGATTAGGAAACTTTTCTTTATGGTCACAAACACAGACAGAAGTTATTGGAAAGGTGGTCGACTCGCAAAAAGAACCGTTGATTGGTGTAAGAATTGCTATCAAAGGGAAAACTGTTGGCACTACGGATATTGATGGTAATTATAAAATTCAGGCAATGCCGGACGACGCTTTGGTCTTTTCATACCTGGGAATGAAAGATAAAAGTGTAAACTTGAATGGTAGGAAAATTTTAAATGTTACCTTAGATTATGCAGCCGTTGAGATGGAAGAAGTAGTTGCCATAGGTTATGGAACTATGAAAAGGCGGGATTTAACAAGCGCTATTTCTTCGGTACAAGCAAAAGACATAGAAAATATCCCTGTAACAAATGCCGCCCAGGCGCTTGCCGGAAAAATATCGGGAGTGCAGGTTACCCAAGCACAAGGTTCTCCCGATTCCGAAATTTCTATCCGTGTCCGTGGAGGTATTTCCATCACACAGGATAATGATCCCCTTTATATTATTGATGGATTTCCTGCAGAAGACGGGCTTCGGATGATAGACCCTTCTGACATTGCAACAATCGATGTTTTGAAAGATGCTTCGGCTACAGCAATCTACGGAGCCCGTGGGGCTAACGGCGTTATCGTAATCACAACGAAATCCGGAGCTGAAGGAAAAGCTACTATCAATTTTGACATGTATGTCGGATTCAAGAAAATATCAAAGTATTTAGATGTGTTGAATTCCGAACAATTTGTAAAACTGGAATATGAAAGAGTAGCGATTGGTAATAACCTGACTGAAAAACAAAAAATAGCTAACATATATGGCCCTGGATGGGATTCTGAATTGTCGGAATCAGAAAATTTGTACAATTTCTGGAATAGTATTCCGGGAACATATGCAGGTCGCCCTGGGGTTGACTGGCAAAAAGAAGTGTTTGGTAGCGGGACTCCTCTGACACAAAATTATAAGGTGTCGGTTAACGGAGGAAACAAAGATACCAAATACAATGCTTCGTATGCATGGAACAGCGATGATGGAATCATGGATAACAGTGGTTTTCAACGCCACAATATCCGCATGCGTTTAGACCAGAAATTATCAAGCAAACTCAAATTTGCAGGTAATGTGAATTACGTGGATGAAACAACAGAAGGACTTGGCTCCTTACAGGATGGCGGACAATTCGGACGGTTAACACATGTAATACAATCCCGTCCTGTGAGTGGATATGTGGATGAAGATGCAGGATTAATTACTCAGCAGTCCGACCCTTACTATGATGATGATAGTGGTAACCAAATCCAGAATCCAATTATATCTACTTTGGCTGAAAAACGGACAAGGGCAAATAAAATTACAACGCTTAACGGCGAACTTTCTTACCAGATTATAAAAAATCTTACTTATAAAGGTGTCGCCGGACTCCGTCACAGGGAATACCAGGATGAAGTTTTTTATACCGAGCAAAGCCGGCAGGCAATCAATGCCGGAGCTCCTTACGGTTATATAAACAGAACCGATTATGATAGCTGGAGTATCAGTAATACGCTTACTTATGTCTGGAAAATAGACAAAAAACAATCATTTGATGCCATGATTGGGCAGGAATACTGGCAACAGGATTCTTATTCTTTACTTACCACTTCGAATAATTTCCCAAGGGAAAATTTCGGATTAGATGATATGTCTTTAGGTATAACTCCCGGAGTTCCTAAATCTGTCCGCTACACAGAAAAATTATTGTCGTTCTTCGGGCGCGTAAATTATAACCTCCAACAGAAATATTTAGCAATGTTTACTTTACGTGCTGATGGGTCCAGCAAATTCGGGGCAAACCACAAATGGGGAGTATTCCCTTCCGGCTCTCTCGCATGGAGGGCTTCTGAAGAAGAATTTGTCCGCAATTGGGGAATATTCAGTAATTTGAAACTCCGGTTTGGTTACGGTACTGCCGGAAATAACAGGATTGCCAATTATCTTTCCATGTCAAAAATGACATCTTCCTGGATGGCGCAAGACAAGCAAATGGCCACTTCTTATTATAGTTCGCAATTACCCAATCCCGATCTGAAATGGGAAACAGATATTACAACCAACCTGGGTTTGGATTTCGGGTTCCTCGACCAACGGATACAGATGACTGTTGATTTATACAATAACTCGACTAAAGACTTATTACTTAATTCAAAAATTCCTCTTTTTTCCGGTTATCCCAGTACAATGAAAAATATAGGAAAAACGAGGAACAGGGGTATAGAAATTTCATTGACAACTTATAACATAAGAACCAAAGATTTCGAATGGGTTACAAACTTCAATATTTCAGCGAATAAAAATAAAGTTATAGCCTTGGCAGAATCTGATTATTTTACAGAAAAGTCGCTTTGGTCAAAAGGTGATTTCAATGAAGAAGATTATTATTTTGCAGTAGGACAGCCCACCGGGCAAATGTATGGTTATGTGGATGATGGTATTTATACAGTAGAAGATTTCAACTTCGACCCTGTTTCCAAAACATATACTCCTGAAGCCGGTTTGGTTTATGATGAAGGGAATGTTCCACAACCCGGTTCATGGAAATATAAGGATACAAGTGGTGATGGGAAAATAACCTCTGATGATAAAGAAGTGATTGGTAATGCTAATCCCGATTGTTTCGGAGGTATGACCAACACATTTACCTACAAAGACTTTGATTTCTCCTTTATGTTAAGTTATCAAATCGGGAATGAAGTATACAATGCCAACAGGATGTACTTTTCAAAACTTACGAATAAAGGAAGGAATGTTCTGGAAGATTCTTCCAACAGGTTTACTTATATTGACGGAAATGGAGATAATGTGCTTACCGACCCTGTGAAATTAGCCGCACTCAATCAGGGAAAAATAATGGCTGCCGTAAATCCTTCGTCAACCCTGAAATTAAGTTCTTATTTCGTGGAAGATGGTTCTTTCCTGAAATTATCAAACATAACATTGGGATATACACTGCCTAAACCTTTGGTAAAGAAAGTGGGTATCAATAACCTCAGGATATACGCTACTGCCTACAATCTGCTTACTTTAACCGGTTATTCGGGATATGACCCTGAAGTAAATACCAAACCGAATGGAGGTTTGACCCCCGGTATTGATTGGGGGGCTTACCCAAGAGCTTATTCTTTTGTAGGAGGTTTAAATCTTACTTTTTAATGAATCGTGAAGTCAGATTGGGAAAAAGTTAGAAAAATATTCAATATAAATTCAGAAAAATCATGAAATCATTTGCAATATATAATAATAAACATGGAGGCATAAAGAAACAAAATTTTCATCACAAAGTTTTCACTGCCTGCATATCTTTAAACTTAGTTTTCTTTTGTGGAAACTTGTTTACAAGTTGTGATCTTGATGAAACCCCCTACGATTTCTATAACACAGATATCTATTACGAAAATACAGACCGGTTAAATCAAGGAGTATTAGGAGTATATGAAGTATTCAGCGAATTGGAAAATTACGGACAGTATTGGCTGGTGTATGACACCGATAGCGACATTTCCCATATCCAGGGCGCCGGGAATCCGGGCGGACATCCTGCAAGGGATATTGGCCATTATTATAACATATATCCTAATAATTTATGGTTACAATCGACATGGTCTTTGTATTATACAGGGATTGACCGTGCCAACCTGATTCTGGAAAAACAAGACCAGGTTGTTTCCGACACTTCCGATTTTAAATATAAAAATCAGCTTATTGCCGAAACCAAATGTTTGCGCGCCATGTGTTATTTCGATTTGATTACACTTTTTGGAGATGTTCCCCTCAAATTGACTTACTCAAAAGCGCAAGATGATTTCCAGCAAGGAAGAGTAGATAAAGAACTCATTTATGATGTGATTATAAAAGACTTGGAAGAAGCCTATCCGGATATGCCTTGGGCGGGAGAATCGGGATATGTTTCCGGAAGATTGTCTAAAGGTGCTGCATTAGGATTATTATCCCGTGTATATTTATTCCGCGGAGGATATTCCCTTCGACAGAATGGCACTTTGGAACGCCCTGATAATTATCTTGATTATTACAACAAAGTGGTTCAATATACAGATACGATTATCGACTCCCAAAAACACGGCTTGTTAAACAGCTATGAGCTTGTGTTCAGGAATATGTGTAACGGCATTCTAAATCCGTATGAAAATATGTATGAAGTTCAGTTCTATAATCCTACCGGAGAGAACAAGCACAGCAGTATGATAGGTACTTACAATGGTCCTCCAATCGCTGCAGCCTCCCCTTTTGGAAGAGCGAATTCATTCATCAAAACACATATATTCTTTTATCAGACTTATGATATTCCCGATTTAAGAAAAGATGTTGCTGTTGCGAAATATCAAATCCAACATCCGGATGGCGCAACCGTGGATACATATTCATATTATAACGATAAAAACAGTTACAACTGGTCACCGGGAAAATGGCGCCGCGACTGGCAGACATTTCCGATAAAACATAACAATAATACCGATTGTAACTATCTTTTGCTTCGTTATGCCGATATTCTTTTGATGCGTGCCGAAGTGGAAAATGAAATCCATGGCGGACCAACACAAAAAGCGCTGGATTGTGTGAATCAAATCAAACGCCGCGCCTGGGGAAAACCTTACCAAACAGCTGACCTGACGATTGATTATACAATGGCCTCTTTTTCCGGAAAAGATAGCTTCTTCACCTTCATTAAAGCAGAAAGAGCCCGCGAATTGTGCTTCGAAGGTTTGAGGCGTTTCGACCTTATCCGTTGGAATGCTTTGAAAAAAGCGATTGATGACACAACTGCCGCATTTGCAAGTTACTATACTACTTATCGTTTTACGGCCGGAGATTATTTTACAACCGGAAAACACGAACTATACCCGATTCCTTTGAATGAAATCACTCAAACCAGAGGAATGATTACGCAAAATCCAAAATATTCCAATTAAATTTTATCGTCTGGTAGAAGCTATAATATTCTACCAGACAATAATTGAAACCCGGATGTTATATAAAACTGAAATTTTTTAGCACAATTTTGAAATCTCTGTTTCTGCTTTTAAATTTATCCAAAACATTCAAAACATCCCTTGAGGGTAGTTTGTGATAATTTTGAGTCGTAGAAAACTTGAAAATTTTAATAACTCAAAATTGTTATATCATGAAACGTATTTTTATCTTTTCAATCGCTTGCCTTTTTGCAGCTACTGGTTATGCCCAAGGCTTTGCAACTTTTTCTGTTGACGGCGCTTTAACAGAAACCGTGATTAAAAATCCGGGAAAAAATTCTCCCGGAATGGTTTATGTCATTACTGGCCCACAAGTAGACATAACTAACCTTTCTCCCAAGTACAAACTTCTAAGCGGATGCAGTTTGGAAAATCCTCTTCCAAAAGATTTTACAAAACAAGCGGATGTAACTGTCGACAAGAAAGACGGGACTTCCAGACCTTGGGTAATTCGCATTAAAAAATTAGTTCCGGCGTCATTGCCTTTCGAACTGAAATTTTCGGAAAGTAATCCGGCCGTCTTTTCAAATGAAGCCAAAGGCTGGGCGGCTGTAAAAACAGATGAAACCAAATCGTCAGTTGTCCGTTTCGGGGATACAAATGTTTTCTTTATTGCAGCATTTGATGCTCCTGCCAAAGAACTGAAATTCAACCTGAATGTTGTAGGCAATGCCGAATTTGACGGTGAATTCTGGGTTGAAACATCAGCCGATGGGAAAAAATGGAAAAAATTAGATGCCTATTCTTCTTCCAAACCAATCAGTTCAAGCTTATATACCTATCCTCTTCTGGAAGATGTACGTTTTATTCAATGGACTTATATTGAGAGAAATAAACAAAATGTGAATCTGAATAATATAACAATAGAGTAATAACTTTTAAAAACTGTAGTCATGAAAAAGATTTTTACATTATCAATGCTTGCTTGTGCATCGGGAATGATATTCGCACAAAGCATAGCCACCGTATCTGTTGAGGGTTCCTTAGCTCCCGCATCACGGAGAACTACAAATCCGGGATTAATCGAAGCTGTCGTAGCTCCTGATTTTAACATGTCGAATGTAATCATTAATTACACCCTGGATGACGGTTGTGAATTGCTTGGCCCCATGCCGACAGACTTTTCGACTGTTAACCCACAAACAGTAACAGTAAAGAAAACAGATGATGAAACAACTAAAGACTGGACAATAAACATCAAGAAAATAAATCCGTCTGGTTTGCCTTTCAGCAAAACATTCTCCAATTCGGAAGGAAATAAAACGGCCGATTGGACTCCTGCCACTATTGGTTGGGCATTTTCCGGTATTGATACAGGCCAGACAGGAACCTGCCGTTATGGTACTGCCGACGCTTCTTTTGTAGTTGCTTTCAATGTATCTCCTGGTACAGTGACATATAGGTTAAATTCTGTTTCAAGTCCATTTAAAGCTGGTGATGAATTCAATGTAGAGTCTTCTGCCGACGGAGTTATCTGGAGAAATTTACGGAGTTTTACAACAGAGGGAGCTTTGACTACTGCCGGGGCCGACTTTACGGATAATTTGATTGTTTCAGACAGGTATGTTCGTTGGGTATATGTGAAAAGGACAGGTATCAATGTAAACCTGAATAACATTGTTGTCAATGAAAGTGCAGGTACAGGCGCTTCCCTTGAAATTACTTCTACTGGCTACGGATTAAAGAAATTTTCAGTAAAACATGGAATGCAATTGTATACGAAAACCTCAAATTCTGCACGGGATGCCTTGGAATTGCATGCTGTTGTGATGTCGGATTTTGATTACAACGACCCGGCAAATAATGTATTTGAAATAGCAGATGGCTTTACTTTGACAAGCCCGGCTTCTATTCCGACAAATTTTTCTACTCCTCAAGAAATTATCCTCAACGGAGGCTCACCTGCTACCGATAACACCTGGACAGTTTACGTCCGTAATATCAAACCGGCAGGCTTACCGATTGATTTAGTATTTGATAATACAAATCCGGCAGAATGGAATAATACAACTGTTGGTTGGGCGCCTTGCGGAATTAATTCTGCTCGTCCGGCGACAATGGCTTTCGATGGAAACAAAACCAGTGTAATTTTCGGTTTTACCGACATACCGGAAAAAATAACTTATGATTTGTGTATCAATGCCAAAGCACCTGTTGCAATACCCGATGATGCTGTTTTTGAGATCCAAACGGCAGATGAAAATGCCAATTCATGGACGACCATTCATACTTATAGCAAGGACAATCAAATCCCGGCCAGCGATGCCGCCAGCATTACAAATGAATTGAATTTGAATTCAAATGTCCGCTATGTTAAATTTTTATATACCAACAGAGGCTCTTCAGGAGGAAAAAATCTCAACCTGAATAATATAAAGATTACAAAAACCGGCTCTGGCATTGATAATATTATACTCAACAATACGGTTCTTTACCAACCGGCAGCAGGTGAAATTATTTTCACTCAACCTGTTGTTAAAGCTGAATTATACAATATGTTCGGTGAGTTGAATGCTGTACATAATAATCCGGGAAGTACATTGTCGGTTACAGATGGTTCAAAAGGAATTGTTATTATCAGGGTTACCCTGGAAGATGGAACAATTGTTTCGCAAAAAGTAATGAAATAAATTCTAATTTTTGCTAACATTTAAATTGAATAATAAATTAATAAAATGATCATGAAAAAAATTTTTATACTATTATTGGCAATTTGTTCGGTAGGAACAATGTTCGGACAAACAACAGCACAAGGAATTGCCTCTATTACAATTGAAGGAACTTTGTCTCCGGTGTCAAAAAGAAATCCCAAAGATGTTCCGGGAGAAATCCAGGCTGTGGTAGCTCCCGGCTTTGATATGGAAAATGTTATCATAAACTGCAATCTAGCATCCGGATATTCGCTGGTAGGTGGCGAGGATGCAATCCCCAAAGATTTCTCAACAGAAAATCCTCAAACCATACAAGTAACAGATGGAACGGTAGTAAGCAACTGGGTAATAACAATCAAGAAAATAAATCCGGCAACTTTACCTTTTAGCCAAACGTTTTCTTCTTCCAACCAAGTAACTTCATGGAATACTTCTACGATAGGTTGGGCAGCAGCTGGAATTGATGCAACCGGATATCCTAATGTAGTTAGATTTGGCTCAGCGCCGATTTCTTTTGTTGTTGCTTTCAACTCGGCTCCAAGTACTGTTTCCTATAAGCTCAACAGTGTAACGGGAGATTTTAAGGCTGGTAAGTTTGTTGTTGAAGCTTCTAAAGATGGTATCTCTTGGGCTACATTGAGAATTTTTGATATAGATGGCTCACTCACAACAACTCCACAAGATTTTTCGGACAATCTGGACGCAACTGACCGCTATGTTCGTTGGATATATGAAAGCAGGCCTTCAAGTGGTGCTGTCAATGTCAATCTTAACAATATCGCTGTTTCTAAGAATGAAGGTGCCGGCGCCACTTTAGTTGCCCCTGCAAGAGCCGGTTCAGGAATGCAAAGTTTTACAGTAAAAAATGCATTACACATGTATTCCAACCCAACTAGTAACTTAGGATTAATAGCTCCTGTTACTCCTGATTTTGATTATACAGACCCAACTGCCGCCGTATTCGAAATGTCAAGTGGAACTACTTTGAAATCTCCGGATACGATGCCAAAAGATTTTTCTTCTCCTCAAACAATTATAGTAACAAGAAATAGTGTTGATTATACATGGCCGATATCTGTTCCTAAAATCAATCTGGCAGAACTTCCGCTAAATCTCACATTTAGCAGCGACGATCCTGCCATTTGGGATTCAAGTACTTCTGGATGGGTGCCATTTGGGCTTAAAACAACGGGAGGCCGTTCAAACGTAATGGCTTTTGATGCCAACCAGGTAGGAGTTGTTTTGGGATTTGAGGGGGAAGCTGTGAAATTGACTTACGACTTATACATTAACAATGTTGCTCCTGTAACTCTCCCTGCTGATGCTGTTTTTGACATTCTAACAACAGATATAAATGCGAAAACATGGACACCGCTTTATACCTACAATAGCACAAACCAGATTCCGGCCAGTGATGCTCCCAGTATCACTAAGTCACTGGATTTGGACGCAAATGTCAGCTATGTGAAATTTGTATATACCAACAGAGGAGCTACAGATGGACAGAATCTTAATTTGAATAACATCAAAATTACCAAAACAGCAACCTCTACCATTACCCCGGAATCTTCACCTTCTGTTATTTTCTATCAACCCGCTGCCGGAGAAATTATTTTCTCCCAACCGGCAGTTAAAGCAGAAGTGTTTAACATGATCGGCGCATTGGATGCTGTATATAACAATCCGGGAACCACACTGACAATTGCTGATGGTTCAAAAGGAATTGTTATAGTCAGGGTTACTCTGGGCGATGGAACAGTTGTTTCGCAAAAAGCGGTTAAATAATTAAGAGTTGAGAGTTGAGAGTTGAAAATGAAAAAAGAACTGCTTTTTTTCAACTCTCAATTCTCAATTATAAAAAACTTTATCTTTGTAATCATTGTTATTAATATGACATAACCATTAAAAACACAATCAAATGCCTGCGATTATTTGTAGAATAACCTTCATCTCCTTTTTATGCTTTTCTTATTGTATGTTGTTTGCCAACCAGGTAGAAAATGAACAAATCCGGTTTTCGGGATTATCTATTCAGGATGGGCTCTCCCAAAGTACGGTTTATTCCATACAGCAAGATAAAAAGGGATTTATCTGGGTGGCCACAGCCGATGGCCTCAACAAATATGACGGATATAATTTTACGATTTACCAACAAATTAAAAATGATTCAGCCAGTATACAGTCAAATCTGATACGGGCTTTATTTTTTGATAACAATGATAACCTCTGGATTGGAACAGGAACAGGACTTTCCTTCTATGATCAGAAAAAGAATACATTCCGGAATTATGTTTTAAATTCTCAGGTCAACCATATTTGCCAGACTCAGCCCAATACCTTACTTGTTGCTACACTCGATGGTTTTTTCAAATTCGATATAGCTAAAAAGACTTTTTTCCCGATATCAATGGAAGGCAAAGAAAAACCTCATGCCCAAGTGATTGCTAAATATAGCGACCTTATTTTTGCAGGATCCAATGCAGGGTTATATATGAGTCCTGCCGGTAGTGACCGTTTTGTACTTTTACATAAAGAATTATCCGGGAAAAATATCATGGATATCCTGCCGTCGTCCAAAGGGATATGGGTTGCCACCGAAGGAGACGGACTGTATTTTTTCGGGAATGACAGTAAAATTAAACGATACAAACATATACCCAATGATAATAAAAGTTTGAGTTCAGATTATGTAAGATGCCTTTGCTACGACTCCCAAAACAGGCTTTGGGTAGGAACCTTCGTGGGATTAAATATCTTTAATGAGCAATCGGATAGTTTTGATTGTTACTATAGTAATGAAATTGACAGAGGCTCGATTTCTCAAAATTCGGTTCGCTCCTTATTCCTTGATAACCAAGGAGCTATGTGGGTGGGAACATTCTATGGGGGATTAAATTATTATCATCCGCTGCAAAACCGTTTTGGTAGAATCAGCCACTTGCCATTTGCCAATTCATTGAGTGATAATGTTGTAAGTTGTATCGTTGAAAGCCATCCCGGCGAACTTTGGATTGGAACTAACGACAATGGAATCAATGTATATGATGTTGATAAAAAGCATTTTACTTATTATACAGCCGACGAATATTCAAACGGATTATTATTATCCAATAATATCAAAGCAATTCTTGTAAATGATAACCATGTATATATAGGTTCACATGGCGGAGGTATCAGCATTTTGAACCGGAGTACCGGCGCTTTCAAACATTTTACAACGCAAAACAGCCTGTTGAAAAGTAATAATGTGTATTCTTTTGCTTTAGCCCCCGACAAAAAAATCTGGGTTGGAACACTCTACGGACTGATGGTTTTTAACCCGCAGACACAAATGATAGAGCCCCTATCCGAGAATAATGGCTCGAAACAAACACTTGATAAAAAGAATATCTATTTTTTGTATGCCGACAGTAAAAACCGGATGTGGATTGGAACTGAAACCGGCTCTTTTATTTATTCTTTTACAGATGAAAAATTATCTCATTATATTGGGAATAATGAAGCATCAACTTCAAGGCAGGGAGAATTTGTCAATTGTATCATGGAAGACAATAAAAATCGCATTTGGATTGGAACCTCTAATGGGCTTAATTTATTTGACGAAGAAAAGCAATCATTCTACACTTACACGACAGAAGACGGACTACCCAACAATACGGTTTTCGGTATTTTACAAGATAGTTATGGAAGGCTTTGGCTCAGCACAAACAAAGGGTTGTCGTGTTTCATTCCCGAAACCGGGAAATTCAGGAATTACACTTTGATGGATGGCATTCAAAGCGACCAGTTCAATAATTATTCTTATTGCAAAACCTCAAACGGCGAAATGTATTTCGGAGGAATCAACGGCATTACCTATTTTTATCCAGAAAGCCTTGAAGATAATCCGTTTACTCCACATGTTATCATTACACAATTGAACCTGTTTAACAAACCGGTATTACCCGGCGATGATACCGGTATTCTGGAAAAAGATATCAGCGATACTTCATTTTTGGAACTGACTCCCTCGCAATCTTCCTTCAGCCTTACATTTACTGTGCCCAACTTCCTTTCAGCCAAGCATAACACTTTTGCTTACAAATTAGAGCCTTTCGAAAAAGACTGGAATTATACTTCCGACATCCGCACAGTTTCATATTCTTTTCTCCCGCATGACGATTATGTTTTCAGCGTGAAAGCCGCCAACAGCGACGGTATGTGGGACAATACCCCGACAGTTTTGAAAATAAAAGTGCTGCCTCATTGGTGGCAAACTGCATGGGCGCGCTTGGTTTTCATGTTGTTGGCTCTTATCATTATTTATGTAATATTCAGGTTTATACGTTATAAAGAATCGATGAAAAATCAATTGAATATGGAACGTTTGGAAAAGGAAAAAATGGAAGAAATAAACCAGATGAAATTACGTTTTTTCATCAATATATCCCATGAATTCCGAACCCCCCTTTCATTGATTATATCTCCCATACAGGAAATGATAAACCGTATTACCGACAAATGGACAAGGGAACAATTAAAAATCGTGCAAAGAAATACCAATAAACTGTTGCATCTGGTGAATCAACTGATGGATTACCGGCGTGCGGAACTTGGAGTTTTTGAATTAAAAGCCACAAAGAAAAATCCGACCCATCAGGTGGAAGAAAGCATGGCCATGTTTGAAAGATTGGCAAAACAGAAAAAAATCGATTTTATATTAGAAAATGATACTGATAATAAACAATTGATTTATGACCCGCATTATTTTGAATTGGTGTTGAATAATTTACTTTCAAATGCTTTTAAATTTACTCCCGAAGGTGGAAAAATAGATGTCTGCCTGTATGAAAAAGATAAAAATTTCATCTTACAAATCAGTGATACTGGCTGCGGACTTACAGAAGAACAACTAAAACGGATTTTTGAGCGTTTCTACCAGGTAAATGCCGATAGTATCGGTACCGGTATCGGACTATCACTTGTGAAACGGTTAATGGAACTGCATCATGGAAAAATAGAAGTGAAAAGCGAGCCGGGGAAAGGAACCGATTTTTATATTTATTTTCCTCAGGATAAAAATGTTTATAATGAAAACGAGATAATTGATACGCAAAACGAAATTGTTCATAGAAGCATTTCCGAAGAAGAAATTAACCTGATTAGAATGCCTGAAGAAAATAAGGAAAATCCGGAAATTGATGAAAACAAACCATGTTTACTGATAGTAGAAGATGATACTGAAGTCAGGGATTATTTACAGTTTAATTTAAAAGAAATTGCCAATATTAAAACTGCAAGTGATGGGGAAGAAGCTCTGAAAATCATTAAAGAAAATGATATCAATATAATTATTACGGATTTGATGCTTCCGGTAATGGACGGTATAAAACTTTGTAAAGCTATAAAACAGAATATCCGTACCTCCCATATTCCTATTATTATATTAACTGCTAAAACCAATCAGCAAGACGAGCTGGAGGGTCTTGCCGCCGGAGCCGACGATTATGTAAACAAACCCTTTAATCTGTCTATTTTAAAAGCAAAAGTCCAAAACATGCTTAAAGCAAAACGCCGGATGCTGGAACATTATTCGCAGACATTGGAAATCGACCCTGAAAAAGTCACTTTCAATGCGATGGATAAGGAATTATTGGAAAAAGCGAAAAATATTGTCGAAAGAAACCTCAACAATTCTGAATTTTCGGTAGATGAATTTTGTAAAGAAATCGGTATGAGCCGTTCCAACCTGCATTTGAAGCTAAAAGCCATTACCGGTGAATCAACTATTGATTTTATCCGCAAAATCCGTTTCAGCCATGCCTGCCAGTTGCTGAAAGACGGAAGATATTCTATTGCCGAAATCAGCACTATGGTTGGGTTTAATACCCCTTCGTATTTCACAACCAGTTTCAAAAAATATTTTGGTGTATTGCCTACTGATTATGTAAAAGAAGGTAACTTGTAATTCTACCTTGACAGATTAGAAGGGAACGATTTGAGCCCCATTTGCACCTGTTAAAATAGAAATAAAACAAAATTGCAATTATTTGAAACAAAAACAAAATATCCGGATACCTAATCTTTATAACATTCAACATTCTTGGATAAAATACAGGCCGGTTGGTTGTAATATTGCAAAATGAAATTGAACACAATTTAATTGCTAAAACATGAAAAATAAAATTTATCTCATGATGCTTGCCGGATTAGGAATATTGTTTTCCTGTTCTGAAAAAAACAAGGAATATGAATGGGCAACGAATGCAGTGGAAGTTGCTTCTGTGCAACTGAAAACATTGGTGAAGGCTTGTGATGGAACTGGCAAACTTCCGCGTTCGGTGAAAAACGGAGAAGTCCGGCTGGAAAACTTGTATGACTGGACAAGTGGATTTTTTCCAGGAAGTTTATGGTATGAATATGAATTGACCGGTGACAATTTTTTTAAAACCGAAGCCGGGAAATATACTGCTTTATTATACAACCTGAAAGATTACAAAGATACCCATGATTTGGGATTCATGATGTATTGCAGCTATGGAAATGAATACCGGATAACGAAGAACGACACGATTCCGCCTATTTTAATAGAAACAGCTAATAGTTTGATTTCCCGCTATAATGATACCACAAAAACTATCCGCTCATGGGATTTTGGAGATTGGAGTTATCCGGTTATCATAGATAATATGATGAATCTTGAATTATTGTTTTTTGCAAGTAAATATACCGGAAATCCGAAGTATAAGGAAATAGCAATGAAACATGCGGATACAACAATGAAAAATCATTACCGTGAAGATATGAGTTCGTATCATGTGATTAGCTATGACCGGAAAACCGGAGGTGTGGAAAGCAAAGGAACTTTCCAGGGATATGCCGACAGTTCGGCCTGGGCGCGCGGACAAGCATGGGGGCTCTATGGATACACATTATGCTTCAGGGAAACTCAGAAAACTGATTATCTTGGAATGGCAGAAAAAATTGCTGCATTCATTATGAATAATCCGTCAATACCTGCTGATAAGGTCCCATATTGGGATTACAATGCCCCGGATATACCAAATGCTCCAAGAGATGCTTCAGCAGCGGCAGTTACTGCATCGGCTTTATTGGAGTTAAGTACTATGGTTAAAGATGGCACAAAATATTTCAACTATGCGGAAGAAATCCTGAAATCGCTTTCGTCGGATGCTTATCTGGCAAAGCCCGGTACCAATCATGGATTTATATTGATGCATTCTGTCGGGCATCTTCCTGCTAATTCCGAAATTGATACACCTTTGAATTATGCAGATTATTACTATCTGGAAGCATTGAAAAGATATTTTGATTTAAAAAAAATACCGTATCCGGTAAAATCATGATGTTAAAAAGATGAAAAAAATAACAATATTATTCGCCTTATTTCTGCTTCTGGGAAGTATGAAAGCACAGGAATTAAACAAAGAGGTTTTCCAAATTCTTGATTTGAATTATCCCGGTTTGGAAAAAGTAAAATCGTTGCACGAAGCCGGAAACGACAAAGATGCAGCCAAAGCTTTGCTGGATTATTACCGTCACAGGAAAGGTATCAATCATCCGGATATCAACCTGAATAATGTGAAAATTACTCCCGAAGAACAAAAGTGGGCTGACGATGGTTTGAAACATACCTTCTTTGTACATAAAGGCTACCAACCTTCTTTCAATTATGGAGAAGATATCGATTGGAGATACTGGCCGGTAAAAGACAATGAATTGCGTTGGCAATTGCACCGTACGAAATGGTGGACTCCCATGGGAAAAGCGTATTACATCAGCAAAAATGAAAAATATGCCAAAGAATGGGTGGCTCAATACATGGACTGGATTAAAAAAAATCCATTGGTCAGTAAACCTGGACCAGGTGCTACAGAGCAAGAAAAAAACGATTGGGAAAATGTGCGTTTTGCCTGGCGGCCGCTTGAAATCAGCAACAGGCTTCAAGATCAGACTATACAGTTTTTGCTTTTTGAAAGCTCTCCCAATTTCACACCTGAATTCTTGACTCAATTTTTAGTTAATTACAATAAACATGCTGATTATATTATCCATAATTATTCTGACCAAGGTAATCATTTGCTTTTCGAAGCACAAAGGATGATTTATGCCGGTGCATTTTTCCCCGAACTGAAAGATGCTGCTACCTGGAGAAAAAGCGGAATCGACGTACTCAACAAAGAAATAAAAATACAGGTTTATGATGATGGAATGCAATATGAGCTTGACCCGCATTACCATCTGGCAGCAATCAATATCTTTTGTAAAGCTATCCGCATTGCCGATGCAAATGGCTTCCGGAATGAATTTCCTCAAAACTACTTGGATACTGTTGAGTCCATGATTATGTGGGTGGTTAATTGTTTCTTCCCTGATTATACGAATCCGATGTTCAGCGACGCCAAACTGGATACCAAACAAGAGATGTTGAAAAATTATCGCGATTGGCTGAAAGTTTTTCCAAATAATACTGCTATCCTTTACATGGCTACAGAAGGTAAGAAAGGAACTCCCCCGGATAATTTGTCTAAAGCATATAAAACTTCAGGATTTTATGTGTTCCGTAACGGGTGGAAAACCGATGCCACACAAATGGTACTGAAAGCCGGACCTCCTGCATTCTGGCATTGCCAGCCCGATAACGGGACTTTCGAATTATATATCAATAAACGCAATTTCTTCCCTGATTCAGGTAGTTATGTTTATGGAGGAGATGATAAAGTGCAGAAAGAACGCGATTGGTTCCGCCAGACGATGGTTCATAAAACGCTAACATTGAACAATGCGAATCTGGATTCTACCGACTCTAAATGTCTATATTGGAAAACAAGTGAAAATCTGGATGTTTTAGCTTATGAAAACCCAAGTTACAAGAATTTGAATCACCGCCGTTCTGTATTTTTCGTTGATAAAGAATTCTTTGTTATTGTAGACGAAGCTTATGGAACAGCTAAGGGTAATGTAGCCGTTCATTATCAGATGTGTGAAGGAAAAATCAAGCTGGATGAATCGGATTTCACCGCTGTTACGCAATTCGACGATGGAAACAATATCCTTGTGAAATGTTTCAGCCCTCAGAAAATGGTAATGGTTGAAGAAGAAGGTTGGGTGTCATACGCTTACCGCCAGAAAGTTAAACGGACGGCTTATTCATTTATGGCAAACAAAAACAATGATACTCCAACCCGTTTTATCACAGTTATTTATCCTGTAGCTGACGAGAAATCGGCACCGGAAATCAAAGCTGAATTCGTTAACAAACAATTTTCCGAAAAAGGAGTTGAAGTTAAATTGAGTACCGGAAAAAAGAAATATGATTTAAAAGTTAATTATTAACCATGGAGACAGGGAGAACAGAGAGTTTTATTTGTATGTAGGTAAATGGCATATTCCACAAGTTAATATTCCGGAAGAAGGAACCGGATTCCATAAGGTTTGCAACATAGATGATAATGTAGCGGTTGAATCGTGCACTCCTTATATCCGGGGAAAAGGAAGTAAACACATATTTTTGCTTGCTTCTTTCCTCAATCCGTATGAAATTTGTGAATATGCCTACGGTAAATCCAGAAGTTATCCGTATTCCTTTTATAGTGAAACCTCCCAAAGGAAGAAGAATTTCAAATGAGAATAACAATGAAGTATTTACATTATATTATAATTACAACCATACTGTTCGGCATTTCAAAAAATACCTTTGCCGCCATATATTCTTTTGAAGACGGAATCGTTCCTTCAGATTTTTCTGGAAATCTCCAGGTAAGTTCCGAGCGTTATAAATTAGGTACAAAATCGCTCCAATGGAATTGGACAGCTAACTCAACTTGTACAATTACCAATCCCTCAAATCTTTTCTCTTCCAGTCAAAATAGTAATGGAGGAGTTACATTTTGGATATATAACCCTGTCGCAATCAATCAACAATTGAATGTGATTTTCCGGAATGCTTCAGGTATACAAAAATGCAATCTGCCTGTAAAACTAAATTTTAAAGGCTGGCGATGCGTTTGGGCGCGTTTTTATGGTGATATGGGACATGACAGTACCGAACTCACTCAAATGGTACTTGGCGCACCGGATTCCGGTTCGGGACAATTATATATTGATTATCTCGAATTTTCAACCGATGTATCGTGGGAACGGATGAGTGATTTTCAATATTCTGTACAACCAAACAACCTGGATAATTTTCTCTCCGCAAAAAACGCTAATCCTACTTTGTTTCCGGTGGCTCCCGATGCCACACGGCTGGCCGCTTTGCAAACTATCGCCGACAGATTGGAAACATGGTTTTTCTCAACAGGAGAATATGTTTCAAATACCTATGTAAAACAACGGACTACAGCTTTTAATAATTATGTCAAAAGAGGACGGGATAAAATTCCTCTGCTTGATTTAACAACAGAAACCGACGGAACAGTAACAGGCCCCGGACTATTCCAGCAGTTTAACGGAACAAAAATAGATGGAACTGAAATTACCCGCTTCCGCGATATCAACGAGCAATACCTGATACAATTGGCTTATGATTATCGTAAAAATAATAATACAGCAAGCCTTGATGCTGCTTTACAAATATTCGATTGGATGAACAACCAGGGTTGGGCCGACGGAAGCGCAACAGGTACTCTGCGTTTTGAAAAATTACGTTCCGCAGGTTATTTTTACGGTTTTTTCCTTTTAAGAAATAATTTGGGAAATGATCGCTTGAACCGCGAACTAAATACCCTGAACTGGTTTTCACTTATTGGAACTTGCTTCCAAAACAACATAGAGGTAAACACTGACGATGTTCGCACACTACATATTGCACGGTTGATATATGCTTTAAGCCTTACAAATGACAATGCAAAATTTGCTTACATACAAGCTTTTGTGGAATCGTTAAATAATGCATATTCAGAAGCGCATGGTTATTTGGATGTTTTTAAACCTGATGGTTCGGGCTATCATCACCGGGGAGTGTATTATAGTTCCTACTATCCGCAGGCTTTATATAGTGCATGTTTGGTTTATTATCTGTTGCATGATACGCCTTTTGCTTTGTCAGAAGAAATATACAATCGATTGAAACAATCACTTTTGACTTTCCGGTTTATAAGCGCTGGTTATAATGTTCCGGTTTCTACTTCCGGTCGTTTTCCGGAAGGCAACACAGCATTGGATGGTTTGCTCCCTGCATTTGCGTACCTTATTCTGTCAAAAGAAAATCCCGATGTGGAATTAACTGCTGCATTCAAACGTTTGTGGAAACCTGATGTTGATCCTCTGAAACGAATGATAAACAGAGCCTCAACCGATATAACTTTTCAATCTACCATAGGTGAAGTTGAAGCAATGGTACGGGTGGCTGCTTTGTCTGGCACAGCAGAAGAACCTCAAACCGGAGCTTTATTTCAGCCGTTCGCAGGCTTACTGGCAGTCAAACGGCCTCAATGGGCACTTTCCGTCAAAGGGATGAGCAAATATATCTGGGATTATGAAGCAACCAACTCTGAAAATCCTTATGGAAGATATCTGAGTAATGGACACATCGAATGGACTAATCTCAATACCAAACAAAAAAGTTTCAATTCATCAGTAAATGGTTGGAATTGGAGCCGCTTGCCTGGAACTACTACCAAAAATCTTTCGGCCGGTGAATTAGATGTAGCCAATTCAGGGAAATACCGGAATTTTTCGGCAGATGCTTTTCTTGGTGGAGTGACAATGGATGATAATATTGCGTTTTTCTCCATGAGGCTTTCCGACCAGACTTTCGATAATACTTTCCGGGCGAGAAAATCGGTGTTTGTGATTGGAAATACTATTTTATGTCTTGGAAGTAATATATACAACGAAGACACCCGCCATTATACCGAAACAACCTTGTTTCAAAATGCTTTTTCTCCCGGAATAGAGTCGGTAAAGGTAAATGGAAATATAGTCACTCAAAATCAGACAGAATTAAGCAAGCCGGTTATTACTGACAATTATGGCAATGTATATCAGATATTTTCAACTGGCAAAGTGAATATCGAATTCTCTAATTCATTGGTTACTGCCTATATCAACCATGGTTTGGCTCCTGCCAATACTGTTTATCAGTATGGCATGTTGCCGCTTGGCGAAGATGACACCATCTTGAAAGGAATTGAAATCAAGCGACGTGATGCTAACGCACATTACATTTATGAACCGCAATCCAAAACTACAGCATTAGCGATTTTCAAAGCGGGTGATAATTTGGATTATGGATTAGTAAAACGGGTTAATTCTCCTTCTTTGGTTTTACTGAAAGAACATGATTTTATAGATATTGTTTTCTCCGACCCCGATATGTGGCAGGCAACTGCAAATAATAGCGATAGCTTATCAGATGAAGCCGTTTCTACTCCGGGAGATTCATTTAATTATGAAATGGAATTAACCGGAAATTATGAATTGGTTGAGGGCGATGACGGGGTTCAGGTTCAATCAAATGGAAGCACAACAGTTATAAGCGCTGTCGTTAAGGAAGGAAAAAGCTATAAAGTCAGGTTGAAAAATCCGTCAAGCAGCATTCAAACGGTTGTGACAAATGATTATTTCAAGTGTTTTCCTTCGGAGAATGGCTATGTTGTACAATCTATCGGAAATGAACCTTTCAGTTATGTTTTGACTGATGTATCCGGAAGAAAAATAGATGAAAAAAAAAGTATATATCAACAGCATTATATTCCTATGAATGGTTTGCCGGCAGGCATTTTCCTGATTTCATTGTTTAATAAGGAACAGTATGTTTGTCAAAAAATATATTATAAAGGAAGGTGAAATTGTGGTGAAATTGATTAGTTTTGTTTCATTCTAAAACCAAGTAAATACATAAGTACCAATGAAATATTCAGTAAATTCATTGCCACTCATTCCTTTGGCATTAGTAGCTTGTAAAGGCAAAGAAGCAAAGCAACAGGATCCCGGTCGGCCTAATATCCTGTTCATCATGACTGATGACCATACTACACAAGCAATCAGTGCGTATGGCAGTAAGTTAACAACTACACCCAATATCGACAGGATTGCCAATGAAGGCATCCGTTTCGATAATTGTTATGCAACCAATGCATTATCAGGCCCTTCCCGCGCTTGCATCTTAACCGGAAAATTCAGTCATGCAAATGGATTTAAAGATAATTCGTCTGTTTTTAATGGCAATCAGCAGACTTTCCCGAAGATTTTAAGGGAAAATGGTTATCAAACAGCTATTTTTGGAAAATGGCATTTGATTTCCGAACCGCAGGGATTTGATTACTGGAGTGTTCTTGGCAAACAAAACCAACAGGGAGAATATTACCAACCTGAATTTTGGGAAAATGGGAAAATGATTGTCGAGAAAGGTTATGTCACTGATCTTATAACTGACAAGGCGATCGAATGGCTAAAAAACAAAAACTCTGATAAGCCGTTCGCTATGATGTTACATCAAAAAGCGCCACACCGGAATTGGATGCCAGCTCAGCGTCATTTGGGCATTTTTAACGATTCGGTTTTTCCGGAACCCGACAATTTATTTGATGACTTTGCCACCCGAAGCGCTGCACCCAAAGAACAGGACATGAATATCGCCCACACATTACAAAACTATTGGGACTTCAAACTAGCAACTCCTGAGGAATTGGCTTCTCCGGATTTTCCTGATAAAGGTTTCCAGGGAGTTTATAATCGGATGACAGAAGAAGAAAAAGTAAATTGGAACAAGGCCTATGCTCCACGTATTGCCGAATTCCATTCAAAGAAAATGACAGGTAAAGAATTAGTGAGTTGGAAATACCAGCAGTATATACGTGATTATTTGGCTACAGCCAAAGCAGTTGATGAAAATATCGGCCGGGTTCTTGATTATTTACAATCTACAGGAGAATTGGATAATACACTTATTGTTTATACTTCCGATCAAGGTTTCTTTCTGGGCGAGCATGGCTTTTTTGACAAACGTTTCATGTATGAAGAATGTCAACGGATGCCACTTGTTATGCGTTTACCCAAAATAATCAAACAGGGCAGCGTGACTTCAGCCCTTTCGATGAATGTTGACTTTGCCCCGACTTTTTTAGATTTGGCAGGCATAAATATTCCCAAAGACATGCAGGGGAAATCGCTTCTACCTGTCTTGTCTCATGAAGGAAAAACTCCTGAAGATTGGCGTGAAGCCGTATATTACCATTATTACGAATATCCCGCTGAACACAGCGTGAAAAGGCATAATGGCATCCGTACCGATCATTATAAGCTGATTCATTTCTATTATGACATTAATGCGTGGGAAATGTATGATTTGCAAAATGACCCCAAAGAAATGAATAATTTATATGGCCGTCCGGAATATAAAAAACTACAGGATAAATTGATGAACATCCTGGAAAAAGAAACTTCCGATATCAACGATACAATCGAGATACCGGAAGTTCCTAAATGAATTAGAAAGGTCGTCCGCCTCCATCTGGTCCCCTGAATCTACCGCCTCTACCGCCATAATCAGGTTCCATATCTTTTGCCGAGGCATTTCCTCCCGGAAAAATCTGGAACTTGTATATGAAACTACACATGAAAAAACTGGGTAAAGTGGTGGATTCCGTGTTACGTGTATAACCATTTCCAACGGTATAACTCATACTTTTTCTTTCTTGCAGGATATCATAAATCTTGAATTTCAATATACCTGTGCCAAATTTTTTATTGAATATTTCTTTGGCAAGAGCTGCATTCCATATCACCTGATTGGTATTAAATCCTTCAGAATAACCTCTTCTCAAAATCAAGTCTATATCCGAATCAAGTGTAAATTTATAAGGAAGATACCATGCTGTGTAACCTCCGATTCCCCAATCATAAGTCTCCCGGCTATTTTCAGATTGTAATTCATTAACAACATTTTGGTAAGTCAAAGAACCATTTAATCCGACATCAAATAATTCGGAACGGTAATTGGCATTTGCCCGGTTTGTAACAGATAAATTTTTAGTTGTATTGAGAGACCCGTTGGTATAGCCTTTGGAGTTGTCATAACTCACCATAGCAAAATCTCCTACAGTAAATTTTTTGTTTTTTAAAGGGGTATTGAACATTCCCCTTAAACGGGCATTCCAGTTTCCATTAACATTACTGTATGTGGTATATTTTGTCCTGTCTGTATTGATTGTAGTTACCGTAACAATATCGTTGAACGAAAGATTTCCCCTGGCATCAATATTATAAAAAAATTGTGATTCAGGAACAAATTTACTAAAACGCGCAGAAAGCTGATTTGAATAACTTGGTTTCAGATTCGGATTTCCCTTAACTGTATTCATAGGATTAGAATGGTCCTCGTAATCCGCCAATTGCTTGGATGTAGGCTGAGAAGTATTTCCTGAATAATCGATGCGTAAATTAGTACGTTTTCCAAAAAGATAATTAAAATTAAGTTCAGGTGACAAATTAATCACATTCTGTTCCAATAACCCTCCCGGTATAATTGAATCTCCCATTACATTAGGTAATCTTTTATCATAAGGAAAAGGCAATATCAAAGTAGTAAACTCACTGTTGTAAGGTTGTAATGTTTTGTTAGTGGACTTTGAAGGGTCTACATTAAGACCAATTGTATAATTATATTTTTCTCTTACCGATTTAAATTTCAAGCTGAAACGTTGTTCTGTTGCATATCGGGAAGTACTTCTGCTCTGGTTTCCATTCAAAGTTGCTGTATCTTGAGGTAATAAAAAGTCGGTGCTGTGCCTCAAATCATAAGTGCTGTTGATACTTTCTGTATTGTAACGGTTATAACGATAAGCAAACTGCAGGAAATTATTATGCCCGATTGGCTCTACATAAGATGTATAAATCCGATAGGTCGCTGTCTGGTTATCGTTTTCTGAACGTTGATTGACAACAGAATCCCGGTTGAGAATATTTTGTTCGTAAATATATTTTTTCCAGTAAGAATTCCCTTGTGAATAGCTTTCATTGTAAGAACCCGTGAAACTGACACTGAACACACGTCCGGGTTTACTGAATTTATGGGCATATTCTATGCTTCCACCCACATTAAAACCTTCTCCGTTGTTCGTAGAATTGGCAAATCCCCGGTAAACAGTATCAGTTTGCAGGCCATACAAAGCATCAAATCCTTCAAAATCCTGAGTTTCATAACTCTCACTTTTGTTATAACTGATATTCGGGCGAAAAATAAATGTATTCATGGAATCAGGTTTCCATTCCATACGCATGTTTAATCCGAAATTGTCGGAAATATCTTCATTTTTGGTAATTTGCCTGTCAATTAAACTACTATCATTCTTCAAAAACGTTTCTGTTTCTACTTTACTGAATGAATTTCTGTCGGAAGTATTATAGGAAACATCGCCATTAAGAGAAAGTTTAGGGGAAAATTCTTTATTCATGCCGAATGCAAAATTCTTAGAGTCATTGATTCCTCCGCTTCCCCTCCGCATTCCACGCATTCCGCCAAAACGCTGTGCTCCCAGATCGGCCGCACCCATATTGTTGGTATTATTAGCTCCCAGCATCAAAGTATAACGATCATGATCTCTCATCTGATTGACCATTGCTCCCGCTTCGTATCTTAAATCTCCTCCTTCCGGAACATCATGCCCTAATCCGGCCATCGCATTTCCCATCGTTCCTTTCTTCATTCCTTCTTTAACAGTAAGATTGATAACTGTCTCTTCATCACCATCATCAAAACCAGTCATTCTTGCCATATCCGATTTCCGGTCAAGCACCTGCACTTTCTTTACCATTTCTGCCGGAAGGTTTTTGGAAGCAACTTTAGGATCATCTGAAAAAAATTCTTTGCCATCGACCAGAATCTTTTTGATTCCTTTACCATTGACTGTAATATTTCCGTCTTTGTCTACTTCGGCGCCGGGTAATTTTTTTAATAAATCTTCGACCGCCGCGTTTTGCGGGGTTTTGTATGAATCAGCGTCATATTCTACCGTATCTCCTTTTACGACTACTTCAGGAACTTTACCTTCGATAACCGTTTCAGCCAACACAATATCATCTGTGACAAGAGAAATTTTTCCAACATTAGTTGCCGGATTATCACCCGAAAGGGTTACCGGCTGGTTTATGGTTTTATACCCTACATATGTTATGCTGATTATATACTGTCCTTTGGATATACCTTGTACATTAAAAACACCTTTTTTGTTGCTCATGCTACCTGCGACAAAAGATTTGTCTCTGGTATTTAAAATGCTGACGGTTGCCATATCTACTGGTTCTTTTGTATTATTGTCAATTAAAGTTCCGGAGATGGAAAGATTTTTTTGCCCGAAAATGGAAAGAGAACATAGGGAAAACACTAAAAGTGCTTTGAAGAACTTCATAACTAATGCCGCGATTTGAAAATTAATAAATATTTATACGAATTTAATAGACTGTGAAAGCACTTAAAGGTTTAAAAAATATTTGTTTTATTTCAATATATTATAATTGTTTCGCACAAGTATTTTTATTAACAGAAACTAATTATATTGGTTAATAATATATAAAATAAAGTATTTTTTATTTGTATTAAAATTAGGTTTTATATTTTTGCAAATGTAAAGCATTGATGATCATGGGGTGAAAGAAAATACATATAGACAAATAATTATTTTAAGATTAGTATCACTTTTCTTTTTTGTACCAACTTGCGCCTATTCCCAACACTTTGCCGGCGGATCCGGAACAGTTACAGATCCATATCTTATAGAAACCCCGCAACATCTGGATAATCTTCGTAACTATGTTGGCTCCAATTATGCAAACACTCATTTCCGGTTGGAAAATGACATTGACCTTGAAAATTATATTGCAAATAATTATTCTGCTAAAGGCTGGATTCCCATTGCTGGAGGACAATCCTGGGAATGGGGAAACATGACTTTGAATCCTGAATATGCATTTCAAGGTTATCTGCACGGTAATAATCATATAATCAAAGGCTTATGGATGAATGATGACTCATGGCTGTTTTATACCGGTTTATTCAGGTATATTTATCAGGCACATATTGAGAATCTTGGTATAGAAACCATAAACAATGGTATTTCGGGCCGGGCGCCAATCGGAGCTCTTGCCGGAGGAATGAATGGAGGAAGCATAAGCGGTTGTTACACCAATGCGTATGTAACAGGAGCAGAAAAATATGTTGCAGGATTAGTTGGTTATGTTACAGGAACTGTTACGATTTCAGATTGCTATACCCGTGGTGACGTTATAGTCAGAGCAGGAGGAGCAGGGAGTCACTATGCCGGATTGGCCGGATACATAGGAACTAACGTAATTATCGAAAATTGTTATGCTTATGGTAATATTTTGGCGCAACTTGTTGCCTCCGGGTTAGTTGCCGAATCCGCAGGTGTCATTCGTAATTCAGCAGCAATTAACCGTTCCATAAGAGTTGATAATCCCAGTCAATCCACAGGTGTTGATCCTGTTCATCGCATTGCTTGTAGTGGAGGTACATTCTTAAATAATTATGCATCGAATGCAATAAATCTTGCTTATATAAAAGCTAGTGGGAGTTACACACCTGATCCAGATCCTAATGGTCTGGACGGGGGCAATAAATTTGATTCCGATTTGCAGAATGCGAACACATATACAGCATGGAACTGGGATTTCAACAATATCTGGAAGATAATTCCGGGAAGCGATTATATGTATCCTGTATTCAAATGGCAAATACGACCTGATTGTGAACAATTGGCGGGAGATGTAAGAATCGGACCTGCTGAAGATTGCAAATTTCCCAACCTGCAAGCTGCTGCTAATCATTACAATGAATGCGGATTGTCGGCTGACACACGTTTTATTATTACTAATAATATTACCGCTACCGGAAATGTAGTGTTCAGGGGGACTGCGCCCGGATGTGAAACATACTCGCTGATAATTATGCCGGAAGAAGGAATGGATGCCTTTACAATTGATGCACTACAGGTATCGGGGACTTACATCACCATGATTGGCGCTAAAAATATAACCTTTGATGGCGGACTTGCCCCCGACGGCTCTACATACTTGATTTTTACAGGTCATACCATCGACTATATTCCGCTGTTTTCTATTGAAGAAGATGTATCAAGAGATGATCCGGGGGAAAACATTACTCTTAAAAATATTACAATTTACACCGACGAGGTGAAAACCGGCGCTATCATGCAAATAACAACTGATGCGGTAACTTCCGTTTCCGGATGTTATCTGCATACTGCCAGAATAGGTATTTTTGGGAAAGATATTACACAAGTTAAACTGGAAAATAATGTTTTGAACAACCTTTTTGAGGCAGGCATATATATTGAAAACTCTAACCCTGTAACCAATGCGGATTACCGGATTACCGGGAATGAAATAAGTATTATTGTTAATGACAGCACATATTTCCAGGCGCATGGGATTGCTGTTAATCCAAAAGCACTTGAGGGCAGCGAAAAACCTGTTATTGGAGGAAATATTATTGTATCAGGCAATACAATCAGCAGCATCACCAACCATGTTGAAAACAATGGATATTATGCCCGCGGAATCAACTTGAATGTAGCAGGAAATTTAGAACTTAAAAATAATGTCATTGACGGTATCTTTGTCTTTCACCCGGACGGTCAAATCATAACAAATACAAAAGCTCATGGTATTTATGTCCTTTCATCCGGACAATCCGACATAGTAATCGACAGTTGCCGGGTTTCTAATATATCAGCCGACGGGCATGCTTCCGGCATTTCTATTTATAAAGAAATTCCGACAATTTCAGTAAATGCCTTGATAAGTCATTGTGATGTTCGCGAAGTTGAAAACAATCAACAGATGGAAGATTCCTATGGAATTTATTCAGAAGCAGATGAATCTGTTATTTCTGCAAATGCTGTTTATGGTGTGAGGAATATTGGTGGTAATATCATGGGTATTTATGTAAAAAATCCGGCAGCAAGCCGGACTCTCATTGCAAACAACATGGTGGGGAGCATCATTTCAACATGTGTCAGCCCGGAATGTGGTACTTTTGGAATTTATTCCAATGCTCCTGATTTCAATATTTTTCATAACACTGTTGTAATGAATTTACTTTCTTCGGCAGATAGTGAAATGTTTGCTGTATTTTGCCCTTCCGGAAATTCATCTTCTGCCATCCGTAATAATATTTTAGCCAGTCTGGATACTCATCCTGAAAACAGTGCATTGATTTATACAGGAACATCAACTCAATTTTCGGGTAACCGCTATTATTCAAAAAATGGTTTTATCGGTTATGTTGTAAATGGAACAAATAAAGAAAAGTATACTGATATTACTAATTGGTCGGTTACAACAAAAGATAATTCAAGTCTATTATCTTCCATTCCTGTATTTACGAATAGCATATCAGACTTTCATTTATCCGGGGCTTCTCAAACAGACAAAATCCTGGGAGTCTCTTATAATCCTGCCTTCGTTAATATTACAGAAGACTTTGATGGAGAAGCAAGGGCTACTTGTTGTAATCGTGCCGGTGCAGATAATATTCTGAATACCAACATTCATTGGGACAATATCTGGGCGCCTGCCTCTAATTCTACAGATTGGAACAATTATGAAAACTGGAGTGGAAAAGCTGTGCCGGAATTTTGTACGAACGTCCTTATCCCTCAGGAAATGAATTCGTATCCTGTTTTGAAAATTACAGATACAGCAACCTGTGATACTATTTCTTTTGAGATGGGAGGAGAAGTAGCAAAAACTCATTATTTGTCATATAAAGCGGCAAAAGTCAATTTGAAATTGCCAAAAATTAATCAATGGTACACGGTTTCCGCGCCATTGCGCAATATGTATTCAGGAGATTATTTCGTTGAAAGCAGTTTCAGTTTTATAAGCACCGGCATACTTCCCGGAAAAATTTTACCACGGCAAAATCCAACCGTTTTCGGTATGATTTACCAGGCAATGAATCCTCAAACAGGTTATATTGCAAGCCAGGGCGAATGGAGTAAACCTTTTAATTCGTTAGATGTAGAGTTAAAGCCCGGAATGGGTTTTTCTACCTGGGTAGATGAAGGAGAAAGAAATCCCGGCGATAATTTCACCATGTATTTCCCTAAAGATTCTACAATGTATAATTATTATATTGAAGATTCAGGCGCAATAAGCCGGCAAACAGGAACACTGGAACGTACCAATAAAAGCTTCTTTATTTATGAAGCAGCCCAAGGTTATGCAAAAGACGGGGATGGCTCGTTTTCTGTTGAAGTTACTTCCGACCAACTGGATGATAAGGTATTTCCAACCGCACTTATCGGAAACCCGTTTATGTCACATCTTGACCTGAACATTTTTCAGGATACCAATTCATCAAAAATAACATCCGGTTGGCAAATATGGTCTGGGAACTCTTTTAACGCAGCACTTTCCGTACCTGAAGGATTGATTTATACAACTGAAGGCCCCGGTGCAACTGTTGCCCCTATGCAATCATTTATCGTAAACAAAGTTAATCCTACGGTGCCGCTTCAATCACTCCAGTTCTCAATCGATATGTCTGTAACTGTTCCGAAAAATATACTGCGTTCAACGTCAGTTGAAATACCTGATGTATTAAAATTGAGCATTAACCGTGATGGTGAATTTCTCAGCGGCATTGCCTTACATTACAAAGCCGGAACAACCAATTTGTATGATCCGGGGAAAGATGTCTGGACTATGTTTGCAAATAAAATATCCGAGTCGGCAGTAGTTTATGCGTTGCTTGAAGGAAAAGCAGCTTCAATTTTGACAACAAGTGATTTTTCCGTTCCTGTTGAATTGGGCATACGTTCTACATCAAAAGGATGGCTGACTCTTGCTGTTTCCGGAACCGAAAATTTCAACTCAGGATTTGATATTTTCCTTGAAGATCGTAAAAACGGGGTATTACAAGATTTGCGTAAAAACCCTGAATATGCTTTCAACAATGAAACCGGAGATGTACAAAACCGCTTTTTCCTGAAAATAACCGGTCAGGCATCGGAATTGGGAAAGACATCTTCAGATAACATTATTCTCCGGATTTCGGATAATCGTATATATGTAAGCAGTGATGCTAATGATCCTATCAATTCAATAGAAGTGTTTGATTTACAGGGAAGATTGATTGAACGACATTCCACATTAAATACCGGGTGGTTCGAACTGGATAAAAAAGAACCTTTGGTTATTATCAGAGTACGCACTACAAATACAATTAAAACCGGAAAATTTTAAAACCGGTTCATTAACAACTGAAAAATGAAAATCGCACTAAAAAAAATAATTCTTACCACACTTTCATTATGTCTGGTTTTAAATAATCTTGTTGCTCAGGATAACACATTTGAAACCATGTCTTATAATACGATAGTTCCGGGTTCATCATTCTCCTCTCCTGAAAATAGCAGCAATGATGAACCCAAAGGGCCGCTGAAAGCCAAACCATACGAAGATGCACAAGGTTTCGGACTTGAAGAAAATCCACCAGTGGAAGGACTCCAGAAATGGATTGCGCTTGGATTGTTTTTGGCAACTTATTCCATTGTCATATACAAAAAACAAAACAAAATTAAGAACAACCGCGAATAATTTGTAACTTGCGCCGTTTTTTATTTATCAGCGCATGAAAGATTTTCTGACAATCCTTAAACGTTTTATTCCTCCTTACAAGAAATATTTGATATTGAGTATTATAGCAAATATTTTGTCTGCATTGCTTAGCCTGGTTTCTTTTGCATCTCTGATGCCTATTTTGAACATTTTATTCAAGGTGGAAGAAAAAGTGTATGAATATATTCCGCTTAATTTCAATTTTTTCTCAGGTGAATCATGGAGCCGGCTGAAAGATGTCGGAATGAACAATATAAACTGGTATTTTTCTCATTTGATAGAAACAAGTGGGGCTTTGTATACTTTAGTATTAATCAGCCTTTTTCTTGTTTTGACCACAATATTGAGAACAGGATTCATGTATCTTTCTTTTTATTATATGATTCCTCTCCGGACAGGTGTTGTCCGTGACATAAGGAATCAGATTAATGATAAAATAATCTCTCTGCCTCTGGCATTTTTCTCAGAAGAAAGGAAAGGAGATATTTTAGCCCGCATATCAGGAGATGTAAATGAAATAGAATCTTCTCTCATGAGTTCTCTTGACATGTTGTTTAAGAACCCGATTCTTATTCTTATCTATCTAATCGGGATGTTTGCTCTTAGCTGGCAATTGTCACTTTTCGTTTTGTTAATGCTCCCCGCAGCCGGATATATCATGGGACTGGTAGGTAAGAAATTAAAGAAAAGTTCTGTGCTGGGGCAACACCAATGGGGAGGTTTGATGTCGCAGGTTGAAGAAACTTTGAGTGGTTTGAGGATAATCAAAGCATTTAATGCAGAGAAGAAAGTTTCAAACAAATTCTGTGAAAGTAACAATGCTTTCAAAAAAACAACCGAACGGATCTTCCGCCGCCAGCAATTGGCCCATCCCATGAGTGAGTTGCTGGGAACAATCACCATTGCAATCGTACTCTGGTATGGAGGCTGGCTTATTTTAGGCCATAACAGTTCGATTGATGGCGCCGGATTTATTTATTACCTCGTGATTTTTTACCTGCTCATTAACCCGGCTAAAGATTTATCCAAGGCAACATATTCCATCCAAAAAGGACTTGCTTCGGTTGAACGGGTAGATAAAATCTTAAAAGCCGAATCCAATATTATAGATCCGGTTAAACCTAAACCTATCCGGTTGGAAAATCAGATTGAATATAAAAATGTTTGGTTCAAATATCAGGAAGCATGGGTTATTAAAGGAGTTAATTTGACAATACAAAGAGGAAAAACCATTGCTTTAGTAGGACAATCCGGTTCCGGAAAATCTACAATGGTCGACCTGTTACCTCGTTTTTATGATATTAATGATGGCTCGATAACAATTGACGGAACCTGTGTAAAAGATGCCACACTGCACGATTTACGACAATTAATGGGCATCGTCAACCAGGAAGCTATTTTATTCAACGATACATTCTTCAATAACATTTCTTTCGGGGTGGAAAATGCGACTCTGGAGCAAGTGATTGAGGCTGCAAAAATCGCCAATGCCCACGAGTTCATCATCACTACGGAAAATGGTTACGAAACCAATATCGGCGACCGTGGAGGAAAACTTTCCGGCGGACAACGCCAAAGAATCAGCATTGCGCGTGCTGTTCTGAAAAATCCCCCAATCCTTATCCTTGACGAGGCAACTTCGGCCTTGGATACCGAATCCGAACGCCTAGTACAGGACGCCCTCGAAAACCTGATGAAAAACCGTACAACAATCGTTATCGCCCACCGTTTATCAACCATCAAACACGCGGATGAAATCTGTGTGATGAATGAAGGCGAAATCGTTGAAAGAGGCAAGCACGATGAGCTATATCAACTGAATGGATATTATAGAAGATTGTGCGATATGCAGACATTCTAAGTAAATGAAAAATTAAAAATGAACATGAAATTAATTTTTCATTGTTCATTTTTAATTTTTCATTTAAAATGGTTTGCAAAAAACAAAAATAACAGTATCTTTGTCACCGCAAATTGCGAAAGTAGCTCAGTTGGTAGAGCATAACCTTGCCAAGGTTAGGGTCGCGGGTTCGAGTCCCGTCTTTCGCTCCAAATGTTCTTTACATTTACAAAATGGTCTGCTCGGATGGTGGAATGGTAGACACGCAAGACTTAAAATCTTGTGACCATTACGGTTGTGCGGGTTCAAGTCCCGCTCCGAGTACTCGAAAAAATGCTAATCGTCTGAATCTCAGATTGTTGGCATTTTTTCTTTTGTGAAAATCCCCACATAATCCCCATTTAATTTCAAATAGCGAGGAAATCACAATTCTTTTGTCTCAATTATGTTATTGGGAAACCATTTTTTCATATATGAATGCAGCATTTTATCATCGCTCACAATTTTATCATTACTACTTTTCAAATAGATTAAATGGTGTAAATCAAAATAATCATTTTTTGCTGGAATATTTTTTGATGAAATTTTTTGATCTATATAATATGATGACACGAACAAGTAAATATTGATAGAATTGTCATAAGAATTGACAATTTCTTCTAATGTTCTTAATTCAAAAGAATATCCTTGAACTTTTGAAGCATGGTAATGGATAACTCTATTCAAAATTGAGATTAAATTTTCCGAAACCCATCTATTCTTAAATTCCGGAATAAGTAATTTTGTATCACCTCCTATGGAATTGTTCGTAATAGCTTCTCTAAATTTCTCACGAGCATTTTTATCATAGGTATAAATAAATTCCAAATATAATTTTAAGTCATTTGACTCAGTGCTCTTTTGAAAAGTATCATAACTATCAGATATATTTATTAAATTAAGAATCTGTCTGGTAGCTTGTGTTATTTCATTATTATTCCGATGAAGCCCAAATGCTTCAAGAAAAACAAGTTCAGGCAAAGTTAAATCAACCAACATTTTACTTTGTATTACTTTACTTATAATTGACTTGCGCAGTAAAAACGATTCATCGTCAAAAATCCCCGAAATTAATTCTATTAAAGACAAAATAGAAGTGTATTTATCTTTTACAAAAGTTTTATCCAATAATCGGTATGCTAATTTTCTTAAAGCATTTGTCTCAAAATAAACCATATATTTGGAAATTTAGAAAAAATTTTCTGGGATTTTTTTTCAATATGCACATTAAAGCCATTGTCAAATAGCACAGGGGTGTATTGGGGAGAGGGATGAGTCCGGGGATACATAGTTGTAATCTAAGCATTATCTTTTGTTTTTTCTTGAAAAGCACCAAACATATACTGAAGGACATAGTCACTAACATCAGGGTTAGCTTCTACAAAAAGATAGGTTTTTTGAAGATATTCGTCCACTTTTTCTGTATTTCCCATTTCTTTATAAACATGTCCTAATGCTTTGAATGTATCCATAATTTCAAGTTTAGCAAGCAATTTGGGAGTAATTTCATTTAATTTTTCATAAGTAATCAATGCCCTTTTGAAAGATTTTTCCGCTTCTCCATGATTATTTTGCATTTGATACATGCGCCCGAAAGCATAATGGCATTTTCCTACTCTGAAACGATACTTCTGTTTGAATTCTATATCATCTTCATTTCTAAACTTTGAGGAGAAGTAATTTAAGGCGGATGTCAGTTCCTTTTTCCCAAATTCAAATTGGTTTTTCTTATTATAATTAATAGCAAGGTTAATAGTGGTTTCAAAAAAATTATAGTCATTATTGTATTGTTTATAAATATCAAGTGCCTTGCTATAAAAAACATGAGCATTTTCATAATCATTTTCTTCAAACACGGCAATTCCTCGTTCATTATAAATATGTGCTATTTTTAACAACATCTCTTGCTTGCTTTTATCATTTTCGTACACAACTGAGTATGCCCCTGAAAGCAAATCCATAACTCTATGTCCTTCTTCATAATTTTTTTGATTAAAATAAACTTGTCCTTTGTAAAACAAAGATTCTAAATATAAAAGAGCATTATGTGGCCTGTCACAAAAGAAGTTAAGTTCATTGTATTCAAAAATTTCATCCCTTTTGTTTTCTATTTCTTCTAAAAAAAGAAGCGACAACTCATTGTCTTTTTTTTGACGAAAATAAAACTGTCCCAACTTTAATAAAGTATCAAAAACTCTCTTTGACTTCAATGACAATAAATAGTATTTTTCCTCCTCTTCAAATTGGTTAAACGATTCGCAAATTTCACCTTTGATACAGAAACAGTAAGCATTTTGGTATAGTTGTTTTTGAATAATATCTACATCATGGTCCTTTTTTTTAAGTGACCGGAGTAAAACTTCTTGTTCTTCTTTCAGACGATTCTCATCAAGCAATTGATTTGCCTCATTAAATTGACCGTTTTCAAATAACATGCTAATCTTGTCAAAATCACTTTGGAAAGGAGTCGGGTCCGTTAACAGATTACTTAGTTGGACAATCGCATCTTTAAGGGTATTTTGTCGTTTTTTTAAGTCATCAATCCTATTTTGATATTGAAATACCTCGTCTCTATTTTTTGTTTGTTCCTTTTTAAACTGATAATCCCGGATACCCTGTAATAGATTTGTGTATTCCGGAAATATCTCAGAAATATAATCTTCCTCTGTTTTTACTTTTGTTTGATTGTATTCTGGTTCCAATGTGAGAGCCACCCATGAGGGATAACCTAAATATTCAGCAATAGCCTCCAGCCCATTTTGCTGAGGTTCCACTTGTTTTTCAACAATTCCAAACCATCTTTTGATAGTATTAAGTGCGAACCGTCCGTCTTCCGAATCCGTGTTAGTAAGATTCCGGCGCAACTCAGCACATGCACCTTTTTCAGAGATGATACATTTGAGTTTTCCCTCGATTTTCTTAATAACAAATGGTGTTAGTTTTTGCATAAATCTATTTTTTCTTGCAAAGATGATTTATTGTTATCCGATTTTCAACAAAACGATGTCCATATTGTCCATGAAAGGAACCTAATATCAAACAAATATACAACAAATTAAGCAATTATGGACAGCGTGGACACTTTATTTCTTACTCGCCTCCCGAAAACAGATACATTTGTAAATAAAATCAGAAACAAATGCATATAGATTTTTTTGAAAAATATTTATCCATCAAGAAGATACAATCGGTAACAGACGAAAATATCATTCCCCATGATGAAACGGAATATAACTGTCTCAACAAATTGGGGCTGTATCCTGCTGAAAGATGTATCTCTATTGTTACAGATAAGAAAACTCCCTTTTATCTTTTAGACAATATGGCGGTTTTGAATGAGCCTCTTCGGTTAACACATCAAGACAAAATATTTATGTTTAATCAAGTAGAGCAACTATACTTAACACCGAGAATTCAAAATTCCGAAGCGCATGTTTGGCTAATGGACAATTTATTCAAAGGTAGAGGAAATGCAAAAGGCAGAGTAGATGCGCGATTGAAACGACTGTACAAGATAAAGAAAGGACATGAACAACGACCGGATTGGAAATCTATTCAAGTAGAATGGATGAAAGCCGTGTTGAGTATCAAATATCAACAATGTCGCCCCTTTCGAGAATTACTTCATAGTACAGGAGATTCTTTTTTAATTGAAGATGCAACACAAACAAACTACGATTCCAACTGTTATTGGGGAGCAAAACGAATCTCTTATGAGGGGAAAGAGTATTTTATCGGAGCTAATACTATGGGAAAGGTACTGATGCAACTTCGAGATAATAACGGCACAATACCTTATTCCCTACCCGATGATTTGCATCTGTTTGGAGTGAAGTTCAGTGAGTACCAAACAACCTGATTGTTTTTTATGGACAGCGTGGACACTTCTTTTTATCACAACACCCTGTAATCCGGTAAATTTGCATAACAATTCGTTGGTAAACTAATCTGAAAATACGATGATAAATCCTTTATTATTTGACTTTAAGCAAAGAGAATGTTGGAGAATGCAAGAGCATAACCTGTGGCCTTTCCGTCAAAACGGAGATGTGCGAAATGGCTTGTTGCTGAATTTTGGGAATATGGTTTCAGGCTATCCTTTCACTATATTTGCCGGAACTGAGTTTGAAAAGATATTTCAAAATAGTGAGGCTGCTTACATTGCCGGAGTGTATAACAATGGCTCAAAACTGCATTTGGAAGCACAGGAACAATGCCTAACCTCTACGAATGGTTATCTATTGAAAGGCATACTAAGAAAACAGGAAAATAGATTTACCGAATCTATCGACAAATCGCTCTGGGAAAGAATCAATGTAGAATGGATGAAAATCTGTCAGATGTACAAAGTGATGACCAATGAGGATTACAGGAATATGCTTCTCCGTTTGCCAAGTTGGGCGAATGGTCTTCAAGGTGCTTTGATTGTAGAAGATAGTACCGGTGTCGGCACAGATAGAATAAGGTATGATGAAACCGGAAACGAAGTCACTCATACAAGTATGTTTTGGGGGATGAAAAGTGTAGATAGACGAAAAATGCAGAAAGCAAGGAATTTGGAGATAGGAATCAAGTGGTTGGGTAAGAAAAAGGATTTATCCATTGTACAAATGCAAGAGCGATATACTTTGGATGACCAACACAATTTTGAATTTTGGGGTTGTAATTGTCAGGGTAAGATTGTTACTTTGGCTAAATATTGTTTGGATAATCGGTTAAATATGGCTGATTACATTGATTGGAACATTTTTGACGGAATAGATTTTTATTGGTTTGGTAAAAAGTTGAATTTCAAATCATTGAAAACTTAATAATAGTATAATAGAGCAACAGCCTTTCAGGAGAAATCCGTTGTGTTTTAACAAAATGTTGTATATTTGCAGTGTACTTAAATGTACAGACATATTTGTGATACACGGAAAGTGTAGCTAATTCTCGAAATACGAATCTGACAGTTCAAACTAAACAGAGAATAAGCATACTTCTCCTCATCATATCCTCGTATATGGTGTGGGCTGTTGCTTGTTTGATGTTTAGGGGCTTTGTCAGAGCCTGTATTTCTCAAATTAGGTTAACAGCACCACACTTTTCTTTTTTAAATCAACTTTTCTTTGGTGCTGGGAAAGGGAGTATCTGAAAATCCCGGAAAGAGTAGGAAAAACTTTTCAATTACAATATTTTACAGGTAAATGAAAAATGCAACCATAGTTATGGCTGTTTGCCAAAGGAGTAAGAAACCTTTTGCCATACGTGCCGAAAAAATACAAAAAGATTGGCATTTCACTTGGGCATTTTCCATAGATGAAAAAAGAGCCAAGCGAGAAGGATATGATTCTACAACAATAAAAGGAAATATTGTATTGGATAACGAATATCCCGGATGTCCTCATTGTAAAAACAGCTATTTTGTTGTATGTGGAAATTGCAATAAAATAGGATGTTACAACGGGAAAGATAGCACATATAAATGTCCTGAATGTGATAATAAAGGAGAACTTACTTATACGGATGAATTCGATAATATTAAGGGTGGTGGCTTCTAAATAGATTTAAAACGATAATGATAATAAATTATGAATGACTTTACACAAGGAACAAAAATTCCATTAAAAATTGGAGGACAAGCGATTGTAAAAAAGAAATTGGGTGAAGGTGGACAAGGTGCTGTCTATCTTGTTGAATATACCGGAAAACAATATGCTTTAAAATGGTATACTAAAAAACCGGATAAAAAATTCTTGGATAATTTAGACCATAATATAAAGAAGGGTAAACCCAATGATGCCTTTCTATGGCCTGAAATACTAACAGAACAATTCAATGGTAGTTTTGGATATTTGATGATGCTACGCCCCCCTGAATATAAAGATTTTTCAGATTTTTTATTGGCGAGAGTGAAATTTGATAGTTTTTCAGCCATGCTTACCGCTGCTATGCAAATTTGTGAAGGATTTGAAGAATTGCACCGTAAAGGATACAGTTATCAGGATTTGAATGACGGAAACTTTTTTATCAACCCCAAAACAGGAAAGGTATTAATTTGTGATAACGACAATGTAAGCGAATATGGTAAAAGTAGCGGAATTGCAGGGAAGAGTCGTTATATGGCTCCTGAAATTGTTATGGGAAAATCAAATCCCGATAAATGGACTGATTTATTTTCATTGTCTGTTACTTTATTCCTGTTGTTCTTCAATAATCACCCATTAGAAGGTAAATTAACCACAAGTATTCCCTGTTTGACAGAAAAAATAGAAAAGAAACTGTACGGTGAAAATCCTGTTTTTATTTGGGATTCGAAAGATGATACCAACAGACCTGTTAGAGGAATTCATAATAATGTTATAAAGAGGTGGCCTCTCTTTCCTGCAATCTTGCGAGAAACATTCACAAAAGCACTTTCAAAAGAATCCATGACTGTTGCTTCCGAACGTCAAACTCGTGTAATGGAAGTAGATTGGAAAAAGGTCTTTATTGCCATGAGGAATATGTTGGTAAGCTGTCCGCATTGTAAAAATGAAACTTTCCTAAATACGGAAGAATCAGCAAGTAATTGTATGAATTGTGGAAAATCAATAGAAAAACCAGATATTCTTAAATTGAATAAAGAGCAAATAGTTCTTTTGCCGGGAATGAAACTATATGCTTCTACAACTCAGGATGGAGGTGAATATAATAAAATTACAGGAGAGATAATACCAAACAAAAATAATCCAAATCTGTTGGGAATTCGCAATCTATCCACTGATATTTGGGTCGGTTTTACTCGTGACGGTTCACAAAAAAATGTCGAATCGAATCAGGTGATACCTGTTTTGAAAGGTATAAAAATCACTTTTCAAAGAGGAAAACAATCAGAAATCATTTAATATTAACTTTTAAAAATAACAATTTATGGGACTATTAGACAGTGAACCTATTCCGAGAAGAACAATGGTACTATTCTTCATGGTAGATACATCAGGAAGTATGGCAGGGAGTAAAATTGGCGCAGTAAACACAACAATTGATGAAATAATGCCTGAATTGAAAGAGATTTCAGCCGAAAATGCCGATGCTCAAATAAAAATAGCAGCATTGGAATTTTCATCGGGAGCCAAATGGCTATACGAGCAACCGATGGAAGCTGAAAAATTCAGGTGGAATGCTTTGGATGCAGGAGGCATTACTGATTTTGGAGAGGCTTGTACAAAATTGAATCAGAAACTGTCAAGAAGTGCATTTATGCAAGATGCAGTAGGTTCTTATGCTCCGGTTATCATACTTCTTTCCGATGGAGAACCAACAGACAATTATAAAAAAGGCCTAACCGCTCTTAAAGATAACAATTGGTTTAAAGCAGCAATTAAAATAGCTATTGCAATAGGTGATGATGCCAATTTAGAAATCTTGAAAGAATTTACCGGAAATAGTGAATGTGTTTTAGTCGCAAGCAATCCTCAGGTATTAAAGAAAATGATTCGGTTTGCGAGTGTATCTGCTTCTCAAATTGGAAGTCGAAGCACTAATGCAGGAGTTGAGAGTAAACAAGATGAGATGGGTAAAAAACTTCAAGAATTTCAAGAAGAACTCCCAACAGTTGCAGATACACAAAGTGATGCCGCTGATTTTGATGGAGGTGGTTGGTAATACAAATTGATTGTAAATATGGGTAAGTTCAATGATTATTTCAGAGGTTTATTTAATAAAAACAAAATATCTATGCCATTAATTCAATTGCCGTCTTCGATACAAACATTTGGAGGATTAGATGAAGGCTTTTCCATTCAAGGGGCAAGTCATATCAAACACGATAAAATTTGTCAGGATTTTGGAGACCATTATCGCTGTGATGAATATGCAGTGGCGATTGTTTGTGATGGTCATGGTGGCGATGCTTATTTCAGAAGTGACAGAGGTTCCCGTTTTGCAGTTCAAGCCGGATTGGAAGCGATAAAAGAACTGATGTCCAATAAAGCCGATTTTCTGCGAGCTATTAAATCAGCAGCAGGAAAGAAACTGAGAGAAGAAGACATTGAACTTGCCTCGCTTTCTCACGAACAACTTCAAATCTATTCATCCGACATATTAGACCAACTGATTAAAAATATCATTGTCCGTTGGAATAATTTAGTTGCTGATGATATGGCTCAAAATCCTTTTTCTGAAAACGAATTAAGTGGTTTAAGTGATAAATACAAGGAAAAATACAATGGTGAGGATGACAATGAGAAATTTTCAGTATATGGAAGTACATTAATCGCTGTCGTTTACTCTCCTGAATTTTGGTTTGGTATGCGTATCGGTGATGGAAAATGTGTTTCTATTAGTAAAGATGGAAGCATAAAAGACCCTATTCCCTGGGATGAAAAGTGCTTTTTAAACAGGACTACTTCTCTTTGTGATAATAAAGCCTTTGAGAATTTTAGAAAATGTTTTTATGTAAATGATTTCCCTGCTGCAATTTATGTTGGCACCGATGGAGTAGATGACAGTTATGGCACTGATGAACGTTTATTCAGTTTTTATAAAACATTGACTAAATCTTTTGCTCAAAATGGGTTTGAAGAAGGGAAGATAGAATTAAAAGAATACTTGCCAAAGATGACGAGTCAAGGAAGTGGCGATGATATTTCCATTTCAGGAATCATAGATATGGAAGCAATTCAATCATTATTTGTAGAAAATACCATTGTCGAAAAAACCGAAAGCGATGAATTGATTGATAATCCGGATAAAGAAGAAGAAAATATTGATACAGATATTCAACAAGACACTGATACTCCAATTATATGAAATGTAACTCTTGTAATGCTGAATGGAATGCTCCAAATAGCAATCCGATTAATTGTCCTTTTTGTGGAAAGCCTATTATTCCGGAGAAAACCGAAAGTAGTATTGAGGTTCAAGAAATACTCAGAAATTTAGTACAGCAATATGGAGACAGTTTGTTTCAACCATCGAATAAAGGAAAGTTATCAGGACTTTTATCTGATTATCTTTCACACAATCGAAAATTGCTCAAAATTCTACAATTAGCAATTCAGGAGAATATTCCGTTTCACATCTTGTCTTGTAAAAAAGAAGAACAGGATATTACATTAAAAAAACTCATAACCAATTTCAAAACCGACAATTTTATAGAGGAAAGTATCTCTATTTATGTTGTTAATTGCTTTGCTTACGCCTTAGGGATAACCTGTGGAGAATCTCAATTGAAAAAAGAGGTAAATAAAAAAAGCAACATTAAGAAAGCAGAAAACATCGTACATAAAACACATCAAGATGATTGGCTTGAATTGGAATGCTATAAAAGCAAAGATAGATATGGTTATAAAAATGCAACCGGAAAAATTGTAATCCCGGCTCAATATAAGGGAGCTGAACCTTTTAATGAAGGATTCGCAGCAGTTCAGAATGATGATTACAAATGGGCTTTTATAGACTCAACTGGCAAGAAAATATGTCATTTCAAATATGATAGAGCGGAATCATTCAGTGATGGATTGGCAGCTGTTAGATTTAATAGCCGTTGGGGATTTATCAATGAGCATGGAGTTTTGGTTATTCCGATTAAATATGAATCCGTATTTTATTCATTTGTAGATGGAGAAGCAAAAGTCAGAGAAGGAGGTGACCATTATTATATAAACAAATCCGGGGAGCGGATAGACAAGTAATGACATGGCAGATATAGAACATCAACAGGAATCTCAGGAAATTCTAAAACAGGTTGTAAAACAATTTGGCAAACAAATATTTGACAAATCAGAAAGCAGTCGCTTAGAAGGTTTGTTGTCCGATTTTCTGGCTTATGACAAAGGGAAACAACGACTATTCCGGCTTGCTGTTAAAGATGGAATTGTTCATGATTTATTACAATGTGATAGCTTAGAAAAATCAGAGAAAACGATTAAAACGAATCTTCTGAAAGCCAAATTCAAAGAAGACAATTTCTTGGAAGAAAACATTGCTTATCATGTCGTTGACTGTTTTACTTATGCCTTGGGATGGGAGAAAAAAACGGCTACAAAGAAAACAAAATCTGAAAAAATAATACCTCAAAAAACAGAACCGGAATTAAAGAAAGAAGAACCTTCAAAAAAGGAAATTAAGAAAAAAGAGGTAAAAAAGGATAGAAACGAATCTGTTCTAAAAATTCGGTCTAATATCTCTTGTAGTGTGTTTGTAAATGGCGAATTCAAGATAAAAGCCTACGCCAATAGAACTGCAAAATTACAGTTAAAGAAAGATTCCTATGAACTTGAATTTGTAAGCTTAGGTAACAGCGATGTCAGATGTTCGGAATTATACATGATTGAGGATGAAGAAGAAATTATAAATGTGGATTTGGAAAATATTCTTCAGGATTATATTCAATCAAAACCGGGTAAGATTCAACAATTCTTTGTTTGGGTAATAATCATTGTGTTGTCCTTAGGCGTAGTTTTTATTTTACGATTTTATGAAATTATAAAATTCTCACTTGCACTAACTTGTATTGGTATGTTTACAATGTTTGGGCTTCGCCTTTTATCACAAAGAATAGGACTTTTACCCAACGATTAAAATTTACTCTTTAAAAAATAGATTACATTTATGGTGTTTATTATAAATCATTAAAACTAATTTATCATGGAGACAATCCCAATGTGTCCTAGTTGTGGAAATACCCACAAAGGGGATAGTGCAAAAAAATGTGAGAAATGTGGAAAAATAACATGTGATAAATGTTCTTTTTCAAAATGTACCTGCGGAAGCAGTTCCTATTCGAGAAGATATAAAATAGGATAACAATTTTTCGAAATGGACAGCATGGACATTCTCTTTTTTAGTTCTTGCTGTCCATTTCGTATTTTTGTAACACCGGTCAATAAATGGATTCCGGGCAAACAAAATGGGAATCCGGCACTGGTATATTGTACTCTTCCGATAAGGTCCCAGTTATCAAACTAAAAGATGAAAAATATTAGCCTTACATTCCTCTGTTTTTTCTTTATTTCTTGTGAGAAAGAAGAATGTCGTGTCTGTTCCGACGGGGTAACTCGCTGCGGAAACGAGTATGATGAATGGATTAATTCCTCAAAACTAACACCATTGGACAATCTGTTTATTAATGGTTTTCAAATGAAATTAGAACAGATTTATGTAATGAATGACCAAAATTCAGTGCCATTTTATGATACACCGGTAGATTCATTATTTAATCAACCTAATACAATTAGTAATTTGCCAAACTATCACTATGATAATTATGATGGTAACTATATTTTGTACAGTCTAAAACAAGGAGAAGTATGGAATGTGAGTAAAATGTATCAAGATAGTATTGTTGAATACATTGAACATGGTTTTGGTTCAGATTACACTATTACAAAACAAGTTCGCTATTGTGATTATAACTTGATAAATTGTAAAAATGAGTATGTAGATAGAAGATTCTATTTTCCTATTAAATTGAATGATATATACAATTACAGAGGGCATGATAATCATGTATTAAATATAAAAGTCTTGGATGAAAAAGGCAAATTATTAGATTCCAATTTGAAATTTGACATATTAACCAAAGATGGAAATGCGCTATTCGATAAAAACTGGATTTATTTTGACACCAATAAGCAATATAATATCGGGTATACCATATCTGCTCCATTGACCTCTAATCAAGTTAAACAAATAATCAATAGTGGTACCGGTTTTGAATTATACATTCAAAACGGAATAACCTATTATAAAATAAATGAGAATCTATACATTCCAAGATATGGAGATTCTTATGTTTATGCCGGGACCACAAATCAAAACGGCATGTTAAATTATTATGTATGCAGTTATTACAGACTGAAATTTAAGATTATATGATAATAAATAACTATGTTATGGATAAGAACAACCAAATGATAGACGATTTTTGCTCCGAAAGCATAGAATTGATGAATGCCGGAGAACCCGAAAAAGCAATTGCATGTATTGAAAAAGCAATTAGCCTGAATCCTAATGACATATATTTATATATTCGGAAAAGTACCTACTTATTTAGGTTAGGCAGACATGAAGAAGAACTGCCCTGTTATGAAGATGCCTTGAAGATTGCCAAAACCGATGAAGAAATAAGCGATATTGTATTTGAAAGAGTACAGGCATTGGAAAAATTAGGGAGATACAATGAGGCGATTGAAGATTATAATAAGTTGCTTGAATTGGGTGATGTATTTCCCGATTTTGTTTGGAGTTCACGAGAAGCCCTTCTGTTTGATGTCGGCAGATATCAAGATGGTGTTGAACTCAAATTGAACGAGGCAGATAGATTTTTTCAAAATGGAGAGTATGACAAGGCATTGTTTTGGTATGATGTAACAGAAGAAGCTCTGCAATATATAAAAGAAGAATATGCAACAGACTTGTTCCAAAAATATGTCGAACTTTACTTAAAACGTGCTGAAACAAAGCAATATTTGAGCGATGAGGAAGGAGTAAAAAAGGATATGGCAATATATAAACAAAAGACACAAGAAGCATAAAAAACAAAGGAAGAAAAAAATATTATGGTCAATATATGAAACATCTCGTTGTATTTACGGGTGCCGGAATCAGTGCAGAAAGTGGAATCAAGACTTTTCGTGATTCCGATGGATTGTGGGAAAATCATGATGTAAACCAAGTGGCAAGTATTGATGGTTGGCATAGAAACAAAGCTCTTGTTCTTGATTTTTACAATCAAAGAAGAAGGCAATTGAAAGAAGTTGAACCAAATGAAGCTCATAAGATATTGGCTGAAATGCAAAAAGATTTCAAAGTCACTATCATAACTCAAAATGTAGATGATTTGCATGAAAGAGGGGGTAGTTCAAAAATTATTCATCTTCATGGAGAATTGACAAAAGCCTGTAATGAAGACAAAGACGATGTAGTTGATATTGGTTATAATGATATTCAAATCGGCGATAAAGCTGCCGATGGTTCACAACTCCGACCTTTTATTGTGTGGTTTGGAGAAGCGGTTCCATTAATGGAACAAGCTGTCGAAATTGTCCGAACAGCAGATGTATTATTGGTTATTGGTTCTTCATTACAAGTATATCCGGCAGCAGGATTACTTCATCATGTTCCGGAAGACACACCTGTTTTTCTTATCGACCCCAATCCTGCAAAAGGACTTCATAAAACAGCTATCATACCTCTAAAAGCCACTAATGGAATGGTTCGTTTTCGATTTTTATTGATGGAAGGATTGGAACTTACTTTGTTTAATAATACCGATAATCCGGAAACGGATGAAGAACTGTTGAAATGTAATCAAGCCATTGAATCCGAACCACAAAATCTTATCCATTGGATAAAGAAATCCGAAATATTAGGAAAATTAGGTCGGTATCAGGAAGCGATGATTTGTCAAGATAAAGCCATAAAATTGATTTCGGAATAAAATGAAAAAAAATAAGTACGATATTGATGATTGGTTATCAATGGGGTCAGCCCATGAACAACAGCAAGATTACGAAAAAGCAATTGAATGTTATGACAAAGTAATAAAATCAGATGCTACGGAATCTTTGGCCTGGCGCAACAAAGGATATTGTTTAGATAAATTGATGCGTTTGGAAGAGGCATTGGAATGTTATCATCAAGCAATTTGTATTGATGAGGAAGATATTAGTTCATGGATGGATAAAGCATATATTCTATCCAAATTGGGTAAGAAAGAAGAATGTATGCAATGTTATGATAAAGTCTTGTCCATAGACCCCAACCACGATTTGGCAAAACAACTGAAAATACTATCTACCCCAAGAGTTTTTATTGGAGAGGAACCTGCTTTATTTGAATAATTATGGATAAAAGTCAACTGCCCTATTTTATTTTTGAATATGATAGCAGGAAGAAAGATATTGCTTCAATAGTAGAATTTATAAAAAACAAACTTGTTCGGCTGAATTGGCCAACAGAAATCATTCCATTGGAAAAACCTTATAATCAAACTATTCCAACCATGATGAAAGTGAAAAAAGGTTTGTACAAATGGGATGATGGGACATGGAAATCTGATTCTTACAAATTGAGAACTCATATTGATGTTTCTATTCCTCGATGGGTATTGGAAGAATTTTCAATAGGAATCAACTTTACTTATTGTGAGGATAGTGACCCTGATTTTGATATTCTAAGGATGTGGTGTATTACGGAAAATCAATTTAACTAATTATGGATAAAGGTCAATATGATGAAGTCATTTACAATGATGACAACCAACTTTACATTGTTGAAAAAGAAGGAAAATTTGGATTTATTGAAAAATCCGGAGAAGCAATTACAGATCTAATCTTCGATTTTTACCATATTTACTGGGGATTTGCGACTGTAAGAAAAGGAAATCAGGTTGGACATTTGTTCTTCCATGAAGGAACAAAAGAACCATTAGCTTACCGGACTGTTGAAATATTTGAAGTAAAAAGAGGTAATAAATATGGAATAAAAAGTTCTTCCGGAGAAACAATTATTCCTTGTCAATATGATTTTATTCGGATTTACGGAAAACTTATTATTGCTCAAAATGAAAGTCAATATTATCTATATGACTTAATCGGGAAATTACTATTTGATACCCCTTTTGAATATGTTGATTTCCAATTTTATTATGAAAAGATGCCATATCTTATTGTAAAACAATTTGGCAAATGGGGTGTAATTGTTAACGATAATTGGATTATACCTCCAATTGCTATTTCTCGTGAAGATATCCGGATGTTTGATTATGCAACGTATGTAATTCTTGTTATGGATGGAAAAGAAGGTATTTACGACAGAAATGGGAAACGGATCATTCCATGTATTTATGATGAAATTGAAATTGTTCCATATTGGAGATTTATTGTTTGTAAAGATGGAAAATATGGATTGATTGATAAATCCGGAAAAACTTGTCTCCCTTACATTTATGACAAAATAGTTGCCCTCGTTCCGGATATTTATGAAGTTTCTATTTCTGGGGATAGTAAAATTTTCGACATCCGTTCCCTGAGAAATAATCTATCTGGATTTACAGCTATGCAAGCCGATAATACTGATACGATTGAGTTGAGTCATGACCTTATATCTATTGGAGATTATTATTACAAGCCAATACTCACAGAAAATGTGGGAAGAAATTATAATGAAGCCTTAAAATGGTATTTGCTTGCATTTTCTATTGATAATTATGAACCTATCTATTATAAGGAATTTATTGACGATTGCAAAAATACCATTAGTTATAATAAATAATTTGAAATGACTGATATTGAAATTATTTCTAAATTGTCAAATTTGCTGGACTTTCAACTGGTTGATCATTCCGAAATAGGTTGGTCGAATAGTTGGGATATGGGCTATATCCTGAAAGACAACAAAGTTGTATCTCTCAAATTTGAAGAAGTCGGATTCCTTTTTCTAAAATTTAATGAAGTCGGGAAGTTGATTGATTATGTATGCCAATTTCAATCATTACAAGAACTTTCCTTATCGGGATTGTTTGTAGATGAATCATTGACCAAATTAGCCGATTTGAACCAATTACACACTTTATCAGTCAATGTGTATGACATTGATTTATTGCCCATACCTCAATTAGCAAATCTTAAAAAATTAGATTTGACAGTATTGTCTTCTATATGTGAAGATGAGATAGAGATAAATTCTCTTGCTTGTTTGGCTAATTTAGAAGAACTTAAAATAGGCTTTGATGATTATAGTTTTTTCATTTCTCCATTAAGTAAGTTGCCTAAACTCCAAAGATTAGAAATTAATTTTTCAATGGTCAACGACTTAAAATCTTTTATCGAATTCTCCCGGTTAGAGGAGCTATGTATAAATTATTCATCAGAAGATAAACCAAATGAATATTTTGAAAAATACCTTTCAAAGTATTTACCCAATCTACATATAGCAAGGGGTGAAATATGTTCTGATATAGTTTTCAACTGTTATAATGGTTTCAATTCTGAAAATCAATCAGCTGAAATCGAATCTATTCAAATGGAAATTGAGGCAGAAGAATGTCCTTTTTAATATGATTTTCAATTTTTAGCAGAAATATAAATACCCATCGGATGTATATACAGAAAACCCCTCATTTACAAGGGATTTCTCATAAAATAGGGATTTTACACTATATCGGGGGTGAACTTTATGCTATTATTTCCCGCAAATTGGAGAAAGAATGTAAGAAAAAGGTCCAAATAGAACCATACTTTAATAAATACAAGAGAAAGCTTCAATCTATTGTAATTATCTGATTTTTATGTAGTCCCACTTGGCTTTTAACCGTTGCTTCGTGTTGCATTTTTCTGATTCTTTAAGACAATTATTTTATTTGTTGTCGCACAACGATGCTCAAAGGAGCATAAAGATACTCAAAATTGGGACTCAGATTGGGACCTAAGTCCCTAAATTCTTTTCTCAATTTTGCAACCAACAAGCAAAGACCACAATTGATTGTAAAGATCAAAAAATTGGTTATTAAACTCCAATTGAGTGATAATATTTGTTCATTTTAGAGTAAATACATAACTGGTTTCGAGAAATTTTTTAATCCCTGTTTTGCAGTTTGGGTATTGTTCCAACCTATTCACTTGCTATCTTGCAACAAACGTAGAAGCAGTTTCACGCAGTGGCTCGTGTGGGAGCAAAACCTCCGAAATCGCACTGTTGCTATTGCGTGAAACCGCCCATTATACACCGCCCATTATTTTGTCACTTCCCAAGTTCCACTACCCGACTGTGTTACATTTACACCCATACCTCCATATGACGCAGATAAAGTCCAAGTTCCTGAAATTTTATTTTTGGCAGCATTTAATTGTCCTGTATAAGTCCAATTTTGACTAATGCCACTACCTGTGGTAGTAAGATATATTTTTACATTATTTCCTGTCATACTTCCGCTAAAAGACATTGACATCCCTTGTACTTGATAAGAACCTGTTTGTATTTTACAATTCTCAACAACAAAGCCAAATTCTCCATTAATAGGGGAGGTTTGAGAAGGTACGCCCGGAGCAGAAGTTTTATACGAGCCATTTTGTGAACCCAACCAATCGCCGTTTATGGCACACAAATTACTCTGTTCCTCTTCGTCATCATTACCGACAAAATTTTTTATGTTCTCAGCAGCCGTTTCAGCCATTTCCGAAAAATGTTCATAAAATGCCTTACCTACATTACTGATGCCTGTTCTCCAATATTCTGTTGCATTCCAAAAATCTTCTGCATTATTTACGATCCATATTTTAGTATTATCCCACGTTTCAGGGACAGTTTCATAAACAGGTCTTGTCCAAAAATCATCAGCAATTATTTTAGTATCATTATTTATTTTTTCCGCTCGTTCAAGAGTTTCATCTGTATTTTTAGAGGCACTTTCAATAAATTCTCCATTTACACCCCCAATTGTTTTACTAACTCCTTGACCTCCCTTTCTTAAACTCTCCCTATATTGGTGTAGCATATTTTTTGTTCCCTCTGTTGCTACCTTATCTGTATTATTACTTGCATTTCTCAATTGTGCTTGTTTAGAAGTGGAAGGTATTACATCTGAATATTCTCCTAAAAAAGTAATTTTATCACTATCCCAATCATATTCATATCCGCGAATAAAAATTGAAGAACCTATTATTTCCGTTTCACAAACAAATTTGTCTAACTTATTTTGAGAAGATACTATGAATTGGGTCATTTTATTCTGAGAGAAAACCATATAAAGCCCTTGTTTTTTTATTTCATCGTAATAGAAAATACAAGAAGTGGCATTCGTTTCAATATCTGCATACTCATATGTAATCACAGAGTGATTTTTGGCTTTAATAGCAAACTTTGCCTGTAAATTTGTATCACTTAAATTTGGTTGACAATAAACAATTTCCTCAATTTCGATAGGTTGTGAAACATCATTACCACCATTATCATCACCTTTATCACAAGAAACAAAACATATTGCTACACTTGCAATAATTATAGAAATACTGTTAACTAAATTCTTATTTTTCATTTTTTTTGTTTTATGTCATTTTATTAAAATCATATGATAAATAAGTCCCCATTCTTCGATTGACAAAATATTAGGAAGTAGTTCTTTTACTGTTACTACATTATTTTTCCAGTCATCAGTCCAATTTTCCCAAGAGTAATTTATTACTGTTTCTTCTTTATTAGCCCATTTCCATTCTGACAATCCTGCTTCCCCTTCTTCTCCGTCATAAAGGACAAGATAGGTGCCCGCTCTTGAAAATAAAGCTATTAACCCTTTAAAATCATTTGTTTCCTCTTCTTCTATCTGAGCTATCCAATCTTCTCCATATTCCTCCTCAAAGGAATAAATATCTTCCTCTGAAAATTTACTGATATCTAATGTTACTTTTTCTCCAATCCATGTTCTACAAAGCATTTCTGTTTTACTTGAAGACGAAATAGGTTCATCCGATTTTCCAGCAACAAAACTGTTTTTCTCTCCTGTTGCTTCAAGAGTAAACGAAAAAGAAAATTCTTCATTGGTTATACTGATAACTTCCATTAAACCAAATCCTGAAAGAATAATTTTGTTTCCTTCAATCTTATATGTTCCAAAATGAATTGAAGACAAATTCGATTGAGACGAGCGCATACTAAAGGCTTTTGGAGTGTTTTTTTTGAATAATGAGTTTTTTGAACTTGTACTTAAACTTCTCAAATTTGTTTCAACATCGTTCTCCACAACAATATAGTTGCCATCCTTATTAAATTCAAATGAGGCATACAGACCATTGTTGTCCAAAATTTCCCATTTTGCACTTAATGTGTTTACAGAAACACCGCTATCATTTTCATTATCATTGCCTTTGTCACAAGAAACAAAGGCAGATACAAAAACGAAACTTAAAATTAAATTTGTTAGAAAAAATACTTTTTTCATTTTTTAATCCCTAATTTGTGCCGGGCGCAACTATTAAATTATTGAAATTATCTTATAGTCAATATACGCTATAGAAGTAATGTAAACGGAACTGTAATCTAAAAAATATCATTCATAACCTTACAAATATACACATTTTTTAAGTATTGCTGTGATAAAAGACAAATGTTTATCTTTATAGCCCAAATTGGGCTATAACCGCCATATCCAAGAATCATTTCAATCTATTTTAAAGACCATAGAAATATAACACTATCCAAAATTTTGTGTAAATCAAAACTTCTTTAATCCATTAATTAGATTGAAGAAGTTTTGTTTATTTGTAATATGGATTTACTCATCAATAAAACGGCCTTATTATACCACCATTTCCCGCAAATTGAAGCCTGAAATCGTATTTTTGGTTAGTCTCCCATGTAAAATACGGTATGGCTCCATTGCCCTTCTTACTGGGGTGTTTTTTGAAATCAAGCCACGAACGGTCGCCTCAACCCTAAATAAATCATAGTCACATGATTTGATTAACAACTCCCTTTCGTAATCTTTTAATGCCCGGCTTTGTTGAGTTTTATTACTGGGTCGAATGGCCTCATCGAAAACAGATAACAAAGGATTGGTTTTAGCACTTAAAACATGTTCAAGTAAATTATCTTCAATTTTCAATAATTGCCGGATTTGTGCCATCGTATTAATATTCTGTTCAAATCGGATTTTTCCATCATAATAAGATTTTACGGTTTCCGGATTAGAAATTGAATTAAAAAAATCCTGATTTTCAGACCTATCCAATTCTTTCCTTTTATCATATACAGTAAATCGTTTCTTGTATCTCGGTGTGCTTACAACATTCTCCAATACGATTCCATTGTTTTGATATGATTTGTATATCCATTTCTTACGGTTGGTAATATTTAATGAAATCATTTGCTTAACTTCTTCCAAAGTAGCTTTCTCACAATTAACATCTTTGGTTACATCACATTTGGTAACTTGCGAATTCCGGAGAATATTATCAATATCTAAATCACAAATATTCAAATCATGGATATTTGAAATACATTCTCTTATATTATTTTGGTTAATCAATTGTATGCAATTATCTTTCAATATTTTAGATGTAAATTCTAAAACTAATTCATTCTTATCATAATTAACCATGATTAATATGGAAAAAGGTGTCTTTTGAATATATTTTTGATATAATAATTCATCTTCTTTATAATTTGATATAAAATGCTTATTATCAATATTATTGATGTAATCAATAGAAGTAATTAATTTTAATTTGTCAAAACATAACATTTAATTTGAATTTATACTCTTATTATTTTTGTCTTGCTTTTTGGCAAGTTCTGTTACCTTGATAAGTAATGAGGTTATTCTTAATCCGGTAACTTGGAAATTGTTGTGATGAGAGGTCCACCACATTGAGATATTTTTCTCTTTGTGGTGGGTTTATCATCAAATTATCGAATCGGACTATAATCCATTGATTTATAAATTCTCTCTAATATAGAATAAATCCCTTCATCATGGTTATTGCCAAAATAGCCTTTCGGCACCTTTACCTCCGTATAGTCTGCTATGAAGTGTAAGTTTTCCGGATCTATTGTTGTATCTGAGAAATCAAATAATGGCAAAAGAACGGTATCTTCTTTGTTTTCATAATTGTAACAATTTTGCGGAATCTCTACAAACCAACCATTTTTAATGAGGAGCGAAACTTCCGGGTCCATCATTACATCAGGTAAATCAAAATGGTAAATAAATATTACCTCTGGAAATTTTTCACTCAATTTTACCATTAAAGATGGGACTCCATAATTCATTGTTACAAAACTAATTGTATTTGGGTTCTCGCTTTCTTGGTAAAATGCATTATACTTTGTACCCCAATTGTCATAATTCCAAATAATGCTTTCCAAGACATTAGGATTTGGTACTATATTATTAAAATCAATGTACATACTAGGTTCATGTTGAGTGGGTTCACTATGTAAGAAGTCTCTAACCTCTTTTACTTGATTCTCTTTCCCGTATATCTCTAATTTATTAAATAATTGATCTGACATATTTTTAAAATTTTATTTTTATTATTATTTCGATTACTATTAATATTCTGTAAATTATTAGTTTACACATAAGAGTTGCTCAATATCACTCATGCGATATCGCTTTTTTCCACCGACTCTAACCGGCATCAAATAATGCCTTTTGTCCCATCTCCACAGAGTACAGCTATCTACATCGAGAATTTCACAAGCTGTTTGAGTTGAAACATATCTTTCCGATTGCTTCTTAATAATTGCTTCTTCCATTTCTCGTTTAGTTTGGGATATAATATCCCTCGCAAATTCTTTCAGGTCATTTGCATTTATCGCTAATGTTAGCGAATTTTCTTTAATCAAATTTTTTATATCCATATTTTCAATTTTTCAATTATTTACTTCCGAAAGCGATCTATTACTTTCGGTGAAATAAATATATAAGAAAAATATTGAGTGGTGGAAAATGGAATTTTGAAAAAGATGTAAGAAATTGAGATACAAAAAAATCCCCTAATCGAAGGGGATTTTACAGGGGATTTCGAGGGGAATAAACTTTTATTTCAGGTTATAATAATTGCCTTTCTAAAATAGAATATTTCTTTTTTAGTTCATCAGCTTTATCTTTGTATTTATTCATCCTAATATCTTTGGGTAATGGATAACTCCAATATTCCGATAGTAATGTTGCTAAATGAGTAAAACTTTGAACGTCTTTGAATATTTTTTTTCTATTTTCTTCTTTCTCTAATAAAATGAGACAAACAGCTCCGAAAATCTGCTTTTGAGTTTTTGTGTCATTGAAATGAAAGACATCGTTGAGTTCGTCTAAATATTTAATCATATATCTATCATCATTCCGATTATATTGACAATAGGTTTGAATAGCTTCCTTTTTTAGAGTGTGGTTTAGGGCTGGTTCTTCCACGGTTTTAACTCTATTGTTTGAGGGTTGAACATCAACGCCATACTCCTTTTTTAACTCTTCAATTTTTTCAGTTAAATATGTTATGCCAAATTCAATTACCTCTATTTGGTTTGTTATTTGTAAAATATTCTTTCCGCAATATTTTAGGTGATCACGTTGAGTTATGCCATTTATTTGGATAAAATTTGCTTGTGTACTCTTTTTGTCCCTTTCCCAAATAAGTTTTTCATTTAGTTTTTCCTGTTTGAATAAATTTAAGAAATTGGAGAATGTGATAAAATCGTTATCTTTTTTGCTTAAAATTAACCGGATATATATTTGATCATTATCTTTAATAATTTCCCGATTAATGATATCGTTTAAAGTATCACACAATTCTTGAGTTGTGTCAACATCTTGTATGTTCTTCTTAAATGTCTTAAAATCCATTTGCAATTATTGCTTTCAAATACAAAACAATTCTAATCCAACATTATACAAGTGTAAAATTCAAGCCTAACGCTTGTGATATTCGTAGGAAAGTGGATAATTGCATATCGGTTTTACCTTGTTCCAACAATGCAATATATTCCCTTTTCTTGCCGATTTTTTCGGCAAGTTCCTTTTGGGTAATCTTTTCTTTCTTCCGGGCATCTCTTAATATTTCGGCATAATACCATGCTTTGGCTTTGGCTTCAAAGTCGATTCGTTCAGGAGTGCCAAGTTTGCCATAATGTTCATCAAAATGTTCATCGGCAGTCTTCATTTTTGCTAATTTTTCTTCATTGAATTTCATATTATTTCCTCCTTTTCTATAACTGTTCTTGCTTTATCAATTTCTCTCTGATATTGTTTGCTATCTTTCTTCAAAAAAGAATTTAATAGTACAATTTGTTTCGCTTCCATGAAATTAGGATTATCTGTTGCTATTAACATTGTCCGGTGTTCATTTGTTCCAACAGAAACACGAACTTCATAAAATTCCGTGTTTTGAATCTTCTTTACAAATTTCTCACTTACAATCTTTTGTGTCCTGATAATTTGGATAGCATAAGAATACTTGTCTTGTACTTTGATATTCAAACTATCATAATAGCTTATAAATTCATCTGAAAAGATAACTTTTCTTACAACATCTTCATGTATTTCCATTTGCAAAAGTAATAAATTTATTACATAATATCAAATATATTATTCCAAAAGTTTTACAAGGTCTTGTTTCATTTCCTCATCAATCTCCCGGTAACGAGCAAATGCTTTGCTTCCCTCCTTGTGTCCGGAAAGCGCACCGATTAAATTCGGGTCAGCTACCTGTTTGTAGAGATTGCCGACAAAACAACGGCGGGCCATGTGAGATGAAGCAACTTTATTGATAGGTCGTTTTTCTTCTTTGCCTGTGATTGAATTAATTACCGTAACCATACGAGTAATTCCACAAAGCCGAAATATTTCCTTTATATCATCATTGTACTTCTGTGCCGAAATAAAAGGAAACAATCTCCCTTTTTCATCTACTCCTTTATATTTCTCAATAAGTTCCT
>JAVBLO010000080.1:0-40206 GCA_031553415.1 Bacteroidales bacterium | reverse complement strand
TGGTCTTAACCGTTATCAGGCGTAAGCGTTCGGCGTAGTTTTTAACTACGTCGTATCTAAAAGCAAAGCTTTGCTTTGCAAATGGCAAGCCGGGAGGCTTGCTTCTAACAACGGCGTAGTTAAAAACTACGCCGAACGCTTACGCCAGATTCCATTTTGCAAAATAGCTCAAATCGTTCCCAATTCGAATTAAGAATTATTTATTTATTGTTTTGATGACACTACGGTCGGTTCCATGCAGTATTTCTACCAAATAAACGCCTGCGCCGGGCAATTCAACTTGAAATCCGCCGGTGGTGCGGGTTTCGTTAAATAATAAGCCGAATGAATTGTAAACCCGTATCCTGCTGTTCGATTTCAATCCCAAAACGGATAAGGTTCCGTTTTTGCAGAATACTTGATAATCGTTCACTTGTGTAGGTTTCAATCCTACAGTCGTGTTAGTAGGTTGCCATTTCAATACAGGAAAACCGGTTTCTTGGGGCATTGCCCAAACATCAGTAAAATCCCAGGCGCAATCGGTTTTGTACAAAAGTTCCGATTGAGCCTCTGTTAAATCAACATTGACTCCGTCTTTACCATCAATAGCTTGTGTAATTGTTTGGTCAACATCATTCAATTTAACCGTTGTAGTTTCAAGACCGTAGAGTTTATCAGCTGTGTTAAACGCTCCAATCGCTCCGCACACCCGTCCGACATTACTTGTTGTAGCACTGACCGAAGGGTTAAGGGCGACAAAACCGATTGCTTTTCCGCTTGTGTTAGTCGCAGCACCAAAGGCATTCCCCACAACTCCGCCGACATACTCCACTCCCGAAACTGTTCCTGTAGCATAGCAGTTTGATACGTTGTCGCCATATAATTGTCCGATGACTCCTCCTACATAATTTTGTCCTGTCACGTTTGCCGTCGAATAGCAGTTGGTTACAGTTGCATGCCTTGCCGATGTACGTCCTGCAATTCCACCTGTATAAGGCGCTCCCGTGTTTGTTACTGAGCCCTTGGAATAACAATTGCGAACAACAGCATGAGCCTGTGCTATGGTGCCTACAATAAGAGCCGCACCGCCTGCAGTGCCTATGTTGGCAATAACCGTTCCTTCCGCGAAGCAGTTCTCTATAGTAGAAGTAGCAGGCGCTGCCTGTCCTAAATATCCGGCTAAGAGACCTGCGCCTCCACCGTTGGAAACTGTTGTCGCCGTTACACTTCCTTTTACACCAAGATTCTTAACTGTTCCGCCTACTACTCCGAAAAATCCGGTATAGTTTCCTGAAGAGGATGTTATACTGATTCCCGATATAATGTGTCCATTGCCGTCAAAAACACCATTAAAATAAGGAGTTGTTTTTCCTATCGGTGTCCACGAGGGATAATCGATTGTTAAATCAATATCGTTCAATAGAATGAAGTGCGCAGTTGTGTAATTTCTCACATCATTTAATTGTGCCGCCGTGGCTATTTGATACGGATGGTCCGGTGTTCCATCGCCGCCTGCAAAAGACTGTGCTTCCGCCAATGAAAATGTACAAAGCAGTACAATTCCAAGCAATATGGTAGTTTTCATAAATTTGTTTTTTATTTGTGGATAACTTTAATTGTTTGTGTATGGTTTGGAGAAGCTAACGCAACAATATAAATTCCTTTTCCCGGTATAATAAATACGGTATCTCCGGTTACGTTTTCCGCTGTTTTAACCAATTGTCCGGTAAGGGTAAATACTTTTATGCTGTTTGGCGCTTTGATTTCCCTGATGTGCAACAAGTTTCCATAAAAGAAAGCTGTGACGCTATTCTCACTTACCGGGGATATGCCGCTTCCACTGCCGCCTGTCTGCCATTTCAATATTGGCAAGCCTGCTGTTGCGGGCATGGTCCAATCTGTTTCAAAATCCCAACCTATCTCGTTTTCGTAGAAATCAGACGATTGCAAGTCTTCTAAAGAAACATTTCCACCATCTTTACTGTAAATATTGCTTGTTACACCCTGTGCAACGCCGTTCAGTTTGATGTCCATACCGCTAAGACCATATATAGCTTCTACCGTTCCAGCCAAACCACCGGTTACCCGCCCTACGGGAGCCGAAGCTGCACTGATAGAGGTATTTGCTGCTATGTGTCCGGTTGTTCCCGAATTGGCGACTACATTTCCTGTGATGCCGCCTACATTGGAACTTCCGGTAACTTTACCTGTGGCATAAGTGTAATTAACGTTGTTGCCATATATTTGTCCGGTAATGCCGCCCACATAGTCCGTTCCTGTTACATCAGCAGTAGAATAGCAGTTCATCAACATTCCGCCGGCGTTCATTACACGTCCGGTGATGCCTCCGACATAAGTCGATGTGCTGCTGACCGAACCGGCCGCATAACAATTCTTGATAATACTGTTTGTTTTGGTTTCAACTCCGCATAAAACGGCAGCCTGACCATTAGTAACCGCATCGCCTGCCTGAACAACCGTTCCTTCGGCAAAACAGTTTTCGAGAACAGCAACAGTGGTTTGTCCGAGATAGCCGGCAAGCAATCCCCCGCCGTTTCCGTTGTGGTTCACGGTTCCCTTAACGCCAAGGTTGCGGATTTCACCGCCTACCACGGCAAAAAGTCCGACATAATTACCTGCATATATTATATTTATTCCGGAAATTACGTGTCCCTGTCCATCGAAAGTTCCGTTGAAAGCCGTAAAGCTGTTGCTCGGTTCTGTACTCTCTCTTTTACCCAAAGGACGAAAAACGGGATAACCTGCAGCCGACAAGTCGATGTCGTTCATCAAGATGAAATGACTGTCCATGTGCCACCTTACCGAATCAAGCTGTACGGCTGTTTCAATTTTATAAGGAGATTCTACCGTCCCTTCGCCTCCTGCAAAAGAGGAGGAAGCTTGTGTGCTAAACAATGATGCCAATAACATCATCCATGCAAATAAGAATGTACTTTTTTTCATGATAAACACTTTGTTAATTGTTAGTTACTAATAATTATTTTCTCTCTTTTTACTATTTGATTACCTTCGTTTTTCAACGCGAGGATATAAACGCCGTTTCCAAAACCTGCTGTACTTGTATGCTGTAAGTTTCCGCTTTTTTCGTAAAGCAGAATGCCTGATACGGAATAGATTGATAGGGCGTAAGACTTATCCTGAAGTCCGGTAACGCTTATCGTATGATTGTCTTTGTCGTGCAGTATTTTGATATTACCGGAAGATAAATTTTCGATACCTGTATTCATCTTATTCAATGCCAAATACATTAAATCTGCTTTCTTAACCGTAATATTATCCACCGACACCTTGTTTTTCGCAGCGTTCAACGTTCCTTGATAAAAAGTATAATCAGTCCCGCTTTTTACGACAATGCCGATATTGGTTTCGTTGATACTGAGAGCTGCGGGAATATCAATTTCCACGCCGAAAGGTTGCGACGGAGACGATGAAGCGTTGAACTTCCAATGCCGCGACATGACTTCACAGGAACCATCTTCAAGATTGAGCGTTGTTTTCGATGTTAAATCGTCTGTTGTAGAACCGGTGCAAACAAAATATTGGTCGTTGGCTATATTGTTGTCGGCATGTATCAATGTGAGCAGACAGCCGTCTTTTGGCAAAATGTGATTTCCGATACTTTTAGCCCTAAGTTGCCTCAATCCGGAGTTATCGTCGCGTCCAATAAAAGTGATGTAATAGCTATATGGTTTATAAGCTGCATTAGCGCCGTCCCACCACCGGGTTCCATAAGAAGCTGTATAACGGTATTCCGGGTTATCTATTGTAATGCCGTATTTTACAGCTAAGTACGATTCCACACGAACATGTTCCGATGCTGTTAACGTGTCAGGATAGGCGATGATTTCGGCTACCTCTCCGCGGTAATAATACTCGTCTTTTACTGGATTGATGGTTACCGGATACGAGTTCCGCGCCCCGATTTGAAGTTTTGCCGTAATATAATCACGGGTCAGGAAATTGCTTGTGGTGCTTAATTGTTCTTTTCCATTCAGGACGAAAGTGTCGTATTTTTTTCCATAACTTGAACTGTACAAATTGAAATCTGCATTGAAGTTGTCCTGATAAGGGATAAATGCATAATTCACGCCTCCGGTAGTATTACTTCCGTCATGTACATATACATTGTTTTTGTCCGCCATCAGGAAATAACGGAATTTTGGGTGGCTCGAACCGTATTCGTCAAACCCTAAAAAAGTTCCGTTCTTGTTGATGGTATTGACCGAATAGAACGTAGAATAATCCGCTTTGCGGTTGGAAGCTAAGAGGCTTGCCGAGTCGAAAGCCAGTGTCGGGTGTGAATTGATGCGGTCATCGTTCCATATAATTTTTGTTCCGGAGATACGCTCTTTTAATTCAAAATCGTTATATCCCGTATAATCAAAAATATAGGGTGCAACCAATTGATTGGATTCATTTTTTGTGATTTCGCCGCCGGCTTTCAGCCATACGCGCATTCCACCTACTCCGCCGGGAGATTTTCCCGAAAGGATATAAGGTTTTGACACGTCGTTTCGAGGCGTGATGTACAGTATATTTCCGACGTTCCGTTCTTTTCCGGGAACGTTTTCATCGATTGGGCGGTTTACAATTCCATAATTTGGTTCTCCTGCGACGTATAAAGCTGTTGAACCTCCGCCGTCCAGATTCATCGCGTCAACGCATCCAAGTTGTCGCAAAAAATAGCGAAGTTCATACAGGCTCATTCCGGCAGCGTATTTGGATTGCCGTCCGTCAACGGCAACAATCAGTACTTTGCCGTCGGCGGTATTTGCCACGCAGGAACGAGGATGGCGAATATTTGTCAAATCGTTGTCCCACATTTCCAAATCCACATTGTCATCAATCATCAAAGGACCGCAAACCAAAGCATACTGCGCATTTCCGGCATTGGCGGCTTCTTTATCCTGATTCCAGGTAGAAATATCTACTGTTCCGTCAGTTACAGTAAAGACGCCTGTTGCACGGGTTGAAAATTCATTTAGTACGGTCGGAAACATTTTTTGTCCGTCAATTTTAATATAATGCCATGACTGCCCTACACTGCTGCCGGTTGTCATGAAATACGTACCATTGATGGCTGCGATGGCATTATTACGTCTTCCGAAAACGCTTACCGGATGGTATTCTGAGCTGCTGCAATCAATTTTAAAATCAACCTGTGCGGTCAAAGTATCTATTTCTATCATGGAAATAGACTGTACGGAATTGAAAAAACTGACTTGCTGACAGGTTTTCAAAACAACTCCCGGCGCGACTGTTTTGGTCGTCCACTGAATATTCCGTATCGCCTCTCCATCGGCAGCGGTTTGGGATGGAACGCTGAAGTATACAGCAAGAAACTGTAACACTAATATAAACTTCTTCATTGTACTTGCTTTTATTTTTGAACTACGACAATTCCGTTTGTAACAGCTTCTTCCACATTGTTTTTACTCGGAATATTCCGCAAAATAATATTGTCGCCCCTGCGTGAAATAACGGTAGAACATTCGGCTTTCGACAGAGCAATCGCATTTTCAGCGCCCAATGCTTGCATTACTTTTGCGACATCGGAGAGAACCATTCCGTTGGAATAAAAATACAGTCCGCCATCGACCACCAACAGGATTACTTTGCTGTCGCCGATAATTCCGACCGCACTTTTGGCTTCTTTCGTAGGAACTACCTGCGGCATCACTTCACCGTCTTTTACTAACCAATCTTTTCCACCGACAGCATCGCGCAAATGATCGGTACCTGTTGTTTTCAAATCGACTTCATCGCCGATAAGCGCTTTTTTGTCTTTGGTGATGGCAAAATAGCTTGCGGTGGGACTTGTTGCCGGCTTTTTGATACCATTCCCATTTTTGAACAAAATACCGTTCGGTCTTCCGGTAGCATTAAAGAAATCGCCATTGATTCCGCCAAGGATTTTTAAACCAGGCGCGTCTATTAATTTGGCTTGTTCGCTCAGTTTTTGCTTTGAATAGGAAGCCGAGTTATAATTATTGGAAGTACAAATTGCCAGGTCAATGTTCGCAACCGATAACTCAACTTCGTAGCAATAGACTTTTGTCAGATAACCGTTCATCGCCAAAAAATTCATATACGATTCGCGCACTCCTTCTGCTATGATAACCGACGAATCCTGATGCACTGTTCCGACAAGTCCTGTCGTAATGAGTTTTTCTCCAAATTCAGATTCCGCTTTTGCCTCGAATACAGTCAATTCCGCGTCCTCCTGACAGGAAAACAATACTGTGGAACACAATATGATAGTGAATAATTTATATACTGATTTCATACGTTTAGATTTATTTTTTAGAAATAGAAAACCATGTTAATAATATCCTTCGTTTTGACCCAAAAGAGGATTCACGATGCGTTGTGATTCGGGAACCGGCAGTAATTTTTGATATTCCTGAAGTCCGATTTTATCTCCTCTTCCGGTGCGTACCATATCGTAATAGCGATGTCCTTCGGTCAAAAATTCTTTAGAACGCTCTTCCAGAATCAGGTCTAAATATTCTTCTTCGCTTGCAGGGATGGGTGAAATATCAGCCAGACCTCTTTTGTTTCGCAATTCGTTCAGCCGCGATATTCCTGCCAAACCTTGCGCTTCGGCGCTGATTAAATATAATTCTGCCGCACGGACCAAGATAACAGGGTCGGTGCCGGTTTGACCGCTCGGATATTTGTTAAAGCAATCTTCACCGCCGAATGTATCCCAGGTGATGGTTTTCCTTTTATCGTTTTCGTCAAACAGAGTAGAGATGGCCAACGTAGGACGGTAAATACGCGAACCGCTGTTGGGATGGCTGTAATTGTAGAACAATTCGCTCATTTTAACGCTCGATTCTTCCGTCAGATTCTCGAAAGCGAAAATGACTTCCGTATTGGATATTTTCCGGAATATTTTATCGAAATCATCCAATTTGAACTGTCCTTTTGCAATTAATTCTTCCGCCAATTGTGCAGCTTCCTGTTTTTTTCCTTCATAAAGCAAAACCCTTGCTTTCAAAGCCAAAGCTGCATCTTGCGAAACATAATAATAGTCGCCTACTTCGGTAAAAGGTTTTAACAAATCCACCGCTTTCTCCAAATCGTTTTCGATAAATTGCCAAACACTGGCTGCCGGGTCGCGGGGAACATTATCAAAAGTGGATTTTTCCAAAACAGGCACGTCTCCCCAATGAGTAACCAAATTCAGATAGATGTAAGCCCTGAAAAAAAGACCTGCACCCTTTGCTTTATTTACTTCCGGCGATGCTTCCATTTTGGATGTGATACTCAGGACATTGTTTACCTGGCTTAGCGCAAGAAAATAACCATTCCATACGCTTTTTATTTCTGCATTGTCGATTTTAGTAATTGTATTGATTAAATCACTGGCGTTAGCATTTAATTTTCCCATAACCAAACCGCCGGCAAGGTCGTTCAGAATGAAAGATTCGCGGGGCATATTCTGAACTTTGTTATACATCCCGTTTACCAATGCCGGAAGGTCTTCGTCTTTGACTGCGTCGGGCGAAATGGCGCTGTGTGGATATTGGTCTAACATATCGCTGCATGATACCATAGATATAATGCTGATAATTGCTATAATATACTTTTTCATAAATTTCTGTTTTTTAAAGAGTTGCGTTAATACCGAAAGTAATTGTCCTTGGTTGCGGGACAATATAATTATCGTAGCCTTGATGTCCGGCATCGGTGTTATTCATGATTTCAGGGTCGAAACCACGGTATTCTTTCTTGGTAAAGAGCCATAAATTATCGCCTTGTATGTATGCTCTCAGGTTACTTAAACCTATTTTACTTATCAAACTCTTAGGCAATTTATAACTGAAAGTAGCCGACCGCAACCTTATAAATGAAGCGTCTTGCAAGTATTGCGAAGAATACGACTTGAAATTATGTGTGAACGAATTGTATGCGCGGGGATAGGTGTTGGATGTTCCCGGACCCGTCCAGCGCCCCAATGCCGCCGCTTCGGTCAAACCCCAATCGCCGCCGATGCGTTCCGATTGCTGTAAGGCGGATACATACACCTTGTGTCCGGATTTATAGGAAAACATAAAATTCAGTTCAAAACCCTTGTAAGTAAAAGTATTGTTCCATCCTCCGGATATTTTTGGGTTTGCCGAACCAAAGAAGCGTTTGTCGTTTGCGTCTATCACTCCGTCTTCAGCACCTTCATATTTTATATCTCCTGCGCGTACTCCCTGATTGTAAAGTGTTTGCGGCACCTCGTCATCGTATTGGTAAATTCCTATCGCATTGTACAGGTACCACGCACCGATATCCATTCCCACTTTATAAGCCCTGATGCCGGAGTCGTAAGTAAGAATATCTTCGTCGTTTAACAGTTTGGTCAATTTATTCTGATTGTGTGCGATGTTAAACGAAGAAGTCCATTTTACTTTTCCAAGATCGAAATGTCCGTTAATGGCAAATTCGATACCTTTATTCTGCATGGAACCGATATTGGATATAACCGAAGTGAATCCGCTTGTTGTAGGCACCGGTTTGCTGTATAATAAATTATTTGTATTTTTTAAATATACATCTGCAATCATGTTGATTTTACCGTTCCACAAGCCTAAATCGAAACCGATATCGTATTGGTCTGCGATTTCCCATTTCAAATCTTCATTTCCGGAAGAAGATATGGCAATCCCGCTTTTTCCCTTATAATTGGCTCCGCCGGAAATCAAGGCTTGGGAAGCATAAATTCCGATTCCTTCCTGGTTTCCGGTTTTTCCGTAACTGCCCCGAAGTTTCAAGTCTGTTTTATCAAATCCCCAAAACGATTCTTTGGAAATGTTCCACCCGAGGGAAGCGGAAGGAAAATAGCCGTAGCGGTTGTTGCGTGAAAATTTTGAGGAGCCATCGGAACGAAGGGTCAGGTTCAGTACATAGCGGTCGGCGTATGATAAATTGGCGCGTCCAAAGTAGGAATCCATCGCATAAGACGTAATACTGCTGCCCGCAGACACAATTTCCGCAGCCACTCCGGTTGCATCAAACGAAGGAGAAGGATAACCTTGACTATTGACACTGGTTCTTTTATAATCGGTTTTTTGAAATGAATGTCCGAGCATCAAATCGTAGGAAAAATCGCTACCGATTTTATCGTTGTAGTTGGCGTAGTTTTCCACCAAATAACTTTTATAAATCCGTAGTCCTTCGTTTATTACTCCGATACTTGCTCCATATGGATGCTTTTCGTTGTAGTAAATATAATCGTCGGTATAGGCAACATCAGCGCTTACAGACGATTTCAACGACAATTTTTTTGTAAAATTAATTGTAGAAAAAAGGCTTCCCAGGTAACGAAGGTTATCCACATATGTTTCCTCTTCGTTTAATATCTGAATCATGTTGTGGTAAATCAAATCGTCAGTTCCTCCCACATAATAATCGCCATTGGGTTTGTATGGGCGGTCGTAAGGTCGTTGCGTGATGGTACGCCCGATAGTGCTTGTGCCGAGACCTGCACCCGGAATACGATCGTTGTGTGTATAAACCACATTATTATTGGCACCTATCTCAAGCCAATTGTTAAAGCGATGCTTTAAATTTGTTTTCAAACTCATTTTATCAAGATGGTTGTTTTTAATCACTCCATCCTGATTTAAATAGCTTGCTCCGATGTAAAAGGTTGTTTTATTGTCTCCGCCGGATATAGCCAAATCAACATTGTAAGTATAAGCATCTTGAAGTACCAGGCCGAGCCAGTCCACATCGGGTAGATTGCCGAAAGGATTGTTGCGGTGCAGTAAATATCCCGTGGAGCCGGGATTGAGATTGTTTTGCCTGTTGTAGTTGTCGATGCCTTCGTTTACCACTTCCAGATACAACTCCGAATCCGACATTTTAAACCTGTCGTTACGGACAAACTGCGATATACCCATATTTAAATTCAAATCCACTTTCGACTTACCCTGTTTTCCCGATTTCGTGGTAATCAGCACTACTCCGTTGGTTGCCCTCGAACCGTAAATTGCTGCGGAAGCCGCATCCTTTAATATTTCGATGGATTCGATGTCGGCAGTATTGATAGTAGATAATGAACTCATGGATTCGCCGAAACTTGAAATTCCCGCATCATAAGAAACTAAAGGAATCCCGTCTACAACGACTAACGGGTCGTTTCCTGCATTGAGCGAAGCGGCGCCACGGATACTGAAACTCAAACCTGTCCCTAAATTACCTGATGTTTTTGCAATAGTTACACCTGGAATTGTTCCATCCAACATTTCGCCGGGATTTACAACAAGCCTTGTGTTTTCTGTGGGCTTAAAGGTGGAAATTGCACTCGTTACCAAAGCCTTTCTTTGTGTTCCGTATCCCACAACAACTACTTCATCTAACATTTTGTCATCTTCCTGCAATGAAATTCGAAAATCCGTCTTATCATTTACCCGGATTTCCTGTGTTTTATAGCCAAGATAAGATACAACTAATATGGCGTTCGCAGGAATGGTTAATGAAAATTGTCCCGAGACATCCGTCATAGTGCCGGTTGATGAGTTTTTTACGGAGACAGAGGCTCCAATAACGGGTTCTCCGTATAGAGCCGTTACTGTACCGGAAATTTTCCGGCTTTCAGGTTTTGTTTTTTCCACTCCGTTTTTTTTGTAAATCATTATCATTTTTTCACGGATAGAAAAATCCATGTTGGGACCTAAAACGGCGGACAATACCTTTTCTACCGGCGTTTCCCTGAAGGTTTGGGTAATCGGCCTCGCCCCGTCTATGTCGTTTTTTTCATAAATAACGGACAAACCGGTTTGCCGTTCAATTTCCTTCAATACACTACTCAGCGGAGTTTGTGTAAATTCTTTACTCACAGTCTGTCCGAAAACAGCAACGCATAAAAACAGTCCAAACAAAAGAAAGGACGACTTTCTTAATAATTTTCTTTTACATTTGTTTTTCATTGGTTGATATTAATTTGTAGTTAACTAATTTTTCGACACGTAAATATGATTATGTTGGCGTTTGTAGTGGACAGGCACTACTTTCGATATACCGTAGAATATTTCGTCAATAGTTTCTTTGTTATTGAAAGATACGCTTAACGTCTTGTTTATATCAACACCCGGTTCAATATGAATCTCCATATCGTACAGGCGCGATAAGCGGTTGAACAGTTCTTCAAGCGTGATTTTCGAATATTCGATGCGGTCTTCCGCCCACGAGTGGTATTGTTCTACGTCTGTCCGGTGTAGGCTGAGCTGCTTTGTCTGTAAATTCATCTTCATCATCTCGCCCGGCAACATGTTATATTCCTTGCCGTTGCAGTGTAGCGTGATAGCGCCTTCCATCAGGGTTGTAACGGCGTATTTTTCACCGGCGTAGGATGATACGTTAAATTTGGTTCCCTTTACCTCAATGTCATAGTCGTGTAATTTGACGATAAACGGTTTGTTTGTTTGTTTGGCTACTTCAAAATAGGCTTCACCGGTCAATGTTACTGTTCTGTCGCTGAAATTAAAACCGGAAGCATATTCGATTTTCGATTCGGCATTGATCCAAACCGTAGTTCCGTCAGGTAAGAATAATTTGCATTTTTCGCCTTTCGGTACTTCAACGGCAAAAACTTTTTGGCTGTTACTGTGAGCGGTTAAATAATAAACGCTAACGGCTGTGGTAAGTAACAATAAAGCAACAGCTGCAACAGCTGATAATTTTTTCCAGAGTGGAATGTGATGTTTGGAAACAATTTTGGAAGATATATTTTTTCTAATCAGTATCCGGTTTTGAAACTGTTCCCATTTCCGGTTGATTTCTATATCATTACATTGTAATTGTTGCCATTCTTTTTCCCAAAGCCGGTACTTTTCCCTGTTTGCATCATTGGATGATATGAACTTAAAAAGGACAGCCTCGTCTTTCAACAAAATTTTCCCTTCCCAATAGAGCGTTGCCAAGCGGCGGATTTTTTTTTCTTCGTTTTGCATAATTTTCCTTTGTTATATGATGTAACGATTCAAAATGATTTTACCCTACCTCATGAAATAAAAAAAGCAGGAATTTTTTATTCCTGCTTTTCCATATTATCTTTTTTTATTTGTTATTCAGCTATTAACCAAGAAATTATGATAATAAAAATATCCATCGGATATTTGTCTCTGAAATGAAGAGTGAAGACAGACAAGGCTTTTGATATGTGGTTTTCTACCGCTTTTACGGAGATTTGGAGTTTTTCGGCGATTTCGCGGTTTTTCAATCCTTCAAACCGGCTGAGGACAAATACATCTTTGCAACGGCTGGGCAGTCCGTCAATAACTGCGTGGATTTGTTCTTCTAATTCCTGATAAAGCGTTGCATATTCAGGATCAAACGAAAAATCGGCATGGTACAGTCTTTCTTCGCCTTCAATTGCTGCCAGGTATTTAATACTGTGACGTTCCACGACTGTGACATGTTTCAGGTAATCCAGACATCCGTTGCGTACCATAGCAAACAACAGGGACGAAATGGAAACAGATTTCAGAGCTTCTTTTTTGTCCCATATCTTTATAAAGCATTCCTGGATAATATCTTCGATAGTATCCCTGTCTTCGATAAAGCGGACGGCATATCCACACAAACGCCGGTAATATTGCTTGAACAGATATTCAAAGGCGTTGTTGTTGCCTTTCTTTACCTCTTCAAACAAAACGTTTTGATTAGAAAAATCAGGCGTGCTATTCATAGTTTGTGAAACTTTTGTAGATGCTAACTTGCAAAAATAGTAAAATTTTGTATTTTTTATTTTTTTCAAATCACTTTTAATTTATAATTCCGGGATAGGGGAAATTCTCCCCCCTTAAATGGAGAAATATTTACTCTTGTAAAAAAACAGTTATGTAAACTTGCAAAAGAGTTTTCCATATCCGTTATGATTTCAAATATCATACCAATAAGACAAAAGTTTCTTTTCAGAGTATTGAAAAATAAATTTTCGTATCTTTGTGATTTAATAATAAGGTTCTAATAATTATGGCTACAGTAAGAGAACTAAAAAGAGGCATTCACAATATTTGTAACGAATTATTTTCTGAGTGTATGTTTTGCAGGTTTTATCTTCCGAATGTAAATGTTGAAAAAGCAGACAACTTAATTACAGATATATTGAAAACTGAAAATGAGTTTGTGAAAAGAATCGGAAGTGTAGGAGGGAAAAATAATAAAAAAGTTGTCAAAACATATTATTCCAAATTGAGGAAAGATTTCCTGCAACAGATAGAAAAGCATATTAGTGAAATTCAATCTTTAAATGCATGATACAAAAATTCTGGAAGTTTGTGTATCGCAACCTGTTAGGTTGGAAAAGTGATTTGCATGCTGACATTCCCGACAAATGTGTGATTTGTGTTGCACCGCATACAAGCAACTGGGATTTCATCATAGGTAAGATATTTTATTCTTCTTTGGGAGGAAAAATTCATTTTTTGATGAAGAAGGAATGGTTTTTCTTCCCTTTTGGTTATATATTGAAAGCAATGGGCGGAGTGCCAGTCGACCGCAAAAATAAAAAGTCGTCACTGACGGAACAGATGATAGAGCGGTTCGGCCGGAACAGTGTTTTCAGGCTGGTAATTTCACCTGAAGGTACACGTAAGAAGAATACCCAATGGAAAACGGGATTTTATTATATTGCTTTAGGAGCGAAAGTGCCCATTTCATTGGCTCATATAGATTACGAGAAAAAAGAGATAGGCCTTTCCGTTAATTTTGTTCCGACAGGAAATGTAGAAGTGGATATGGAGGAGATAAAAAATTCTTATACAGGATTTAAAGGGAAGCATCCCGAACAATTTAGTCTTTGAAAATTAAAAATTAACAATGAACAATGAATAATTGAAATCGCATTTCATTTTTCATTTTTCATTTTTCATTTATAAATGGAGAATAATTTGCGGATTTCGCTTGTACAAGCTGATATTGTATGGGAAAATAAGCCTGAAAATTTGAAAAAATACCAACTTCTTCTCAAAAATCTTTCCGGGAAAACCGATTTGGCTGTATTGCCGGAAATGTTTTCTACAGGATTTTCTATGCAATGCAATCATCTGGCTGAAACAAATGAAGAAGAAACAATCACCACTATTAAAATGTGGGCAGCTTTATTTGGAATGGCCATTGCCGGTAGTTTTCTTGCCAAAGATAATACCGGAAATATTTATAACCGGGGCTTTTTTATTACTCCTGAAGGACAAAGTTATTTCTATAATAAACGGCATTTGTTCAGAATGGGTAATGAGCATGACTACTTTGTTGCCGGTGATAAACAATTGATAATTCCATATAAAGGTTGGAATATCAAGCTGATTATTTGTTATGATTTAAGGTTTCCGGTGTGGATTCGCAATGTGGATAATGCTTATGATTTGATGATTTGTCCTGCTAACTGGCCTGAAGTCAGGAATCTGGTATGGGAAACATTACTTAAAGCCCGTGCAATAGAAAACCAGGCTTTTGTTTGCGGTGTAAACAGGGTAGGAGAGGATGGAAATCATTTAAAACATCACGGCAATTCCATGCTGATTAGTCCTAAAGGAGAAGTATTGTCAGAAACCAAGCTAAATAAAGAAGCAATAGATGCTTACATTATAAACAAAGGGGAGCTGGAAAAATTCCGGGAGAAATTTCCGGTTTGGAAAGACGGGGATAATTTTAGGTTGTTGTGAAAAAAAACAAAACATGGTCTTGGGTGCCAAGCCTTTATTTTATTCAAGGATTGCCCTATACATTGGTAATAAGTATTTCCGTTATCATGTATAAAAAAATGGAAATTTCCAATACTGATATTGCTTTTTATACCAGTTGGTTATATTTTCCGTGGGTAATCAAACCGTTATGGAGCCCATTTGTTGATTTGCTGAAAACCAAAAGATGGTGGATTATTGCCATGCAATTTCTTCTTGGAATCAGTATGGCCGGAGTTGCATTTACGATTCCTGCAAATTTCTTTTTTCAGGCTACATTAGCTTTTTTCTGGTTGTCGGCTTTCAGTTCTGCCACCCATGATATTGCAGCCGACGGATTTTATATGCTTGGGTTAACCCAGGAAAAACAGGCATTTTTTATTGGGATAAGGAGTACCTCTTACAGGCTGGCTATGATTTTCGGACAAGGAGCTTTGGTCATGTTGGCCGGATATATTGAAAAAACGCATAATGATATACCGTTTTCCTGGTCTGTTGTATTTTTTATCTCAGCCATTATCCTGATTTTAGGAGCTATTTATCATAAATTTATATTACCGCATCCTAAATCTGATTCCCGTAGTTTGAATCACTCTTCTCAATCGGTAAGTAGTGGATTGGTGGAAATGCTTTCTGAATTTTTTTCCAAAAAAGGTATAGGAGTGGCGCTCTTTTTTATTTTGTTTTACCGGCTTGCTGAATCCCAACTCATCAAATTGGCATCTCCTTTTTTATTGGATAAAAAAGATACCGGAGGATTGGAGTTGGCGACAGAAGATGTCGGATTGATTTACGGGACTTTAGGGCTCTTAGCCTTAATTATAGGTGGAATTCTGGGTGGAATTGCCATCTCGAAAGGCGGGTTGAAAAAATGGATTTGGCCAATGGCTTTAACGCTGAGCTTACCAAATCTGGCATATCTTTATCTGGCATACACTCTTCCCGACAGTATTTATGTGGCCGGATTTTGTGTTGTTTTGGAACAATTCGGCTATGGGTTCGGATTCACGGCTTATACCATGTATCTGATATTGTTTTCAGATGGTAAATACAAGACTTCCCATTATGCATTTGCTACCGGACTTATGGCATTGGGAATGATGCTACCGGGAATGGCTTCCGGTTGGATACAGGAACATATTGGCTACCAACACTTTTTTATTTGGGTAATGATTTGTACAATTCCCGGATTTATTGCTACAGCTTTAGTTAGAAGGAGATTGTGAAGCTATGTGACCATAAAAACTGATGGGATCTCTTTCATAAGAACTTACGCTGATAGTACTGTTACCATTATCAAATATATTTAAGAAGAATTGATAATTATAGTTTATTGTTTTTACATTAAACCTGACCTCCCATCCATCTTTTTTCTTATTCTGATTTAGTTGGTAATCTTTCATTGGTTCGGAGAATTTGATGCCACCTTCCCCTCCACCATAAGGAGCGGATGTTGCCACGCCAAAATATGGCAGGTAAGCAAAAACTGAATCATTTTTTACTTTAAGGTCATAACCGTAACTCAGTGAAACAGTTCTTCCTCGCATGGGTAATGCCTGGTCGACTTCAATTACATAATTTTTTGCCTGAACTTTATTATTCACGTCTTCCTTTTTTTGCAATGCTTCGGGGCTATTGCTTTTTGTTGTGCTGCATGCTGTTACCACAATTATCAATAACAGCGAAAATAATAGCTGTTTCATAATGCTTTTGTTTTTATTATTGTTTTAACTGGGAACGCTTACGCCAGATAACGGTTAAGACCAACGGCAATTTAATCCCGTACACCGTGTACCTCGTACCCAAAAATAGCTCAAATAGAGCCCGATTTGAATCTTTCGACTCTCTTTATTTAAAACGAATTTGTAACTAAATTGTTTGAGATTTTGTCTTGAATTTATTCGAAATCCATAAACCTGCAAAAGTTATCAATCCATTGAGTATTAATAATTCATAACCACATTTATATCCGGTGCACTTAAAAACTATGAAATCGAATAAAAATGATAAGACAGGAGAAAGGATACAGATATAAGGTATCCATCTATCATTCGGGCGGATTTTGGTAAATAACCCGAATGCAAACATCCCAACCAAAGGTCCGTAAGTATATGAAACTATGGTATAAATGGCATCAATCACACTTTTGTTATTGATGGATTTGAAAACCAATATTGTTAGCACAAATATGATAGAAATGTAGATGTGTGTCTTCAATCTTGTTTTTTTTGCTTTCTGTGGTGTTTGTTTGGACGTTTCCAGAATGTCTACACAAAAGGATGTTGTTAATGATGTCAGGGCAGAATCGGCGCTTGAAAATGCGGCAGACATTAATCCAATCATAAAGAATACAATGACAGCGGTTCCCAACATCCCGGTTGCTGCGAAAGTAGGCAAAATCTGGTCTGAAATTTCAGGGAGTGCAACCTGGTGAACCTGAGCGAAAATCAGTAGTAAAACACCTAAACATAAGAATAAAAAATTAATCGGAACGAATGTCCATGCGTAACTATAAATATTTTTCTGCGCTTCTTTCAGGTTGCGGCAGGAAATATTTTTTTGCATCATATCCTGGTCTAATCCGGTCATGGCGATGGCGACAAATATACCACTGAAAAATTGTTTGAAGAAATTTTGTGAACTTTTGATATCGAATTCAAATATCCGGAAATGTTCATTAGCCGTTATAGCCGAGACAGCCTGGGAAAAGCAGAAGTCAAGTCGGTCTATTACCTGCCAGATAATCAATATTAAGGCAGTTATCAGGAAAAATGTCTGAAGCATATCTGTCCAGACAATGGTACGGATACCACTCCTGAATGTATACAGGAAAATCAAGGCAACAATAACTGTGACACACACAAAAAACGGAACGCCCCATTCATCAAATACATAATGCTGCATTATCATCACAACAATATATAAACGTGCAGCCGCTCCAGTCAATTTGGAAATCAGGAAAAAGGAAGCTCCTGTTTTATAAGCCCTTACTCCCATCCGGTTTTGCAGGTAAGTATAGATGGAAGTAAGGTTTAATTTGTAATACAAAGGCAATAAAACATGAGCGATAAACATATATCCGAAGAAAAATCCTATGGTCATCTGGATATAGGTCATATCTGTAGAACGCACCCATCCCGGAACAGAAACGAATGTAACACCGGAAATGGAAGTTCCAATCATCCCGATGGCAACCACATACCACGGAGATTGCCTGTTCCCGAGAAAAAATGCTTCATTGTCGGAATGTTTTTTACCAGTAAAATAGGAAATAATAAGTAAAACCGCAAAATACAATACGATAATCAGGAATATAAGCGAGCTGTTCATTGTTCTTCAATTTAGGACAACAAAGGTAACATGAATTCTTTTTTTCGAAAAAATATTATGGGCCTTTTATAAGTTCAGGTTACTTCCTTTGGGGTATTTAACACTGTAACTAATCTGATATTCTTTGATTTCCCCGGCTTGCAGTTCTTCTTCCCAGGTGATTACTCCCACATCTTCTTTGTTAGCGGTCCATGGAGTTGTAGCTTTAGTCAATAATTCTACTTCAATATTCTTTTGGGCAGAAATAGGATACTGGTCTTTCAAAACCATTCTTACCGGTTTATTCTGATTGTTTTTGACTGTTAGCTTATAAGTAAAAGTCTGTTTTACGTCGTTTCCGAGGAATTTAGTCGCACTATAATCCTGTAATTTTTCGCGTTTCACAATTACCCGGTTATCAGAACCCAGTGTTAATGATAGTTTTTTGTTAGTGGATTTGGAATCAATGTATGTTTCACCGATGTAGGTGCCATCATAAGTGACATTGGCTCTTCCTGTCAATAAATTTAGTTGTTCCCAATTGGATATTTCAGCTAACAGGTAAGTATCGGTATCTAATCTTGGTGCACAATAATATTTATATTCTGCCGGAGTTTCCCTCACCTGCATATCGATACTTTGTTCTTTCCCGTTACCTGGTATGGTATAAGGCATATCTATATTGTACACAATGTTCAGGTCGGTTTCCATTTGAGTAACAAAATCGCTTATGCCTTTATCATTGTCAATGCCTTCGTTTTCTTCCGGAATGGAAAGAACTTTTTCTTTTATATCAAGATTGTAGGAATAAGCGTTTTGAAGCAGCATTTCACTCTTTTTATTGACTATAGGCCTGTAATAATCCAGGAACCAGGCGCTGAATAAAGGTGCAATTTTACCATTTCCCGGATTTCCTGTTGATAAAGTAAGTGTAACTTTTTCCCAATCCACTCCGGTTGTCTGGCACACTTTTGATTTGGTTGTAATTTTGATTGGTTTATCTATAGAAGTTACGTTGATATCATAATAAGGAACCCAACTTGCAGCCTGTGTATAATAAGAGATTGTGAAATTACAATTAGCTGCAACCGGAGATGAAAGATTTAACCTGAGAACTCCGGATGTTTTTTTGTTTTTGATTGATTCCTGGTTTATCTGGGTAGTATATTTACTGATTGCTTCTTCCAATTCCCGTTTTTTTCGGTTGTTATTCAATTGGCTTTCCTGCAATTCTTTGGATTTGGCATTATAATAATCCATAGTTTTTACCAGTTCGTCTATGCCTAATCCTTTTTCAGAGCCATCCACATTTTTATTTATTCCTTTTTGAAGTATGTCAAGGAGATTTGATGCAACTTTTATATCAGTATTTACGATATCCAGTTTCCTTGTACAAATATCAATGGAATCCTGTAATTTTTTCACTATGTTGCTCTGTTTGTTTTCAGAGAGAAAATCGACTGAAAATTCATAGGCAGAAACAACAACTCCATTACTTGTTTTTATTTTCAAGCTGTTTTTATCTGAGATAGAGCTTAAACCTTCGATGAAAATTTCATTTTCACCTTTACTTAATAAATAAGAAGCTGTGTGAGTAAGTTGCGCTCCCCTAAAAAATACAGTGGCTTCCTTAACTGTTGATTTTGCCGTTTTTTTATCCTGGGCAAATCCGGTAAAAATGTTTGTTGCCAGAAGCAAGATAGTGATGAATGATTTTGTTTTCATGGCCTTATATATTTATATGTTAATTGTTTTAATGATGTTTTGATTAGGGAATGATTTGAATGTTTTGGGTATAAGATCTTTGGCCTTATACCCAAAACATTCAAATCAAACCTGTTATGAAATAAATGCGAGTCAAAAATATACAAATAAACGATATTTGTTTAGGCATAATGGGTGAAATCCGGTTCTGACTTGGTAAATTATCCGAATTTGATTGAAATGCAGATGAAAAATATAAACTTTTACCACTCTTGATTGTTTAATTAGAACAGCAAATAATATAATAGCTTTATGGAAAATTTAATTACAAAACTGCAAGAGGAAGTTGGTTTGACCTCCGAACAGGCTCAAAACGCTGTTGAATGTATGAAAAAATATATGTTGGAAAACGATATGGTTCCCGATTGGGATGATTTTTTCAGGGCTAAGGCACAAAAAATGACGGATAAAGCCAAAGAAACTTATGCGCATGTGAGCGAAAAGGTAAGTGAAAACAGTAAAGAATGGACCGAAAAAATCAATGATTTTACGGAAAAATCTAGTACAGCAATTGATGAACTGTCTGATAAGGCCGCCGAAAAAATCAAAGATTTGCGTAATAAAGCCGCCGATTTTATTGCAGATAAAGATTAAAAGTTTCGCACAGATTTATATGGAAATTTTCAAAAGTTCTTTTGCGACCACTGTTCCCGGAAAAATTTCCAGAACTTCTTTTAGCAAAATATCTGTGTTGGGATAACGGGCTGAAAAGTGACCAATCATCAGTTTCTTTACATTTGCTTTTTGGGCGATCAACGCCGCTTGCTTGGCCGAAGAATGTCCTGTTTCTTTGGCTCTTCGCAAATCTTCCTCACAGAAAGTGGCTTCGTGATATAGTAAATCTATGCCTTCGATAATTGGTATTATTTTTTCGTAATAAGCAGTATCCGAACAATATGCATATTTTTTCGGTGGATCAGCCGGACGGGTTAAACGACTGTTTGGTATAATTTCTCCTTCGGGCGTTACAAAATCTGTACCCTTCTTGATTTCATTTAATTGTTTGATGGGGATTTGGTAAAAATCTATCATTTCTCTGATGAGATGAGGCTGTTTAGGTAATTCTTCAAAGAGGTAACCGCAGGTCGGAACCCGGTGTTTCAGTGGTATTGTATAAACTTTAAGCGTTTTATCTTCAAAAATCAATTCGTTTTTATGAGGGCTGAAAGTGTTAAACCGAACAGAATAACTCATGTCAGTACAAAAATAATCCAGAATCGGACGGAATATTTTTTCGGTATCCGGTTGTCCGTGAATAACCAATTCGCCTGTTTTTCCCAATAGATTTAAAGTGGAAAGCAAGCCTGGCAAACCAAAACAATGATCTCCATGCAAGTGGGAGATAAAAATATGATTTAACCGGTTGAAATTCAGTCCCATGCTCCGGAACTGTATTTGTGCGCCTTCCCCGCAATCCACCATGTATAATTTATTTCTCAGGTTGAGTACCTGGGAACTCGGAAAATGTTTTGTTGTCGGTAGTGCAGAACCGCAACCCAAAATATTCAGTTCGAAATGCTCCATTTCAGGGAATATTTATCAATTTATGCATTTGGATGCTTAAACGCCATTCAGGGTGTTCTTTAATCATCTCAACGCAATAATTTATATTTTCTGCAGTAATGTGTGAATTAGAAGTAAAAACGGGGCTCAAAAAATAAAAATCAGCTTTAGGCAATTCTTTTATATCTGGTAATTTATCATTGACTTTCACAGGTAATCTTATTTCATTCACGTTGGGATTTGCTTTTTTGACAACAGTGAAGTTATTTCCTTTCGGACTGCAAACTGTATAATCCAAAAGACTTGAAAGTGGTTTTAATCCGTTACTTTCTATGGCTTGCTTGTAGCCTCTTGATTTGAAAAAAAATAAGATATCATCTGTTAATTGTAAAGTAGGTTCACCACCCGTCCAGATAATCCAACGGCAACGATATTGCGATATTTCAGACAGAATTTCATCTAAAGTCATATCTAAACCGGTTTCAAAATCGGTATCACAAAAATCACAATTTAAATTACATTGAGTCAGTCTGATAAAAATGGAAACTTCTCCAACCCGGCCGCCTTCCCCTTGTAACGAATAAAATATTTCGTTTACATTAAGGCTCATAAATAGCGCTAGTCTTGGGTGTTTCACTGACTTCAACCGCATATAATTCAGGCAATCTTATGGAGAAAATCCCGAATAAGTAGCGGGCAATATTTTCAGCAGTAGGATGAAAGGGAATGATATCGTTTAAATGACGATGGTCTAAGTCATTATCTATAAATTCCTTGACAAAATCCAACTCGCGATAGTCCCTGACAAAACCGTATTCATCTAATTTTTCAGAACGCAAATGAATGGTTACTATATAATTGTGTCCGTGCAAGCGGGCACAGGGATGGCCATCGTGCAATTGGTCTAATATATGAGACGCTGAAAATGTAAATTGTTTACTTATTCTGTACATAATTTTATCTATTCGATTACAAATTTACGCAATTTTCCTGATTTATAAGGACACTTTATAAAAACAGTTGTGAAAATCCTTGCAAATAACTACTTTTGTAACTCAAAATTTATCACGAACGATTGATATGGAAAATCAGCTTTATATCTATAATACGCTTGACAGGAAAAAAGAGTTATTTGTACCATTGCATGCACCTTCAGTCGGTTTGTATGTCTGTGGGCCGACAGTATATGGTGACCCGCATTTAGGTCATGCCCGTCCGGCGATAACTTTTGATATTTTATTCCGCTACCTGACTCATTTAGGATATAAAGTTCGTTATGTCAGGAATATAACTGATGTTGGTCATCTTGAAAATGATGCAGATGAAGGTGAAGATAAAGTAGCTAAAAAGGCCCGTTTGGAACAGGTTGAACCAATGGAAATAGTCCAGTATTACCTGAACCGCTACCACAAAGCTATGGATGCCTTGAATGTTTTACCTCCTAGCATTGAACCTCATGCCAGCGGGCATATTATTGAGCAAATCCAATTGGTGAAAGAAATCTTAGATAAAGGTTATGCTTACGAAAGCGGAGGTTCGGTTTATTTTAATGTCGAAAAATACAACAAAGATTATCATTACGGAAAACTTTCCGGCCGCAATATTGAAGAACTTTTAAATACAACCCGCGACCTGGATGGACAACAGGAAAAACGTAAAAGTGTGGATTTTGCTTTGTGGAAAAAGGCTTCACCTGAACATATCATGCGTTGGCCTTCTCCGTGGAGTTACGGATTTCCCGGATGGCATTTGGAATGTACAGCTATGAGCAAAAAATATCTGGGAGAAACTTTTGATATTCACGGTGGTGGTATGGATTTGGTTTTTCCGCATCATGAATGTGAAATTGCACAATCAGTGGCTTCTACCGGACATGATAGCGTTCGTTACTGGATGCATAACAACATGATTACCATTAATGGCCAGAAAATGGGTAAATCGTTAGGTAATTTTATCACATTGGAAGAATTCTTTACAGGCAATCATAAAATGCTGACGCAGGCATATAATCCAATGACTATCCGGTTCTTTATTTTGCAGGCGCAATACAGAAGTACCGTTGATTTCAGTAATGAAGCATTGCAGGCATCTGAAAAAGGGTTTAACCGTTTGATGGAAGCCTATAACAATATTGAAAACCTGAAAGTTTCCGGACAATCTACTGTTGATATCAATGCATTAAAAGCAAAATGCTATGAGGCCATGAATGATGACCTGAATACCCCGATGGTTATCTCTCATTTATTCGAGGCGGCCAGAATCATTAATTCCAACATTGCCGGACAAACTAATCTGGCACAGGAAGATATCCCCGAAATAGAATCCCTGTTCAAACTTTTCCTGTTTGATTTGCTTGGCATGAAAGATGAATTGAAAGACGGAAATGCTTCTTATGATGCTTTTGCCAAAGCTATTGATATGTTGCTTGAAATGAGGATGCAGGCCAAAGCAAACAAAGATTGGGCTACATCGGATAAAATCAGAAATGAACTGACTGCATTAGGTTTCGAAATCAAAGATACTAAGGATGGTTTTGAATGGAAACTGAATAAATAATCGAGAATGGAAATTAAAGATTTTTTCAAAGATGATCGCTATGCAGCGCTTTCAGGAATAGAATTAATTGACGTAAAAGAGGGTTGGGCTAAAGCCAGGATGGAGATTAAAGATTTTCATTTGAATGCCGGGAATACGGTGCAAGGCGGTGCAATTTTTACTTTAGCTGATTTGGCTTTTGCTGCGGCCGTTAATTCTTATGGTAATCTTGCCGTTTCCATACAAACAAGTATTTCTTATTTCAAAGCTGTTTCGGAAGGAACACTTTTCGCAGAAGCCCGGTTAATAAATTTGCATAAAAAATTGGCCTCTTTTCATGTTGATATTACAAACGAAAAAGATGAATTAGTCGCCACTTTTACAGCAACTGCGTATCGAAAAGAAATTCCCCTGCCGTTTTATCTGTAAAGTGGAAGTCCAGCTAACAGCCGATGGCTCCCATACACTTTATATTCCTGAATTGGATGAACATTACCACTCGGTAAACGGAGCCATTCAGGAATCTTTGCATGTATATGTCAAATCCGGATTGAATCATTGCAAAAAGCAACAAATCAACTTGCTGGAATTCGGATTCGGAACCGGATTGAACGCTTTCCTTGCTTTGGTTGAGGCCGAAAAAAGAAATTTGGAGATCATCAATTATACAACCCTTGAAAAATACCCATTACCTGCTTCTATATATAGCCAATTAAATTATACGAAAGAATTTCCAATAGAATTTCATCGATATTTTGAAAAAATTCATACCTGTGAATGGGAGGATTTTGTTGAAATATCAGATAAGTTCCGGATAAAAAAGATACAAACTGATTTCTCCGGTTTCAGGTTTACCGACAAATATGACGTCATATTTTATGATGCTTTCGCTCCGGACAAACAACCGGATGTGTGGTCGCAGGAAATTTTCGACGAATTATTCAATCACACGAATCCTGAAGGCATTCTTACTACCTATTGCGCCAAAGGAAAAATCCGGAGAATGATGCAATCTGCCGGATTTATAACGGAGCGGATTCCTGGCCCTCCGGGAAAACGGGAAATGTTGCGGGCAATCAGGCCTTAAAAAATCTGAAACACATAATACCACACAAAAAACAGAATTGTAAAAAGAAGCAGATAAGTCGCCCATTTATTATTATCAGACATTGTAAAATAATATCCGGTTATAAATGAAATGAGTGCACTGGTTGTAACCTGGATGTCATTTATTACAGAATTTAAAAAGCAAGCCAGGATGAATGAAACGATAATTAATAAGTAGAGAAATTTGAAAAATAGGGTAGTCCTGACTTTTTCAGAGAATCCTGTCATAAAAATATCAATTGCTGAAATTATCAACAATATAACAATAAATGCTCCGACAACCCAATCCAGCCAGTGTAATTCAATCAATTGTATGGAAAAAACTTCCCCGATTTGAGAAAGTTGATTGTAAAACATCGTCCAATCGTTGTTATACAGACACCATGCCGACAGGAACAAATAAACTGTTAATATTCCTAATATGGATGCAAAGAATACCCGCACATTGAAACAGCGGAACCACTGGAAACCTATCCAAAACAAGGGAATAAAAAACAAAAGAGGTTGCCAGCAGAAGATACTGACAGACGTTAAAATCAACGCAATATTGAAAGAGCTGGCTTGAGATTGGTTGTTGTGATAATTTTTGAGAACCGGGATTAAACACAATACAATTGCAAGTGCAGATATATTACTTTGTAAATTCTCATATAAGGCAGGGTTTGATGCAGTAAAAAGCAGGAAAAATGTTGCGGGTAAGAAAGTGCGTTTTTCAATAACCCTGAATTCATGGTTGATTTGCAAGAGTAGGAACGCAATTCCAATTTGTATCGCAAGAACAATCCAGGATATATAATCATGAAATGTGATTCCGGCAAATACACGGCTTAGAAATGCAAGTAAAATAAATACCGGAAGTACTAAATATCCTCCGGTCAATAATTTATGTATTTGTTTTATATCCATTTATAAATCAAAACCGATATCTGAACGGAAGTATTTTCCTTCGAAATCAATTGCCTTGGCATTTTTGAATGATTGTTTCAATGCCTCTTCTTTATCTTTTCCATAAGAACTGACTGCAATCACTCGTCCTCCGTTTGTTACAATATTGTTCTCTTTTGTAGCAGTTCCTGCATGGAAAACAATACTTCCATTTACTTTTTCCAGTCCGGAAATAATTTTCCCTTTTTCATAATCTCCGGGATAACCTCCGGAAACCAGCATCACAGTTACAGCGCTTCTGTCATCAAAAACAAGCTGTTGTTCGCTTAAATTTTCATTGGCAATTCCTTCCAATAAATCAACAAAATCAGATTTTATCCTCAGCATCACAACTTCTGTTTCCGGATCTCCCATACGGCAGTTGTATTCAATGACCATTGGTTCTCCGTCCACCTTGATTAATCCTAGGAAAATAAAGCCTTTGTAATCGATATTTTCTTTTTTTAGTCCATTGATTGTCGGAATCACAATCCTTTCTTCCACTTTTTTTATGAAAGCTTTATCGGCAAACGGAACCGGAGAAACAGCACCCATTCCGCCTGTATTCAAGCCTGTATCGCCTTCGCCAATTCGTTTGTAATCTTTGGCTTCCGGTAAAATTTTGTATGAATTTCCGTCGGTCATTACGAAAACAGAACATTCAATTCCGGATAAGAATTCTTCAATGACAACTGTACTGCTTGCATCGCCGAACATTCCACTCAACATGGCTTCCAATTCATGCTCGGCTTCTTTTAAGTCATTGATAATCAAAACTCCTTTTCCTGCAGCCAATCCGTCAGCTTTCAAAACATAAGGCGCTTTCAGTGAGTGGAGGAAAACGATTCCTTCCTGCAGATTCCTCTTGGTAACGCTTAAATAACGTGCAGTAGGGATATTGTGGCGCATCATGAATGCCTTGGCAAAATCCTTGCTGCCTTCCAATTGCGCCCCTTCTTTAGAGGGGCCTATAACCGGAATTATTTTTAATTGGGAATCTTGTTGGAAAAAGTCGTAAACACCTTTAACCAATGGATCTTCGGGTCCGACCACTACCATTTGTATATTGTTTTGCAAGACAAATTCTTTGATTGCGGGGAAATCGTTGACCGAAATAGCCACATTTTGTCCCACCGACGAGGTTCCTGAATTTCCCGGAGCAATAAAAAGTTTATCAGTTTTGGGACTTTGGGCAATTTTCCATGCCAATGCGTGTTCACGGCCGCCAGAGCCTAAAAGGAGGATGTTCATTGTTTATTTTTTTTATCTCTAATTTTTGTTTTTCAGTTTTAAACTCTTTATGTTTCCCGCTGAAAATCTCATATTTCCGGAATTCGCACTCCAACGAACCGTTTATCAATTTGATTTTAGCAGAAGGTTTCAAACCTATGTTCTCAAAACCTTCCTTGTTGGAAGTCAATACCCAGATATCGTATCCCTGAAAGGCATGTTTCATCCGTTCTCCCATCATTGAATATAATGCCATCAAGTCGCGAGGATTCAATCGTTCTCCGTATGGCGGGTTCGTTACAACAATCCCTTTTCCGGAAGGTTGTTCACATTGTTGCATTGGTTTCACTTCAAGCTCAATATACTTGTTTAGTCCTGCCCTTTTTACGTTTCTGGATGCTATAGCAATCGCTTTGGCGGATATGTCCGAGCCGAATATTTTGTGATTGAACTCCCGTTCATTGCTGTCATCTTCCGTGATTCTATGGAATAAGTCTTCATCAAAATCATCCCATTTTTCAAAGTCGAATTTCTCCCGGTAGATTCCGGGTGCGATATTCAATGCAATTAATGCAGCTTCTATTGGTAAGGTTCCCGAGCCGCACATAGGGTCAATGAAATTACACTGTCCGTCCCAGCCTGCTTTCAATAACATTCCGGCAGCGAGGACTTCATTTAATGGCGCTTCAGTTTGATCTTCCCGGTAACCTCTTTTATGTAACGATTCGCCGGAACTATCTAAAGAAATGGTGCAATCTTTATGTGAAATGTGGATGTGTAATTGAATGTCGGGATTGGTAACACGCACGGAAGGTTTATCCTCATTGAGCTCTTCAAAATAGTCCATGATGGCGTCTTTTGTCCTGTAAGCCACAAATTTGGAATGAGTGAAAATTTCGGAATGTACCACAGCGTCAACTGCAAAGGTTTTTTTGTTTCCCAGGAGTTTTTTCCAATCAATTTTCTTTACTTGTTCGTATACTTCGTCCGAACTCTTGGCAGTAAAATTACTGATTGGTTTTAATATCCTTAGCGCGGTTCTTAAGTGAAAATTTGCTTTATAGAGTAATTCTTTATTCCCCTCAAAGGCAACCATTCTCCTGCCTATTTCGAGGTTGTTAGCTCCTAAAGCAATAAGTTCGGTAGCTAAAACATCTTCTAACCCATAGAGGGTTTTCGCTACCATCTTAAAATCATCGTCCATCCTTATTAAATTAAAAATGAAAAATGAAAAATGAACAATTAAAAATAAATTTACTCCAAGATTTCTAATTGTTCATTTTTCATTTTTAATTATTCATATAGTCTCCCTTATGAGGAGCGCCAAATACTTTGCTTGTAATATTTTTTATTTCAACCTTCCAGATTTTGACATTATTAACAGCTGGGTCTGAATATTTGAATTCTTCATCTGTATAGTGCTTCATAATAATGTTAAGGGCCTCAACCTTTTTATCAAAATCATCTTCGTAACTTACGGAACCCCAGGCAATCACACTTTTTGATTTCATGGTGTAACTGCATGCAACTTGCGGATGTTGGAACGATAAGGCATGATCGGTACTGAAAGTAACACAAATATTATTATTCCTTTCCAAAATATCAATACTCCGGCCTTCCTGGGCTGAATGTAAATAAACGATTCCGTCTTTGTAGCCGAAATTCATAGGAAGCACGTATGGTGTTCCATCCGTATCAGCTAAGCCAATATAACAAATATCGCATTTAGCGATAATTGCTTCCATTTCTTCTTTAGATGTAATTGTTATTGTGGGCATGTCAATGAATTATATACGTTCCTTTTCCGGTGCAAATTTCAGAGGCTTCAGTAATGATTACCGTGCCTACTCCTGAGTTTAAAGCGTGGAAAGCGTTTTCAAGTTTAGGAATCATTCCTCCATTGATTATTCCTTGTTCAACATATTGTTTGAATAATTCTTTATCAATTTCGGGAATGACACTGCTGTCGTCATTTTCGTCTTTCAATACTCCTTTTTTCTCAAAGCAGTATATCAATGTTACATCATAATCGTATGATAATGATTTGGCCACTTCTCCGGCAATGGTGTCTGCATTGGTATTCAGTAAATTACCTGCTCCGTCGTGGGTAATGGGCGACATTACCGGAACAATATTCTGTTTCAGTACATCAATCAATGCTTCTGCATTAACGAACCTGACATCTCCGACAAAACCGTAGTCAATATCTTTGACAGGGCGTTTGTCTGAAAGGATTGCATTCATGTCGGCTCCTGTTAAGCCTAATGCATTTACATACCGGGCTTGCAGTTTGGCGACAATGTTTTTGTTTACCAAACCGGCATATACCATGGTTACGACTTTCAATGTTTCGGCATCCGTAATTCTCCGGCCATTAACCATTTTGCTTTCTATTCCAAGTTTTTCCGCGATTTTTGTGGCAGAGCGTCCGCCGCCGTGCACAAGGATTTTATTTCCTGCAATGGTAGAAAAGTCAGCGAGCAAGCGCTGCAATGATTCATCGTCTTCAACAATCTTACCTCCAACCTTAACCAAAGTAAGCTTTTCCATTCTTTTTTGACATTATTTGTGTGCAAAACTACAAAATAAATTTCATATTTTGCATACCAGTTAATTTATCGTATCTGCCTCCCGGTGGGCGGTAATATACCAGAACCATATATTCGTTTTCGGTTTGATAGTAATTTTCTTCTGTTAATCCTGTGGTAGCTTTTCCGTCTTTTTTACTTGCATACATATAGTTATATAAACCTTGTTTCAGCATTACGGCTTTTTCGTATGCTTTGTTTTCATAATTAAATGTCATTTTGCTTCGTTCATCAAGGATATTGTTAAAAGCTTCACTCAGGATATACAAATCTTCCAAAAAGGGACGTTCACAAGGTAGGGAAAAATGTACAAAAACATAGTCCGATTCAGTATCATAATTGCTCGCATCGTTACTTCTGATATAGAATTTACCGTTTTGGTCTTCATCATAAAGATATGATTTCCGGCTCCTTAAATCATCAGGATATAATGTTTCATGAAAGTAAGGCGAATAGAAACGTATTTTTTGAATGTTCATTCCATTATATTGGGTTGAAACCGTTTCGAAACGGCGGTATTCGTTTCCTGCTTCAAAAATCAGGTTGCGGTTGTGTTCATAAACCAATTTCCCCGGTTGCATGCCGCTTGGAGCAGAAAGTAAAACCATGTTGTCGCGGCGGTTGTTTTGCAAGGCATATATTTTAAAATCCTGCATAGTAGAAAATATATTTGAGGCATAATTGACGGTAACGCTTAATTGCTGGTGAGATTGGTTGAAATCCATATCCGTATTGGATGTTACAGATATTTGTGTTTTAACTTGCTGCTCTACAACTGAGAAACAAGCATTTAGAACGGGCTTGTCTTCGTGGCCTTCTTCCGAAATTTGAACAACATAATTTCCGGAAACTAAAAAGCGGGCATCATCATTTGGAAAATAAAGTTTGTAATGCGTGTAATCCATTGTGGTATTAAATGATGTTTCATAATCATTTATCAATTGGTTCTGGAAACCTGCAATGTATTCGACCTGTGTCAGTAAAGATTTTGTCCAATCGGCATTACAATGGATAATTGAATAAGTGTATCGTGTCTGGTTGGCAGATAATTCATCAAAGCTGATTTCAATATAATCGTTTCCTTCAAGATTAATCACAGGAGGTTGCTGCCAGTCTTCATTGACTTTCAACTGCAAAGTTTTTATAGCCGGAGAAAGAATATCGGTACGGAATGTTTTTTGGGCGTATAAATTAATTCCGGAGAACAGCAAAGCAACCAATAAAGAAGAATATATTATTTTCATCATGCCTGGTATGTTATTAATTAACTGGACAATGTTACAAAAATAGACATTGAATAAGAAACTTGCAAATAATTAACTTTAAGTACAAAAACTTCAAACAACAAGGAATCAAATAAGTATCAAATTTATATTATTTTTCATAAAAAACGCTAACTTTGAGGCGCAAATTAATAACAATCACTACTAAATTTTAATTTATTATGAAGCATTTATTGTATTCTTTCTTAGTCTTAATCAGCTTTATTTTTGTTTCAAACACCGCTTCCGCAAAAGGAATTCCCATTCCCGTATTTTATGGCGATGGGCCTAAGTTTGTTACTACACAACAGTTGCCGGACAGTGTTACTATTGAAGGAAAGCATGTTAATTTCGGAGTCGGTTTTAATCAATTCTCTGTTTTCTGGGTTCCTATGTGGAATTGGGGTACAACTGAATATGTTTTGACTACCAACGATGAAAAATTAGCATACACTTTGGATGAAGATGATTTGGTTTATCTTAAGGAAGAATATAATATTGATACAGATAAAACGCCAAGTATTCCTTTCTGGCACAAAACAGGAGGGAAAATAATCTGGGGAGCCGTCCTATCATTTATTGTATGGGGTGTATTGCCCGGTAAAAAGAATAAAGATAAAGAAAACGAACAAGCTTAATTTTAGGTACAGGGTGCACGGTGAGTTTGCTGAAAAATAACCGTGCACCTTGTCCTGTTTACCTCGTACCAAATAATGTTGTATCTTTGCGCCATAATTCAAATTGAACATGGCAAAGAAAAAGAAACCGCTTCCCTTATTGGAAAATATTACCATTACCGGAATTGCAGCAGAAGGTAAAGCAATTGCAAAAAAAGATGATTTGGTAATTTTTGTACCTTATGTAGTTCCCGGAGATGTGGTAGACCTGCAACTTACCCGTAAAAAGAATTCATACGCAGAAGCCAAAGCTGTTTACTTCCATCAATATTCGGAACAAAGAACTGATGCTTTTTGTGAACACTATGGAATTTGTGGAGGTTGCAAATGGCAAATACTTCCTTATCAGGAACAAATCCGCTATAAACAACAACAGGTTACTGATAACTTAACCCGTATCGGGAAGGTTCCTTTGCCTGAAATTTCTCCAATTTTAGGTTCGGAAAAAACAATTTTCTATCGGAATAAACTTGAGTTTACTTTTTCCAACAAGCGTTGGATGACTGAAGATGAAATCAAATCGGAAACCAAATATGACAATATGAATGCTTTGGGATTTCATATCCCCGGTATGTTCGATAAAGTTTTGGATATTCATAAATGTTGGTTACAAGACGATATCTCGAATCAAATAAGACTTTATATTAAGCAATTCTGCTTAGATAACGGATACACATTTTTTGATTTGAGAAATAGGGGAGGACTGATGCGTAATATCATCATCCGGACTTCTTCAACGGGAGAAATCATGTTGACCGTGGTTTTTTATGAAGATGATCAGGAAAGACGGGATGCTTTGTTAAGTCATGTAGCATCAGAATACCCTCAAATTACTTCTTTGCTTTATATTATCAATGAAAAAGCAAATGATACGATTACCGATCAGGAAGTTATTGTATTCAAAGGAAGAGATCATATATTTGAAGAAATGGAAGGATTGAAGTTCAAAATAGGTCCGAAATCTTTTTATCAAACCAATAGCGGACAAGCGTATAATTTATATAAGATTGCGAGGGATTTTGCAGGCCTTACAGGTAACGAATTAGTTTATGACCTTTATACCGGAACCGGAACAATTGCCAATTTCGTTTCCAAACAGGCTAAGCAAGTAATTGGTATCGAATATGTTCCGGAGGCCATTGAAGATGCAAAGGTAAATTCTGATGTCAATAATATAGGTAATACCCTTTTCTTTTCCGGGGATATGAAAGATATTTTGAATCAGGAATTTATCAATCAATATGGCCGGCCGGATGTAATTATCACCGATCCTCCGCGCGCCGGAATGCACGATGATGTGATTGAAACTATCCTTTTTGCAGAACCGGACAGGATTGTTTATGTAAGTTGTAATCCTGCCACACAAGCAAGAGACTTGAATTTACTGGATGCAAAATATAAAGTTGAAAAAGTTCAACCGGTAGATATGTTTCCACATACGCATCATGTGGAGAATGTGGTACTTTTAAGAATGAAGAATGAAAAATGAAGAATGGGCTTACGCCAGTTATCGTGCGTAAGCCCATTCTTCATTCTTCATTTTATTGAACCGTCCAGCTGAGGCCGATGCCAAAATTAATTGTTTGAAGATTGTTATATTCGTTTCCTAAAGCATTGTATGAATTGAAGTTGACATTGTATCCTACTTTCACATACGCTGCCAGAGGAACATTTTTGAATGGGAATCTCAAGCCGATTTCGGGATTCATAATGAAAGCCCACTCGTTTTTATAGATGTCTATATCCTGGATCAAGGTTTCTTGGGTAATATAATTTACCCCAAGGCCTAAACCAACATAAGGCTCTACACTTCCTAAATTGAAGTGATAATACGGGCCAACTACTACAGGGGCATTAACCATATAATTGTATGTTGCAGCTGTAAGTGCTTGTCCATCTCCTATTTGATATACAGCTTTATCTTTGTTTTCATGGAAAGAATTATATCCGAATCTGAATCCAATAGAAACAGCGTCAGTAACAAATACATTCCCGCTAAAAGAACCTCCACGTAAACTTGCATCCGAAATGAAGTTCGAATAATCGCCGGTAGGCAATGCGATGTCCCAACCCAGACTATAATATTGTTTTGTTTGGGCCTGTAAGCTTGCAGCAACTCCTACTAAAGCAAACAGAAATATTGCAACTATCTTTTTCATAATTATTTTAATTGTTTTATTTGTTGTTATAAATTAAATTGATGTTGTAATTCCTTACTTCAGAGGGAATACAGCTGTTTGGTCAAAACATTGTTTCAAAGCATCTCCAACTTCCTGTTGAGTGTGGGTGCCATCATACAAGCCTCTAACAATACCACTCCATACTGCTTGCGGTTTCAATTTGTTAGTTCCTGCAACATTAAATATATCAACATTCATTACGCCTACATCGTATGCGCCTACTACATAAGGATATGGATAAGGTACATAAGGAATATATCCACAACTCCACCAATCCCATGTACACCAGCCCCAGTCGTACCACCACCAGGGATAGTAACTGATCACTTCCACATCAGATTTAATTAAAGTAGTAGAAGCAGCCAAAGGGGTAGCGCCATAACTGGCTTGTCCATATTCAACAACACTGAAACCCGCAGTTTCCAAATTTGATTTGACTGCATTATAAATAATTGTTGTATAAGGATTTTTTGGATTTACATGAGAATCCCTCGTTACTATTTCAGTGCCACTATTTCCTGTATCGTTAATGTAGGTAACCGTATCTGAAAGAGATACCTGGTTGTTGCTTTTGCTGAAATTATATTTCGTATCATAGGAAGATGCCGAAATCAATTGTTCATCAACATAATCATCATAGCCCGGATAAGTTTCACACGCAGTGAAGAAAAGACCGGAAAACATTGCGGATAATAATCCGATTTTAACCTTCTTGTTCATAATTCATAATTTGTTTTGAAAATTAATAGTTTTAACTTCTATTGTTTGAAATTAAAACATCCGATTTTCAAAAATGTTTATGAAAGAAATCTTAAACTGTATAATTTAATATTGATTAAACGATTTTAACGCTTGTTTCTGGGATGGTGTTCAAGGATTTCACTGCGCAAAAAGTCCCGGTCTAAGTGAGTGTATATCTCTGTCGTGGTTATTTTTTCATGCCCGAGCATTTGTTGTATGGCTCTTAAATTGGCGCCGCCTTCCAATAGGTGAGTTGCAAATGAGTGGCGAAAGGTATGGGGACTTACTGTTTTTTTTATTCCTGCAGATTCAGTTTGCTGCTTAATGATATGAAAAATCATGATCCGGGAAAGAGAAGTTCCCCGTTTGCTTAAAAATAAAATATCTTCATGTTCTTTTTTTACTTTTATCAGATGCCTGTCCATCAAATACAATTTGATTTCTTTAATGGCAACAGGCGAAATCGGAACCAACCGTTGCTTACTTCCTTTTCCCATCACCCGGATAAAGCCTTCATCCAGATACATGTCGGAAAAACGGAGCGATATCAGTTCAGATACACGTAATCCACAGCTATAAAGGGTTTCCAGAATTGCCCGGTTGCGTTGTCCTTCGGGTAAAGACAAATCTATGGTTGATATGATATTATTAATTTCACCAACAGATAATACTTCCGGCAGTTTGAGACCGATTTTAGGCGATTCCAATAGTTCCGTAGGGTCATTTTGGATGTAATCATCCAGCACAAGGAATTTGTAAAAAGATTTAATGCCTGAAATGATTCGGGCGACAGAGCGGGCATGAATATCCAAATCGTATAATTGGGATACGAATTGCTGTAAGTCATTCAAAGAAACTTCTTCCAGTTTTTTTTTTTCATCTGTCAAAAAACACATTAACTTATCTAAGTCGCTCATATAAGCGTCGATAGAATTTTGAGAAAGAGATTTCTCCAACATTAAATGCACCTCGAAAGATTTTTTTAAATCAGAATTGTTTTCCTTTGCCATTTGCTATATCAATGATAAATGACTAATTTTGCAGCCTCAAACTTAAAACAAAAATAGTAAAATTGTTTTACGTAAAAACATAAAAGCATGAAAATTCAAATAATCAATGGCCCCAACTTAAACCTGTTAGGAAAAAGGGAACCGGATGTTTACGGCAATACTTCTTTTGAATCTTATCTGCTTTCTTTGAAAAAAAAATATCCTGAAATCATATTAGAATATTTTCAAAGTAATATAGAAGGAGAATTGATAGATAAAATTCATGAGGTGGGTTTTACTTTCGAGGGGATTATTTTGAATGCGGGAGCATATACACATACTTCAATTGCTTTGCATGATGCCATCAGGGCAGTGGCTACTCCTGTAATTGAAGTTCATATATCGAATGTGCATGCACGTGAACCATTCAGGCACAAATCCATGATTTCTGCTGTCTGCAAAGGTGTTATTGCCGGTTTTGGTATGGATTCATACCGCCTGGCGGTGGAAGCGATTCTTAAGTCTTAATTTTTTATTTTTAATTTAATTATATGTTAAAGCATACAAAAATTGTAGCTACTATCTCAGATAAACGTTGTGAAGTTGATTTTATCCATACCTTATTCAAGGAAGGTATGAATGTTGTGCGTATGAATTCCGCTCATTTGGACGAAACCGGATTCAATAAAATTATTTCCAATACCCGCGTGGTTTCTAACCGGATTGGAATATTGATGGATACAAAAGGTCCGGAAATCCGCACTACCATATCCGAAAATCCTATCGAACTAAAAACCGGAGACACCATAAAAATGATGGGAAATCCCGATGGCATCAGTTCCCGGGAGATGCTTTATGTCAGCTATCCTAAATTTGTGGATGATGTAAAAATCGGTGGACTTATTTTGATTGATGATGGTGAAGTTGAATTGAAGATAATTCAAAAAGAACGCGACACACTGGTTTGCGAGGCAATGAATGATGCCAATGTAGGAAGCCGCAAAAGTGTAAATGTTCCCGGTGTAAGGATTAACCTGCCTTCTTTAACTGATAAAGACCGGAAAAATATTCAATTCGCAATTGATGCAAAAATAGATTTTATCGCCCATTCTTTCGTAAGGAATAAGCAGGATGTATTGGATATTCAGAAAATCCTGGATGCGCATAACAGCCCGATTAAAATTATTTCAAAAATAGAAAACCAGGAAGGTATTGATAATATTGATGAAATAATTGATGTTTCTTATGGTATTATGGTTGCCCGTGGAGATTTGGGAATTGAAATCGCCCAGGAAAAAATTCCGGGATTGCAACGTGTGATTATCCGTAAATGTGTGGCAGCTAAAAAGCCCGTAATTGTGGCTACCCAAATGTTACACTCGATGATTAACAATCCTCGTCCTACCCGTGCGGAAGTAACCGATATTGCCAATGCTATTTATTACCGAGCAGATGCAATCATGTTAAGCGGCGAAACCGCTTACGGAAAATATCCGGTTGAGGCAGTACGTACCATGTCCCGCGTGGCCCATGAAGCGGAAAAAACAAAGTTACAGGAAAATGACATCCGTGTTCCCATACCTAATGATGATTTGGATGTTACTTCTTTCCTTGCAAAACAAGCTGTAAAAACATCGCAAAAATTACATGTAAAAGCAATCATAACCGATAGTTTTACCGGAAAAACAGCACGTTATTTGGCTGCGTTCAAAGGCCGGGCTACTGTATATGCTATTTGTTATAAAGAAAGGACAACCCGCGAGTTAGCGCTTTCTTATGGCGTTTGGGCAGTTTATCAGGAAGATGAACATGATTCTAAAAAATATTTTGTAAGTGCGTTAAATCAATTGTTGAGCGAAAAATTGATTAACCGCAGTGATATGGTTGCTTATCTTGGAAGTAGCTTTGGAGTAGGAGGGGGTACCTCTTTCCTTGAGCTCAATAATGTTGCCAAAATATTGGATTCTGTAGATAAATTCAACCCGCTAACTTTTAAATGAACAATGAAAAATTAACAATGAAAAATTAAGTCATTTGCTATTAATTTTTCATTGTTAATTTTTCATTGTTAATTCTCATGGAGGATTACATTCTCTGCCATATTGATGAAGAGGGTGAACTGTTGGCTCGCCTGAATCGTGATGCGCATGTGAATCTGTTACGGCCGAGAATGCTTTCAGGACACTTGCAAGGCCGTATTTTGAAGATGTTTTGCCGGATGCTTCGTCCGGAAAGGATATTGGAAATCGGTACTTACACAGGATATGCTACTCTTTGTATGGCAGAAGCTTTGTCTGAAACAGGCATTATCCATACAATTGAGATTGATGATGAACTTGAAGGTTTTATCCTGAAATATTTCAACCAATCAGAATATAATGATAGAATAAAATTGCATATCGGAGATGCAATGTCAATTATTCCGGAGCTAAAAGATACTTTTGATCTGGTTTTTATTGATGCAGACAAAAGATTATATTCAGAGTATTATGATTTGGTTTTCGATAAAATAAGACCCGGAGGAATGATTATTGCCGACAACACGCTTTGGGATGGAAAGGTGCTCGAAACCCCGCATCCGTCAGACAGGCAAACTATCGGTATTCAGCATTTCAACGATAAAATAGCGAAAGATACAAGAATTGAGAAAATTATAATCCCGTTGAGAGACGGACTCACGTTGATAATAAAGAAGTGAGAAGTGAACCACTTCTCACTTCCAACTTCTAAAAAGATGGAAGGAACAAGATTACAGAAAATAAACAGGTTGTTGCAAAAAGAATTGGGAGATATTTTTTTGCTGCAAACCAAAGCAATGCCGGGAATATTGATTTCGGTAAGCGAAGTAAGAGTTAGCCCTGATTTAGGTATTGCAAAAGCATATTTGAGTGTTTTTCCTTCAGAAAAGGGAAAAGAAATAATCAAGGCGGTTACAGAGAATACCAAAGCAATCCGTTTTGAACTTGGACAAAGAGTTAGAACACAGTTGCGGAAAATCCCGGAACTGCAATTTTATTTAGATGAATCAATTGATTATCTCGAAAATATAGACAAACTGTTAAAGAATTGAATTTATCATTCCATATAGCCAGGCGGTACCTTTTTTCCAGGAAATCGCATAATGCCATCAATATCATATCGGGAGCAGCCGTTTGTGGTATTGCTGTTGCTACTTTGGCTATGGTTTGTACATTGTCTGTTTTTAATGGGTTTCAAAGTCTGGTTTCAGGCATGTTCAGTTTGTTTGATCCGGAAGTTAAAATTACTCCCGCCAAGGGAAAGGTATTTGATTCACAATTGGAGTCCATACTGAAAATAGAGCATTTCCCTGAGATAGAAGGCTTTTCTGAAGTATTGGAAGACAATGTTTTATTGAGCTATTACGACCGTCAGGTTCCTGCAACGCTGAAAGGTGTTTCAAATAATTTTTCAAAACTTGTACCCATTGAAAATGCACTTTTCGATGGGAAATTCCAATTGGTCGACAGCATAGGTAATAGTTATGCTACTTTAGGGATTGGTTTGGCTTCCAAACTCGGAATCAATGCAGGATTCGTTTATCCGATGGAAGTGTATGCTCCTGAAAGGAATGAAAAAGTAAATATGCTTAATCCGTCCGAATCGTTCAAGCAGGAATATCTGTATCTGAGCGGCGTTTTTTGCATCAACCAACCAGGTTATGATGAAAATTTAGCTGTAGCTCCGATTGAATTAGCCAGGACGCTTTTTGATTATGATAAGGAAATCAGCGCTCTGGAAATAAAATTCAAGGAAGGAACAGATATTGCCAAAGCCCAGAAAAAAATAGAAAAGGCTTTAGGTGATGGTTTTATTGTTCAAAACCATTACCAGCAACAGGAGGCATCATTTCAAATGATGAATATTGAAAAATGGATGACTTTCCTTATCCTGTGTTTTATTTTGCTGATAGCTGTTTTCAATGTAATCGGCTCACTTTCCATGTTGATTGTAGAAAAACAAAAAGATGTGATAACATTGCGGAATATGGGCGCAGATAACCGGTTGATTTCCTGGATTTTTCTTTTTGAAGGCTGGCTGATTTCTGTTTTCGGGGCTATTATCGGAATTGTTTTAGGTTTATCCCTTTGTCTTCTCCAGCAGCATTTTGGATTGTTACGTTTGGGAAATACTTCAGGTGTATTTGTTGTGGATGCTTATCCCGTTGTTGTAGAGGCCGGGGATGTCTTTTTTGTTTTTCTTACCGTGTTGGCAATCGGATTTTTAGGGGCATTGTATCCGGTGCATTACTTATCAGAAAAGTGGCTTCGTAATTAACTTTATTTTTTTACATTTGTTTTCACAAAGAAACATTCCAAATAGTATTATTATTTATGAAAACAACTGTAAAGTTCAAATTCCGGGCCTCGTTGCGTATGCCCGGTTGTGGTGTATTGGTATTGTGTGTTACCCGCCACCGCAAAACAAGCAGCACAACCACCCCTTACCTGCTCAGCAAAGAAGAATGGGACGAAAACACCCAATCGGTAGTATTTTATGATGGTATTCCGGAGAAACGGAGGAAAGAGCTTTCCTCTATCCGGCGCAGGATAAGGAAAGATTTCAGGGAGATAACAGAATCAGTAAAAACACTTGAAGAGCGTGGCGATTATACCTCACGGGATGTTATCCGCCGTTTCTGTTCCCAAAGGCAGGGACAACTGTTCTGCGGATATGTCTCCCAAAAATCTGCTG
>JAVBLO010000114.1:0-14835 GCA_031553415.1 Bacteroidales bacterium | reverse complement strand
CGAACAATTGGGGAATGGGCAAAACGAGCGCAAAGTAGTCTTTGACATCTACTGCAAAACCGACTGTGGTAAATATTTTATAGTCGAAATGCAGAAAGTGCAGCAAGCCTATTTCAAAGACAGGAGTATTTATTACTCCACCTTTCCCATACAGTCGCAAGCGGTAAAAGGGAAATGGAATTTCAGGTTAGATGCTGTATTTACAATCGCCATTGTGGACTTTGTACTGTTTGATGATGAAAGTTCTTATCATCACAGTATAAAGCTGATTGATGAACAAACTGGTAAAGTTTTTTATGACAAACTGTCTTACAAATACATAGAATTACCTAAGTTCACAAAGATATTGAAGGAATTGGAGACAAATTTTGAACGTTGGCTTTATTTGTTAAAGAAATTGCCGACCTTTGACAGATGTCCTCCCGAACTAAAAGGAAAAATATTTGAAAAATTATTTCGCTATGCCGAGATTTCACAATTAACACCTGCGGAGATGAAAGAGTATAAGAAAAGTATCGAAGAATATGCCGATGTCCAGAATGCGATGGAATTTGCAGAGGAAAAGGGTAAAAGAATAGGCAAAGAAGAAGGGATGGAGGAAGGTTTGATGAAAGGTCGGGAAGAAGGAATGGAGAAAGGTATGGAGAAAGAAAAAATCCTGATAGCTCAAAATTGCTTGAAAGAGGGTCTTTCTACTGAAATTATATCCAAACTCACCGGATTATCGGTTGAACAAATCAAATCCATCATGTAAAATTTTCAGGTGATTAAATAAAACATCAAGCGTGTAGACCAATATGTCAAGAGGTTTACACGCTTTTATCAGCAATTACACTTACCGGTTTTGGACTAATATCAACATACAGCCAAACCATACATTTCGAACTGCCTGCCCCAAAAGGCAAAACACTATACTTGTTGGCCGTCAAAGAAACAAAATTACTTTAGTAAAAACTAATTTTTATAAAATACCCATGAACAAAACCTGTATGCCAATGCCTGTCTTCGGAAACAATCCCGGGCGCTTCTAAATGAGACATTGATTGCATCAAGGAGAGATATTGATTGCTTCTCTCAAAAATTGGCAGCTACATTAGTTACATTTAATCGGAGTTATCAGAAGTTGATCATATTCTGGTAGCTTCCGGTTTATGATTGAAAAATTTTAAATAAAAATAGAAAGTTAGATGCCTATATGTTTTGTTCTTTGTAAATTTGTAACCGAATTTGTCGATTAAAATAGAATGATGGTATGAAAATAGCAATTATTGGTTGTGGAAATATAGGCAGTGCAATTGTCAGGGGATTGATACAGGGAACTGTTTTTAAGGCAAGTGATATAACTGCAATAGATGTACGTAAGGAACCTTTGGATGCTCTCAAGGCATTTGCTCCTGAAATTAACACAAAATTAGAAGATTATGATATTATTCCGCAGGCGGATATTATCATTCTGGCGGTTAAACCATGGTTGGTACAGGATGTTATCTGGGATATTAAATCTAAATTGGATTATAGCCGGCATATTCTGGTTTCTATAGCTTCAGGAGTTACTATTGCCGAAATAAATGAATCACTGAAAAGATTAAACGATCCATTTGAATTACCCACCCTTTTCCGTGTGATTCCAAATACCGCTATTGCTGTAGGTGAAAGTATGACATTGATATCATCTAAAAACGCATCATCTGAACAGCAAGATTTACTGGTGAAAATTTTCAATGAAATGGGTAAATCAGTTATTATTGATGAAGCTAAATTAGCGAATGGTATCGCACTAACTTCTTGTGGAATAGCTTATTTTTTTCGTTACGTAAGGGCTGCCATGCAAGCTGGTGTTGAAATGGGATTTCATCCTCGCGAAGCGCAGGATTTAATCGTTCATACAATGAAAGGCGCTGCCGGATTGTTATTGCAAACGGGATCTAACCCCGAAGAAGAAATTGATAAAGTAACGACTCCCGGTGGAATCACTATCAAAGGTTTGAATGAAATGGAAGCCAATGGGTTTTCTAATGCGATTATTAAGGGATTGAAAGCAAGCAAATAATAAATTATGAATGAGCAAATTAAACAAATAGCAGAGCGATTGAAAGGATTGCGTGATTCGCTTGACCTTTCTCTCGAAGAAATGGGGGTGAAATGCAATAAATCGCCGGATGATATTGAATTGTATGAATCGGGAGATGTAGACATCCCGATGAGTTATCTTTTTGATATTGCCCAGGTTTTCGGAATAGAAACTTCCACTTTCATTTCGGGTGAAGAACCCAGAATGAAAGCTTATTTCCTTACAAGAAAAGGTAAAGGGATTTCTATCGAAAGAACAAAAGCGTATAAATACCAGGCTTTGGCAAGCGGATTCAAAAATCCGAAAGCCGAACCTTTCGAAGTAACGGTTGAACCTAATTCAAGTCCGATTTATTTGAATACGCACATAGGACAAGAGTTCAATTATGTGCTCGAAGGCCGATTGCAATTCCGTATCAACCATAAAGATTTGATTCTGGAAGAAGGAGATAGCATCTATTTTGATTCTTCCAATCTTCACGGAATGAAAGCATTGGATGGTAAACCCGTGAAATTTTTAGCAATAATTATGTAGTTAATTTACCATGGAGTCATGGAGTACATGGAGAATAAATTAAACTCTCCGTGTACTCCATGACTCCATGGTGCAAAAAATAAAATAATGATTGAGAAGTATCTGAAGCAGGTTGTTTTTGCAAACCTGGAAGATTTTAGGTCAAATTTTGAAATAAAAGTTCCCGGAAATTTCAATTTCGGCTATGATGTTGTTGATGAATGGGCTTGTATTGCACCGGACAAACGTGCATTATGTTGGACAAATGATAAAGGTGAACATATTGATTTTACTTTTCATGAATTGAAAAAGCAAACCGACAGGACTGCATCTTATTTCCGTACACTCGGCATCGAAAAGGGTGATATGGTAATGTTGGTGTTGAAACGCCGTTATGAATACTGGTTTGCTGTAATCGCATTACATAAAATAGGCGCTGTAGCTATTCCTGCTACTCACTTGTTGACTAAAAAAGATATTATCTACAGAAGTAATGCGGCTGATATCAAAGCGATTGTTACAGTTGGAGAAGAGTTGGTAACACAACATGTAAATGATGCTTTGCCTGAATGCCCAACTGTAAAGAAAGTAGTTTCTGTCGGCCCATATATTCCGGAAGGCTGGGAAGATTTCCACAAAGGAATTGAAAGCGCTCCGCCATTCCTGCGCCCGCAACATGTAAATACAAACGAAGATATTATGTTGCTTTATTTCACTTCAGGAACAACCGGAAATCCTAAAATGGTTATCCATAACTATGCTTATCCTTTGGGGCATATTGTTACTGCCAAATACTGGCAAAACCTGAATGAAGATAGCCTGCATCTTACTTTGGCCGATACAGGTTGGGCAAAAGCAGCCTGGGGGAAGTTATATGGCCAATGGCTCGCAGGTGCATGTGTGTTTGTTTATGACCATGACAAATTTACACCTGCCGATTTGCTGGCGGTTATGCAGAAGTACAAGGTTACTTCATTCTGCGCACCCCCAACTGTTTTCCGGTTTATGATCCGGGAAGATTTGAGTAAATATGATTTATCATCTTTGAAATATTGTACGATTGCAGGAGAACCATTAAATCCTTCGGTTTATGAAGCATTCCTTAAAGCTACAGGTATTAAGTTGATGGAAGGTTTCGGACAAACAGAAACAACAGTTACTATTGCTACATTCCCTTGGATGGACCCTAAACCCGGTTCAATGGGCGTTCCCAATCCGGCTTATGATATGGATTTGCTTACTCCTGACGGACGAAGTGCTGAAGACGGAGAGCAAGGTGAAATCATTATCCGCACGAATAGTAAGAAACCCATCGGATTGTTTTTAGGATATTACCGCGATAAGGAGCTTACAGAAAATGTATATTTCGATGATGTTTATCATACTGGAGATATTGCCTGGCGCGATGAAGACGGATATTACTGGTTTGTAGGCCGTAATGATGATGTAATCAAGAGTTCTGGTTATCGTATCGGACCATTCGAAGTGGAAAGCGCTTTGATGACTCATCCAGCTGTGGTGGAATGTGCCATTACCGGGGTTCCTGATGAAGTACGTGGCCAGGTAGTGAAAGCAACGATTATTCTTGCTCCGGATTATAAATCCAAAGCGGGAGAAGCTCTCATCAAAGAAATTCAGGAGCACGTAAAGAACGTAACAGCTCCATATAAATATCCGCGCATTATCGAATTTGTTGAAGAATTACCAAAAACCATCAGCGGAAAAATTCGTCGCGTACAAATTCGTAATGAAGCAAAAAAATCATAATTATTAGACAGGATTTACGGGATTAACAGGATTTTAAATGCATTTTTCATTTTAAAAATCCTGTTAATCCCGTAAATCCTGTCCCAAAATAAAATATAAGTGAAGTTCAAATTATTCCTTTTATTTTCTGTCATTTTTGTCAGTTCTCTTTATTCCCAAATCACACAAAAACGGGAATTCCGTGGCGTTTGGGTTCATGTTGTGGGTGAAACCCAGTATAAAAACATGTCAAGTGGTGAAATGCAGCGCTATTTGATTGATATGCTCGACAAGTTACAGGCAATGAATTTCAATGCCGTTATTTTTCAGGTTCGTCCTGCAGCCGATGCGTTTTATCCTTCTAAACTGGAACCGTGGAGTCGTTATCTGACCGGAACACAAGGTGTAGCTCCATATCCTTATTTCGATCCGGTGTATTTTATGATTGAGGAATGCCATAAACGTAATATGGAATTTCATGCATGGATAAATCCTTACCGGGTGACACTTAGTAATAATGATGCATTGGTTCGTTCCCATATTTATTATAAATATCCTGAGTGTTTTGTTAAATATGGAAACCAAATTTATTTCGATCCCGGAATTCCGCAAAACAGGGATTTTATTTGTAAAGTTGTTAAAGATATTGTAGATCGGTATGATGTGGATGCCATTCATATTGATGATTATTTTTATCCTTACCCGGTTGCAGGACAAAAATTTAATGATGATGCAAGCTTTCAAAAGTACGCAAAAAAACAAGGCTTTTCTCCTGACCAAAAAGACGATTGGCGGCGCGATAATGTGAATCTTTTGATAGAAAAAATGAATAAAACCATCAAAAAAGAAAAGTCGTGGGTTCGTTTCGGTGTTGGTCCTTTTGGTATTTACCGGAATAAGAAAGATACTCCCGATGCTTCAGGAAGCAATACAAAAGGTTTACAGGGTTATTCCGAACTGTATGCTGATGTAAAACTTTGGGTGGAAAAAGGATGGATTGATTATAATATCCCTCAGATTTATTGGGAAATTGGCCACCAGGCTGCTGATTATGCAACTTTGGTTGATTGGTGGAGCCGTAATAATTATGGGGCACATCTATATATCGGCCAAAATATTTCCCGCACCATGAATACGCCTGATTTATATAGTTCAGGCAAAAATCAATTAACCCGGAAAATGGAGCTGGAACGCAAAACGCCTGCCATTTATGGCGATTGCTTTTTTCATGCTTATGAATTGACAAAAAACCTGGGTGGTATTGCAGATAGCCTGAAATACAAATATCAACGTTATCCTGCATTGATTCCGGCTTATCTGCATCTGAATGATAAATCACCAAAAGAAGTAAAATCATTGAAAACGGAATGGACAAAAGATGGTTACATGCTGAAATGGAAGCGAGATGGTAATGTGAAAAAACCGAAAACTGCCCAACATTTTATAATATACCGTTTCCGTGAAAATGAGGTGCTTAACCTGGAAGATGTTTCTAAAATCGTTACAATCACCCGCAATACAGAATATCTTTTGCCCTATAAAACCGGACAACAAGAATATGTATATGTGGTTACAACAGTCAACCGTTTTTATAATGAATCGGAAGAAGGCCGGGTGCAAAAAGTGAAATTGTGATTTCTAATGAAACACTGCAATTACCCACATAATCCCCGATTAAATTACCTTTTTCATAAGCAGGTGTTTCAGAGTCTTTACTGCAAGAAACGAAACCGGTAAGAAGCAATACTACAACCAAATTCAATCTAAAAATTGTTCTTTTCATCATGTTGTCATTGTTTTTTTATCGTACATCTGATTGACAAAATTATGAAGAGATTCCTATAAATTTAGACACATTTTCTTAAAACTTGTTATAAAACATAATTTTTGTCTTTATTGCGGAAATATTTCTTTAATTGAGTTTTGAATTGAAAGTAAAGTGTTACTTTTGTGGTCGGTTTAAAAAGAGAGAATAAAAACACTATAAAATCAATCTATTAAATTCATTGTACAATGGCAAATTTAGATTTAAACAAGTATGGCATTAGCGGCAACATCGAAGTTGTTCATAATCCGTCTTACGAAGAGCTTTTCCAAGCTGAAATGGATCCGAAAAACGAAGGATTCGAAAAAGGTACATTAACTAACACCGGCGCAGTTTCTGTTGATACAGGTAAATTCACAGGCCGTTCACCTAAAGACCGTTATATTGTAAAAGATTCCGTATCTGAAAATACAATTTGGTGGGATGGAACTATCAATCAGCCGGTTGGTAAAGAAGTCTGGGATCACTGCAAGGCTTTGACTTTAAAACAATTAAATACAGCTAAGAAATTATACGTAGTAGATACATTCTGTGGAACTAACGAAGATACCCGTATGAAAGTTCGTTTCATCATGGAGGTTGCCTGGCAGGCTCACTTTGTAACAAACATGTTCATCCGTCCTTCTCACTTCGAATTGGCTAACTTCGGCGAACCTGATTTCGTAGTATTCAACGGTTCTAAAACTACTAATCCTAACTGGAAAGAACAAGGTTTGAACTCTGAAGTATATGTAATGTTCAACCTGACAGAAAAAGTTCAAATCATTGGTGGTACATGGTATGGCGGCGAAATGAAAAAAGGTATGTTTGCTATGCAAAACTACTATTTGCCATTGCGTGGTATCGCTTCTATGCACTGTTCTGCCAACGTAGGTAAAGATGGTGATGTTGCTGTATTTTTTGGTTTATCTGGAACAGGTAAAACTACTCTTTCTGCTGACCCAAAACGTTATTTGATTGGAGACGACGAACACGGATGGGACAATAACGGAGTATTCAACTACGAAGGTGGTTGCTATGCGAAAGTTATCGACTTGAGCAAAGAAAACGAACCTGATATCTGGAGGGCTATCCGTCGTGACGCTTTGTTGGAAAACGTAACAGTGAAAGCTGACGGAACTCCTGACTTCTCTAAAGAAGCTTCAAAAACAGAAAACACTCGTGTTTCTTATCCTATCACTTTCATCAACAAAATCGTTCTTCCTTCAAGAGCAGGTCACGCCAGCAAAATCGTTTATCTTTCAGCTGACGCATTCGGAGTATTACCTCCGGTTTCTATTCTGGACGACAAACAGGCTCAATATCACTTCCTTTGCGGTTACACTTCAAAATTAGCCGGAACAGAACGTGGTATTACAGAACCGGTTCCTTCTTTCTCTCCTGCTTTCGGTGAAGCTTTCCTGACTTTGCACCCAACTATGTATGCAAAAACATTGGGCGACAAAATGAAAGAACACAATGCTAAAGCATATTTGGTGAACACCGGTTGGAACGGAACAGGAAAACGTATCTCTTTGAAAGACACTCGTGCTATCATCGATGCTATCATCGACGGTTCTATTGAGAAAGCTGAAAGAGTAAACGTTCCTATCTTGAACTTAACTGCTCCTAAATCATTACCGGGAGTTTCTGATATCTTGGATCCCCGTTCAACTTACGCTAATGTTGCTGATTGGGAAACTAAAGCTAAATCTTTGGCCGCTAAATATATCAAAAACTTCGAGCAATACTTGCCTGAAGGTAAAGATTTGATTCCAGCTGGTCCTCAACTGTAATCAATTGATATAAGAAAGGAAAGGAGCTGTCCCAAAAGCGGGACAGCTCCTTTTTTATTGTTGTTGCTGTATTTGTTGTTGCAATTGCTTTAAGATATCAAAATAGGCATTGATTTGTTCTTGTGGAAGACGGTTTGTGAAAGCTTCCGGACTTTGATTATATGCAACTTGCATCTTCATGAGTAAAGTGTAGAGTGCTGGATAATTTTGGGTTTGCATATAAATATTGATAAGCGCCTGGTAGGGTAATGCATACAATGGAAAATTATTTACCAAATCTTCATATATGGTTGTCGCTTCCTGTACCTTATCACCACCAAGCAATTGGCCTGCATAGTTATAGCCGGTCCGCGGGTCATTTTTATATTTCAGATAAGACTTTTTTTGATAATATAAAGCCTCTTCATTCAGGTTATTGGCTGAAAATACAGCTCCCAATAATGATTCATTACTGAAACTTCCTTTATAATAATTAGCCGGGTCTTTTTCTATCGCTTTTTTTAACCATTTGATAGATATATCTGTATCATTAGTGATAATCCAGTATGAAGTGTGCATGATAGCAAAAACAGATATCATACAAATACCATATTTGATATTTTTGACGATTCCTCTATTATGTAAATCTAATAAGAAAAATGCAGTCATGGCATTATTTACCACTGCTCCAAAAGAGAAAATATCCCAGTCTCCACTTCCTCTGGCTGCATTAAAGATAAACAATAATCCTGTTATGGAGAGGGATGCTATTAAATAAAACCAATGGAATGCCGTGAATTTTATTTTCTTGAAAATGAAAAATAATATTGTTACAAACCAGACAATAAATACAAATCCTCCGGCAAGCAATTGGGAATTGAAAAATTCTTTATAATGAGCCGTCGAAAACATAGTCATGAAATCTTTTGTTCCCGGAGAAAAAGGCAGCATCACCCGTGGAGCCACTTTGTCGAATGCATAGTAAATGAATGGTGCGGCAACAATGGCAAGTATCCAGAATGTACTTTTCTTCCTGAAAAAAGGATATTTCCAAAGCAGACTCCTGTAAATAAGGAAGATTAATGAAGGAAGCAGCCCGATTAACATCAAGTGTGCTGCGACGCCAACAACAAGTGTTAATATGGGAAATATTATATTTACTTTCCCTTGTAAATGTAGAATACACAGGCAGATGTAAACTTGTAAAAGCAACAGTGCCATTGCATATATTTCCAAGTATCCGCAAAACTGCATTAGTGCGGCCAACGACAAAGTAGATATGATAAAATAAGCTGATTTTTGCAGGAAATTTTTTCCGATTGCATGGGCAGTGAATAAAGAGGTTAAAATGAATAATGCTCCTGAAATGTACGAAAAAGTACGGACAACCTGAACTCCTGTCCAACCGAGTTTACCATGCAGGAAAATATACAGGTATTTGAACATTTGCATTGTGAGAAATTCATCGTCCATCATTTCTCCTTTTTCAATTTGTTTGGCCCGTATATCCAAATCGCCTAAAAACGTATATTTTATTTGCAATTTATGAAATATAAAACCTGATGCAATAGCAATGAGGATAAAGAAAATAACTTTATGTTTTTGTATAAAAGCAATGAATTTCTCTTTACTGAGGGATGTAACTACATCCGCTATCATTTTATTTATAGGCGGGACGATAGCAGCAATAAGTATTATATAGAAAAAGACAATGGCTTTCCAATCGAAAAAGCGTACAAAATTCAATCCCCATCCTCTTTCTACATTTGAATCAAATGTTAGCCAGGCATGAATTAAAATAAAAAAGATGCCTGAAACTAAAAAAGGGAAATTTTTATTTTTTGTTGTAATAGTAGAGGATGTTGAGGTTTTCCCCTTTGCTGTTTTGTTTGGGTGAGCATTCTTTTTCATAATAATGTCATTTAATATTGGATAAATCACTTATCCATGCTTCGATTAATTTTATTTCAGCTTTGTCTATAAGATTCATTTGAATAAACAAATCGTAGCAAGTCAGGAGGTTTTCAGGAATATTTTCACTCCCCGGTTTTAAATTCAATTGCTCTAATCTTTGCACAATTGTGTTATTATGCAGGTAACCTTGTATTTCGTCTGAAAAGTCACGCATCAGATTATGGGCGTTACGAGCCTGCCAGACTGTTGCATTATGGAAAAGTATATTCCAGTTGTTTTCCCAGCAAATACGCTGTACTACAAAGCTGCGCCAGATATCTGTCATGCGGAAACTACAAAAAGAAGGCAGATACATCAGCGGAAATGCTTCCCTGAACCATGTTGTGTTTTGGCTGTTGAACGGGCACCAACTGTTTTTTCCGATAGCCGCGTTAGTTGATTTTTCGAATGATACGGGTAGTGGTTTTACCAAACGGTAGATGGCATCGACATCCGGATTTTCATCGGCCAAACCTTGTTGTACCGGGCATTTGCAAGATAACAATGCTGATTTTTTTGAGACCTTTTTTTGAGCATGTTCCAAAGAAAATCCTCTTGGCCAGATATTTTTTTCTGTAAAGAGCTTATACACATTTATCCAGTTTTCATCTTGATATAATCCGGCAGTAACTGTTTCTGTCCGTTTATTCCAAAAAGTATCATATGGCAGATTATCGTCATCTGTTTCGATGATTATATCAGAACCTAATTGCATGGCCAGCAGGTAACCGATGTTTTTACGGGCGTAATGATTTTTCGGCAATCCTTTGGCTAATGAAAATCCGGAAGCCTCCTGTTTTTCAATGGAATAAAAATCACAACCTTGCAATTTAAAATCCGCAGGTGATTTGACATCTCCAACTATAATAAAACCAATGTTATTTTCTTTGGCTTGTTGGGCAAATTCCTGCAACACTTTATTATCAGGACCGGCAATTGAAGTTATTACCAAACTACTTTTATATTCCATGATTAAATCGCTTTAGACCGGAAACGAAGCCGGTTGAAAAAATAATGAAACAAAACATTAATAGAATTCAGAATCGCTTTTTTCGAAACACTTGGAGAAGGAGCCCTGTAATGAATGGGTATTTCCATAAAACGGCGTTTCCGCATCAGGTATCGTACTTCTGTTTGATAGAAATGTGCTTTCGACAACAATTGATAATTGAGTAAATCCCTCACAACTTCAGCATGGAAGCCCTGATAACCGGATGTCATATCTTTCATCCCTGTACCTAATAATATGTTAGACAGAATGGTTCCTGTTTTAGATAGAAATGTCCTGTAAAGTGATGATTGCCAGATAGAACCTCCATTGATAAACCTGCTTCCGAAAGCGCATTCGTTGCCTTCATTTAAAACACGCAGGAACATAGGCAGCGCAGCGGGATCGTGCGATAATCCGGCATCCATTTCAATAATAAAATCATGGTGGGAAACAGCTTCTTTATAACCGCGGATATAAGCATCCACGACATTCTTATTTTCAGGCGCCCAAACAGTAATAAATCTTTTGTCTTCGGAAGATAATGAATGGCATAAATCCAGGGTGTTATCTTTGCTGGCATTGTCGACTACCATATAAGCAGTCCCTGAATCCAGGAAATCCAATGTTTTTTTCAATTCACCGGTGAACAAAGTGAAGCTATCCGATTCATTAGCCATTGGCACGATAATGGCAAAATTGTATTTTCTTATACTCATGTTTTTCTATCTGATATTGTTCCTGTTTAATGCTGCCCGGTATTTAGCCGCATTGGAATTGTGTTCTGACAGGGTCGTCGCAAAATTATGTTTGCCCGAAAAATCTTCTTTGGCACACATGTAAATATACTCATGTTTTTCATAATTCAAGACAGCATCTATACAACGGATAGAAGGAATGCGAATGGGACCGGGAGGCAAGCCTGTATTTTTATATGTATTATAAGGAGAATCTGTTTCAAGATGAATAAATAATATTCTTTTAAGCGAAAAATCACCAACTGCAAATTTTACTGTGGGGTCGGCCTGTAGTAACATGTTTCGTTTCAAGCGGTTGATGTATAATCCGGCAACTGTTGAATATTCCGAACCTGCAGCCGTTTCTTCTTCTACGATAGATGCCAGAATGGATACTTGTGCAGGTGTTAATGGTATTTCCTGCGCTTTTTCGATTCGTTCCGGAGTCCAGAATTTATCATATTCCGATTTCATTTTTTTCATGAACTTATCAACCGGAATGTTCCAATACATTTCATAAGTATTGGGAATAAACATACAGAGAATAGTGCTCGTGTCGAATCCGGATAGGGCACAAATAGTAGAATCGTTTAATTGTTGGTATAATCTTCCTTCGCCAAACATCAGTTGTTCATCGATACGTTTTGCAAAATCTTCCTTTAACCTGATGTTGTTGAAAGTAATGCGGCAAGGTGTTTGGTTTCCGTTTATAAGGTTTTGTATCAAGTGCCTGCATGTCATATCAGGAGTAACAGCATACCGTCCCGTGTTCATTTTTTCAGGATATTTCATAGCTTTGGCAATATGGTCGAAAGTATTTATATCTTTGATGTGTGCAACAGACTGTAATTGTGATAATAAATCGTTATAGTCTTTATTTTCATTCACATATACATATACGGTTTTCCTGATGTCAAAAAACGGTGAAAAATATTTTTTATAGATAAGCCCACCTGTGATTGCAATAATCAAAACAAGAGATATGATAGCGATAATCCGGTTTCTTTTTTTATTTTTCATTCCTGATTCTTTCGTTTGCTTGGAATTCTTTATCCTATTTTGTGCAAAGTTAAAAAAATAGTCATTGAAAACTTTGATAAGTTCAAAAGAATCTTCTATATTTGCACCGCCGTTTGCAAAAAACGAAGATCAAGAAGAGTCTTGGAAGTGTGGGTGAGTGGCTGAAACCACCAGTTTGCTAAACTGACGTACGGGTAACTGTACCGGGGGTTCGAATCCCCCCGCTTCCGCAAAAATCTTAGCCAAATGGCGACAAATGCAAGACAAGTCCTACAGAATCAATGATTTTGCGGGACTTTTTCTTTTTTAGGTGGCAGGGTAAAAAGCCAAGATAATGCCAAAAATGGACAGTATTCGTAACCTAAATCGTAACCTACTGTTTAACTCTATTGAATCTGAAAAATGCAGTTTTTAGATTTGAATTGAGTATTAAAAATAAAAATAAATCTAAATATAGCCTCTTTATTTTGAAAAATAGATTATTTTTGCAGCATGAACAGTAATCGTAATTCAGATTATCCATGAGTACAAAGTATTTAAGTCGGGCTATCGACCAAGAATTGATAGAGTGGAAAAAGGCTGCCAAACATAAACCCTTGTTGCTGCGCGGAGCGCGTCAGGTCGGAAAATCCTCGACAGTAAAAGAATTGGGGAAACAGTTTGATTCTTTTTTGGAAATCAACTTTGAGACAAAGGGTAGTGAGAGTGCTAAGGCTGTATTTGAAAGAAGTTCCGACCCTAAACAGATATGCGATGAATTATCGCTTATATACGATATACCTATTATTCCGGGGAAGACTTTATTGTTTTTGGATGAAATTCAATCCTGCATTCCGGCAATTTCTTCACTGCGTTTCTTTTATGAAGATTATCCCGAACAACATATTATTGCAGCAGGTTCATTATTGGAATTTGCATTGGAAGAATTGCCCTCTTTCGGGGTAGGCAGAATCCGTTCGCTATTTTTGTACCCATTTTCATTCGACGAGTATTTACGGGCAATGGGAATGAATCTACTTGCCGATGCCATACAAAAGGCCTCACCGGAGAAACCGCTTTCAGATGCGGTACATAACAAGTGTAAACAAGAACTTATTCGTTTCATACTTATTGGCGGAATGCCTGAAGTGGTTGCAATGTATGCACAAGGGGGGACGTTGCTCGAATGTCAAAAAGTTTTGGATGACCTTACATTTTCCTTATATGACGACTTTTCCAAATATAAGGCACGAGTACCTTCGTCCCGTTTACGCGAAGTCTTTGCATCCGTGATTCATCAAACAGGCGGTAAATTTACATACTCTCAAGCATCGCAGGATTCCAACCACTGGCAAATCAAAGAAAGTGTCGGCTTATTGGAACTTGCAGGAATAGTTTACCCCGTAACACATACATCGGCAAACGGACTTCCGTTAGCCGCCGAAATGAATACGAAACATCGCAAGTACTTGATATTCGATACGGGAATTTACCAACGCTTTTTGAAGTTGGATTTGGGACAACTGCTTACTGCCGAAAGTCTGGAACAAGTAAACAAAGGCGCTTTGGCAGAGTTGTTTGTCGGTTTGGAATTATTGAAATCAGCACCAAGCAACAGTCCTATATTGTTACACTATTGGCAGCGCGAAAAAGCGGGCAGCAATGCCGAAGTCGATTATGTGGTGCAATGCAACACTGATATTGTTCCGGTCGAAGTAAAAGCGGGCACGAAAGGTTCTATGCAAAGTATGTTTCAATTTTTATCCGAAAAGGAATATTCATACGGCATCCGTTGTTCTATGGAAAATTTCGGAACATACCAAAATATAAAAGTTTATCCGCTCTATACGGCTTCACGGATTGGAAAATAAAAATAAAGAATCATGAAAGATATCCTTTTCAAGAACTATTAGTTACCCGTCTGCCACTTTTTTGAGTAAGCATCTATTGCCGAAAGCACTGAAAAATGAAAACATGAAAATTTTCGTTTTCCAGTTTATCCTGCAACAAAAAACAAAAATTCTAATTTATTGAATTATAGGGAACAAAGGGAAGAGGTTCACATGCCCTCCTTCCTTTTTCTTTTTTTGAAATAGTCCACCTACTTATTAGAGCCTGTTTAAATTTTCTTAAGAACAATTTTATGTATCGTTAGAGTAACATTGATCTTATACCACTAGTGGTTGATATGACACTTGTGAGGTATAGCCTCAACCAACTGGGGATCAAAGTCGCTACCTTTAGTAACC
>JAVBLO010000097.1:0-12766 GCA_031553415.1 Bacteroidales bacterium | reverse complement strand
ATAATGGTGTATCGCCTAAGGATGGTATTCCAAAATAAAAATGACCCCACTTATCAAGATGCTTGGGGGGGCAAAATTAAATAATTTTCAGGGGTCAAACCTGTTTTGGTTTAAGCGGTCAACACACATTGGGTTTTCCAGAAACAGACGAAACAGATTTTTTTCCGTTGTGTTATGTTTTTTCAAATCTCCAGGTTGAAGAATCAAGCAACAAAGTATCTGAAATAGTTATTTCCTACAAAAACCCTATGAAAAATAATGACTTGAAAAAAGCTTGTTGCTCCTATGACTTAAAAGAAATTTTTACACCCTTTTTTTCTGATTTCATGGAACACCACGAGGAATTTTGGGTAATGTATTTAAACAATGCTTCAAAATGTATCGGAGTTTCTAAAATTTCACAAGGTGGAATTGATAAAACAATCGTTGATATTAGAATCATTCTACAGGGTGCAATAAAATGCAATGCAACTTCATTGGTACTTTGCCATAATCATCCATCGAATTCGGTTGATCCAAGCCGGGATGATGATTTTATGACAAAAAAAATTAGTGAAGCCTGCCGGATACTTGATATAAACATGTTAGACCACATTATTTTGGCAAATGATAAATATTACAGTTTTGCTGATGAAGGGCGGCTGAACTTCTAAAAATGAGCAGAAACGGCTAATTTGGCCGCTTTTGCACTACTTTCTTTGAGGGCGCAAAGAAAGTAGCAAAGAAACGCCCTTTTAAGGTTTTCGCTTCTCTACATTGATTGTTTTACGCAAATAAGATTGCGATTGGTTTCCCGGTTTATCGGGATTTTTTATTTTAAATGTTAAATCTTTATATTGGTAGTAAAATTATGTACTATTTATTTGTTTTAGTTCGTTTTTTTACTACCTTTGTAGAGTCAAACAATAAAAGATTACAGAGATGATAATGAAAGTTTATGAAATTATTGAATTGCTAACTGCTGATGGTTGGTATTTAGACAGGCAAAAAGGCAGCCACATGCAGTTCAGGCATGAAACAAAAACCGGAACAGTGACAGTTCCTAATCATGGTCGAAGTCACATATTAAGCCATGCAATAGTAAACAGTATTTTAAGACAAGCGGGGTTGAAATAAACCTCGCATTAAAACAAAAATTATGGAAAAAGTTATTGTAGAAATCGAATACTCCGGAAACAATTACTCTGCTTATTCTCCAATGTTAGATGGATGTGCAAGCACTGGAGATACATTGGAACATGTGAAAGAAAATATTGCAGAAGCGATTTCTTTTCATGTTGAAACTTCCTTAGAATATAATGATCCTATCCCTGAAGTATTCAAAGGAGAATATGAACTTGAATTTAAGCTCTCTACTGAAGCTTTGTTGAATGCATATAGTAATATCTTTACTAAAGCAGCATTAAGCAGGATTACAGGCATTAATGAACGTCAATTATGGCATTATGCCGCAGGAGTAAAAAAACCCCGTCCAAAACAAGCAATGCGTATTGAAGAAGGCTTGCATCAATTAGGACAACAACTATTATCCGTTCATCTTTGATTTTATTGTTTGACGGCATAATTCAAATTTACGGATATCCCCGGCTTAGATTCATTTCTTTGTCGGGGTTTTTATTTTTAAAACATTTTCATAAATTTGCAATACTTAGCAACATTCTTAAACTTTGATGAATAAAAAAACTGAAAATAAAATAATTTGGGGATCATTCTTTGTATTATTCCCGGTTTATCTCTATTTCAAATTGAACGATGATTTTGACAAATATGGCGAATATGTAGATGCTGCATCTATTGCAGTGTTATGGATCTCAAACATAATAAATCAATTATATAAAAAATAATTCATCTATCCGACTTGTTAAACTTTCCTAACGTACTCTTGCACTAAATCTTTCCGATTTTCAGTAAGGGGTTCTGCATTTTTTTAGTATATTTTTGTCGCATGATTAAAATCATGCTAAACAAATGCCGTTGATTAGCAACTGAGATAAAAACAAAATTAAGAGCAACAGGAGTAGGCGCGGCATCGCTGAAACTGCTGCTCGTTTTATTTTAAACTATATGGAAGCGAAAGAAATTTATTTCAAAAGAACCACCGAAGAGATAGACCAGCTTATGTCTCTTGAATTTGACAAAAAAGACAAAAATTTCAGTTTGATAGACTCTCTCATAACTCTACAAGAAAGAAGATTTCGGCAAATGGATCGAATGTTCAGGCTGTTTTATTTTGCATCTGCATTCCATGCATATCATTTATTACAATTGAGTCTGAAAACACAGGAATCAAATAAAACGTGGCAACAAGCAGAATCAACGGCAGACTTGATAAATATGCTTATTCCCAAACAACTTGCAAAACCAGAAGACTTTATTAAAAGCGACGATGAGAAAAACGATAAAATCATATCCCTTTATGAAGAATATCAATATTGTTTGAACTTTTTATTAGAAGAAGGTTTTTCAAAAGAGAAAGTTGAATGTTTTTGTAAAAAATATGAAGATAATTCTTCCATATTTGGGCTTAACTCTCTACAAGGAATTCAATACAAATATTTTCTATACCACTTATGTACTTATTTCTCAGGAAAAATTTCAAAAAATAAAATAAACACCCAACTTCAATTTGTTAGCCTGTCTACATTTGAAACAGAAAAAACAAATTTACATCATTTTCGCAATGCATGTATTGAAATGGAAAATATCATTAATTCATTATAAAATTATTATGGAAACAAGAAAATTTGATTTTGAAAACGGGTTAGAATTGAGAGTTTCTTCTCAATTAGAAAATGAAATGTCGTGGTTTATAGCTGCGGACATTTGTGAAATAGTAGGAATATCAGATACAAGCCAGGCCGTAGAACGCTTAGATGAAGATGAAAAGCGGAAAGATAAAATAATTTCCGGAGGTCAGACCAGAGAGTTATGGCTGGTAAATGAATTCGGACTATATCAATTAATTCTTTTCTCGGAAAAAGAAGAAGCCAAAAAGTTCAAACGATGGATTACCCATGATGTTCTTCCCACTATCCGCAAAAGTGGAAAATATTCAGAAAAGGAAATTCAGGACAGAGATAATACGATAAAAGATTTATTGGAAGAAAATAAGAAGTTAGTCAAACGAAACAATGATATTTTTTCTGAAAAGAAAACCAATGAGAAAAAAATCAAAGAAAATGATGATTTGATAAAACAACTTCTTACTACAGATTTTAGACAAATGAAAATAGATTTTAATCGTACTGAGCAGGTCGAAAAATAGACAAAAAACAGGTACCTGATGCGTATCAGATACGCATCAGGTACCTTAAAAATGTTATTTTTTAACAAATATTCACTATCAAACAGACCTGCTCGGTACAATTTTTATTCAGTTGGAAATAAGTTTCAAAGAGCAATAATATATCGTTGGTTAATGATAAGCTTGACCGTATCACGGACGGTCAAGGTAAGCTAAAAGACACCTTGACCGTAAATGAATTTGGGCTTTATTCTTTAACTAAACAGAAATTTTATTTTTCCATTAATTAGGAGACGTTTGTACTATCTTAATTTACAGAAGTTTTATTTTTTTGTTAATTAAACCATTTTCATAACTTTGCAACCTTAAATTATAAACTAAATTTTTATCAGTTATGAAAAAAATCGCAGTAATCATAGTAATGTTTTTAACTTCTACTCTTATTTTTTCTCAAAACGATTACATTGTAAAAACTAATGAAACAAAGAAAAAATCTTCAGATAAAACACCATTAACTAACGAAGAAAAATTTATAAAAGACAATTTTCCATTTATCCCAATTCCTGATTTGCAACGAGGAATGGAATTTTTAGCTATTAAAAAAAATTATTATTATCCAGAAAAAACCGAATATATAGTATTACAGATTGATTCTGTAAAAGAATCCTTAACAAAAAAACATAAATGGGAAGGAATAGCAGCCACGGTGTGTTTTTCCAAGAAAGATGACAATTTTTTTTTCTGTGAGTATATAATAACAAAATCTTTTGAAGAAATTAGGAATAGAAATATTTCAAATTTAGAGTCTTTGTCTACTATTATTTCAAATCAAAATAGCTATGATTTTATATATTTAGGAGATATCCAAAAAGCAAGAGAACTCTTACTTAACAAAGAATTATATATTCTTACTGATGAATGGCGATCGGATGCCGGAGGAGGATTCAAGACACATAAAAAATTTACTCCAGTAACAATCACTCAAATAGGAGCAAGTGATGAGGTGAATTTTCCTATTAAAATTATTTTCAAAGATAAGACTGATGAAGAGTATTATATCATGACCTCTTTTTCTGGTACTAATCAGCCAGTAAAACCTATTGAAACTTGGGGGTGTTGGTCAAATTTTTCAAAAGTTTTTTCATTCAAAAATCCAAGATTAAAATACCCTAAAATTTCAACTCAGACTTGGACATTGATTACACAAGGGAAAGTGCGTGTTGGAATGTCGAAAGAAGCATGTAGATTATCTTGGGGAGAACCTGAATCCATAAATAAAACCACAGGAAGCTATGGAACACATGAACAATGGGTATATGGTTCTAGTTCATATTTATACTTTGACAACGGAAGATTAACTTCTATTCAAAATTAATGTGACTATTTTTGCTTATCTCAAAATTCTTTCTCATCTTTGCAGTGCTAAACAATTATAATTACAGGTAACAAAAGTTACCCGATAACGTTCGGGCTTTTTTATGCCCAAAATATATTTTGATAACGACGGTTGTCGACTCGTGACATGCACAGGGTTACCTGTAATAATGGTTGTTTAGCAGCGGGTTTGGCAACCGTTTTTTTATTTTGCCAAGTCTTAATTGCTAAACAATCATGAAAAAAAAATCAATCTGCAGGTCAATCGCCTGCCAGTTCCGAACCCACCCTGAAATCTCAGGGAGTTTCCAACATTACCAGAGTAAACAAAACGGTCAGTAACTTTTTTTCTGAAGCTTTTGGAAAAAGTAAAATCAATTGCCAGCTACACAGTTCCGACACAGAAGCTGTTTTTGTTTTTATTGCCAATGGTTTTTGTGCCACACTTCATTTTCAGGAACTTAATCAAGGGAAAGGAGGTAAGGTATGAATTTATCTAAAGAGCAACAAGATGCTATTGTTTATTTACGAAAAAAAAATCAAACGGTGATTAAACTTATTTTTTCACAAGTAGAGGATTTTATTCTTGAATTTGGTTCTGAAGAAATATCTGAAGAAGGGTTTAGTCACTTTGGCCTTCTTCAAGATATGAGAGAGTTTCGGAATATATTGGTAAAACTCAGTATTGAGGAAGGAGGCGAAGCATGAAAAAAATAGATATCGCCGGGATTCCTTTTTCTGATGAAGCCTTGAATTTTCTAAAAGAATGGCTTATTCCTGTTACTAAAGTCGATAGTCCTCAAATTTGCCACAACATTACCACGGTAGATAAAGCCCAATCTTTTTTACTTAAACATTGGGACGAATTGGACGATGATGATTTATATGTAAAAAATTTATTGGTCGGACTTCAAGACTTGAAAGAAAACCTTTCTTCATTAGCATTGAATATGAAAGGAGGTGAAGCATGACTCCCAGTTTTGTTGTATCTCCGGTAGATACAGTTCCCGGCTCTTTTATGCTAGAAAAAATAATACATATTGATCCTAAAACTCCTTTATTCGTGTCCGGAATGGCGGTTAAAGCATCCGAAATCGAACCAATAATCAGCGCCTTGAAAAATTTCCAACTTAAACTTGCTGCAGCCAGCAATAAAAATGAATTCGAATTACTCCGGCAACAACTTATTGCTGAAGAACGTTATGAAGATGTTTTAGCACTTGATAGAGAAAGGAGGCTCAAATGAGTTTAAGCGACGATTGGAAAATAGTTATTTTACAAAGATATGCCGGAGAGTTCCAACCATACGAGGGTTCCGGAACCGTTATCAAAAAGAGTTCTGAAGATATCGCTTTTGACTTATCCGGTATGGGAGAGTTTACAGCTGACGAAGTTTCGGCATTTATGGCTGTCAATGGTTACAAAATAGAATTCGACGACAGTAAACCTGTCTGGCTACTCAAAGATCCAAGCCCTGAAAATGCTATATCTGAATAATTTCAAAGCTCGCTCCGGCGGGCTTTGTCTTTTTTAGGCCAAAACCGTTTTTTCATTTTTGCTAAAAAACAAGCAAATATGAAAAATGAATATAAATTTTCCTTATTAGCCGGAATTATTTTTGTCCTGGCTGCTTACATTTTCTTTACCAGAAATGAAGCAGGACAACCGGATAAACAAACAACCGATATCGATACGGTTTATATTCACAAAACCGATACACTTTTGTTTTTCAAGCCGGAACCGGTATTGGTTCTTTCTCCAGCAATTCCTCCGGTAGTTGATACGGCAGCTATAATCAACGACTATTATTCAAAAAAAATATACTCCGAGTTATTGATTAATTCGGAAAATCTTAAACTTTCCATTTCCGACACATTGTTTCAGAATTCCATTTTAGGCCGGAACCTTAGCTATGAACTGACAATTCCGGAAATCACAAAAACAGTAACTATCACAAAAAAGCCTGTTTTTTCAGTATCACTTTTGCTCGACAGTCGCTCATCAGCATCGGCCATCGTCGGATATAAATATTTTTTCCTTCAGGGTGGTTATGATTTGGAACAAAAACAACCCTTTGTCGGATTGGGTGTAAAACTTTACGAACGATGACTATACTTCAAAAACCGGACGAATTTTCTTTAGCTTCAGGAATGAAAGATATCATTATTTCATCCCAGGGATCAGTCACATTCACATTTGCCATTTCTTCCGGAACTGCTTTCACTGAAAAATATTATCCTGATGCTGATAAAAAAATTTACATCCGGGAATTGGGAAAACTTTGTCAAAGTTATATTCCCATGGACACACTCCGGTATCGCTTCCTGATGTCACTTTTTGCCGATGATGGAACTGGCGGCGGTGGTATCGTAGATGCTACAGTGCAATATTGTAATGTGGAATTAGATGTTGCTGCAACTGAATTTCTTGAAAAACATTTTCTTTCACTATTAGTCAATGAAAAAATCATATACCGGGAGCAAAAAGAATACCTCTCTTTGGTTGTTTCTTCTCAAACTACTGTAAAAGCAATTATAAGACGGAAATCAGGTGTGTTTGAAAGTCTGGATTTGCTTACTGTTTCAGACCTTGAAAAAGTTCTGACTATAGATGTTTCTCCCTCTAAATTTTCCAATCCGGAAACCATTTCTTATTACACAATCATTGCCGGCGAAAGAGTCATGACTTACTATGTTCGTCCGGAACCAATGCCGGGTGTTCAATTTATTTTCCTGAATTCATTCGGAGTTAAGGAAACCTACATCCCTTCAGGAATCATCAATCGGGAAAACAAATATGAAAACAGTTTTGGAGTTTTCTCCGGGAAATACCGGAAACATTTCGTAGACCTTGAAAAGCAATATACAGCCAGGACAGGCATTCTCGATGACAATCATGCAACCTGGTTGGAAGATTTATTTTTAAGCAAAGATGTTTTCCTTCTTACTTCTTCCGGAGTGGAAAAAGAAGTTACTATTGAGGAAGCAACGGTCAAACGAAGCTCAGCCAGGGAAGAACTGCCGGCTTATGAATTCAAATACCGTTTGGCCAAAGTCAATCAAAACGAATTCGAGACTAAGCGCTCCAGGATATTCGATAACACTTTTGATTATACATTCAACTAAATATGAAGCTCATACACATTAACACCATGCGGGCAATGCTCAATTCCGGAGAAGCTGTTTCCCTGAAATTTTGGAAAGATGATGGAAGTATTGTTTCGGCCAACAATGTAATTTGCACTTCCAGTTATCACCATGGTAACACATTCAACTTAAAGTTTCTCGATAGCAATTTGTTCCGGAAAGTTAGGGCCATAACCATTTTTGAAATAAACGACCAGGAGGTATTTATTTAATGAAGAATGAAAAATGAATAATGAAAAATTTAATGAAATGATTGATTATGGCTATGGTATTACAGAAATACCAATTAATTCAGCAACATCAGCCATTTTACGCGAAATAGACGAAGGTTCACAAATATTTGACGAAACGACTGTACAACCGGTTAAGCTTCCGGGAAAGCTAAAGACTTATCGCGGTTATGTTCCCTGGGGAAATGACAACCAACTCCCATACAAAATACTTGTAAAAATCCGGAAAGATGAAGTTATGTCGCAAAACAAGCTTTTTAATGTGCTCACCTGTTACGCTTCAGGAATCCGGATACAGAAAGAAAACAAAGAAAAAATTGTAGATAAAGAAATCAAGGATTTTTTCAAATACAACCGGATGCCTCGTTATTTTCTGGAGCAATCAACAGATATGAAACATTTTTTCTTTTCTGTGGCTGTTATTATCATCTCCGGAGATGGGAAGAAAGTTGTAAAAATCCGGCATAAAGAAGCCGTATATTGTCGCTTTGAAACCTGTAATCCAAAAAATGGAAAAATAGAACATCTTTTTTATGCCAATTGGGAAAACAATGTTCCCAAAGAAGATGAAATCGAAGTAATCCCTGTATTAGATGTACAAGATCCAATCGGGGACCTTGAATTCCGGATGGGAAAAATTCCCGGATTGGATGGAAAACTAGCCAAACCCACAACTGAAAGAAAATTTGCAATCATCAATACCTTTCCAATTGCCGGAAGCAAGTATTACCCATTTGCTTACTATTGGTCTGTATTCCTTTCCGGATGGTACGATATCAAACAAATGATTCCTGCAGGAAAGAAAGCAAAGTTCCGCAATCACACGGGTATTAAATACCAGGTTGAAGTACATAAGGATTATTGGGATAATATCTGCAGAGAAGAAAAAATTACTGACCTGGAAAAGAAAGCAGAACGTGTAAAGAAAGAAAAGGAAAACATTAAAAATTTCCTTACCGGATTGGAAAATTCCGGCAAACTTTGGATAACCGGTTACTATGTCGATCCCAATGGCCGTGAAGTAAAGATGGTACGAATCAATGTTATCGACGACAGCAAAGAGGGTGGAGATTGGATCGAAGATTCTGAAGAAGCTTCCAACATGATTTGTTACGCAGATAATATCCATCCAAACCTGGTAGGTGCTACTCCGGGAAAAAACAAAAGTAATCAATCAGGTTCCGTTCAACGTGAATTATTTACAATGAAGCAGGCGCTCGAAAAACCTTATCATGATATACTTCTGGAGCCTCTTTTTGTGATTAAGGAGTATAACAAATGGGAAGACTTTGAATATGATGTACCGGTAATTACCCTCACAACCTTGGATAAAGGAAAAGATTCTGAAGAACAAACAATGCGTAAAGAAAATAATGAGATATGATTTTCAAAGATTTTGACAAATTTGTAAAATATATTCCAACGGCAGCCGGGACAGAAAAGGAAGCCATGGACACATTCCTTCAGGAAGCGGAAGCCTGGTTAAAATTAGAGTTATTAGGGGCTCCTTTATATTACTATATAGAAACTTTATCGGAAAATATTCCTGCAGCAACTTTCGACGGTACTTTTGATTATACTTTTGATGAAAGTATTCCGCCTTCAGATGTTGTCCGGGCTACAGAAGTTGTTATCTGCCTGAAAGCATATCTATCAGCCATACCTTTTGCCGATTTGATTCAAACACCCAATGGTTTTGCGGTTGTCAGGAATGCCAACCAGGCACCGGCATCTAAAGAAAGAGTTGACAGGTTATTAGAATTTGTTCAACAACGTATATCCAATAATTTGGACTTCCTGGTAAGGTTTATTTTTTCTTATTCCGAATTCCGGGAAATGTGGAGCCAACACGAATTATTTGAGAGATATACGGAAATTGTTTACCTCACAGGTCAGGAGTTAATGCGATTTGCTAATACTGCAGTAACATTCGGAACCCTGGATTCTGTTCATACCCATATATTGCAACTGCAGGAAGATATCTCAAGATACATTAGTCCTGAATATATAGAACATTTATTTTCTAAGTTCCGGAACTGTTCCATGAGCGCCTGGGATAAAAAAGTATATCTGCAGCTTCAGGTTATTGTTGGGCTTATGCTTCAAAAGAAAGAAGTTTACCCAATGATTGAAAAGATGGTAAACTGTATGGTAAAGAATATAAACGAATTCCCGGAATTCCAATCTTCTCAAACTTTCAAACTCAAGTTTGAAAATAAGTATGAAAACAAGTGCTCAGACAAAACATTTTTCTTTGGAGGGTAATATTATGGAATTAAACCTTACAGCTCCCAAATCGTGGAAAGAACTATCAGCAAAGCACCTAACATACATTAGTTACCTGATGACCAACGGGCAGATTACACCTGCAGAGCTTCATGCTTTTGCCTTTGTTCGTTTTACCGGCATCAGGGTATTAAAAGAAATAGATGGCGGTTGGATTTGTAAATACAAGAAACATCGTTTTGAATTGAATCCGGAACAGGTCACTTCTTTTTGCCGGCAGCTCTCCTGGCTAACTGACAATATTTCAGAAATCGTTCCAATTCCGGAACTGGCAGGCCGGAAACATTCGGAATCTCGGTTGCGTGGTTGTCCACTCAAACAATACCTGGCTTGTGAAAACTATTACCAGGCATATATTTTTACAAAAGAAGAAAAGTACCTTAATTGCCTGATAGCTGCTTTCTATACCAATGGAAAAGCGTTCAATGACGGCAAAACGCTGGCAGAATCCAAATGTTTTGAAAAGCTTCCTTTCCATATCCGGAATACTGTTTTCCTTTGGTACTATGGATTAAAATCAGTACTACAGAAGAACTTTCCTCATTTCCTGCAGAAAGTAGAAACTATCTTGGAAGATGAGGAACCACAAGCACCCAATATGCGGGATATAATCAAAAATATGATTCGGGCGCTCAATGGCGGGGATGTTACCAAAACTAATCAGATTTATGAAATAAATACATGGGAAGCTTTGGCCGAACTGGATGCAAAAGCATTGGAGAACCAGGAGATGGAAAGACGGATGAGTAAATTTAAATAACAATATTATGGCTTTTGATGCACATCAATATTTTGAAGAACTCTGCACTACTAACAAGAAAGCAACTGAAGAAAATTTCAAGTTCTGCCGGGTAAGTGGTATTTCCCACATGGAAGAAGTAATCCAAAATTTCTCAAAAGAAAAAGCTTATTTCTGCATTGATGATACTGCAGACGGAAGTATGATGCAACATTCCGGAGGCGGTTATTTTGAACGCCGCCAGTACACTGTTTTTCTGCTGAAGAAATATCCTTACGGCGATATGGAAAAACAACATATTGCCCTGAATCAATGCCGGGAGATTTTTTGGAAATTAGTCAAGAAACTAATATATGACCGCAGGAGACTGGAAAATGAAATGACTTATTTAAATGTTGATCGTATTCCTTTCTATGAAGTTCCCGGATATTATATTTCCGGATGCACCGGTTTATATTTCATGGTTACAATTGATATTCCAACAGAGTTATGTTATGACAGCAACGAGTGGAAATAATTTTGAAAATTATGTTGATGGTTGGGCCGAAATGATGCTCACTATCTGGAGGGAACGAATGACAGCCTATGGAATTGGAGATACCGGAGCCCTGGAAAACAGTTTGCGTACTGAAGTTCACCGGCAATCCGGAGGTAACACAACCAAAATAGACCATTTTTTCCTGTATTATGGTCATTATGTTGCCCGTGGTGTTGGAAAAGGATTTGGCAAAAATAATAAAGGCGACCTTGGTTTTACTCCCAAACGTAAACCCAAACCTTGGTTATCCGGGAAATATTGGTACAGCAAGCAAAAGCTTATGCTGGAAATGATGACACAAACCGGGAAATATTACCTGGAATCAATTTCAACAATACTCAATGAACATCCTTAATTGTCTTTTTATTGTAGTTTGGCAAATAATAGTTTTGAGCAAAAATATTTGATTATGGCAGATATACTTAATGAACTAAAATCACGTTCAGAAGACATAAAAAACGAAACCAGGACACAAAAAAATGCTGCGCTAAGAGTGGGGCAATTATTTGTTGATATAGTAAATTATTTGAAAGGACTTTTCGAAAGCATTGAAAATATTTTAACAATACTCAACAATAAAGCAGGAAAAGAAGATATTGAAAAACTTGAACAGGAGATAACCAAACTCACTTCGTCCGGAGCCGAAGCTCTAGTCTCCGATGAACGCACAGCCCGCATCGAAGCCGATAAAACTAAATTGAATTACAGGGTGTTGGAATCTATCATTGAAACTATGTTGAACCTTTTATTCCCGCATCAAAATGGAGTAAATATGGATACTTTATCTGATTTAACATTGTTTGTACCGGGAGATACCATTCGCATTTTTCTCCCAGGTAATTACAAACAATTTGATATTTCTGTTCCAGAAAATGAATTCGCTTCCAACTTCGTGTTTTTTCGAAAAAATATGGATGATACCTGGGAGAAAGTATTGATTTATAAATTCAATGATTCAGATTTTATTAACAATTAAAACTAAATATTTATGAGTTTTGGAAATTTAGGAATAATCGCACAAATGGGATTGCCGCGAACTTCACCAGGAGCAATCATTACAATTGCGGCGTCCGATGCATCAGCCAAATCAAAACGAGGGGCAGATGTTATCTGTACAGGTATTGACGATGATTTAGTCATTCAATCAGCAATAGATTCATTGAATACAGGTGGCATCATTCATCTGACGGAAGGAATTTTTAATGTTTC
>JAVBLO010000039.1:0-37413 GCA_031553415.1 Bacteroidales bacterium | reverse complement strand
AGCGACAAACATTTCTCCGCGGAGCGTTTTTATATGTATCAAAGTGTTTGTTTAACTACGCCGGGAGCTTACGCCAGATTTCGACAAACCGTGCACCTTGTACCCTGTACCTTGCACCCAAAAATAGTTCAATTCGTGCCCTAATTGAAATAAAATTAAAAAATCAAACAAAGATAACCATTTTTCGAATGTGTAACTTCTGTTATCTTTTTTTATAGACACAGCATTCATGCTGTGCCGGTTTAATAAATACATTTACAGAAATAATCAGTTTTATTATGGCCGGATTCAAAAATAAAAAGTATTCGTTGTTTGTATTACTTGTTGTAACCTGTCATTTTTCAAAAGCCCAAAACAACGAGAATCTTTACAAATCAATCATCAAGGAAAGTCTTAAATTTTAATGCCTCTTCCGGATGAACATGCAAGAGAACAAGTATTTAACTTTACCGGAAGGATTATTTAAAGAATATACTAATTATAAACCAAAATTCGAAGAATCATACAGCGCGACTCCTGTTTTTATTGATGGTCGCTGGATAGAAGCAAACTCATTATTCGGTTTAAGCACCGGAGGAATGAACTTAACAGAATACAAATTGACAAACAGAAGAGGAACGAAAAGGCTCTGAAAATAATTAAACAATTAATGAATGAGAATTAATTGAGTGGAAACCAGCCTATTTCCTGACTAAAGGCGCAGATTCTACTGTCACGTTGGATGGGTCCAAATCAAGAATCTGGGTATCCGAAGTAACGAATTTTTTAATAATCGTATAAATAAACAAAATCGCTTTTTTCAGGAATGAGAGTGAAAGGCTATTACGCATAATACGCTCAACAACAACAAACCTGAAATCTCCCCTGATATTATTCTCCCGCAAGGACGGATAACGGCTTATCAAATCGACTTCTCCTTTTTGTTCCATTTTAACCGCTATTTTTTTAATATAATCATCAACATGAAACCCTAATTTAAATCCTGCAGTAATATCAACACGGAAAATTTTTTTCGGAACGAATGTTGTAATTTTATAAGAGAATTTATATGGCTCGTCACTCCTATTTAAATATACAAACCAGTAAGTATCAGCACGTTTAGGCTGACGATTAATCAGGGAATAAACAATTTTACTTTCAATATCATTTTTATACTTTGCCCTGGTAACATAAACCAAATGCGTAGCATATTTCGGAACCAGTTCATCTTCACTCAATCTATCTATTACAGGTATCACCGGAGTAATCTTTTCATAAGTTACACAGCGATTTTTAATCCGGAGACCATTATACCATATAAACATGATTAAAAATAAAATACCAGCCATCAAAACAGTTATATAACCTCCATGCATAAATTTCACACTGTTGGCAATCAAAAATCCAATCTCAACTGTAAAAAAGCACAAGGTAACCGGAATAGATTCCCACAGAGGTACCTTTTTTACCCTCATGTACAAAAAGAGCAAACATGTTGTCATCAACATAGTAATAGATATTGAAAGTCCATAAGCAGCTTCCATATTGGTTGAAGACTCGAAAATAAGGATTACCACCACACAAAGAATCATCAACACATAATTGATGCCGGGCAAAAACAATTGTCCTTTCAATTCTGTTGGATACTTGATTTTAATATTTGGCCAAAGGTTCAGGGAGATTGCCTCGGCAATAACCGTAAAAGAACCGCTAATCAAGGCCTGGCTGGCAATAATAGCAGCCAGTGTAGCCATCGTTACACCGACAATAAAAAACCAGGAAGGCATGATTTCGAAAAATGGGTTAATATCAGGAATTATTGCTGCATCAGGATTCAGTATGGCCCAAGAGCCTTGTCCTAAATAATTCAATATCAAAGCAGTTTTAACAAATACCCACGACACACGGATATTACGCAAACCGCAGTGCCCTAAATCTGAATATAAGGCTTCCGCTCCTGTGGTACAAAGAAATATAGCACCTAATATGATAAGAATGTGGGGAGATGAAATTAAAAACCGGACTGCATAAACCGGATTAAAGGCTTTAGCAATGGCTGGATACTCAATGAAATGAATAAATCCTAAAACACCAAGCATAACAAACCAACCTAACATGATTACGCCGAAAAAACGTCCCAAAGAAGCCGTTCCAAAAGGCTGTAACATAAAAAGGAAAATAATAATCCCAATAGATATAGGTATGATAGGAACAGAAGAGTATACATTATGCAAACCTTCAATCGCTGAGGTAACTGTAATTGATGGAGTAATCACACCATCAGCCAAAAGAGTCGCAGCACCTACAGCCGCAATTATATAAGCCCATCGATGTTTTTCCCTGATAAGTGCAAATAAAGAGAGAATACCTCCTTCCCCATTATTATCTGCCCGCAAGGTTATCAATACATATTTGATGGTGGTTTGCAATGTTAAAGTCCATATCACACAAGAAACGGCTCCGGTTATAAGTTCTGGATGATTATGTGGTAAAGCATTCAATACCGCTTTCATCACATAAAGAGGAGAAGTTCCTATATCGCCAAAAACAATTCCAATGGCAATAATAACACCCATTACCCTGAAAGCCGGAGCATGGGAATGTTCTTTTGAAAAATCTTTTTTCATGATCAACAACCCAAAAACAACTGGGGACAAAAGTAGTTATTTTTTCAATGTCTCTTCAATCTCACATAAATATTATCTGAAAATCTTGACAAATGATATTTCTCATTGTATATTTGTAATGTTGTCCAGCTGTTCGCCGGTAAGGAAGCCGGAAGAAGTTAAATAAAACACATTAGTCATTAAAAATGGCAAGTAGCTGTTATTGCCAGACAAAGAAAGAAGGAGGAAATTGGGGAAAATATGTTCCAAATTTCCTCCTTCTTTCTTTTAGATAAATCCCCGATTTATTTCAATTTCCGACCGGTTGTAAATAAATTTTCCCGTATTATAATTAAAATTATCTGTAATATAATTGTAAACATATTACAGATAATTTTAATTATAATACCCAAAACTTTATGGAGAAATAACAGATTTTTCGGCTAATTTTTAAAACCATTTCATGTTAAATATGTATAATTACCCTTAATTTACTTCCCAAATAAGTACACTTAACCTTTTCTAATTACCTCTAGCTGTAATATGAAAACACCCTTGGTTTTTTTCGTGCTTTACATAACACTTCTTTTCCTTCCTCAAATCCCTTAACACAGTTGCCAAAACCATTTTCAACTGGTCAGGACTTAAATCGGTTTTCCTGCCGGAATCTTTTTGATAACGTACCCACGAAATATCGAATGTTGTTCCGTACATGTGCGCTGAATTTTCAGTTGAATTCCCGTTTTTCTTTCTTAATTTTTTAATATCATCTTGTGTACGTGTAATGCTTGTTACAAACAATTTATAATGTGGGGCATTCAGGCTTTTAAGCGAATCCCTGAAGTTTTCACCTATTTCATCTAATAAATCAAGAGCCGGGGAAACAAGAAAAGGTATAGAGTGGGTTAAATCTTCCACTTCATAATTTTGATTAGACTTAACCTCTTTCAATTTACTCTTTTTCTTTTCCGCAGCATCCCTATCTGCCACAGGTTCAATACCCAAAGTTTTAGCTGATTTCAAATGAGCATCATTCAAATCATTGAAATCACGGTTATAACTACCATTAAAACGAATCGGTTTAACAATTCCTTCTTTTTTACACGAAGAAAAATTGAACAATAAAACAACAGCCAATATGGCGGGTAAAAATCTACTCAACGAATTCATTAAAATATTAACAAGGACAGTAATTACATATCGGCTGCAAAAGTATCAAATATTTCAATTTATTGTATAATTTTGTAGTCGGAAAAATCAGTAGACAAGTAAACGAGTAAACAAGATTAATATATCAAATACTGTTTATTCATATCGTATCAGCTCGTCTACTCGTTTGCTTGTCAACTTGTATACCAATATATGATAGAAAGAATTATTATTTTTGACTCGATAGACCCTGTTATTTTTTTTGGGACCAACAACTCCAACATTCAGTTAATTAAATCGTTATATCCTAAATTACGTATTGTTGCACGTGGAAATGTAATGAAAGTCATCGGTGATGAATTAGAATTGGTAGCTTTCGAAGAAAAAATACACGAACTGGAAAAACACTGTTTAGAGTATAATTTATTGACAGAAGAAAATATTATCGACATTGTTAAAGGGAAAAACAGCAACTTTCCGGCAAAACAGGAAAACCTGATTATCCATGGGATGAATGGTAAACCGATTACCGCCCGCACAGAAAATCAGCAAAAATTAGTGAATGCATTCGAAACAAACGATATGCTTTTTGCAATTGGCCCTGCCGGTTCGGGAAAAACATATACGGCAATAGCATTGGCTGTACGCGCTCTCAAAAACAAGGAGATAAAAAAGATAATTTTAAGTCGTCCTGCAGTAGAAGCCGGAGAAAAACTCGGATTCCTGCCGGGAGATATGAAAGATAAAATCGATCCATATCTTCAGCCTTTGTATGATGCTTTAGAAGATATGATTCCGATTGTCAAACTGAAAGAGTATATGGAAACCAAAATTATACAGATTGCTCCATTGGCTTTCATGCGTGGGCGTACTTTAAGTGATGCCGTCGTTATTCTGGATGAAGCACAAAATACGACAACTCACCAAATCAAAATGTTTCTCACCCGCATGGGCATGAATACAAAAATGATTATTACCGGTGACGTAACGCAGATCGATCTTCCGGCATCACAGCCCTCTGGTCTGTTACAAGCCTTGAATATACTTAAAAATGTGGATGGCATTGCCCGTATCGATTTTAATAAAAAAGATATTGTAAGACATAAATTAGTGCAACGGATTGTTGAAGCGTATGAAAAATTCGATAAAATCCCTAAATCTCCTAAAGGGGATTTGGTGAGCAAATCTATCAAGGAAATAAAAAATTAATTAATAGTAAAAGATATGAAAAATACTTTGACAAGAACAGATTTCAACTTTCCGGGTCAAACTAAAGTTTATCACGGAAAAGTAAGGGATGTATACAGTATCAATAATGATATTCTGGTGATGGTTGCAACCGACCGTATTTCTGCTTTCGATGTAATTTTACCCGAAGGCATTCCTTATAAAGGACAAGTTTTGAATCAGATTGCAGCTAAATTCTTAGATGCAACTTCCGACATTGTTCCTAACTGGAAATTGGCATCTCCCGACCCAATGGTTACTGTTGGAGTTAAATGTGATCCATACAAAGTGGAAATGGTTATCCGTGGTTACCTAACAGGTAGTGCCTGGCGCGAATATAAAGCCGGAGCACGCACCCTTTGCGGAATTTCTCTTCCCGAAGGCATGAAAGAAAACCAAAAATTCCCGGCTCCTATTATCACCCCCACAACTAAAGCTGACGAAGGACATGATGAAAATATTTCTAAAGAAGAAATCATCGCACAAGGTTTGGTAGGTAAAGAAGAATACGAACAATTAGAAAAATATACTTACGCCTTATTCCAAAGAGGAACCGAAATGGCTGCTCAAAAGGGATTGATTCTGGTGGATACCAAATATGAATTTGGGAAAAAAGATGGGAAAATCTATCTGATTGACGAGATTCACACGCCTGATTCTTCCCGTTATTTTTATGCTGAAGGTTATCAGGAAAGATTTGAAAAAGGAGAAGAACAGAAACAGCTTTCCAAAGAATTTGTCCGTAAATGGTTAATGGAAAATGGTTTCCAGGGAAAAGAAGGTCAAAAAGTTCCCGAAATGACTCCCGCATATTGCGAAAGTGTTTCCGAACGCTATATCGAATTATATGAAAAAATTGTCGGAGAAAAATTCGTGAAAGCTGATGTTTCAAATGTTGCAGCAAGAATTGAAAAAAACATTCTGGAATACCTGAAAAGTTAAGAATTATGGACAAATACGGATTAATCGGTTATCCACTTCATCATTCTTTTTCACAAGGATTTTTCAATGAAAAATTCAGGTCGGAAAATATTGATGCCGAATATGTTAATTTTGAAATTCCTACAATCAAAGAATTTTCCGGCATCATTAAAAACAACCCCAACCTGAAAGGGTTGAATGTAACCATTCCTTATAAAGAACAGGTAATTCAATATTTAGATGAATTGAGTGATAATGCGAAAGCAATAGGAGCTGTTAATGTAATCAAATTTGTCAGGAATAAATCCGGAAAAAAAATAAAACTGGTAGGTTACAATTCCGATGTTATCGGTTTTCAACAATCTTTAGAACCATTGTTGGAAGAGCGTCATAAGTCTGCTTTGATACTTGGAACGGGCGGCGCTTCAAAAGCAATCATGAGAGGATTGGAGAACCTGGGATTGTCTTACCAATTTGTTTCCCGCGAGAGAACAGCCAATGTAATCCGTTATGAAGACATAACTCCCGAAATCATGGAAAAATATACCGTGATTGTAAACTGTACTCCGGTGGGCATGTTTCCGAATGTGAATGCATGCCTTGACATTCCGTATGAATTGCTTACACCGAAACATCTCTTATATGATTTGCTTTATAATCCGGATGAAACTTTATTCCTGAAAAAAGGGAAAGAACACGACGCAAAAATAAAAAACGGGTTAGAAATGCTTTTACTGCAAGCCTTTGCTTCGTGGGAATTCTGGCATAAATAAAATATTGACACACAACACATCTTTTATGCATCAAAAAAATCCCGGCTGTTTTCACAAGCAACCGGGATTCTGAAAAGTAGCCAATCTATGAGTTCCAACTTTTCTTACACCAAATAAATTTCTCAATAAAATGCAAATGCACAAGGTCCCACTCCTGTTTGCATGTTTTGTTTATTTTTACCTTCCTTATTAAAAATATAAAGTTCTCCGGGAAGACCGTATTCAGGATAATCGCCAACATAAACTTCTCCGGTTACAGGATCAACTCCAATGCCATATGGACTCACTAATGCAATGTCATCATTGATAAAATCGTTTGTAATAATTTCTTGTTTCTCTACATCATATACACCCACAGAAATTGGGTCTACACTGGTATATATTGAATTATAGAAATAAAGATATTTTCCGGATATAGTGAAATTGTATGGTACAAATCCTGTTATTTCCTGTGTTTGATTGGTTTTTGCATCAATCTTGACAAAAGAAGTTGGAATGTCGGAATAATTCCCTATGCAAACAACATATACATTCCCGTATGAATCTGCATGTAATACTGCAGGGTTGGTTCCTACTGATATTCTTGTTTCACTTTCTTTGAAAGTTTCAACGTCTATAACAGATACAGATTTTCCATTGGCACAATCATTTTCCCAATTATATCCGTCACTGTTAGCCACATACAATTTTCCTTTTCCATTTACAGTAGTAGCGGCAATTCCTTCAGGATTAGGACCAACTGTAGTCCAATTTTCTATTTTATAAGTGGTTGTATCAATTCTAATCACATAACCACTCATAACAGTTGCATAAATTTTTCCATTATATGAAGCCAAAGAACGAGGCATGGAAGGAGATTGACCCTCTTTTTTTACATTAATTGTCTGCAAATCTTTTTTACTGTATGCATCATAAACCTTGATGTAATTGGAACCGGAAACCGATACATATAATTTAGAACCATAAACAATCATATCCTGGCCTGTATCTCCCAAAAGCCCTTTAGTAATATCCAAACTGGACTGATTTGAATCATCCGACAAATCAAGGAAAGAAATAGATGCATCACCCATATTCTCAAGGCCCTGATTCAGGATGAATACTCCGGATACTGTCGGGTTGGGTTCGGGATCCGGAGCGCTTTTTTCATCATCTTCACAAGAAGCAAACGAACAAACTACCAATAAACAAAGAAAAAATTTACTCAAATAATTCAAAGAATTTTTCATAAGATTATAGTTTTTAATATGTGAATTTACAAGTCATCTTATAGGATCTACCCGGTAATGGGAATGTTTTTACAACCTGATATTGCTCATCAAAGACATTCAAACACTCGGCAGAAACAAATAATTTAATTTTATTGAAAGTAAAATATTTTGACAAAGAAATACTTTGGTCAATATATGCATCTAATTGATATAGAGAAATATTATAATTCCTGTCATATCTTTTCCCTGAGAACAATGCTGTATAATTAATGTCAAACCAGGAAAAAGAAGCTCCTATGCGTACAGAACCGGAATGTTTGGGTGTATAAGCCAACTGCTGGTTATAAGAGCGCTTTGAAGCATCCGTTTTATTTAAAGCTTCCTGATAAGTATATGCAACATCCAATTCGAATCCGGTTCTATCCGAAAACCGGAACTGTGTATTCAAACCGACATCTACTCCTTTAATTTCAACTTTACCCAAATTTTCAATACTCCAAATCATCAACCCGTTTTTAGGAGTCGCCACAATTTTATCTTTCACCTGGTTATAATAAATATCAGCGGTTAATGAAAAATAAGGAATATGGTTATTAATTGAACTTGCCCATGTTACACCCAAATCATATTGATTTACAGATTCCGGGTTTAAATCGCGGTTTCCGATCCGTCCATAATATAAATCTCCAAAAGTCGGCAAACGAAAAATATTTTTATAAAAGCCCCTGAATCTAAATGGTATATGTTCAAATAATTTCCAGGAAAAACCCAAATAAGGAGAAATCCGGTATTTATTTCCGGGAGATTTACCCGCTTCCACCTGTTCCCAAACTGCAGTATTTAAAAGACTTCCATTCAGCATAAACCTACCGGAATCGAATTTTCCGGATAATGCGCTCTGCCATATCAAGCGGGAAGGATAAGGACAATCATAGAAATTATTACTGAAATTCCCATACGAACCATCATTTGCCAATGAAAATGAAAAATGCGATACCGGTTGATAAAAAGCTGTCACATTCAGATAATATTCCCTTTGGTAATATGTGTTTTCAATTTTTCCCAATGGTATATAATTATCACTGTAATCAAGATAATCGGTATATGAAAAATTAAATTTTGCATTTGCCTGAAATTTTATCTTTTCCGAAATAATTTGTTCATATTTACTCTGAACAAAGAAGTTTTCATCTGTCGCCTGTTCATGATCATCTTGTTCTCCCGGCTTAACAGGGCCAGGCAATTTACGATCGGAATTGTAATAATAAAGTTTCAAAGATAGATTTCCTTTATTTGCAAACTTTCCAAATAAATTAGCTTCCAGATTCAAACGTTCAACCTCAGAATTAGTCCGTTTTTTCACTTCACTCGAATCCTTATTATTTCCATAGTATTGGATAAACGGATAATTGCCATCAGTCTTCATCCATTCTCCTGATATTTGGGTGGAAAAAACTTTATTCAAGCATTGTTCATAAACAACAAACGGATTGATAAAACCAAAAGAACCTGCCTTAATCCCAGCTATTGTATTCATTGGTTTATTGTTATCTGTCAATTGAGGTTTTCGACTTACAATATTTATTGCACCTGCCAATGCCTGCATTCTGGCTGTTTGGAAAATATCATCATTCTCCCCAATAGTGAGGTTAATCATTTCCACATTATCTAAGGAAAATCGCCCCAAATCTATTTGTCCGGTCTGATAATCAGTTAACGTAATGCCATCGTAAGCGACAGTTGTGTGATTTGCACCCAAACTACGAATCGAAACCGTTTTTAACCCTCCTATTCCACCATAATCTTTTACCTGTACTCCGGAAAAAAATTTGATGGCATCCGAAACCTGTAAAGCGTTAATTTTCTGAAGGTCGCTTCCCCTTAAAACCTGTAACGGCGATGTTGCCCGGATTGCAGAAGAATAAACAGCTTTCACTTCAACTTCATTTAATTGGTGTGTGGTAGCAGACCTGTTTGTTGTGTCGGGCATTTCCTGTCCAAACGTATCAAATATTGTAAAAAAGCAAAGTATAAAAAACATTCCATGACATGCGATATATCTCATACCACAAGTCATAAGTCTTATACCACACACCCAATCAATTATACCTGTTATCATAAAAATAAGGTAAAACTAAACTTTCCGGCAAACATAAATTTGCACAAAAAGCTCTGTGACGAACTGTTAAAATTAAAATGTGAGATTTTTTAATCCGGCAAAAACTTTAAATCTCGAAAGTATTCACCTTTATACTTCTTTGGCAGGTTTTCTGACTTGTTCACGATTTGCACGCCTTCCCGAAATAATTAAAAATGAAAAATGAAGAATGAAAAATTATTTGAATTGAAAACATTTTTCATTTTTAATTCCTCAGTGGCTTGAGTATTTTGTGCAAACGTTTTAAAGAACTTACAGCAGCGAGACTGTTCAGGATTTTCACCTGATTCCCTTTTCAGTTCTCCCATCGAATGATAAAAGAACCACCAAAACTTTTGCAAAAGTAGGAATAAAATTTAGTTACACAAATAAAATATACATCAAAAGAAAAAATTCTGTAATTTTGGCTCCAAAGAAATAAATCAAATGTTGCACTATTTCAATCCCGGACACGAAACTGCTGTTCTCAATGCCTCTCCTTACTATACACCTGCTGTAAATCAAGTTAAAATGCAGTACGACTTAGGCTTTCTTCCGGCATGGTATGCAGGGTCACCAAACGATTTTGTCTGGGTTGAAGATGATCTAACAAAAGATTTTATTGACTCAATCCAGTCATTGAGCCATGTGGCAAAAGCAATCAGCATCAATGATATTCCTGGAAAAATACATTTACTATCTGGAATAAAAGTATCACCATGGGGTATTTCTCCTCAAAGTATCAGATTTTTCAAAAACTTGAATAACAAATATGAGTTAAACCTTCAATTACCTGAATGGAAAGAAGAATATATCCAGTTATGCAGCCGGCAAACGGCTAAAAACGGTATGGATTTTATTGTTCAACATCATCCGGAAATATCAAAAGATATTGTTCCTCAATTTTATACTACCATTGAAGATATTGAAAATGTTATAATATCAAGCTCTGTGCAACTATTGGCTAAAGCTCCTTATTCGTCTTCCGGAAGAGGGTTATTGTGGTTGCCTCCAGGAAAATTGCACCAGTCGGAAAAACAAATAATATCTGGAATATTGAAAAAGCAGTCAACCATTTCGCTCGAAAAAGTGTTAAATAAGAAAGTAGATTTTGCCATGCTTTTTTACTCAGATGGTTCAGGTAATGTTGATTTTACCGGATTATCTTTATTTGAAACTGATACAAAAGGAACTTATGATAAAAACATTGTAACGTCACAAAACAATATACTACAAAAGTTGCAAACTTTGGTAGACATTTCTTTACTGGAAAGAATTAAACATTCTCTCATATCATTCTTAAATCAGTCTTTTGGTTTTTTATATCATGGATATATTGGAATCGATATGATGATTTATGCTGAAAATGGTCAGTTCAGGTTGCATCCTTGCGTTGAAATCAATATGAGAAAAACTATGGGAGTATTGGCTTTCAAATTACAAGAATACTTCTTTAGTGAAAACGCAACAGGATATTTTAAGATTGATTTCAGTAACAAATCCGGAGAACTTTTACAAAAGCATACGAAAATGAAAGAAACCTATCCTGCAAAATTTTCAGATGATAAAATACAATCCGGATATTTATCGCTCTGCCCGGTTAATGAAAACAGCAAATACCGGGCATATATACAAATTTGACATATTTAAACTAAAAAATTATTGAAAGATGAAAAATCAGAATTTTATTATTATGTTCTTTTAGCGATATTTTCTTATGAATTCATTTCATCTTCCAACTCATCTGCATCTGTGCCTTTCCTGAAAAAAGCAGGAGAAACACCGAAAGCCTCTTTGAAACATTTACTGAAATACCTTGGAGAGCTGAATCCTAACGAATAAGTAATATCTGCGACTGACATTTCCGGAGCATTTTTCAACCACTGCGCCCCCTTTTTCAACCTGATAGTCTGGATAAATTCGTTAGGAGTCTGTCCTGTTACACCTTTTATTTTAGCAAAAAGTTTAGTTCTTCCCAAAGCCATCTCTTGGGCAAAAACATTGACATCAAACTCAGAATCATCCAAATATTTTTCAACAATTGCCTGAGCTTTTTCAATCATATCCTTATCTAAAGAATTTGTAGCAACCAGTTGAGCTGAAAATACAGGATGTTTGCTGAACTTTTCCTGCAAAACCTTTCTACCATTGACCAGATTATTACACCTCGTTATCAGCATCCTTATATTAAACGGCTTGGTTATATAATCATCCGCGCCTGTCTGCAATCCCCTGATATTGTGCTCAACACTTGTTTGGGCAGTAAGCAAAACGACCGGGATATGGCAAGTATCAAAATGAGATTTAATTTGCATACACAACTCCGTTCCGGAAACTTTAGGCATCATCACATCACTCAACACAATATCGGGTTGCCATTCCTGAATCTTCTCAAAAGCATTTTCGCCATCAGGCACGGCCTGTACCTGATACAAAGACTCAAAAATCTGAACCAGCATTTCCCTCAAATCATCATTATCTTCAGCTATAAAAATTCTGGGAGCATCATTTTTAAGTGCTTCAGGCACCTCTGACATCAGTTCTGAAATTTCGTGAGGTTCAAATGGCTCTGTGGTAAACTCACCGGAAAATCCATGATTTTCCTCTACCGTAACTTCACCGTCCTTGTATGGGTAATTTAAAGGAAGTGTAACAATAAATGTGCTACCGGTGCCCGGTTCACTTACAACCCTGATTGCACCTTTATGCAACTCCACAATTCCTTTGGCAAGCGCCAAACCAATACCGGAACCGGTTTGTACAGGACTCTCCGGATTATCTTCCTGATAAAAACGGTCAAAAACTTTATCCAATGCCTCTTTTGAAATGCCAATTCCGGAGTCCTCAATCCTAACCTCCACATTTTCAGACTGACAGGATATTACAATTTCTATTTTTCCATCTATCCGGGTATACTTAAAAGCATTCGATAATAAATTATTAAATACCTTTTGCAACTGGTTACTATCAAACCATAAAAAAGCAGATTCGCACGAAGAAGAAAAGTTAAACTCTAACTTTTTATACTCGGCATTTTCCTTAAACGAAAGATAAATTTCTTTCAAAAAAGAAACAATATCCTGTTTACAAACCTTAAGTTTCATATAACCTTGCTCCTGTTTACGGAAATCTATCAATTCAGTAATCAGTCCGTCCATTTTTTTAGAATTCCTGTAAATACTCAGGGCTTTATTAAAAACCGCAGGCTGAAGATTAGGAAATTCAAGCAACATTTCCGTTTGTCCCATAATTAAAGAAACAGGGGTCCGGAATTCATGGGAAATATTGGTGAAAAAACGTAATTTTTTTTGATTAAGCTCTTCAATCTGCATTTTTTCTTTCTTTTCCAACACCAATAAAGTCCGCGTCCTGTAATAATTAAGTAACCACCAAACCAAAAGACATAGCAACGTAAAATAAATCAGATAAGCCTCCCAGGTCTTATAAAAAGGAGGAGCGACTTCTATCAAAAGGCTACGGGATATTACATCCCCTGAAGAATCAGGATTTTTTTCCCGGATTTCCAACAGGTAACTTCCCGGGTCAAGATTAGTATACGTAATTTCACTACGCGACTCCACATCTATCCACGATTCATTAAATCCTAATAACCTATATTCCAAATCTCTTTTATTTGATGAAATATAATTGGAAGTCGAAAAATCTATTGAAAACACGGAATGTTTGTTATTAAGCCGGATTTTATCAGTCATAAGTATGGATTCTGAAAGAATATTACTTCCATCTCCAGGTTTTACGTCTTGGTTATTAACCATCAATCTTTCCAAATTAATCAAGTAAGATTTATGTTGTTTATTCAATTCCTTTTCATAAAAAGAAACCAATCCGGTTACCCCACCGAGAAAAATTTCACCGTCGGTAGTAATATATGCAGCCCCATCATTAATGGCCGATAAAGGGAAACCATTTTTCCTGTTATAATTATAAAACCGGTCTCTATCAACATCAAACCGCGAAAATCCATGTCCGGTAGCAACCAACAGATACCCATAGCGGGATTCCTGTATTTCTGCAATATTATTACTTAACAAACCCGAATTCTGAGTCGTAAAAGTAATAAAATCATCTGTTTCTGGTCTGTATAAACTCAATCCATCTTCAGAAGAACCGAACCAAAGTCTGAACTTATGATCCTGAAAGATATTGGAAACAGCAAAGCCATTGATTGTATTAAGATTATGAGCATAATACCTGTAATTTTTCAATTGATTTGTTTTAAAATTATAGCAGAAAATGCCTTCTCCATATACAGAAAACCACAAACGGTTATCTGAATCTAAATACAAACTGACAACAGTCTCAATATTATCATACCCGAACTTGTCTTTGGGGAACATATTTTCACATTTACCGGTTTCAGGATTAAACATACAAACACCATTATATGTAGCTAAAATCAGTTGGTCTTTATATGGGATAATATCTTTTACAACATCATCCGGCAAAGAATAAGGATCTTTAGGATCCTTACGGTATGTGCGGAATGTTTCTGTGCGGATATCAAAACGGTTTAATCCTCCGGTATGAGTCCCAATCCAGAGTAACTCTTTTTCTTCATCATACGAGATACTTTTAAGGTTATCATGAGAAATGCTGTTGGAATTTTTAGGGTCATGACGGTAAGATTTGAAAGTTTGAGTATTCCGGTTAAAAAAATTCAATCCTCCACCCTCCGTACAAATCCAAAGGTTATGAATCTTATCTTCTGTCATTTTTCCGACAATCGGTGAACTCAATGTCATTTTATCGGCCGGATTGGAAAGATAATAATGATAAAACGTATACTCTGGATTGAAATAATTAATGCCTCCGAAATATGTTCCTAACCAAATAGACCCCTGACTATCTTTCATAATACACCACACAGATGAATGTGATAATTCGCCGGTTTCCTTTCCCTCATTATATGAAGTAACTGTTTTCTTTACAGGATCATATAAATCCAAACCCTTAAAAGTTCCTATCCAATAATTTCCATTGTTATCTTCACACACATCCCTGACAAAACCGGAGCCAAGAAAACCTTCACGAAGGTTTGTCATTTGTAAATTCGTGTTAAAAATATATACTCCGTTTTCCCATGTGCCAATCCAGATATTTTGTTTGGAATCTTCAAAAATATTGGTTGCTTTAACTTCAGGAACAATTGACTTTAATGTTTTCCCTTTATCTAAAATAAATATACCTTTATCTGTTGACAACCATACATTTTGCTGTGAATCTTCCCAAATACTTGAAACAGGTAAAGATTTTTCAAAAACATGCAGAGTATCATACGAAGATTTTTCCGGCAGATATTTTAGAACTTCCTGACGTGTAACAACCAATAAATGTTTATTTGAATAATTAATTGCCAACACATCTTTTGGAATCATCAACCGGAATTGTTCCTTACGGATATCATAAACAGATAAAGCATCTGAATTTTTAATAAATACAGAGCCATTCTTATCCCCGCAAATTTTCCTTATGTGGCTATAAAGCAAACCTGTAGAATCTGATTTTTCCGAATAAAAAACCTTTATTTTGTTCCCGTCAAACAAATTCAGCCCATCACGGGTGCCAATCCAGATTTGTTCATATTCATCCTGGTAAATTGTATTGACAGAAATTTGTGAAAGGCCTTCGTCCAATCCCAAATGGAGAAAATCAATATCATGCCGAGCCCAAATATTTCCGGCAAACAATAAAAAAATCCCTAAAATCAAAATTATGTTTTTCACATATAGATATTTATATTATACAAAAAAAGCAATAATTCTTCTTGTAAAGTTACTATTTTTGTTCAAAAAATGTATAAAATCGTACAATAATCATTTCACTATTAAAGAATGAATAATTTTATACATTTGTGATACTAAAACCAACATATATTTGATGCAAAATAAGATTAATGTACTAATAAAATTACCCCTTATGAAAAAAACAGCGATTTACCTCATGGCATTGTTATGCATAATAACATTTTTCAGCTATGGATGTAACAAAAAAAACATTTCTGATAAAGAATTTGCAAAAGAAGAATTAATTTATGCATCCAGACAACTTGATTTTTTAAAAAAAGAAGCTGTTGAGAGTAACCGTATTCCACGCACAGTACATGATGGAAGAATCGTGTGGAGCGACGAAACCGATTATTTAGACTGGACAGAAGGATTTTTCCCCGGAACCTGCTGGTATTTATATGAATTCTCGAAAGATAAAAACTGGGAAAATGCAGCAGAGCAATTGCAAAACTTGTTTGAAAAAGACCAGTATTTAACCATGTCACACGATTTAGGCTTCATTTTCAACTCTTCATATGGAAATGCATACCGTATTACGAAAAATGAACATTACAAAAATGTTATCATTCAGGCTGCAAATTCGCTATCCAAAAGGTTTAACCCTAAAATAGGGTGCATCCAATCATGGAATGTTTCTGACGGAAGTTGGCAAAGCAGCCGGGGATGGCAATTTCCGGTTATCATCGATAACATGATGAACCTGGAATTACTTTTCAATGCAACCATCTTGTCGGGAGATTCCACTTACTGGAAAATTGCTGTAAGCCATGCCAACCGGACACTGAAAGAACACTTCCGGGGCGATAACAGTTCTTACCATGTGATAGATTATGACACGATCACAGGTAATGTACGCATGCGGGAAACAGCCCAGGGATATGCACACGAATCGGCATGGGCACGTGGACAAGCATGGGGATTATATGGTTACACTGTTTGTTATCGTTTCACAAAAAATATCGAATATTTGAAACAAGCCGGTAAAATTGCACAATTCATTCTGAAAAATCCGAATTTACCCGAAGATATGATACCTTATTGGGATTTTGATGCTCCGGACAAAGAAAAACAACCAAGGGATGTATCTGCTGCTGCTGTCATAGCTTCTGCTTTGATTGAATTAAGTCAATACAGCGATAATCTTCTTTATCATGATGATGCAATACAAATATTGAAAAATCTTTCATCTCCATCTTACAAAGCAAAAGTTGGAGAAAACCATCGCTTCCTGCTAATGCATAGTGTAGGCAGCATACCACATAAAGCAGAAATAGATGTACCGCTGAATTATGCAGATTACTATTATGTTGAAGCGTTAATGAGAATATTCAGATAGTTTGTAAACATCAAAAAAATAATTTTATCTCATATCAGCTAACGATATTACTTTAAGCTGTTTTTCAAAATCCTGCCGGGATAAATCAGATATAACTTTAGTTGTTGTGGTTTATCCCGGCAGGATATCAAAATAACTATTTTTATATGAAATGTATTTAAATTTCATATCTTTGTCTTCCATAAAGATTCATTTTAACAAATCACACCTCTCTACATGAAACTACCTTCTTTCCACAAAATTATCGCTTCTGCCATAAGCGCTTTGAAGCGATTCCCATTTGCAATAGCATTTGCGATTATTGGTGTTATAGCATGTGTAATAGCATTTGACAAGGAAGTCACTAACTACGATCATAAATTTCAGGAATTTCTGGTTAAGATAGGTTTGTTTTCCCTTCTGGGTTTTCTTATTTCAATAAGCTCCACATTATTAGCGGAATCAAAATCCTGGTATAAAGCCTATAAGCTAGGGATTCAGTTCTTTTTCGCAGCATTGGTTATCCTATATTTTTTCCTGACTCCGGAACTAAAAGAATTTAAAAAACAAGAAGGAATTTTGCTGGCCTTGTTTTGTTTAGCTTCTATGCTTTCAATATCTGTTGCTCCTTTTATAAACAGGAACTCAGCTTCCGAATTCTGGTCATTTAGTAAGAATGTAATTTCACGTTTTTTTGTTTCTGCGTTTTATGGAATTACACTCTTCGGAGGATTGGCTTTAGCATTACTTGCTATTCATTTCTTGTTCCAGGTTGATATAAGAGATTATCGCTACGGACAATTATTTTTCATTTTCTTTTTTCTATTCGGATCCTGGCATTTTGCAGCAAGAATCCCTTCTATGGAAGAATTTACCATTGTAGAACAAGACTATCCGAAAGGATTGAAATTATTCACTCAATTTGTCTTAATACCTTTAGTTACCATATATTTCATAATTTTATATGCTTACGCCGGACGCATTCTTGTTTTATGGGAACTACCACAGGGCTGGGTTAGTTACTTGGTATTAGCTTTATCTGCAATCGGTATTTTATCATTTTTATTCGTATGGCCGCTGCGAAATAATGAAGGGAATTCATGGATCAAAACATACTCTCACTATTTTTTCATTGCGCTGGCTCCATTATCAGTATTACTTTATGTAGCTATATTAAGGAGAATCAGCGATTATGGCTTTACCCCTAACCGTTACTATATTTTTGTTTCTTCTGTCTGGGTTGGTGTCATGATATTTTACTTCATATTCAGTAAAAAGAAAAACATCAAAATTATTCCGGCATCTTTGGCTATTATTGCCCTTTTAGTTGGCTTTGGTCCATGGAGCGCTTATCCTGTTTCTGAAAAAAACCAGATAAACCGTTTAGACGAAATACTTTCAGAAAATCATGCGTTTATTGCGGGACAGCCGGACACACTTAAAACATCCCAACTGAATGATAGCATCTGCTCTGAAATCAACCAGATAACAGATTTCCTGGAAGATTGTGAAAACGGATTAAAACACCTGGAAGAGCATTGGAATATGGATTTGAAGGGAGATTATGAATACAGGGAAGAACGTAGCCTTGATCGTCACACAGTTGCCCAAAAATTAAAATTGAAAAATACTTCCACCTATTATTATGAAAAATCCTCAAACAGGTATTTTTATTGGCGCGGAAAAGAAAATAATTTACTGAATATATCAGATTATAATTATATGATGAAAGAAAGATACTTGTCTGGAGAAGTAGAAAATGGCATTAATCTTAATCTTCAAAGCTCATATTGTAATATTTATTTTTCGAAAAAAAAACTGGTATTAACAGATGACGATGAAATTATTACCAAATCTATGCCGCAATATATTGAACTTTTAAAGTCCAATGGCTACAACGTTGAAAACAATTATTACTCAAATTCTGAAGATAACAACATGAACTTTGAAATGAATTCTTCAAGGCATAAATTTTTATTCAATGTTTCAGAACTTGAAGGATATTATACCGGAGACAGCATCAATGTTAGCGGTCTCCGCTTTATATTGTTGATAAAGAAAAAATAATATTATTCCCATAAATATTTATCAACAAAAAATTAGAGCCTGTTTAAATTTTATTCAACAATAATTTTAACTATTAACCGACTAAAATCAAAATTAGTCGGTCAATAGTGTTAAAATATTTCTCTTATGACTGAGCATTCCCCTCACAGATTAATTTTCTGCAAGTGGGTTGTTCCCGGAATTATCCTTGTTACCCATAATTGCTCCATCCTGCAATATGCAAGGAGTGCCCTAAAAGCGGCAAAAGCCAAAGGAACAATGCAGATAGAACTGAGAAAGGTAGAAAGGAGGACCTGTTGATACTGGATGATTTTGGCTTGCAACCCTTTTGCGGATGCTATCATTCAGTTGGGATGCATACAACGAATCTTCCGATATGGACTTGCAGGTGAGGCTTTATCAAAAACGTTTCGGTTTTCTTCCAGCCAAGGTTTATGCCGACAAGAGCTTCTTTATGCCCGTGCAGGAACATTACAAAGAAATAATCAGAATCAAAATGATTGGAGACTATATCGGCATGGCTCCCAATGCTTTGTACTATATTTTTGGCGCCCTTTTGTTTCCCATGGACTGGTTAACTGTCCAAAAAATAGAATAAGAATTCTGTTTTATTAAAGAAAAATATTACTTTTGCAAAAATTTTCAAAAATCAATTATCATGGACGAAGGCCCGTATCATAGTTGCAAGAAAACAGGAAGAGTATTAACTTCTCTGTAGGGGCTTTTTACCTATCCTTACAGAGATAAAATGTAAGGATGTATGAACGAAATCAAACTTCACCTTCTCCGGCTTTTTGATGAAAAAAGCTGGAAAATCCTGAAAAACGAACTTAACGATTTGGAACCGCTTCAGATTGCTGAAGTGATAGAGGATTTGCCAAAATCCGATCAGATATTAATGTTCCGCCTTTTATCAAGAAAACTTGCTAAAGAAACTTTTCAATACCTTTCTCATGAGGAACAGGAAGATATTATTGACGGATTGGCAACAAACAAGGAAAGAATAGCTGCTTTACTTAATGACCTGGATCCGGACGACCGTACTGCATTTTTTGAAGAATTGCCGGGAAAAGTGAGCCAGCGGCTGGTACAAATGTTATCAAAAGAAGAACGGGCGATTGCTGTCCGGTTACTAGGTTATCCTGAAGAGAGTATCGGTCGTTTGATGACACCCGAATATGTTGCTGTCAAACCGAATTTTACCGTGCAACAGGCGCTTGAGCATATCCGGAAATTTGGTCATGATTCCGAAACCCTTAATGTTATTTATGTTGTTGACGAATATTGGAAACTCATTGATGATATCCGTATCAAAGAAATTATCCTTGCCTCACCCGAACAAATTATTTCGGAAATTACTGATAACCGTTTTGTCGCTTTGAATGCTTATGACGACCAGGAAGTGGCAGTAAAGGTTTTCCAGGATCATGACAGGGTGGCGCTTCCGGTTGTGGATACGAGTGGTACATTGCTTGGAATTGTTACCATTGATGATGTAATGGACGTAGCCGAAGAAGAAAGCACAGAAGACTTCCAGAAGTTCGGGGGTACTGAGGGATTGGATGTATCGTATACTAAAACTTCTTTATTGGAATTGGTGAGAAAGCGTGCCGGTTGGTTAATTATACTTTTTCTGAGCGAAATGCTAACTGCTTCTGCCATGGGATATTTTGATGAAGAAATATCAAAAGCAGTCGTGCTTGCCCTTTTTGTTCCTTTGATTATTTCCAGCGGGGGGAATTCCGGTTCGCAAGCAGCCAGTTTGATTATCCGTTCGTTGGCTTTGGACGAACTGAAATTAAAAAACTGGTGGTATGTGATGAAGAAAGAAATCCTTTCCGGATTGCTTTTAGGTTCTGTACTTGGAATCATCGGTTTTACCCGAATCCTTATCTGGCAGGAAACCGGGCTTTACGATTATGGGGAGTATTGGATATGGGTAGGAGCAAGCGTTTCTATCTCCCTTGTTTTTATTGTTTTGTGGGGAACGCTTTCCGGTTCCATGATTCCGTTTGTATTGAAACGCCTCGGACTTGACCCGGCTACAGCTTCTGCACCTTTTGTTGCGACTTTAGTTGATGTCACCGGATTGATTATCTATTTTTCAATTGCCGCTTTATTCCTGAGCGGAAAACTCCTTTAAAGTTAAGAATTAAGAGTTAAAAGTTAGCTTACAAACGATTTTCTTAACTCTTAACTCTTAATTCTTAATTCCTACCACCTCCTACCACCCAAAGGCGTGGTCGTTCATCCATTTACCCTGCACTTTCATTACTTGTTCTATAATGTCGCGGGCAACACCTTCGCCGCCATTTCTGGTTGAAATGTATTTCGAGATGGCTTTGATTTCAGGAGCTGCATCGGCAGGACAAACAGGAAGACCGACTTGTTGCATCACTTCGTAATCGGGAATGTCGTCTCCAACGAAAACAACTTCTTCCGGAAGTAAATATGTTTTTCCCATGAAATCATTGTAGTCAAGTATTTTGACAGATGATTTCATATAGATATGTTTCAAACCTAAATTTTCGAACCGTAACCTGACGGCCTGTGTATAACCGCCGGTTATGATTCCTAAAACGTATCCATGTTTGACGGCCAACTGCATCGCATACCCGTCTTTGATATTAATCATCCTCATTGGTTCTCCCGATGGATGCAAAGGAATTGTTGATGATGAAAGCACTCCGTCCACATCGAACAGGAAAGCCCGTATTTTTTTTAGGTCGTAACTGATGTTGCTCATAATTGTAGAATTTAGGGGTAAAAGTATCGATTTTCTCCCGGTTTTACAAAAACAATTCTGCAATCTCGTGGTTATTCAGTTGTTCCAATGGACTATTGGAAGTGATGAATGTATCAGATAATTGCAATTTCGATTGTTGCAGAAGAATGATTTTTTCTTCTATTGTATCACTTGAAATAAAACGGTAAACCATAACGTTTTTATCCTGTCCGATACGATGTGCCCGGCTTAATGCCTGCATTTCAGCTGCCGGATTCCACCAGGGGTCGATGATAAATACATAATCGGCAACGGTCAGGTTCAATCCGGTTCCGCCTGCTTTCAGGGAAATGAAAAAGCAATTGATATCATCGTTTTGAATGAATTTGTTGATTTCTGCTTCGCGATTGGCCGTTTGGCCTGTCAGCAAGGCATATTTCCAGCCTTCCTGTTCAAATCTTTTCGATAATAATTTAAGATGTTTTACGAAAGAAGAAAAAATCAACACTTTATGTCCGCTGGCTTTCAAACTTTCAAAATAAAGAATGATTTGATCAAACTTACCGGAATCTTCCGCATATTCCGAATCGATTAATGAAGGGTGATTCGCTAATAAGCGGAGCCGCATCAAACCCTGTAGAGCAACAAAGTTATTAGGAGTGAGATTCTCTTTACTTTCAAGTAAGACATTCCGGATGCGGTTTTTTTCCGCATCGTAAATTTCCTGCTGGTTTTCAGTCATATCGCAATAAACAATTTCCTGCGATAGCGGAGGTAAATCGGGCGTTACCTGTTCTTTGGTTCTTCGTAGTAAAAACGGTTGAATCAGTCGTAGAAGCGCTTCTTCAGTATATTTATTCTTTTCCTTTGTAATTTTCTGTATATAATTACTTTTGAACGAAGAAAAATTGCCCAATAATCCAGGATTGATAAAATTGAATTGCGCCCAAAGGTCGGACAATGAGTTTTCTATCGGAGTCCCGGTAAGTGCAAGCTTATGCGTTGAGTAAAGATTTTTAACAGATTTATATACAATAGATTCCGGATTTTTGATGTATTGGCTTTCATCTAAAATAATGTAATGAAAAGGATATCCTTTCAGAAATTCCATATCTGTTCTTACCATGCCATAAGAGGTTATAATAACCTGATAATGCCTGAATATCTTTTCTATGTCTTTCGTTTTAATCCTTTTGTTTCCTGCATAAATAAGTACTTTCAAATCGGGAGCAAACCGTTTCAATTCATTTTGCCAGTTATGTAGCAACGATTTTGGAACGACAATCAATGATGCAGGAAGAGTTGATTCCGATGCAGAAAATAACGAAAGTTGTACGTTAAAATCGGGCGCCGCTTCTGTTTTTCCTGATTTGGAGTATATGTAATCAAGTAAAGTAATTGTTTGCAGGGTTTTTCCTAATCCCATATCGTCGGCCAGACAACCTCCTAATCCTACATTATATAGATGTTCCAACCAATAAAAACCTTCTTTTTGATAAGGACGGAGCAAGGCGTTCAAATGTGGAGGAGGGATGGGTTGTTCTTCCGGTAATTGTTTGAATTTCAATAACTCTTGTTTTTTCTTTTCGGAAAACAATTCGTTAATAGACTCATTTAATATTCCAACGTGCATTTTTTGAACCCTGATTCCCTGTCCGGTTTCTTTTCCGTGCAGGAAAAAATCATGATAGCGTTGGAACCATTCTTCCGGAAGTATAAAAACGCGATGGTCAGGTAAAATAAATTCTATATTCCCATTCAGGATATGTTTCCTGAAGCGTGAGAATGGGATTTTGAAGTTATCAAAAATGACTTCGATTTCCACGTCAAACCAATCTATTTTTGTATCCAATTTCGATTGCATGGAAATATTACCAGTGTAGTAAGTCTGACCGGTTTTTTGTTCTATGACAAAACCTGAAAGTTCTTCTTTGTGATTATTCAACCAGCCAATCAGGCCATAACGTTGCAATAATTCCGGATTTTGTTTCAGGTAAAAACGATTATCACTTTCTTGTCTTAACTCCAGATTCAATAATTGTTGCGTGAGCCGTTTTTCCCAGTCCAAATCACGTATAAACCAGCAAATAGATTCTTCCCTGTTGATTTCTTCCAAACCAACAAACTTGGTTTTCCGTTGTGCCGGATTGACTCGATGGTCGTTATATTGGAAGTAAAGGAAAAATGTCAGTTGTTGATAAAAATCTTCTTCCAAAATCAGTAACGCTTTTTTATCAGGAAAGATTTCCGTCATTTCAATTCCGTCTATTTTTACTTCATATTTAGGTATTGTTTTCAATATGAAGTTTTTAATATACATCTTTTCGGAAGATGCAGGAACGTCTATATGTCCTTTATCAAAAAAGGGAACTAATTTTTTAGATTCAATATTTTCAACCCGGTGAATCTTGTCGCCCAATAAAATGACACATGGTTCCTGAGATAAAACATAAGCAGGCTTCTCCTGTAAAGATATTTCATTTTCGTTGTTGGTGAGTGAAATAAAGTATCGCAATCCTTTTTCATCTTTTACAAAGTTAAAAAGGCATCGGGTAGGAGTAGGGAGAATTTCTATTTTATAACGTTCATATAATGTTTTACTTGTCAAATCTTCCCGCAAATAAACCGGAAGGGTGGAAATGAGTGCCAGTTCAACAACTTTTCTAACATTGATTTCGATTCTTGGCCGAATAAGGTTGTTAATGGTTTCCTGCGAAATCTCATCTCTGAAGTTTACTGTACTTTTCTTTTTGGAATAGGCTTTCATTAATGCAGTATCGGAAACCTCGTCAATCAGTTTGATTAATTTGATATCAGTTTCGGAAGCGCCTTTGAGTTCTTCTTCCTTGGTATCAGGAATACCTAAAATTTTCACACTTCCGCTTGGTAATTCTTCTGCCCAATAGATATTGAATTTCCATCCGAACTGACGATGTTTCGATACAACTAAAATTATTTTTTCTTTCACCGATTTTTTCTTTGCATGGTTATAACTGGGCAAAGTTATGAAAAAATGGCAAAGAAAATTATTCGTTCAATAATTTCATATACATTTGTACAATATTTCTGAAATATCATGCGTACGCTATTATCCAAAGAATTACGAGGCATTTTTCATTCCGTTTCCGGAATCCTTTTTTCAGTTATTTTTTTAATTGTGTGCGGATGCCTGCTGTGGTTTATTCCCGGAAATTACAATATTGCCGAATCGGGATATGCCTCTTTGACTTCATTTTTTACTTTAGCTCCGGTTTTGTTGCTGGTGTTAATTCCTGCCTTATCCATGAAAACCTTTTCGGAAGAGAAAAAACAAGGAACTTTACCTTTGTTGTTGACTCGCCCAGTCCGGTTGTCTGATATTGTTCTATCTAAATATTTATCAGTTTTTATAAGCATTGTTATTGTTTTGTTGCCGACATTGATTTATGTTGTTTTTATTTCATACAATGCTTTGCCACAGGGAAATATAGATTCGGGCGCTGCTGTTGCGTCGTATATAGGATTGTTATTTTTAGTCGCAGCTTTTGTTTCGGTTTCTATTTTTGCTTCTTCACTGACCGCCAATCAGGTTGTGGCATTTATTACGGGATTGCTGATTTGTGTTGTCTTCTATTTTGGATTTGATTTGTTTTCAAATCTGTTTTCCTCAGGAAGGGCCAATTATATAATAAAGAATGCCGGATTTTTATCTCATTATCAATCTGTTCAGAAAGGAGTAATAGATATTTCCGATATATTGTATTTTTTTATAGTCACTTGTCTGTTTTTAATTTTGGCCAGACAAACATTGAAGCTTAATTTTAAACGATTGATTATCTGTGTGTTGGTTTTGGTAATTTTGCTTATCGCAAGTTTCTTTATAAGATTCAGGTTTGACCTGACTTCAGATAAACGTTATACACTTTCCGAACCGGTAAAAACGCTTCTGAAAGAAATAAAGGTGCCTGTTGCGGTTGAATGTTACTTAACCGGAGATTTGAATGCCGGATTTTACCAATTACAAAAAGCCTGTCTGGATATGCTGGATGATTTTTCCAATTTATCATCAGGTAATATCAGTTATCAGGTAATTAATCCATATCAATCGGGTGATAAAGAATTTATAAAAGAATTAGCAGAAAAAGGAATTAAAGGAATTGCTGTTAATGAAAGAAACCGGCAGGGAAAAATGGTTCAACAAATTGTTTTTCCATATCTTTTATTCAAATCGGATGAAAATGAAATTCCTGTTGCGCTTTTGATTAATGAACCGGGAAAATCGGGAGAAGAAAATCTCAATGCTTCGGTCGAAATGTTGGAATATCATTTGGCTAATGTATTGGAAACTGTTGTTCGCAAAGAGGCCCGCAAGATTGTGTTTTTGCAGGGACATGGGGAACTGATTCCGGATCAGATGTCCGACTTGTTTGATTTATTAAGTTATAACTATCAGATAGATTTGGGAACTTTATCCAAAAATCCTGAAGCGGATATTTTGGATGATTATGAACTGGTCGTAGTTCCCGGTCCGCAGGAACCTTTCACCGAAGCGGAAAAATATGTATTAGACCAATATATCATGCATGGAGGAAAAATAATTTGGATTATTGATGGTGTGAAAGTTGGTTTAAATGCATTGGCGGAGGCCGGAGCGACTCCCAGCATGGCAAATGAGGTAAATTTGGATGATTTATTTTTTGATTATGGATTCCGTATTGATCCTGTATTGTTGGAAGATGTGCAATGTCTTGAAATCCCATTGGGTACGAATCAGGAAGATACGGATGATTCTTTTACTGTTGCTCCCTGGTATTTTGCGCCGGTATTGAATGCAACGACCGGATTGACTATAAATAAAGGAGTTTCTTTAGTGAAAACGATGTATGCCAGCACCCTTTCTTTTGTGGGGAAAGAAGTTGGAAATCCGCTTCGTAACCAAATACTTTTACAATCTTCCGACCTTTCCACTATCGTGCATGTACCCGAAATGATTAGTTTGCATGAAATAAACAGACTTCCTGATAAAAAATATTTTAACAGGCAATATTTACCTGTTGCTGCATTGATTGAAGGTGGTTTTAGATCAGGATATAAAAATCGTCCTGTACCAGAAAATGTAATTTCCGTAGACAGACAGTTGAAAGATTCTGTGGAGTACAATAAAATGATAGTCATTGCTTCTGAAAATGTTATTAAGAATGAAATTACAGAAAACGACTCAGGAACCAGAACGTGGCCGTTAGGTTATGACCGGTATTCGGATGTGCAATTTGGTAACCGTGAGTTTATGTCGAATGCAGTCAGTTACCTGACAGATAGTTCTGGTATAGCCATGCTCCGGAATAAACATTTACAGTTACGTTTATTGGATAAAACAAATTTGTCTGAGAGTCCTATTGCTTCTGTTTTAATCAATATAGTTCTTCCTCCATTTATTCTTATAACTTTATTCATTGTGAATTATTTGTTGAGAAAAAGAAAATATGGCAGGTCTTGGAGTTGAAAATAAATTCCTATATTTGCGAAGAAAAATAGTAAAAACAATATAATTATGAAATTCGTAGTTTCCTGTAATTCCCTTTTGAGCCATTTGCAAACTGTTGGCCGTGTGATTGCATCTAAAAATTCCATTCCGGTTTTGGATTGCTTTTTGTTTGAACTTCGTGATGATAAATTAACCATTACGGCATCAGATAATGAAACACGAATGGTAACAACTGTTGGTGTAAGTGATGTTACCGGGGAAGGCGTTTTTGCCATTCCTTCCAAGAATTTGCTGGATTCATTGAAAGAACTTCCGGAGCAACCTGTGAGCTTTGAAATCAACGACAGTACTTTGGAAATGAATATTTATTATGAAAACGGTAAATATAACTTCATCGCACAAAACGGAGATGAATATCCTCAACCCAAACCGTTGAAAGATGATGCTGTAAGTCTTAATATTCCTGCAGACATATTGTTTTCGGGGGTAAACCGCTCTTTGTTTGCTACAGCAGATGATGAATTACGTCCAGTGATGAACGGTGTTTATTTTGATATTACAACAGATGATATAACTTTTGTTGCTTCAGACGGACATAAGTTGGTCCGTTGCAAATCATTGGCAGTCAGGGGTTCGGAAAGGGCATCTTTTATTTTGCCAAAAAAACCGGCTAACTTACTGAAAGCCATTCTTCCTAAAGAATCCGGCGAAGTTACATTGACTTTCGACGATACCAATGCTTATGTTAAATTGGAACATTTTGATTTGGTTTGCCGTCTGATCGAAGGCCGTTATCCGAATTATAATGGCGTGATTCCACAGGATAATCCTTATAAAGTAACTATCGACCGTTTGTTGTTTGCCAATGCATTGAAGCGCGTTTCTGTATTTTCCAATCCGGCAAGCAGTTTGATAAAATTGAAAATATCGTCCAACAATATTTTGATTTCAGCGCAAGATATAGATTTCTCTACGTCTGCAGAAGAAACTGTTGCTTGTGTTTATGACGGAACTGATATGAGCATTGGATTCAAAGGAAATTACCTGATTGATATCCTGAATAACCTTCCTTCTTCCGAAGTTGTTCTGGAATTGGCAGATCCTTCCCGTGCAGGAATCATCCTTCCTTCAGAAAATGAAGAAAATGAAGATTTACTGATGTTGTTGATGCCGATGATGCTGAATGACTAATAAGTTAAGAATTAAGAGTTAAGAATTAAGAGTTGGTTTACACGCAACAACTAACTCAACTCTTAACTCTTAATTCTTAACTCTTAACTTCCCAAACATGCAATTAAACCTGAAAAATCCCCTTGTTTTTTTTGACTTGGAAACGACTGGAATCAATATTGTTTCTGATCGTATTGTTGAAATTTCCTACCTGAAAGTTTTTCCCGATGGCAGGGAAGAGATCAAAACAAGGAGAATAAATCCGGAAATGCTGATTCCACCGCAGGCAACCGCCATTCATGGCATTACGGATGAAGATGTAAAAGATTGTCCTACATTCAAAACAATAGCTAAATCATTGGCTTCCCAAATTGAAGGTTGTGATTTGGCCGGTTATAATTCTAACAGATTCGATATCCCTTTGCTGGCAGAAGAATTTTTGAGAGCCGGAGTTGATTTGGATTTGATGAAGCGCAAATTTGTAGATGTTCAAACCATTTTTCATAAGAAAGAACAACGTACTTTATCTGCTGCATATAAATTTTATTGTGATTTGGATTTGGATGATGCCCATAGTGCGGAAGCCGATACCAAAGCTACTTATGAAATCCTGAAATCGCAATTGGATAAGTATCCGGATTTACAGAACGATATCAATTTCCTGTCTGAATATTCCTGTTTCGGAAATAATGTTGATTTTGCCGGTAGAATCGTTTATAATGATAAAAAAGAAGAATTAATCAATTTCGGTAAATATAAAGGCCGCTTGGTCGCTGAAGTCTTGAAAGAAGATCCTGGATATTATGGTTGGATTATGCAGGGCGATTTTCCATTGCATACTAAAAAAATCTTTACCAATATTAAGCTGCGGAATTTTAATAAATAGAATACATTTTAAAATTTGGCCACGAATTACATGAAATTTTATTTAGACAGGATTTACAAGATTAACAAGATAAATTTCACTTATAGAAAAACATGTAAATCCAGTTAATCCTGTCTGAAAAATTTTGCGTCTAAAATTAGTGTTATTTGTGAAATTTGTTGCTAGATTTTAAAATGTTTTTGTGAAAGATTGTTCCGCTTTTGTGCCATCCTTAGCAGTAATGTGTAGTTTATAGGTTTCCCCTTTCTGAAGTTCTTTGGTGCTGATGAGTTGTTGCATATTTTCTGAAGCAACAATATTTCCTTGTTTATCTTTCAATTCCAGGTGTTGTATCTCCCCATAAACAATCAGGTAAGTTTCGGTTTCGTATGTTGCAAATTTTTTGGTTTCATGCTCCGTATCTTGATTCGCTAATTGCAAATCTTTTTTGCTTAAATTACAAGAAACAAAAAGGACGAGTGTTACTGATAATACTAAGATTGAAATTAAACTGCAGGTTTTCATGATTATTTGTGTAAGAATTATGTGACAAAAAATATGAAAAGGCTGTGACAGTTTCTTTGGCACAGCCTTTCTTTAAAAGCCTTATTTCATTACTTTAGTTGTTTCAACCATTCCACTTGAGTAAATTGTTTTTTTGATAAAGATTCCTTGTTGAGGATTAGATACTTGTGCGCCTGTGATTGTGTAATATTTGATATCAACAACATCGCCTTTATCTGCATTTACATTTTTAATAGAAGTGCTGTTTCCACTAATTTCCAAATACATGATAGTGACACCACCGCTTCCATTGAAAGATAATGTTAAATCAACATCAGCGGTAGCATTGATAGTCGCTGTTTCTGTATAAGTGGTTGCTGCTGTTTTTTGCGAAGAGTATTTTAAATATTCTTTGCCATCTTGATCTTTCAGAATAGGATATCTCTTTCCGGAAGAACACCATTTGAATGTAAATGTTTTGCAACTACCTAATCTGAATGTCATCGATTCGTTTTGTTCAATACGGATTGCCTGACTTCCATTGGCAAGAGGAGTTCCTTCTTTCGAGTAATTTGCGTAATTAGGATTATAAATAGTATTACTTCCATTAGGTATCATGAAAGACGGTAACTCAGACAATTGTGTGAATGTGCTATTGCCTGGATTGAAGTCTAAAATGTAAGGAAGTGTATATAAACGATCCGTATCAAGTTCATTGCTTGTAACAGAGATAACAACTGCTGAAGAAGTTTTAGATACCCCTTCGTTATCGAAAACTTTAGCTGTGACGGAATAAGTACCTTTGGCTACATTTTCCCACAAGAAAGAATATTCTCCATTGGTGGGTTCTGTTACAGTAGTAATCAATATTGCTCCATTGTAGAATTCCACTTTGGAAACAGAGCCGTCTTCGTCTGTTGCCATAGCCGATAATTTGATGTTAGCAGGCGCTTCAAATATATTTCCAGCTTCCGGTTTTGTTAATTGTACTTCCGGTTTTTTATTGCCAGGAACAACAACAGAACCATCATCAAAGACTTTGATATAGAAATCATTGATTCGCAGACCACCACCGCTTGCTGTATTGATGATTTTAACAGCAATAGGTTCTTTAGTTTCACTGATGCCTCCTTTTGACATTACATCCCATTGAGGAAATGATCCTTTCTTGAAACTTGCTATTGAAGTTGTTTTCCAGGTACTTTCCGGTTGGCTTGGAGAACCATACTTAATTTGCAAGGTACGATCTCCTGTTGTGAACATATTAATTTTGAGTTCAACCAGGCTTGGAAGTGTGAACATGATATATCCACCACTTTTTCCCAGGTCTACAGAACCGGTAGAGAAAGGGTTGCCGTCTTCTGTTCTTGTCGGATTCCATATTGTTTCGCCGCTACCGTTTGCTACAGCAACTCTTTCTTCCAAATCATCAGGTAGAGAATCAAAAGCATCCTGGATGTGATACCAGTCCCCGGTTAATACTTTTACAGGAATTACACGGGTGATTGTAGCGCTGATTGTTTGAGTAGAACCTTCCATTCCTCCTGCAGTTGTTACGGAATAAGTACCATCTGCAGTAGGAATTCCAGAGATAGTCAATGTTTTTGCACTGATATTTTTGTCATATTCTAATCCGGCAGGAAGAGCAGTCCAGGTAATATCTGTTGCGCCTCCTCCCCAGGTATATACTGTTGTTTGAATGGCTGAACCTATGTTTACTTCCTGGGAAGCTTTTCCTGAAGTTACAGTTAATGTGGCTGGTTGAACATTTGAAACAGAGATTGCACCATTAAGTGTAATCAAATTTGTTCCTCCTACATTGGTGATAGAGTAAGTGAATGATGTTGTTGCATTACCGCTGATGGTAACTGTTTTACCATTTTTAGTAACGAATCCGGCTGGTGCTCCAGTTACATTTGCATCAGTAGCAGCTCCACCGAATTTATAAACGATTTCAATCGGAGTTCCTGTGTATACGTTTTGAGTAGGTGTTCCTGACATAAGCACTAAAGTTGCAATTGTAGGATCTCCGGATTCAAATGCACCAAAATCAGGAGCAGTTCCGTTGTAAGGAATCGTAATATTGCCAATTTGTTGGTAACCTGCAGGCATTTCGTTTGCAGTTAATCCTGTTTTAGGTTCGTAATTTTCAATTTTCTGACCTTTGTCAATGAAAATACTGTTATCTGTTAATTTTCCGAAATTATTATCAGGTAAACTTCCGTCAGTTTGACGGGTAGCCATAAAATCTGTAGAACTTAAGCTTTTAAATTGAGAAGAATATTCTTGTGTCAAATTAGCTGTTTTTCCCACTTTAGTACTTTCTTTATAGGGACTGGATTTGTCGATGGTTGTCCAAGAGTTGTAATCTGTATCCGGATTGTAAGAGCCTGGTTTATCTGCAGATAGAAATTCATGATTTTCTGTTTTTGCTTTAAATCCGATATTGTTTCTCATGTGCATTTGCCCGTACATAAAAACAGTTGGGAAACGATAGTTATATTCATTATGGAATGAAACATTATTAAACAAGTACATTCCTTCGTAAGCATTATTCTGGTCAAAACCTTTATGTAAACAATCAAATGCGATACAATTTTTCACAACGTGAGCACCTATGGATTGTGCGAAAGCAGCTCCTCCGGAAGTACCTCCACCTCCAAGTTTGAATCCGTTTCCATTTCCGATTCCGGTACTGTTTTTGTCATAACCGGCTTTCCAACTCCAGCAATTGTCAATGATAATAGGATGATAAACCATGTATAAATCCCAGTTATCATCAGAATTTTGCCATGCACGGCATCCGTGGAATTCAGTGCCTGGTCCGGGAAATAATTTACAGGCGAAACCGTCGGCATCACCTCCGTCATCTTTTCCACCGCCATAAGCTCTTGAATCGTAATTGTAATAGGAATCACAATTGATAATGATATTATATTTACAGAATTGGTATCCCGGATTGAATTGAGGGCTACCTGCCGGTAAAGTTTTGGTATCTTCATAAGTAAAGTCTTTATACATACCTATTTGGAGACCGGTATCGTTGTTATCATAGAATTTGCAGTTTTCAACGATATTGTAGCTTCCTTCTAGTTTCATGCCATTGTCATTGGCATTACACATTTCCAGATTCTTAAAATGCCAATAGTTAGCTTCATGATTTAAATAAATACAGCGCGACATTTTGAATTCCTGTACGCTATTAGCAGGGATGTTTTTTCCATCAAGGATAACTTGCTCTCCTGGAGCTCCCCACATATAAATACGTGCGTTGGCAGTTCCGGAGTGTTGAGCTTTTAACTTGATTGTAGCAGGCAACATATAACGGCCGCCCTTGATAATGATTTTATCACCAGGTTTAACAACTTCAACTGCCTTGTTAGGAGTTGCAAAAGGAGATTCGGCTGTCCCGGGATTATTGTCATTTCCGGTTGTTGCGACATAATATTCAGTGGCAGAACCCAACTGCCAGCAAAAAGCACAAAGTGCGAAGAGAAGAAATCTCAGATAATTGTTTTTCATCATTTTTCGAATAAGATTAAATTATTAAAAAATTATGATGCAAAATTGAAAATAAAATACCTTTTTAATATATAGATTTTTCCCAAACAGGGTAGACATTTGTAATGCAGACAGACACAGAAGTCTCCGTTATGGATGTTTTATTTATAAGTGCTCAAATTTTCATTAAATAATGGGAATATTTGATTGTTTTATAATTTATACTTAATTTAACCGTTTTAGGAATAATAGAAGTCTGAAAATATAGAATTATTATGAAATTGAATAAACAAATCTGTTCTGTTTTTTTGCTTGTATTTGTATCTTGTATTGGGCTAACACTCAATGTTGCAGGGCAAACTTATCATGAAGGAGATATAAACTGTTTAAAAGCTTTTAAAGCAAATAATGATCCAACTAACATGCTAGGCTGGGATTTTGAGAGTCCTGGAAACTTGAGTAAAGTAACATGGAGCGATAGTGAGCCTAAAAGAGTAATTAAATTACAGGTTGGTGGAATTGTTGTTGCCCAGAGCTATAGTTGGGGAGGGAAACTTTCAGGTAATGTGAACCTCACTGCCTTGACTGAATTGGAAGAATTCGGATGTAGTTCTAATAGTGGAATAACCGGATTAAATTTATCCGGCTTGAAAAAGTTGAAATCCGTTTATTGCATGTACTGTAAAATTACAGATTTGAATATAACCGGATGTGATAACATAGAAATACTGAATTGCGAACAAAACGTTTTGCAGTCACTTGATATTGAACATTTATCTATTTTGAAAAATCTTGATTGTCAGCAAAACAGGATAGCTGAATTGAAAATTGACAATTTGACACAATTGGAAAAATTAGTCTGTAATGTTAACAGACTATCTAACTTAAAGGTGGAAGGATTGGTTAATCTCAAAACGTTGAATTGTGCTTCGAATGAACTTGAAAAGCTAAATGTATCCCCTTTGCAAAAATTAGAAAGTTTAAATTGTAATAACAATAAAATTTCAGTTTTAGATGTAGAAGGTTTGTCGGAATTGAAATTTTTATATTGTTCGAATAATCAATTGTCAACTCTGAATGTTGGCAATTTGTTCAATTTGATGTATTTGGATTGTTATAATAATCAATTAAAAGAATTGAATGTGAGCAACCTGACAAACTTGAAAGTATTGGATTGCTCTGAGAATGAACTTGAAAGTTTGGATGTGAGAAATCTTTCTAAGCTTCAGGCGTTTGCTTGTAGTGATAATAAAATCAGCCATTTGGAATTAAATGAAAATGCAAAAGAACTGCTTTCTTTTTATTGTGAGAATAATAATCTGCTTTTTAATGACTTGTATCATTGTGCCCTGATATTATGGAAAAATATTTTCCCGTATTATCCTAGGACAAATGTTATGGTTTCTGGCGCTTGTGAATTGTATGGACAAACAGTTGATTGCCCAACAAGGTTATCAGTTGGGGACAAACTTGATTTCAGCTCGGAACAATATGTAGATGGAGAACCAACTTTTTTTGAGGTTAAAAGGGAAGGCGATGTCTCCGAATTTCCTGGTTCTTTTGAGGTGATTGACGGTGTAGTTGTATTTCATAAACCTGGAATTTATAAGGTTATAATGCGAAATAATAAATTGGAATGGAGTACTGTAACTGTTGAAACACCATTCATAACCGTTTTGGCTTCAAGTGGAATCGATTTACTAAAAACAGCAAAGATTAAAATTTACCCTAATCCTGCGGCTGACGTGTTGAATATAGAAAGTGAATTACAAATCATGAATATAAATGTTTTTGATATTGCCGGAAAAATAAAATACTCAGGAACCGAATCTGAAATCCATCTATCAGACTGGAATCCAGGAGCCTATTTAATAAAGTTAAAAACAGCAGAAGGAACATCAATTCATAAGTTCCTGAAGAAATAATTCCTCATTCTTAATTCTTAATTCTTAATTCTTAACTATCTTTGCCCCGTAGTCGACCGGTCTGTCGCTGTTTGAAAAAAGAGAGGAAAGTCCGGACAACACAGGGTGCCGAACTACCTAACAGGTAGCTGTTCGCGAGGGCAGAGGTAAGCAGAAGAAAATAACCGCCGCATTTTATGTGCGGTAAGGGTGAGAAGGTGGGGTAAGAGCCTACCGGGTTTTGCAGCAATGCAAGATGCTGTGCTCCTTTCGGGTTGCAAGGTCATGTATACCGGCGCATGTAGGACGGCCCGTCCGATGCCGGGGGGTAGACTGCTAAAGTTTGCTGGAGACAGCAAACATAGATAAATGGCAGGCATTTGCTTTGGCAAATACAGAATCCGGCTTACAGGTTGACTACTTTTTTAGTTAAGAATTAAGAGTTAAGAGTTATTTATTATGAAAAACAACTTTTAACTTTTAACTTTTAACTCTTAACTTTGATAACTATGTTTAAATTCAGCGAAATTCCGGAAAAAGTTAAAACTTTTATCAAATTTATTACCGAAGATGTTTGGAGGATAACAGATTCGGAAGTGTCTGGAAAACAGAAAAAAGGATACAATTTTATGAAAATTGTATCGCTTGTTGTTCGCCGTTTTTCAGACGATGATCTTTCCAATAGAGCTTCTGCACTAACTTATAGTACATTACTTTCTTTGGTCCCCTTGTTGGCCGTATTGCTTTCTATCGCCCGGGGATTTGGATTCCACAATATTATTGAGAGCCAGTTGTTTGATAATTTTCCCGGACAAAAAGAAGTGTTATCCAAAGCATTTGATTTTGTTAATTCATATTTGGCACAAGCCAAAGAAGGGCTATTTGTAGGTTTAGGACTTATTTTACTACTTTATACCGTATTGAATTTGATTTCAGGAATTGAAGACAATTTCAATATGATTTGGCAGGTAAAAAAAGGCCGGCCTTATTATCGTAAGTTTACAGATTATTTTTCTGTTCTTTTATTATTACCCGTGTTTCTCGTTTTTTCCAGCGGGTTGTCTATTTTCGTTTCCACAATGCTTGATTCAATAGATAAGTTTGATGTATTGACTCCAGTATATGGCTTTTTTCTGAAATTGACACCGTTTTTTGTATCCATTCTGGCATTTACATTTTTATATATGTTTATGCCCAATACCAAGGTGCAGTTTAAGCATGCGCTTTATGCCGGGATTTTTGCCGGTTCGGCATTCCTTCTTTTCCAATATTTATATATCAGCGGGCAGGTTTGGGTGTCGAAATACAATGCAATCTACGGAAGTTTTGCTTTTTTACCTTTGTTATTACTTTGGTTGCAATTATCGTGGTTGATATGTCTGATTGGGGCTGAGTTTTCTTATGCCTCCCAAAATATCCGTACTTATAGTTTTGAGGCTGACAGTAAGAATATTACCAGGAGGTATTATGATTTTGTGATGCTTACGGTGGCTACATTGATTGTGAAACGTTTTGAAAAAGGCCATCCTCCTTATACCGCAGATGAAATTTCACTTAATTTCAAGATACCTATCCGTTTGACACATCAGGTTATTTTTGATTTACAGGGCTTGGATATTATCAATGAAGTGAAAGAAAATGATGACAGGGAGATTTATTACCAACCTGCATTAGATATCAATAAAATTAGTGTTGGATATTTATTTCAGAAAATAGATACCAAAGGTTCTGAAAAATTTAAGATAGATAAAGATATTGAATTCAGATCGGAATGGGATGCTATCTCAAAAATAAGGGAAGAAATGATGAAAGTCAGCAATGATGTTTTGCTGAAAGATCTTTAGTACCTCCGAGCAGAGTAAAATAATGCAATTTCGTCACTTTTGTAGATGTCTGAAAAATAGCCAAAATATGTATGTAATGAAATACAGTTATTTATAATTTTAATTCAATGTCGTTTAGTTAAGGAAACATTCGACAATCATCCAATAAAAAAAGTTCTTTGACATTTTGGGGTTAGCAAAAAAAAGCGTAAATTCACGGTATAAATAAAGGGGCTTTCCCTTTCAAAAAAACGAGCGACTATCG